>NZ_JBSWYQ010000001.1:0-662287 GCF_056161165.1 Alteromonas sp. ABV2_168 | reverse complement strand
GGGGGGGGGGGGGGGGGGGGGGGGGGGGGGGGGGGGGGGGGGGGGGGGGGGGGGGGGGGGGGGGGGGGGGGGGGGGGGGGGGGGGGGGGGGGAGGAGGGGGGGGAAAGATGAATGCGAAATCCGGTGGTTGCACCGGATAACTTATTCACGTAGTCGTCAGACATTATACTTTTATCCCCGGTGAGTCCCGGATCGTAGGTTTCCACCAGTGCAATCATGGCCGCAAGGTTTGCCTCATCCTCAACAAGTTCAAGCGTCCCGTAAGCATGTACAGCAGCATAATTCCATGTGGGGACGTTTGGCTTACTGGCATACCAGCGGGGAGAAATATAGCTGTGAGGGCCGGAAAAAATCACCAGCACCCGCTGACCATCTGCATCCCGCCACTGAGGATTTGCCTTCGCCATATGACCCAGCAGTTGCCCTTCCTGTTCACGAACCACAAAAGGTAAATGTGTGGCGGTGAGATCAGGTGTAATCATCACACCGAAGCTGTGCGCTTTAATGAACGACCATGTTTGTCCGCCCGCAGGCATACGCATATTTTTAGGAATAAACATCAGGTTCCGGCCTCATGGATATCTTCATTAAGTTTTTTATGCAGCCAGAGCCGGCGGATGGTATTTAAATTCACCGCAATCAGGGTAAGTTCCAGCAACGTGGTGCCTATAGACCCCACCAGTATATTATTAGTCAGCCAGCACAATGCACCAATTATGAAGCCAATGCGCATAGAAATGCCGGTGAGACAAAAAACCGCATAGGTGCCTACGCAACTGCCGAGAATGGGGAACAAGTCTTTCCAACTGTCTGCCAGCCAGATCCCCCACCCCATCGTAAAAGCAATGAACCAGAAAGCCACCACCGGCGAACTGGTTTTCAGCGATAACCCGGTTCGCAAAACGGCCAGCAGCGCGCTTACGGCTGCCGTAATGGCATTCAGAAGGAAAAAGTGGAAGGCATGATTAAGGTTCATCACCACCATCATCAGTTTCAGATGCCGGTCGTCTTTCTGGTAAAAGCACAGTATGCCAAGCACAAAGCTGAGCAGCCCTACTGCCTGGGCAAAGTCTATCTCAGGGAGAGTCATGTAAGATGAGGGTAAACGCGTTGATACCGTTAAAGTATCAACTAAGCAGCCACCACGCAATGATTGTCCAAAGTCGCCTGGCTGGCCGGTTCAAATGTAAACCTCTGGTGTGAAATCTCAGAGTAATCTGAGATGCTTTCACACCAGATAAGAATAAAAGAGCGGACAGTCCATTGCCCGCAAACAGGCTCAATTGTCAAAGTTGGCTATTGTTACTTCGTTAGCAGCAACCGTGACTTCTTTGACAGTTAAAAAAGAAAATTCGTTATCATCGTCGGTTTCAGGCTCGTCCAGATGACCCAGACAGGTCAGTGCCAGCGTGTAATCGCCGGCTTCCAGATAGCCCAGCCCGTAAGATGATTGATCGAAACTGGTCTCGGTATTAACCGTTGCTATCGCGACCGGGCGGAACTCAGTATCTGTGGCACTGGTGTCTGCGTCATCCCCTAAGGAGGCCACATCCAGGCCCGTGCCTTCAAATACGTAAACAGCATTACCGTAAGTAAAGTCAGACTTCACAGAACAAGCAGCCTGAGTCAGCAATGACTCCCCGACACGGCCTTCAATGCCGCCGGCTTCGCTGTTATCGACCAGGCGTATTCCCCGGGGTTTCAGGAACACCTCATCCTGACCTTGCGGATCCACCAGGCTTTTACGTAAATCAAATTCGACGGTAAATGTCTGCTCCTCTCCGGCCAGCGCAGTAAAACCGTCTAACTTCACTTCACCGGAAGGTACGGACAAAGGCCAGGTGCCATCATCCATGACCACGTAAGACGCTTCAGACACAGGAATTCGAATTTGCGTGTATTCACCGGCGGGCAAATCAAAATCTTCTATCAACGATGCAAATGCATTTCCCTGAAGGGTAAGCAAATCTATCTCGCGGGGATCGCCGTTACTGTCTGTGACATCGATGGTGATTGCATCACCATTCCCGCGTAACTCAACGGTGCTGAAAAATACGACCACTTCACTGGCGTTATCCACCGGCGCATCTGAGATATTCAATGTGAAATTAGAGAAAAACGTTTCTGTATCTTCGACCTGAGTCACTTCACTACCACTGCCACCACCACAGGCAGTCAGTAGCGAAACAGAAGAAATAATAAGAGCCGCGGGGCCTGCCTGCTTCAGAGCACGACTAATTTTCTTTGTATAGCGCTTCATTACTGCACCAGCTCCTGTTTTCATTATTATTCTCCGTTTTCTCTGCATTGCTGTTTCAATATCACTTAAATTCTATATAGGCGTTAACCAGAATTTGTTCCTGTGCCATGGTCATATCAAGCAGTGTGCCAAAGAAAAAAAGAGCATATAAAACAAAAAATTAACTAACAACACAGTGGGTGACTTAGTCATTTTTGAAGTGAAAACGTAGCGATGTACCGACACTTTCCGGCCCGTGCAGGAGGTTTTTTAGTTTACGTATGTGTTCGTTTACTTTTTAGCCGCAGAGCGTACAGTTTTTCTTCAACCTGTATGCAAAGCCGTTCACACCGAACGAAAGATCAATAAGTTAAGGGTACATGCAAGAAGATAAATTCCTGTTCCTCGTGTAAGGTATTGTTGCTTATCCCATACTATGATCATTTTTTGATCAATTATCTTGTCCCATCTGGCCTGCAGTGCTATTTTGAATTTGTTGAGTCGTCAAAAGGGAATTGCGACCATCCCGAAGCTTATGGATAAGTTCGCGCAGTCAACTCCGCCATCTTTTGTTCAACACCGGAATCGGGTGTTGTTTCTAATATCGTCATAAATCCAGCCTGATCCGGTTTACTTATTACACCTATCAGAGGAATTGATTGTGAAAAGGAATAATCCAGGCTCAGGTTGTGCATCCCAGGTACAATCCCTCGCCAAACCCGTTATAACCGTTATCAGCGCTTTGTTTTTTGCGACCGCCTGTATGTCTACCAGTCCTAAAATGGGCGGTAGTGATTCTGGCGCTGTAAGTGGTGGAGCCGGCGGGGCATCTGCAGCTAACAATAATACTCAGTTGGAAAACTGCGACGAAACCCTCGGTACACTCAGTGTGTTTGAAGACACTTCTTTACCCTGGTGGTCCGAATACCGCAGGACCTACCCTAAATTAGGCAGCACGATTCCAGTGATCCGCCTGATGATTCAGCAATCCAACTGCTTTGTAATTGTCGAGCGGGGCCGTGCTATGAATGCCATGAATACTGAACGGCAGTTGATGCAGTCCGGACAGTTGCGATCAGGCTCAAACATTGGTGGCGGTCAGATGGTTGCCGCAGACTATACTCTCAGCCCTTCCGTGTTGTTTGCAGAAAAAACACAGGGCGGTAAAGCCATAGGCGGTGCATTATTTGGCGCGCTGGGTTCCATCGTGGGCGGCGGCTTCAGTAAAAACGAAGCGGCAACCTCGTTACTGCTCATTGATAACCGCTCAGGTGTTCAGGTTTCATCATCCACAGGCAGCGCAGCGAATCATGACTTCAGTCTGTTTGGGGGCATGTTTGCCGGTGCGGCAGCCGGTGGCGCCGGTGGCTTCTCGAAAACACCGGAAGGTAAAATGCTGGTAACTGCGTTTGCCGATTCTTACAACCAGATGGTAATGGCCCTGCGCACGTATAAGGCTCAGGAAGTAAAAGGTGGCCTGGGTAAAGGCGGATTGTTAACGGTAGGCGGCGCAGATGACGCCATGCCCGAAGCGACGGATGCCGGTCCTATCGTTACCACAGCCACAACCACCACTGCCGTTTATGTAGACCCTACACCTACACGGGTGACCGTATCTGAACGTGAGTCGTACAACTTTGCTGTTGATGAGTATGATGAGCAGGCTTTCAACAAATATTACGACTGGTTAAAAACCTATGGTCCGATGATGACTACTTTCGTGTCCATAGATCCTGACAAAACAGATTCAAGCATATTTGGAGGTATGACTATTGCTTCAGTTGCGTCAATGTTGCTAACACAACTGGATTCACAACGCATCGAGTTGGAAGCCTGGCCATATCAGGCAAGGGCTCAGGCCTGGAGTAAAATGGGTAAACGCATTGAACAACATACAGAGCTATTTGAACGTAACCGGATGCTGGCCCTTAAAAATGAAAAATTAGATCCGGATGTCCGCAGTATCATCGAAAGCATTCAGGTAGTAACCAAAGAATCGCTCTTCCCTGAAGGGATTTAAGCGAAAGGATAACCGAAGGAACTCATCTCCAAGGGGTTGCATCTTTAAAAACGAAAAGACCGTACAACTTGCGTTGCACGGTCTTTTTTTATTCGCAGTCAATGCGGCCGGCGCTGAATAATACCGGTATGTTTTATACCGGTATTAGCGGCTCCGGCTTTACTGTGCTTAAATACTTACCCGCTTATACGGGCGGTATTCAGCCTGCCAGAAGTTTTTCTCAATACTCGCTTTCAGGGCCTCGTCCGTCATTTCCAGCGCCAGATCCTGCTCCATAGCCACTTTCGCCACGGCAAAGGCGATGTCTTTGCTCAGAGTTGCAATTTCAGTAAGTGGCGGCAGTAAGCAGCCTTCACCGGTATTAGCCATAGGTGATGCCGACGCCAGCGCATTACTGGCTGCCATCAACATTTCATCACTGATGAGCTTTGCCTTACCCGCAATAACACCCAGGCCAATCCCCGGGAAGATATAACTGTTGTTACACTGGGCAACAGGATACACCTTACCGTTGTACTCAACAGGTTTGAACGGGCTGCCGGTAGCAATGATGACCTCGCCGTCTGTCCACTCAATAACTTGCTCAGGCCGGGCTTCAACCTGTCGTGACGGATTACTCAACGGGAAGATAATGGGCAGTTCGCAATGACTCTTCATTGCGCGGATAACCTGCTCAGTGAACAGACCCGGCTGACCGGACACACCTATCAGCACATCAGGCTGAGCACAATGCATCACATCCAGCAACGACGGGAATTTACCGGAGAACGTCCAGCCTGCAATGTCTTCCTGACTGTGCTGCAGCTTCGCCTGGAAGTCACGTAAGCCTTCCATACCTTCGGTCAGCAAGCCAAAACGGTCAATCATAAAGACCTGCTTGCGCGCCTGCGCATCAGTCAGTCCTTCCGACACCATTTGCTGGATCAGCATTTCTGCAATACCGCAACCTGCTGAGCCGGCACCGACAAAGACCACTTTCATCTCAGACAATTTGCGCTGAGTGGTCCGGCAGGCTGCCAGAATGGTACCCAGAGTCACCGCTGCGGTGCCCTGAATGTCATCATTGAAACAGCAGATTTCGTTGCGGTAGCGTTGCAATAAAGGCATCGCATTTGGCTGAGCAAAATCTTCGAACTGAATCATTACTTCCGGCCAGCGGCGTTTAACCGCTTTAATGAACATGTCGACAAATTCGTCATATTCTTCCTGACCGATACGCGGATGGCGCGCGCCCATGTACATCGGGTCGTTTAACAGTTTTTCGTTGTTGGTACCCACGTCCAGCATGACAGGTAACGTGTATGCCGGGCTGATACCACCACAAGCGGTATACAGCGACAGTTTACCGATTGGAATACCCATGCCGCCGATCCCCTGGTCACCGAGACCCAGGATCCGCTCACCGTCAGTCACAACAATCACTTTTACTTTACGTTTTGTTGCGTTCCTGACGATATCATCCAGTTGATGACGTTCTTCCCAGGAAACAAAAAGTCCGCGGGAACTGCGATAGATGTCAGAAAACTGCTCACAGGCATCACCTACTGTAGGGGTGTAGATGATGGGCATCATTTCTTCAATATGTGACTGGATAAGGCGATAGAACAGGGTTTCGTTATTATCCTGAATGGCCCGCAGATAGATGTGCTTATTCAGAGCATCATCAAAAGAACTGTATTGCATGAACGCACGTTCAACCTGTTCTTCGATTGACTCATACCTTGGCGGAAGTAATCCGGTCAGGTTGAAAGAGGCCCGTTCACGGGCCGTAAAAGCACTGCCCTTGTTCAACAAGGGCGTTTCTAACAGTGAGGGTCCAGCGTGGGGTATATATAAATATCGGTTTGACTCGTCTGACATTGTTTATCCGATTTATTGTTGGGAATGTAGCCCGGCCAAAACCTTCTCGCCTAAAAGATTTCCTCTGGCTCGGGCGCTGCGTTTTCGTCACCTTGTGCAGGATCGACGATTTCATCGTCAAGCACGAACACCTTCGGTTCGGTGCCTTGCGCAAAGTATTCAAATAGTGTCGTATGGTCTGTTCGTCTGGTCAACTTTCCTGTGCCCCTGTCGATACGAACTCGTACCACTCCTTCCGGAATGGCCATCGGTTCTTCCGGCACACCATCGAGTATTTTCTGCATAAACCGGATCCAGGCAGGTTGCGCCGCTTTCGCGCCATCTTCACCACCAATCATGGCATTACCCAGCCAGTTAAACTTCTCAGGATTACGGTTGATCAGATTCTGATTACGGGTAGAGCGGCCAAGATTACGGTTCATATCGTCAAATCCTACCCAGGCTGTTGCGATAATGTCCCGATGAAATCCGCTGAACCACGTATCCCGCGCATCATTGGTTGTACCTGTTTTGCCCGACAGGTCATCCCGCTGCAGAATATTTCTCGCCCGCCAGCCAGTGCCCATCCAGTAGGTTTTCTTGCTCCAGCTGCCATTGGCACGTACACCGGTTCGCATCATATCAGCTACCAGGAAGGCATTTTGTGCACTGATCACTCTTGGTGCTGAGCGCTTTTCTGCTGAATCGTCAGTTGTGACCGGCAAGCCTTTGCCCAGACCGCCCTCAGCATTCAGCTGGGCTTCCAGCATAGCCTCTACATTGTC
Source organism: Alteromonas sp. ABV2_168 (assembly GCF_056161165.1). Classification (NCBI taxonomy): domain Bacteria; kingdom Pseudomonadati; phylum Pseudomonadota; class Gammaproteobacteria; order Alteromonadales; family Alteromonadaceae; genus Alteromonas; species Alteromonas sp. ABV2_168. The sequence continues at coordinate 655,403 of NZ_JBSWYQ010000001.1, read as the reverse complement.
TTCACTGTAGTCCTGAGCAGCCGCGCCCGCTATTTGCTCACCGCTTTCAGAGCACGGGTTGCACGCCCACGCCGGAGAAGCTTGCCACAATTGCTCTCCCTGCTCATTGAGCACACGGTCTATAAAGTATGGAGTAATCAGGTAACCGCCGTTGGCGATAACAGACATGGCCCTTACGACTTCCAGCGGCGTGTGCGCGCCGGAACCCAGTGACACGGTTTCATCGTTAGGCACTTCGTCTTTATCGAAGCCAAATTTTGCCAGATGCTCTCTGGCTTTTTGTAATCCCACACCCCGTAGCAAACGCACTGAGACCACGTTCTTCGATTTACCCAGTGCCACACGCATACGGATTGGTCCGTCGTATTCCGGAGGTGAGTTCTGCGGACGCCAGGCCACGCCGGTGGTGGCATCCCACTGATTAATCGGCGCATCATTAATGACGGATGCCAGGGTATAGCCATTTTCCAGCGCAGCGGAATAGATAAAGGGTTTAATATTTGAACCTACCTGACGCTTGGCCTGGGTAGCACGGTTAAACTGGCTCTGATAGAAGCTGTAGCCGCCAACCACAGCCTCAGCCGCACCGTTATGAGGATTGAGAGCAATGAGAGCACCGCTGACCGCCGGAATTTGTGCCAGCCGCCACTGCTCGTCCTGCATGCGGATATAAATCACAGCACCGGGAGAAACAATATCCGATGCGGTTTCAGGTTCATCTCCCTGACGGGAATCGGTAATGTAAGGACGGGCCCAATCGAGACCTTCCCAGTTAATCACACGCTCCATGCCATTCAGGTCAGTCACTGTTATCGACGGCTCTTCTTCCGGCGTGGCAGGATCAAAGACCTGCGTGACCACCGCAGGCACCAGCGGGTGGAAATGCGGCACCGCATCCAGCGCAGTTCGCACTTCATCCGGCGTCCATTGTTTGTTTTGATCGGTCAGGGCCAGAGGATTTTCTTCCGGCTCATCATCCTCATCTTTCGCAGGCTTGTTCCACAACCAGGTCACCGGGCCTCTGTAACCATGACGTTCATCATAGTCGTGTAAGTTACGTACAACTGCATCCTGTGCCGCTTGCTGAATATCAGACGGCGCAGTGGCATATACCTGATATCCCCCGGTTTCAGCCTCTTCCTTCCCGTAGATTTCAACCATCTCGTTGTAGATCAGATCAGCAAGGTACGGGGCGTCGAGATCTATTTCAGCGCCGTGTTTACGTGCTGTTACCGGCGCACCGGCGGCTACATTAAACTCAGCCTTCGTGATAAAGCCCTCATCCAGCATACGTAATAACACAATACGCCGGCGCTCAACCGAACGTTCCGGCCGGCTTACAGGATTCAGCACCGATGGCGCCTGCGGTAAACCGGCAATCGTAGCGAGTTGGGCAAGGTTCAGTTCTTTTAAATTCTTCCCGTAATACACCTGGGCAGCGGCACCGAAGCCAAATGCACGGTGACCAAGTTCAACTTTGTTCAGGTATAGCTCGAGGATTTCCTGCTTACTCAGCACCTGCTCCATGTGAATCGCAATGAAAATTTCTTTGATCTTACGGATGAAGGTTTTATCGCGGGTCAGGAAGAATCCGCGGGCGAGCTGCATGGTGAGCGTACTGGCGCCCTGCTGCTTTTCACCGGTGATAATTAAATTGAAAGCCGCCCGTGCCACACCGATAGGATCGATACCATAGTGTTCATAAAAACGGCTGTCTTCCGTAGCTATTACCGCCTGAATCAATTTTTCAGGTACGTCCTCAAGTTTTACCGGGATCCGCCGTTTAACTCCATATTGAGAAATTAATTTTCCATCATAGGTATAAATTCTCATGGGTGTTTGTAAGCGTACATCCTTCAGGACAGTAACACTTGGCAGGTCTGGTTTGATATAAAAATAAATACCGGCAAGTGCCGCTACGCCTAGCGTGCCGCCAATAATTGCAATCAGAAAAAGGGATTTTATGTACTTCACGAAGTTTTCATTACCAAGAGTGTTACGCCGGTTAGTGTCAGAAATTTATACCTATGTACCTGTATCATAACCATACAGTTTAAATATTTTGCGTTACATTCTACCTTAGAGTATTAATTCTGAAATTCCGGACGCCAGCAAATGAAATCGCTGTTTAAGAAAAAGCTGCCACCTATTGTGGGCCTTGACATAGGCACTCGTCAAATAAAAGCAGTGTTGATTGAACGCAATGCCAAAGGCTTTGTGCTGCAGGCGTTCGCATGCGAGCCCATCTCGAAACGGGCGTTTTCCGAGCGTGAAATCAAAGATTTCGACGCCATCAGTATTACGCTGAAGAAAATTAAGAAAGTACTGAAAACGAAGGTTAAAGCGGTCAATATTGCCGTAGCGGGCTCGTCTGTGATCAGTAAAGTGGTACACATGGACCCGGAACAGTCTGATTTCGAACTGGAAGGTCAGATTGAAATCGAAGCAGACAGCCTGATCCCCTATCCACTCGAGGAAGTGTATCTGGACTTCGAAGTACTCGGCCCCAGTAAAACCTACCCCGGCAAAGACAATGTGCTCCTTTCTGCTGCCCACAAAGACCTGGTCGACAGCCGTATTACTCTGGTAAGAGAAGTTCCCTTCGAGCCTAAAGTGGTTGATATGGAAGGTTATGCGCTGGGTAATGCACTGTTTTACTTCCATCCTCTGGAAAATGAGGACGAGAAGATTTGCTGTATCAACCTGGGAGCTTCACTGCTGCAAATCTGTGTATGGCAGAACGGTGAAGTGATTTACACCAAAGAACATGCTTTTGGCATGAATATGCTGATTCAGGATCTCGCGGCCATCAATATGATGGAGCCCGACGAGGTAGAAAAACAAATTCTGCTGGGCACACTGCCGGGTAACTGGCAACAGGATACCCTGCCCATTTTTGCTGCCAATCTGCAGCAACAGATCCAGCGGGCCATTCAGATGTACGTGTCTACATTACACGGTGATCGCCCGGAGAAAATTGTCTTCGCCGGCGGCGGTGCCACCATACCGGAACTTGTCGAGTCATTGAGACAGGACCTGGGTATGGAAATAGAAGTATTTAATCCTTTTGAAGGTATGACCGTTAATCCCAAACTCGATCAGGAAAAACTGGCGGCGCTGGCCCCCCAGCTTGCCCTTGCCGCGGGTCTGGCCAGCCGGAGCTTTAGCGAATGGCACATGTAAACCTGCTTCCGTGGCGGGAAAAGCAACGCCAGCAACAAAAACAACAGTATCTGATCCTTATTCTTGGCATCGCCATTTTTGTCGGTGCAATTTTCTGGGCTGTGGGTCAGGTCATTGATGCACAAATCCGTAATCAGAATTCCCGCAATAATTACCTCAAACAAGAAATTGCTGTTCTGAATAAGCAAATCGCGGAAATCCAGAAAATTAAAGAAGCGAAGAAAGCGATTGAACAGCGCATGGCACTGATTGAACAGCTTCAGGTCAGCCGGAACGTTGCTCCCTCGGTGTTTGATGAGCTGGCCAGAATCCTGCCAGCCGGTGTGTCTTTTACGTCCATGAGAAGACTGGGGAACAGTATTGAAATACAGGGGCTGAGTGACTCCAATAACCGCCTGTCAGATTTTATGCGCCGGCTTGATAACTCTCCGGTATTTTCGGGCGGAGAATTGTCATCTATTAAAGCAGACACATCGGCCAGTGACGCAGTAAGCGACTTCACACTTAAATTTAATATCAGCCCGGAAGTTGCACCACGCATTGAACAACCTTCTGCGGGAGGTAATAAAAAATGAGTTTTGATTTTAGTAAGCTGAAAGAACTCAACGAACTGGACTTCGAACAAGTCGCCATCTGGTCGAAAGAAGTAAAACTGGTGGTTATGCTGTTCGTGATTATCGTGGTTGGTGCATTGAGCTACTGGTTCATTGTAAAACCTAAGCTCCCGGTGCTTGAACAGGCAGAAATTGAAGAACAGGAACTGAAAATGCAGTTCCAGGCCAAATACCGTATCGCGGTGAACCTCAATGCTTACATGGAACAGTTAAAGCAAATTGAGGCCGATTTCTCTACCATGCTACGTTCACTGCCCACCAGTAACGAAACGCCGGGACTACTGGATGACATTACCTACGTAGGTACCACGTCAGGTCTTACCTTTAAGCTACTGAACTGGCAGCAGGAAGTGCCGAAAGAATTCTATACTGAATTACCTATCGAAATTGAGGTATCAGGCGGCTATCACAACTTTGGTGAATTTGTGTCTGAAATAGCCGATTTACCAAGGATCGTTACTCTGCACGATTTTGAGATTGTGCACGAAGCGGACCGTCTGAATCTGCAGATGCAAGCGAAAACCTACCGTACTTCCATGAATTCTCAACAGGGAGCAAAACAGCCATGATGTTAAAATCGTCACGTTTTGTTCTGCTTGCAGCACTGGTTTCTGTACTTTCTGCCTGTGGCGCACGGGTGGACGACCTGGTGTCGTATATCCAGCAGGTAAAAGCTACAACGCAGGTACAGGTTGACCCGTACCCTGAGTTCAAATCCCAACCTGCTTTTGAATATGAAGCCTCTTCTTTCAGAAGCCCTTTCGCCCGTCCGGTGGATCGAACCTCTCCGGTGGTCGTCGCCACAAACAACAATTGTTTACAGCCTGATTTTGACCGCAGAAAAGAAGAACTTGAGAAGTATGGTCTTGATTCTCTGACGTTATCTGGCACATTTAGCACGCAGGGTGTACGCTGGGTATTGTTCAAGACCAACGAGGGCAGCCTGTTAAAAGCCCGTGAAGGAAGTCATGTCGGTTTGTTTTACGGAAAAATTAAGTTAATTGGCACCGAATCCATTATTATTGAACAATTGCTACCCGACGGAGCGGGATGCTGGCAACGGGAACAAACCACGCTGTCGATGAATGCAGCGGCAGGAGATAATAACAATGTCTGAGCGATACCTTTTCAATAAAAAGCTGCACAACCGGAGCCGCAGATGGCTTTGGGTGGGTGGCTCTGTGGCTGCGCTGGTGATTTTTAATGTCCTGGCTGCGCCGGCTATTGCCCAGGAACAGGAAACCGTACTGCTGGATCCTTATGCTGAAGTCGATAAGATCTTCAACTCAACCCTGACCAATATCGATTTTTCCCGTGAAGCCGACAATATGGCTGTCACCGTTATCGAATTTGATAACGACAACTTTTCGCCGCAACTCATTGAGGCACAGGGAAAACTCACCATCACTCTGCCTAAAACCGAACTCGGAGATGACCAGCTTGTTGAACTCGATGTGGTTCAATTCGGCACAGAGGTGCAGTCTATTGAGACTTTCCAGGACGAAGAAAGTGCCAGCCTTGTAATCAATTACAAAGGCACCGTGCTGGCCCGCCACCGCAAGCAGGGCAATACTCTGCGTATTGAACTGCAGCCGATGAGTAAAGAAGAACTGGCTGAACTTGATAAAGATCCGGAATACTCAGGGAAACCTATTTCACTGGACTTCCAGGACGTACCGGTTCGTCAGGTGCTGCAAATCATTGCTCAAACCAATGGCTTCAACCTGGTAACCACAGACACGGTTACCGGCAACGTAACTATTCGCCTTGAAGGGGTGCCCTGGGATCAGGCACTGGCGATGATTCTTAAAATCAAAGGGCTGGATAAGCGCATGGAAGGCAATATTCTGCTGGTTGCTCCTGCAGAAGAGTTGACCGCGCGGGAAACTGCCCAGTTACAATCGAAAAAGCAGGTGTCAGATCTGGCACCGCTGACTACATCGAATATCACGGTGAATTACGCAAAGGCGGATGCCATTGCGCAAATTTTAAAATCGCAGGATGGCGGCATTTTATCAGACCGTGGTTCAGTCACAGTTGATGAACGTACCAACACGCTGTTGCTGAAAGATACTCAGGAGTCTATCGATGAAGCCCGCGCTGTTATTAATGCGCTGGATATTCCGGTCAAGCAGGTACTCATCGAATCCCGTATGGTCACGGTGCGTGACAATGTTGATGAAGAACTCGGCGTACGCTGGGGTATCACAGATACCCAAAGCAACGGTGCGATTTCAGGTTCACTGGAAGGTGCTGATTCTGCGTCCTCTGGCAGCGTACCGGACATTTCTGACCGGCTGAATGTGAACCTGCCGGTAACCACCACAGGTGTCGCCCGCATTGGTTTTCAGATTGCCGATTTAATAGACGGTAACATCCTGGATTTGGAGCTGTCAGCACTGGAGTCGGAGAATAAAGGTGAAATCATTGCCAGTCCCCGTATTACAGTCGCCAACCAGCATGAAGCTTATATTGAGCAGGGTACAGAAATTCCTTATGTACAGGCGACGTCCAGCGGCGCTACGTCAGTAGAGTTTAAGAAAGCGGTACTGAGCCTGAAAGTGACACCACACATTACCCCTGATAACCGGATCATTCTTGATTTGGTAGTTACTCAGGATACCCGTGGTGAAACGGTTGATACATCTACCGGCCCGGCGGTTGCCATTGATACGCAGGAAATCCAGACACAAGTGCTGGTAGATAATGGCGAAACTGTGGTGCTGGGTGGTATTTTCCAGCAAACCAGTACCTCAGATGTATCCAAAGTGCCGTTATTCGGCGATTTACCGGTAGTTGGAAATTTATTTAAAAGAAACGCCTCTGTGTATCAGAAACGGGAGCTGCTCATTTTCGTCACACCGAAGATCGTAGCAGAATCTTTGTAAGACTTTTCACAACGTAACGTCAAAATAACCCCGAACGGCAGACCAGTTAACCGGTCTGTCGTTGTTATTTATAGCGCTAACGTGCTGATTTCAAAGTCTATCGATTAAAAGTACAACAAAACTTGCATCGCTGCCCGTGAAACTGAGATAATCCCGCTCTCGAAAATAAAGCGAGGTTTTAAGCGTTGTGCCTGTTGTTGAAGTGAACGGGCGCAAGTGAATGGGTAGTCCCGAAGGCAAGACCACTACCCCTAACAGAATAAAAGTTGTGATATAAGCAAATATGGCTGAAAAACGTAATATCTTTTTAATTGGCCCCATGGGTGCTGGCAAAAGCACCATCGGCAGACACCTTGCAGACGAACTTCACCTAGATTTTTTTGATTCCGACCAGGAAATTGAGCGCCGTACCGGTGCTGATATTACATGGATTTTTGACCTGGAAGGTGAAGAAGGTTTCCGCAAGCGCGAAGAAAACGTCATAAACGATCTTACGGACAAGCAAGGTATCGTGTTGGCGACAGGTGGCGGTTCAGTAACAAACAAAGCTGTTCGTAACCGTTTATCTGCCCGGGGTATCGTTGTATACCTGCAAACTACTATCGACAAGCAAGTCGCCCGTACTCAACGTGACAAGCGTCGTCCTCTGCTGCAAAAAGGTGAACCGGAGCAAATCCTGCGTAACCTTGCTGAGGAACGTAACCCGCTTTACGAAGAAGTGGCGGATTACATTGTTGATACTGATGATCAGTCTGCCCGTGCGGTAGCTAACCAAATCATCAGCAAAATCGGATTATAAGTAACATTCAGGAATAGGGGCGCTGCGTGATGTCGATGTTAACTGTAGAACTCGGAGATCGTAGCTACCCGATTCACATAGAAGCGGGCTTACTCTCAAAGCCTGCTGTTCTCTCTCCTTATATCAAAGGCCCGCTGGCTGTCATTATTACTAATGATGTAGTGGCACCGCTTTATCTTGAAAAAGCAAAAGCAGCCTGTGGCGATGTGCATATTGAAACCATCATTATCCCCGATGGTGAGCAACATAAATCTCTGGAACAATTCGGCGTTATTATGACACGTCTGCTGGAGATGAATGCTGCCAGAGATACCACCCTTATTGCGTTGGGCGGTGGGGTAATCGGTGATTTATGCGGATTTGCTGCCGCGTCTTACCAGCGTGGCGTTCCGTTTATACAGGTTCCCACCACCCTGCTCTCTCAGGTTGATTCATCCGTTGGCGGTAAAACCGCGGTTAATCATCCACTTGGGAAAAACATGATTGGCGCGTTCTACCAGCCGGTTTTTGTCGCCATCGATACTGATACCCAATCTACCCTTCCGGCCAGAGAATTTGCGGCCGGCATGGCTGAAGTCATTAAGTACGGCATAATTTATGACAAAAATTTCTTCAAGTGGTTGGAAGATCATGCCGATAAGCTTAAAACACTGGAAACTAAAACACTGGCAGACGCCATCTACCGTTGCTGTGAGATAAAAGCAGACGTGGTAGCCAAGGATGAGCGGGAAGGCGGATTACGTGCCATACTTAACCTCGGTCACACATTTGGTCATGCTATCGAAGCAGAACAGGGATATGGAAATTGGTTGCACGGTGAAGCCGTAGCAGCTGGTACAGTAATTGCGTGTCAAGCTGCAGAAGCACTGAATTGGATGGATGCGTCAGAAAGTCGTCGGGTTATTGCCCTGATGGCAGCCTTCGACCTTCCGGTAGCGGGTCCCGACAGCATGAACAAAGATGCCTACATGAAGCATATGCGCCGGGATAAAAAAGTCGAAGCGGGTAATATCCGTTTTGTTATTCCGCAAGGTATCGGACATGCGGTTGTGACTAAAGACGTCAGCGACGAAATTTTAACGCAACTTCTTCGCTGACCGGCAACCTGCGCATCAGTATCGCCAGACATTCAATGGTAAGTGCGTAACACCAGTAATCAGCTGAGGGTAATCAGGTGCAATCTGAATTGCATGAAAGACTGGAATATCTGGTCAACTATTCTTCACAACTAATTTTTGTAAGCGGGGATTCCGCTGCTCAGCAAAAAAAGACGCTGGAATCTTTTGTGTTCCAGCAACACGACGAGACAGAAATCGCCTATGTGACAGCCGATCCTACTATGGAGCTGTCAGATTATCGTCGTCAACTTTGCAGACAATTACTGGGTACACTGGTTGGCAGCTATATACGGCCGCTGAATGAGTTGCTTGCAGGGCTTAACGAGCATGTTGGTCCCATTCTCATAACCATTACCCAGGCGGAGCATGTACCGGACGAACTGCTTCAGGAGCTGTGGGATCTGGTACTGCAAAGCCGTTTTGCAGGCAATAAGCAACATTTGAATGTATTACTGTTCGGTGAGTCAACCTGGGCGGAGAGAGCCCGGAAATGGCTACCGGCAAAAAACACCGATACGCCTCTGCTTATAAGCAGTCAGTCAGTGGCGACTCAACAACCTGGCTCAGAGTTAGATACTATGATTGAGAACCGACGTAAGGCTTTTCACGAGCACCTGGCTAAACGCAATGGTCAGGAGGAACATCTGCAAACAAGAAGTACCAGTGTACTGGCTTCCCCTCTCTTCATTTCACTTGTCGCAGTGATGTTTGTTGCCGTTTTCGGTGGCCTGATTTACATGCAGTATGGCGATGATATCAAGGCCCTGTTTGGCCCTATTGATGACCAGTTCCCGCCAGTATCCTCCGTTGAACCGGGCTCAGCTTTTGATGAACTAAAAGATCCTGCACAAAAAGCCGTGCAGGAAGATAAACCCGTCGTCTCCTGGGACAAGGCTGTTGCCGCTATCGATGAAAAAGACCAGTATCAACCAACTGCTGAAGACAATGCCCAGCCGGAAGACTTACTCAGCTTTATCGAAGATGTGACGGCTGAGAAAGTGGAAGTACCGGTATCGCAGGATACCCCTGCAGAACCGGAGACTGATACTGGATCTGAAGCCTCATCATTCAGTACCGAAAACGATTTCTCCGATACAACCGCTGAAAACGCAACCGCAGACGAATTAATCGCATCTATTACTGATACCAGTGAAGAGATTGAAGAAGCGCCGGCACAAGTGCAGGAAGTGACACCAGTCAGAACAAGCATTCCCCGTGAGCCTATGGCATCAGCAGGTTTTGATGAATTCGTATCTGGGCGCAAGGTGCAGCCAGCTCAGCCAGAACCTCAAAGACGTTCTGAACCGGAGAAGCCGCTGATCACCGAAGCCAAAGTGGGTCGCAAACCTATGGTGCTGGAGAGCCGTCCTAAAGGACAAATCCGTGATATTCCGGAAGAACCGGCTCAGGTATCACCGCCCCCGGCTGACGAACCAGCCCGCATTGCTACCCGTACGCAAGTACCTGCAACTGAAACGGCACAGCCTGTCCGTGAGGTCGCCAGAGTGACACCTCCTGCCACACCTTCTGTAAGCCCCCGTGCGGCTGAGGTCACCGAATCCCGTACCAGTCCGGCGCCGTCTGTACCTGAAACACCGGCCAGAGCAGAACCGGTATTCAGTGGCAGTGGCAACTATGACAATGAACAACTGTTTAACAGTATTCAGGCAGATGATTACATCGTTCAGCTAGCCGGCCTGAAAGATGAGACCCTGATGAAAGAGTTCATCAAAGACAACAACATGGAAAGCTTCATCTGGATTTACCGCACTCAGCGTTACGGCGGTGACTGGTTTGTTATTTTATACAATGACAAATTCGACGCTTTTTCAGAAGCTAACAATGCTGTGGCCACCATCCCGCCCTTCCAGGGCCGTGAAAAAATCTTCATCAAGCGGGGCCGCAATGTTCTGGAAGAAATTGAAAAGGTAAGCCAATAATGGCTGTGAGCATCTGGGTAGACGCCGATGCCTGCCCGGTTGCCATTAAAGAAATCCTGTTCAAAGCCGGGCCGCGCACTAAAACCATGGTGACCTTCGTGGCAAACCATGGGATCAGGGTTCCGCCTTCCCCGTGGCTTACACGCCTGCAGGTGGAGAAAGGATTCGATATTGCCGATAACGAAATCGTACAGCGGGTTTCAGCGGCCGACCTGGTCGTTACTTCAGACATCCCCCTGGCAGACGAAGTCATCAGTAAACAGGCTTGTGTCGTCACACCAAGGGGTGAAGAACTTACCCGCGAGAATATCCGCTCACGGCTGAATATCCGTGATTTTATGGACACCATGCGGGCAAGTGGCGTGCAAACCTCCGGTCCTCCGCCATTGTCTCAGCGGGAAAGGCAGGCCTTTGCTAATGTGCTCGACCGTTTTTTAGCATCTGCCCGCTAACCTTCAACGTATTTGTCGTTATCACCTGCAACTTTGCTGCAAATCTGATCGTTCCCGCTTTAATTCGCCGTTAAATGCGCCGGTTATTCGATTGCAGGTTGTGGGGATCACCGATGACAGATACAATCGATTATGGCTTTGATAGTCACTGAATATCCGGCTGGCCCGGGACAAATAGCTAATAACATCCTATAACACGTTAAAAACGTGATGTGCGCGTGGGTAACATTCAAAAAGCATGATGCAGAAGAAGAACCGGGCCTTCCTGAAGTGGGCTGGCGGTAAGTACAGCCTGGTAGAAAACATCAATGCCAAACTTCCTTCGGGCAATCGGTTGATTGAGCCTTTTGTTGGTGCTGGCTCTGTATTTTTAAATACAGACTTCAAGCGTTATTTGCTTAACGACATAAACCCCGATCTAATTAATCTGTACAACTTTCTGAAAGCCCAACCGGATGCCGTTGTACATGATGCGTCCCGCTTTTTCTCAGACAAACATAACGTTGAAGCCACCTACTACGCGCTGCGGGAAGAGTTTAATCACACAGCAGATGAATATTACCGCGCTATCCTGTTTCTGTACCTGAACCGTCATGGCTACAATGGCCTTTGCCGCTACAGCCTCGCCGGCAAATTTAACGTTCCTTTCGGCCGTTACAAAAAGCCTTACTTCCCTGAAGAAGAAATGATGGTGTTTGCCGAGCGCTCCCAAAAGGCGGTGTTCACCTGCTTACCGTTTGAGAAGGTGTTCAGTCGTGCCAGACGGGGTAATGTGATTTACTGTGATCCGCCTTATGCTCCCCTGAGCAAAACAGCGGCTTTCACCAGTTATGCATCCAAAAGTTTTGGCCTTGATTCACAGCATAAGCTGGCAGAGCTGGCCATTCGTGCCTCAAAGAAACGGGGTATACCGGTATTGATATCCAATCATGATCTTCCGCTGACCAGGAAGCTGTATGCCGGTGCTGAAATTTCGGAATTGTCGGTAAAGCGCTCTATCAGTCAGAAGGGTGAAAACCGCAAACCTGCGGCTGAGTTGCTGGCATATTTTGCTCCGGCGACAGATTTACCGCCCCCTAAACCCCGCAAACGCAGAAAGAAGCCGGTAAAACCGGTGCTGAAGCACACAGGTTTAAAGTAATACTCAGTTAATGATGGCGTTTACCAGACTCGCCAGACCCAACACCAGTAATGCAACGAATATCACACCGGTTACAATGTATCCGGCCAGCTTACCCTGATTAAAATCCCGCTCGTAATTTTGCTGGCTCTGCACACCAAATGCACTGGCGAGTACGCTCAGAATCATGGCGAAAAAGCCGGGAGATTTAGGTTTACCGCTGATAAGCATTATTTGCCTGCGGGTTGGAAATCTCTGTCTGAATTGCCATAGAGCAGTTCTAACAGGTCGAAGAAATGAAACTGATAAGATGTGGACTTACCGGACGCCCATTCCAGCCAGCTGACTTCAGTCATCATCAGCGCTGAACACTCACGGGGCAAGGCTGCTGCCTGAGTTACCGTTTGCGCTTCATCCTGAAAGTCGCATACAGCTTTTGTCACGGTGGCCGGATCGCAAAATGCAGCAGACAGCATGACTGCTATCGCAACGAGAGCACCTGCTGGTTTTTTCACGCAAAAGCGTGATTTACGAAAGAAACTTATCTTTTCCATGATTGTCTTCGCCGGCTAAAAAGTAACCTTATTATAGCGACAATAAGAATTCTAACAAGCTGAAGTTAGTACAGGAAAAGTGGCATTTTTTTCATCTTCGGATAACAGCGGGAGGCGAAGTTACCTTATGGCTGTATTTAAAATAAAAAACCCGGAGACAGATGCTCCGGGCTTTTACTCTCAACGTTATAAAAGTGGTCTGTTGATCTTACAGTTCGAAATCTACACCGTAAGAAATAACATACTTGATTGAATCGTTATCCAGAGCGTCTCCCGGATATTCATCATCTAAATCTGTACCGGTAATGGCGAAAGTAAAACCGTCTTTCGCGATAGATACTGCCCAGTCTGCATAACCTTCAACACCGTTGAAAGCTTCTGCAAAGTCACCCTGGTGATAACCAACGTGCAGACCCAGCTCTGCACCGGAAGCTACCGGCATGCCGTAGTCCAGAGACACGTAAGAAGCCTGAGCAAAACCGAAGTCCTGGCCTTCGCCTTCATCAGCTTCAGTGTTAGCCAGTAAGTAAAGGGTTGCACTGAAACCGCCGTAACCTACAGTACCGTAGATTTCACCGAAATCGAATTCAGCTTCTGCATCGTAGTTGTAGTACAGGTAACCGACATCATAAGTGAAGTCACCAGACTCACCTGAGAAACCGAAGTACAGATCATGCTCGTATGAGTACACGTCATCTGACGCATACTGAACATTAGATACCCATGTACCGGCATAGAAACCGCTTTCGTCAGCGTAGTCGATACCACCCTGAACAGCAGGTTCGTTAGTAGTCTGAGTCAGGCCACGCCAGATGTAGTTGTTTGTGACACTTACGTTCGCACTCAATTCTGCAAAAGAAGGCGCAGAAGTCAGTAAAGCTGCAGATGATACGGCAACAGCCAGCAACGTTTTTTGAATGGAAGTTTTCATGTGTTCTCCGTTGGATTTTATTTATGTACGTATTGAACGATTTCTGTCTTATTGTTTTTATTCAGCTTTCTCGTATAAGGCAAAACTAATGCCCATCTGATTAAAATCATAAATTTATGAATAACCAACTGATTACAATGAATTTTTATTCACAAATTTTAAATCTATCATTAAATAAAACCGAACAGCACCATTATGGTTCGCACTAAATATGAACAACATCACCATTTTGGTGCAGTCATTCATCCTATTTCATGACATTTAGTGAGAAATGTCATTGCGACACTATAATTCGCACTTATTTGCGGTATCCGGCCCTGCTTATGCTGGCCGCAGACAAGACAAACGCGGCCTGCCGCGCTATCATCCGGTGCGTTCTTAAGAACATATAAGGTATGAAGCTATGAAAGAGTTTTTAATCGCCCCTTCTATATTGTCTGCTGATTTCGCCAGATTGGGGGAAGACGTGGAGGCAGTGCTGGCAGCAGGTGCTGATGTGGTTCACTTCGATGTGATGGACAACCACTATGTCCCCAACCTTTCATTTGGTCCGATGATTTGCGAAGCATTGCGGAAATATGGCATTACCGCTCCCATCGACGTGCATCTGATGGTGTCACCGGTGGACGACCTTATCGAACAATTTGCCAAAGCCGGCGCCAGCTATATCAGTTTTCATCCTGAGGCGAGTCAGCACGTCGACCGTTCGCTGCAATTGATCATTGATAACGGCTGCCAGCCCGGACTGGTTTTTAATCCGGCCACCCCGCTTCATTACCTTGACCATGTCATCGACAAACTGCACCACATATTGATCATGTCGGTGAACCCGGGTTTCGGAGGCCAGTCATTTATCCCTTCAACCCTTGATAAACTCCGTGCAGTTAAACAGCGGGTAGAAGAAAGTGGTAAAAATATCCGTATTGAAATTGACGGAGGGGTAAAAACCGATAACATTCGTGCCATCGCAGAAGCCGGCGCAGATATGTTCGTTGCCGGCTCGGCAATATTTAATGCCCCCGACTATAAAAATGTAATTGACGACATGCGACGGGAATTAGCCGCCGCAAACAATGTCTGAATTCAGCAGGTACAGGTAATCAGGAAATGAGTAACAAACCCATTGTATTAAGTGGCTGTCAGCCCTCAGGACAACTTACTATCGGTAATTACATGGGAGCCCTCAAACAGTGGGTTGCCATGCAGGATGATCACGATTGCCTGTATATGCTGGTAGATTTACATGCCATTACGGTGCGTCAGGAGCCCGCGGCGTTACGGGAAGCCTGCCTTGACGGTCTGGCCTTATACCTGGCCTGCGGCATTGACCCCGAAAAGAGCACCTTGTTCGTGCAGTCCCATGTACCCGAACATGCCCAGCTGGCCTGGATCCTGAACTGCTATACCCAAATGGGTGAGCTGAACCGCATGACTCAGTTTAAAGACAAGTCTGCGAAGAATGTAACCAATATCAACGCCGGCCTTTTCACCTATCCGGCACTGATGGCCGCAGATATTCTGTTATATCAGGCAAATCAGGTACCGGTAGGTGACGACCAGAAACAACACCTGGAACTGGCCCGTGATGTTGCCACACGTATGAACAACATCTACGGCGATATGTTTGCTATCCCGGATCCGTTCATCCCTGAATTCGGCGCACGCATTATGAGCCTGCAGGATCCCGGCAAGAAGATGTCTAAATCTGACGACAATCCGAAAAACTTCATCGGCTTGCTCGAAGATCCAAAGAAGCTCACAAAGAAAATCAAAAGTGCGGTAACTGATTCTGATGAACAGGCACGCATTTATTTCGACACTGAAGAAAAGCCGGGTGTATCTAACCTGCTGACATTATTGTCTCTGTCTACAGGCCGTTCCATTGATGAACTGGTTCCTGAATACGAAGATAAAATGTATGGTCACCTTAAAGGCGATGTGGCTTCTGCTGTCGTTGCACTGCTTGAGCCAGTACAAACGCGCTTCAAAGCGTTACGGGAAGATCGTGCTTATCTTGATGAAGTCATGAAAAAAGGGGCAGAAAAAGCCTCAGCCCGTGCAGCTAACACACTGGATAAGGTTTACGACACACTGGGCTTCATTCCCCGTCCACGCTAAGCCGGCACAATATACGGAGTCAGTTTGTGTTGTTATTAATTGATAACTTCGATTCCTTTACCCATAACCTGGCCCGCTACTTCACTGAGCTGGGCCAGCAGGTAAAAGTGGTGCGTAACGACGAAATCTCCCTTGAGCAAATCGCCGCGCTGGCACCGCAATACCTGGTGTTGTCACCGGGTCCCTGCACGCCGGATGAAGCCGGTATTACCCTCAGTGCCATTGACCACTTTGCCGGTAAAATTCCTATGCTGGGAGTTTGCCTGGGGCACCAGTCTATTGGTCAGGTATTCGGCGGTAAAGTCACGCGGGCAGATAAGGTCAGACACGGTAAAACCTCTGCCCTTTTTCACAATAATACGGGAATGTTCAGCGACTTACCCGACGGATACACTGTCACCCGGTATCACTCACTGGTACTTGAACCTGAAACCTTGCCGGACAGTTTGTCAGTGGAAGCCTGGTGTATTAACGAAAGTGGTCAGCGGGAAATTATGGCGATTGCCCACAGAACGCTGCCTCTGTGGGGTGTCCAATTTCACCCGGAGTCACTGCTGACAGAGCATGGCCACGCTATTTTGCAGCGGTTTATTACGCTGGCAGATGCATAATATTCAGAAAGTATTCAAAAAAAGTCATACTCCGGCCGATAACAGGTTACTATGATTTTTCCGGTAGCCCGATATGCTTTCGTTTTCTGTACCCGACAGCACCCCGAATAAAAATGACGTACGCAGGAGCCGCCCGGTAGTGGAGCATACCCCTGACAACTTACCCCCAATCAATGAGAGGTTTGATAACCTGCTGATTGCGCCTGCGCGGGTGTCTCAGATGATGGGCCGCCGCAGTCCGGGGGAAGTGGCGTTTGCCCAGTCGGAACAGGGCGATGCCCGTCGCCGTTTGCTGCATGTTGAAAAAGTCGCCATTAAAAACAAACAGCTTCAGGCACAGTCAGAAGCCAGTCTGTTAGACCGTGTTAACGCCGAACTTCATCAGTACGTTTTTGAGTTGCTGAAAGATGAAATAGACAATACAGAGGTGGTCCTTACCTCTGTACTTAACCTGAGTCATGACGTTGCACCGCTGCTGGATATTCTGTCAGTCAGGGCCACATCTATTTCCCGCATTGAACCTCATGCTGCGGCACTACCATGGCTCTACGATGACCTCATGACCGTGGTAAATGCACCTAAGTTTCGTCGTAAGGACTCTAAGGGAAAAGTGATTCCGGTGGAAACCTTACGCACGGCGCTGAGCTTTATCGGTATTGAAAACCTCCGTTTATTGCTGCCGGCCATGATTCTGCGCCGGGCTCTGCCGAAAATTACCGATCCGTATCCGGACATTAAAAATCGTATCATGCAATTCGCTCAGTCAACGGGTCTGACTATGCGCGCACTGGCTGATGATTATGATTTACCGCCCCATGAAGCCTTCACCGCAGGGATTCTGTCCCAGCTGGGACGGTGTGCGGTGTCGCGGTTGTATTTTAAAGCTTTTGAGCAGGCGCAGATTGCATTGTTAAGAGAAGCTGAAATTGCAAAGGACACTGAACAGCACGGAGCGATGGCGAAAGTACAGCCATCGGCAAATTACCTTATTGCTATGCAGCAGGAATTTTCTGAGCCGCTGACAGCAAGGCTGTTAGAGATACTGCAATTTAAACGTCTGCGCCTTGCGCTGCCGTTTATTGAAATCACAGAGAATGATCAACACCCTCACGATCTCACAGAGCTTTACAAGAAAGCCAAAGCTTATGCCGCTGTACGTATGTTGCACCAGAGTAAATTTCTGAACAAAGACGAAATCCCGCTGGCACTGCATAAAACGGGCTTTGTCAGAAGCGAACGTGACATTTTGAAATCCACAGACATTTTTCAGCTTCCTCTGATTGAGAATCCGCCTCTGGATTAACGTCTTTTGTGCACGAAATCGCCGTTTTTCGTGCACTTCCACAAAATTTAATCAAAAATTTTTACTGGATAATCATTCATACCGCTAAAAATCACGGTACGTCCTTCGCCCCGCCGCCACTTGCCCTGACTCAACTTATTAACAAATTGCATAAGCTTAGACAAATAAGCTGAATGCTTATGCACTTTTTATGCAAAACAAGCTAAAACCCTCTAAAAACAAGGCCTGCAGCGGGATTCCCAAGGTTACAAAGTGGCGATTAACTGGCATACTGTATAGCTAATTCGTACTTTTCGCATCCAACATCATCTGCACAATTTCACATTTGCACAGCGGATGCCCGATAAAAGAGGTAACTATAATGAACGTAACTCGCGCAACCTTTGATGAGGTCATGGTCCCTAACTACAATCCGGCCAATATGGTACCGGTACGTGGTGAAGGTTCCCGCGTTTGGGATCAGGATGGTGCTGAATACATCGATTTCGCAGGTGGTATTGCCGTAAACGTACTGGGTCACAGCCACCCTGCACTGGTTAAAGCATTAACCGAACAGGGCAGCAAGTTGTGGCACTTAAGTAACGTTTTCACTAACGAACCTGCACTGCGTCTGGCAAAGAAGCTGACTGAAGCCACATTTGCCGAGCGCGTTTACTTTGCTAACTCAGGTGCTGAATCTAATGAAGCGGCACTGAAACTGGCACGTCGCTATGCACTGGAAAAATTCGGTGAAGAGAAAAACGAAATCATCGCCTTTAACAAAGGATTCCACGGTCGTACTTTCTTTACTGTAACAGTAGGCGGACAAGCCGCGTATTCTGATGGCTTTGGCCCTAAGCCCGGCGCTGTTGTTCACTGTGACTACAACGATCTTGCAGCATTTGAAAAGCTTATTTCAGATAAAACCTGTGCGGTTATGATGGAGCCTCTGCAAGGTGAAGGCGGCATTATCTCTCCTGATCCTGACTTCGTAAAAGGCGTGCGTGAACTGTGTGATAAGCACAATGCACTGCTGATCTTTGATGAAGTGCAATCGGGTGTTGGCCGTACCGGCAAACTGTACGCGTACATGGGTCTGGGTGTGACGCCGGATATTCTGACCACAGCGAAATCGTTAGGCGGCGGCTTCCCGATTGGTGCCATGCTGACTACCGCTGAAATTGCCGCTCACCTGAAAGCCGGTACTCACGGCAGTACTTACGGCGGTAACCCGCTGGCATGTGCAGTAGCCGAAGCCGCTCTTGACGTAGTGAATACGCCGGAAGTGTTAAACGGCGTAATCGAAAAAGAAAACCTGTTCCGTGAACTGCTGGGTGAAATCAACGCTAAGTACAATGTGTTCGAAGAAATCCGTGGACAAGGTCTGTTACTGGGCGCTGCCCTGAACAAAGATTACGAAGGCCGGGCCCGTGACTTCCTGGTTGCTTCGGCAAACGAAAAACTGATGTGCCTGGTGGCCGGTGCCAATGTAGTGCGCTTCGCTCCTTCTCTGATCATTTCAGAAGAAGAAATCCGCGATGGTATGGCACGCTTTGAGCGCGCTGTAGCCAGCGTAGTTAACGCCTGATAAACAACGGCTCCGGAAACGCGGTTATGTATATTATTCGCCCTATTAACACTGGTGACTACGACGCACTGAACAACATCGCAGTGGAGTCCGGTATTGGCTTTACGTCATTACCGGTAAATGAAACGCTGCTGCGCAAAAAAATCAGTCGTGCAGAAAGCGCTTTTTCCGAACAGGTGGTTCAACCTGGCAATCAGTCTTATCTTTTTGTTATGGAAGATACCACCACCGGCACTGTGGTAGGCACCACAGGTATTGAGGCCGCTGTAGGTCTGGATGATGCGTTTTACCATTATCACATGGGCAAAGTTGTACATGCCTCCCGTGAGCTGAATATTCACAATACTGTGGATATTCTCTCTGTGTGCAACGACTACACCGGCGTCACCGAAATCTGCACGCTGTTTCTGCGCGAACAGGCAAGAGGCGGTATTAACGGCCGCTTTCTGTCTAAAGTGCGATTTTTGTTTATGATGGAGCACCGTGAACGGTTCTCAGAAACCATCATTGCCGAAATGCGCGGTGTCAGTGACGAAGAAGGTAAATCACCGTTCTGGGCCTGGCTGGAAGAGCATTTCTTTTCGCTGGACTTCCCCACTGCGGACTACCTTACCGGTATTGGCAATAAACGCTTTATCGCGGAATTGATGCCCAAATACCCCATTTACGTCAATTTATTGAGTAAAGAAGCGCAAGCAGTGATTGGTCAGGTTCATGATAAAACCCGCCCTGCCCTGCTTCTGCTTCAGGAAGAAGGCTTCAGCTGCCGTGGCTACGTAGATATTTTCGACGCCGGCCCGACTGTAGAAGCGAATCTGAGCCATATCCGCACAGCACAGGCAAGCCGCAAGCTACCGGTGGTCATTGACGACCAGACGGCAGCACAAGGCGGACAGACCTGTTACATCATTAATACCTCTGTAGCGGATTTTCGCGCCGTTGCCACTGATTTGGCGGTCAGCGAAGAAAACAATGTTGCTGCCATTTCCCGCCAGGCTTCAACGGCACTAAATATAAACGAAGGCGACATGGTACGTTTTGCGCCAGTCAGCTTTCGGGACTAACGACAGGATTGATTCATGCAAACTACACACTTTATCAATGGTGAGTGGGTCGCTGGACAAGGACACACTATTCAGTCGGTTGATCCGGCAAAAGACCAGGTTATCTGGGAAGGACAAGCTGCCACCGTAGCACAGGTTGACGAGGCCATCGCTGCCGCACGTAATGCGTTAACAGACTGGTCATTTCAAAGCTTTGACGAGCGCCTGACTGTCATCAAAAAATACGGTGAACTGCTGGCAGACAGCAAGCCTGAACTGGCTAAAATCATTGCCCGTGAAACAGGTAAACCTGAATGGGAAACGGCAACAGAAGTGGGCGCCATGACAGGTAAAATCGGTATTTCCGAAAAGGCCTATCATGAACGTACCGGTACTGTTGAAAACCCTATGCCCACAGGCCAGGCGTTCATCCGCCATAAGCCCCATGGTGTGGTAGCCGTATTTGGTCCGTATAATTTCCCGGGCCACTTACCAAATGGCCACATTGTACCTGCGCTGATGGCAGGCAACACCATTGTGTTTAAACCCAGCGATT
Organism: Alteromonas sp. ABV2_168; assembly: GCF_056161165.1. Taxonomy (NCBI): domain Bacteria; kingdom Pseudomonadati; phylum Pseudomonadota; class Gammaproteobacteria; order Alteromonadales; family Alteromonadaceae; genus Alteromonas; species Alteromonas sp. ABV2_168. Next base: position 634,606 of record NZ_JBSWYQ010000001.1, on the reverse strand, counting down.
TAACCCCGGCTGTGGCTGAATTCATGGTGAAGCTGTGGGAAAAAGCAGGTCTGCCGGCTGGTGTACTCAATCTGGTACAGGGCGAAGTAGAAACAGGCAAAGCACTGGCAACGCACGCTGGTATTGACGGTCTGTTCTTTACCGGCAGTTCCCGTACCGGTAAAATTCTTCACGAGCAGTTTGCAGGACATCCCGGCAAAATTCTGGCTCTGGAAATGGGCGGAAACAACCCGCTGATCGTAAAAGACGTGGCTAACACTGATGCCGCCGTTCACGACATCGTGCAATCAGCCTTTGTGACCTCTGGTCAGCGTTGTACCTGTTCCCGCCGTTTATTCCTGCCATCAGGTGCAGCAGGGGATACCATCCTGAACCGCCTGATTGAAGTTACAAAAAACATCAAAGTTGGCGACTATGACGCGCAGGAGCAGCCGTTCATGGGTGCGATGATTTCTGCCAAAGCGGCCAGAATGATGGTCGATGCTCAGGCGGAACTGGTTTCTCTTGGCGGCAAAGTGATTGTGGAACTGACTCAGCCGGAAGCAAACAAGGGCTTTGCAACACCTGGCATTATTGATGTGACAGACATACTTGATGCCTTGCCGGACGAAGAACATTTCGGACCGTTACTGAAAGTCATCCGCTATACCGATTTTGATGCAGCTATCAAAGAAGCAAACAATACCCGTTACGGTTTATCTGCAGGTTTCCTGGGCGACAGCGAAGAAGACTACCGTTATTTCTTCCAGCGTATCCGTGCCGGTATTGTTAACTGGAACCGCCCGATCACCGGAGCCAGCAGTGCAGCCCCCTTTGGTGGTGTAGGCGAAAGTGGCAACCACCGCGCCAGCGCGTACTACGCAGCCGACTATTGCGCATACCCTGTAGCATCTGTTGAGCTGGAAAAAGTCACCCTGCCGGGTACATTAAGCCCGGGTTTAACGCTGTAGCAAAAGGACGCAGTTAACATGCATACAAATGTAGATACCTTATTTGACCGCCTGTGGGACAAATATGTGGCTATCACACCTTCAGCCCATAAAATTCATGCGCTGCTGGTGGGTGAGGAAAACAGTGACAGTATCGTGAACGATCATGTGGCGTTCCGTACTTTCAATCTCGACAAATGCCGGCTGGATAAGCTCGCTGCGCATTTTCTGGCGCTGGGCTACGAGGCGAAAGGCGATTACGACTTTGAAGCCAAAAAGCTGACCGCAAAGCATTTCGAACACGCCGACCTGACTAAACCTAAAGTGTTTATCAGTGAACTCCGTGTAGAAGAGCTGTCAGAAGCCTCTCAGGCGATCATCCATAAGCTGGTAGAGCAAATGGATGAAAGCATCACCACCAGCGAAACGTTTCTTTATTCAGGGCCTCAGTGGTCACTGTCTAGAGAAGACTACGATACGCTGCTGAATGAATCTGAATATGCAGCCTGGATGGCGGCATGGGGCTTTCAGGCTAACCACTTCACCGTGAGTGTTAACCACCTCAGTCAGACACAGTCTCTGGTTGACGTGAACACGCTGCTTAAGGAAGCAGGTTTTGTTCTTAACACCTCAGGTGGCGAAATCAAAGGTGGCGAAAACGTATTTCTAGCCCAGTCATCGACTATGGCCGACAAAGCCGGTGTTGAAATGAACGAAGAAACGGTTCAGATCCCTTCCTGCTTCTACGAGTTCGCACAGCGCTACGAACTGCCTGACGGCAAACTGTACCAGGGCTTTGTTGCTGCATCGGCTGACAAAATTTTCGAAAGCACAAACGCTAAGTAATTACACAGCAGAAATCTGCCGTACTTTCATTGGCAAAAGGCTCCTTCACCACAGGTGAAGCAGCCTTTTTTATTTACGCCAGCTATTTTTGCAATGGTCAGCCTGTTACCGTACTCTGTTCCGGTAATCTTGCAAGGAATTCACTGAACCGGGATGGCTTATCAAAATAAAAGCCCTGCAATAAATCCACCCGGGCTTCACGAAGTAACGGCAGGTATTCAGTCAACTCCACCCCTTCCACTACAGTATGAATTTCTAACCGTTGCAACATAACAATAATGCCCTGAAACAACGCCAGTGCTTTCGCGTCATGATGGATGTCTTTTAACAGGCTGCGATCCAGCTTTACCGTACTGAATTCAAACATTCTGAGGTAACTTAACGCAGAGAATCCGCTGCCGAAATCATCCAGCGCCAAGTCGAAACCGGCATCCCTTAACGCCTGAAGTGCACTAATTGCCCGCTGCTCATCCTGCATAAAAATAGACTCGGTCAGTTCTATTTCAATTAATGACTCCGACACTTTTTTTTCCGCACAAATGGCTTTCGCCTGAGCGGGAAAGTGAGGATCTAATAACTGGTTTGCACTGATGTTAACGGCGAGAGGCACAACCTGATGCTGCTGTGCCATAACGATGAGGTAGTCACATGCGCGGGACAAAGCCTGCAAGCCGATTTGCAAATCCAGCTGATTCGCCTCAGCCAGCGGAATGAAAATGCCCGGAGAGACGTTACCGTGCATAGCAGACTGCCACCGGCACAATACTTCGCCGGACTTCAGCACGCCCTGTACATCGTATTTACCCTGAATGTAGAAATCCAGGCTATCCTGCTCGATGGTCTTACGTAAATCAGACAGCATGCTGACCTGCGCCTTCATACTCTCCCACAAGCCCTGCTGGTAAACACTCACCCGCCCTTTACCGCCAATCTTCGCCTGATACATGGCTGCGTCGGCATTCTGAATTAAGCGTTCAACGCTGCCGCCATCAAACGGATGACAGGCAATGCCGATACTCGCGGAAAGATGTAACTCGGTACTCTGCGCCTCAATTTTGAGGTTTTCTATCCCCTTAATGACAGATTCACCGATGGCGCTGGCACGCTCTTCATCACAATCCGGCAATACCACCACAAACTCATCGCCCCCCCAGCGGGTGACTGTTTTACTGTTGTAATGTATGCGGGAAAGTACGCGGGCCACTTCCTGTAAACAGCGGTCACCGATTTCATGGCCGGCACCGTCATTGATTTGTTTAAACCCGTCCAGGTCGATAAACAAGAGCTTAAAATTCTGACCGGATTCCAGTGCGTTTTCCAAAGCTTCATTCAGCCCGTTACGGTTGCTCAAACCGGTCAGATCATCATGCATAGCCATCTGACGTAAGCGGGTTTCATTAAATTTACGCTCTGAAATGTCACGGACAGTGGCAATCAGATAAGGCTTTTTCTGATACTGGCTTTCAAACCGTGCCAGCGATATATCTACCGGCAATTCCCGCTCATCAAGTGTTACCAGCACCGTTTCAAACCGTATTTGCTGGTGTCCGTGCTTTGACAAATGTTTGTCTGCATCAACAATCAAATCCTTTAACGACCAGCCGAGGGTCATGTTTTTATCCTGCACTTTGATAAGAGAAACGAATGCCTCGTTACACTCAGTGATGGAATAGTCGTCTGACAACACCAGCATTGCTTCGCGGGAGCTTGCGAAGGCGGATGCCATCAGATGAAAGGTCTGCTCTGCTTCACGTTCGTAAGTGATGTCGCGGGTGGTGCCCACAATCCGCACTGCAGAACCAAATTCGTCCCGCTCCAGCACTCTGCCCCGTAAACGCATCCAGAGAAACATTTCGCGGAACCGGTAACGGAAGGACACCTCAAGCCGGTCTTCGCCGCCATGCAGTACGATGGACCACTGAAACTCCAGATTGGAAATGTCTTCTTCGTGTATGTTTCGCAGCAAATCAATCGGACTACTTTCCCGCAGAGACTCTTTAGCGGAATGGAGTGAAAATGAACGGATGGTAATTCTGTCGTCACTGGCACGCCATTCCCAGTAAGACTCCTGGGCAGCCCACATGGCAAGACGCAACCGGGTTTCCGTTGCCTGACTCTGCTGCAGAGCGTCATACAAAGCTACGCTACGTTCAGTCAACAGGGCTTCCGCCTGTTCACGGGCACGCTTTTCCCTGGCTAAACGGCGCTCCAGCGCTGCAATCGCCTTGCTGTTTTTGTCCATGTCCGCATCAGCTTTCAACGGTGATATTGAATTCATAGGTATGGGGCTTGTCTGATCTGACTGTTGTACGTTGAATTGTTTGCCCGAAGTGATCGGCAGCTGCGTCCATCAGACCTTCAGCCAGAGAATGCAGTTCGCGGGTTGAGTAATATTCTAACAGCATGGTGTTATCCGTTTTGGACAACACTTTGAAAGTCGGTAAATCAGCATCAGGATAGAGTTTGCGCACCTGAACGTGAATATCGTTGTCCAGCACACTGAGGGCATCCAGAATGCCGCTGCGCCCTGCCATCACCTGGCCATGGGCGGAAGCAAGACGACCAAACAAATAGTAGCCAAAGTCGTGCAGCAGTTCCTCTGCAGGCTTGCCGGTCTTTTCCACCAGCACACCAACCAGTTTCTGCATTTCAGAGAAGGGGTAGTAACCTACTGATGTGTAGGCACCATCATTTTCAAGGTTCGCCGCGATAATCACCTCATCAGCAAATTCCGGTGAGACCTTTTCTTCCAGCATTTCAACCAGCGTTGTGAACACAATCCCCAGCATACGGACATTCCTGTTTTATCCAATCTTATTAAGTGTAGCCCGGTAATACCGGGCCACAACTCAATAATTGGTCTAAACCGCAGAAGGTAAGCTGATTGCAGTCAGAGACTTAGGCGTCGTCGTCGTTGCCTTCGCTGTCTGTTTCAGGCGCAGCAGCTTTGGGGAGTTCAACAATGAGGTCGTCTACCCGCTGCAGACCACGGGGAAGTTTGTTGCCCCGGCGTCCCCGCTCACCCTGGTAATGCTCAAGGTCAGCCGGTGACAGTGTCATGCTGCGCTTGCCAGCAACCACTTTCACCGATGCGCCGTCAGGTACAACGGCTAAACAGCACACAAACTCTTCACGGGTTTGTGCTTTCGCTGATGGGATATTAATGATTTTATTGCCTTTTCCTTTCGCAAGGCTGGGTAAATCCCGTAATGGGAACAGCAACATACGCCCTTCATTAGAAATGGCTAAGCACCAGTCGGATTCAATATCATTTACCCGTTGCGGCGTAATCACTTTGGCTGCGGAGGGTAAACTTAAGAACGCTTTACCGGCTTTATTTTTGCTGATCATATCCGCAAATTTGCCGACGAATCCGTAACCGGCATCAGATGCAATGAGATATCGCTGCTCATCATCACCCATGAGTACATCAGTAAACTGTTCTCCTCCCACTACACTGAAGCGCCCGGTCAGCGGTTCCCCCTGACTGCGGGCAGAAGGCAGACCATGGGCGTCACAGGAGAATGCGCGGCCCGAAGTATCTAAAAACACCGCAGGCTGATTGCTCCGGCCTTTCGCGCTCGCCAGAAATCCGTCACCGGCTTTGTAGCTTAGCCCTTCTGCGTCTACGTCATGACCTTTGGCGCATCGTGCCCAGCCTTTTTCCGACAGAACTACTGTTACCGCTTCGGACGGGATAAGCTCTTTTTCAGACAGGGCTTTGGCTTCGCCACGCTCTACCAGCGGCGAACGGCGATCATCACCGTACTTCTCAGCATCAGCCAGAATTTCTTTCTTAATCAGCGTCTTTAAGCGGCGATCAGAGCCCAGTAAGGTTTCCAGTTTCTTGCGCTCCTCTTCCAGCTCATCCTGCTCACCTTTAATTTTCATCTCTTCTAACTTGGCGAGGTGACGTAATTTCAGTTCCAGAATGGCTTCTGCCTGCTTATCAGACAGTGAGAACCGGCGCATAAGCTCTGCTTTCGGCTCATCAAAGGTACGGATGATCTCAATCACTTCATCGATATTTAAGAAGGCAATCATTAAACCTTCTAAAATATGCAAACGCGCCAGCACTTTATCCAGGCGGTACTGAAGACGGCGGGTTACAGTGTCTTTACGGTAAACCAGCCATTCCGCAAGAATAGTGCGCAAATCTTTCACTTGAGGACGGCCGTCAAGACCAATCATATTCAGGTTTACGCGGTAACTTTTCTCTAAATCTGTAGTCGCGAACAAATGCTGCATGAGCTGTTCACTGTCCACACGGTTAGAACGCGGCGTGATAACGAGGCGGGTTGGATTTTCGTGGTCAGATTCGTCACGTAAATCACTTACCATAGGCAGCTTTTTCGCCTGCATCTGCGCAGCAATTTGCTCTAACACTTTGCCGCCGGAGGCCTGGTGAGGCAGCGCCGTAATAACAATGTCGCCACTTTCTTCAGTGTACACAGCACGCATTTTTATTGAACCGCGTCCGGTTTCGTAAATTTTCCGGATGTCTGCCCGCGGGGTAATGATTTCTGCATCGGTTGGGAAATCCGGTCCCTGAACATGCTCCAGTACGTCATTTAATTCGGCTTTGCTGTCATCCAGCAGCATGGCACAGGCATTGGCGACTTCACGCACGTTGTGAGGAGGAATGTCTGTGGCCATCCCTACCGCAATCCCTGTCACGCCGTTTAGCAAAATATGCGGCAAACGTGCAGGTAAAACTTTAGGTTCTTTCAGCGTACCGTCAAAGTTAGGCATCCAGTCTACGGTGCCCTGTCCCAGCTCGTTCAGCAGCACTTCACTGAAACGGGATAAACGGGCTTCTGTATAACGCATGGCAGCAAAGGATTTGGGATCATCCGGTGCTCCCCAGTTTCCTTGTCCGTCTACCAGCGGATAGCGGTATGAAAACGGCTGAGCCATCAGTACCATGGCTTCGTAACAGGCAGAATCACCGTGAGGGTGGAATTTACCTAATACGTCACCCACGGTTCTGGCCGACTTCTTGTATTTTGCCGTTGAACTTAAACCAAGATCAGACATCGCATATATAATGCGGCGTTGAACGGGCTTTAAGCCATCTGCGATATGAGGTAATGCCCGGTCCATGATTACGTACATGGAGTAATTTAAATAGGCATCTTCGGTAAACCGGCGTAGAGGAAGTTGCTCAACCCCATCCCGGTTGATAATGATTTCGTCGCTCATGCGTTATTTTCGTTATGATGTGGTTCACTACTTTTTAGCCATTGTGAGCCAATCCCCGCCGATACGCAATAAGCTGACAAACCGGGCGGTAATTTCATTATTGGAACAAAACGTTGAAGCCGCCTGTTCAGCCTTGCCTGCGGAACACCGCCCGCTCTACACTCGCTTCACTCAGTGACGACTTATTAACGTGGACAGGGATGAAGCCTGAAGCAATTATTCTATGCCTTGCTGTTTCTTTGATGACAGCTTGTGCCGGTGACAGAAGCGTATCTGAAACACAGTCTGTGCAAGGTAAGGCAGCCCCGAAACCACTTTACCGTGACCCCGTTTATGACGGCGCCGCTGATCCTACAGTGATGTGGAATCCTCAAACTTCCAGCTGGTTCATGTTCTACACAAACCGGCGTGCCAATATGCCAGATCCCGAAGGTGTTGAATGGGTTCATGGAACGCCCATCAGTATCGCAGAATCAACGGATGGTGGTGTGACATGGCGCTATAAGCGCAATGCTGTTATCAACTATCCCCACTCCGGTGATAACAGTATTACCTACTGGGCACCGGATGTGTTTTTTCATGAAGAAACCTGGCACATGTATCTCACCATTGTGCCCGGCGTATTTACAGACTGGGCTCATCCCCGCACCATCGCGCATTTCACCAGTACTGACATGCTGTCATGGCATTATGAGTCAACATTGAAGCTGGCCAATGAGAAAGTCATTGATGCCGATGTCATCGCCCTGCCGGATGGTGGCTGGCGCATGTTTTACAACAATGAGCCTGACGGGAAGTCTGTGTACTATGCTGACAGCGACGATTTGTATCACTGGCAGGACAAAGGCAAAGCTCAACTGGCCAGTCGCGGGGAAGGTCCGGTTGCTTTTAAGTGGCAAGGTTACTGGTGGCTGATTGTTGACGCATGGCGAGGGCTGGCGGTTTACCGCTCGAATGATTTAACCCGCTGGGAACAACAAACCGGCTATTTACTGGCGGACCCCGGAACAGGAAAAGACGACGGTATTAACGGCGGCCATCCCGACGTAGTGGTTGAAAATGACCGCGCCTGGCTTTTCTATTTCACCCATGGCGGCAGAGTGGGAGAGAATGCAGGGAAAGACAATGCAGAGTCCAGACGCAGTGTCATTCAGGTCACTGAGTTGCAGTTTGAAGGTAACTGGCTGACTACTGACAGGAATGCGCCTGCGCTTATATCCTTACCGGCAAAATAATTTTGAACCCGCCGGTTCAAATGTGAAATTATTTTTACATACCTGTTTACGCATTGTGAATCCTTGTGATTGAATTTGACTGTACTTTTCAGGATGAATCACAGTGAAACTAACCAATCCATTTGCCGCGAGGCTTGCCGGCCACACCGCTCTTTTTGCAAGCATCATTACCTTCACAGCTTTTTTCCTGGCAAGCTGTGCCAAATCCCCTCCTCCCCAATCCGAACCTGACTATACCGCTTACCTGTTTGCGTCGTTCAGAGGTAATGGTGAAGACGGCTTGCATCTGGCATACAGCAGAGACGGTCTGAATTGGACTGCGTTGAATAACGATTATGCCGTTTTGACACCAGACGTCGGCACGAAGCTGATGCGGGATCCCACGTTAATAAGAGGACCGGAATCTTTTCACATGGTGTGGACCACCGGCTGGGAAGACAAAGGTATTGGTATAGCTCACAGTGATGATTTGGTCACCTGGAGCGACCAGCAGTTTGTCCCAGTGATGTCGTCCTATCCTGCCGCTAAAAATGCCTGGGCGCCGGAAATTTATTATGACGAAACAGAGCAGGAGTTTGTCATCTTCTGGGCATCTACTCTGGCCGGAAAATATCCTAAAACTGAGGCTCAGGCAGATAAGGGCTGGGATCACCGCATCTATGCAACCCGTACGAAAGATTTCGCCGGATTTACCCCCACCACGCTTTTCTATCAGCCGGACTTCAATGTCATTGATGCCAACATTACGGCGCTGGATTCAGGATACGTGATGCTGGTAAAAGACGAGACCCGTTATCCTGCCGCCAAACGCTTACATACGGCATTCAGTGACAATATCAACGGGCCATGGAGGTTCACTGAATCGTCTTTTTCTCCGGATAGTTTATGGGTAGAAGGCCCGACGACGCTTAAGGTAAAAGACGGTTTCCTGGTGTATTACGATGCCTATATGACACACCGGTTTGGTGCTATGTTCACCAGAGACTTCATTCACTTTGAAGACAGAACGCCTCAGCTTAATTTGCCTGCCGGCACCCGTCATGGTAGTGCTATTCCCATTACCGAAGAAGAACTTCAGACACTGCTTAACGCCCGGGGTGATGACACAACGCACTGGTCAGCAGATTCACTGAAATCAGTGTGCAGTGGTGTACCGTTAACCTGCAAACTGGGGGGCGGCACGGGCAATTACCAGGTCGCAGTTTCCGGCACACTGTCATCAGATATCTACGCAGAGAGCCGCAGAAAAATGTTCACTCCGGCGGTCGCCAGCGATATGTCTGCTAACCCCGGGTCTTCCACTGCTTACTTCGCGGTTAATGTGCGCGACCCGGAAGGCCAGCCCATTCAGGATGTCAGCGAGCCGTCAACGGATGGACTGAACCTTACCTTTATGCAGCCCCTTGATACCATCAGCAGTATTGAAGTGACACCTGTCAGGAACAGCCGCTCTTTGTTTATCATCGGTGATTCAACGGTGTGCGATCAAACACCGCAATGGTCAAAGGCCAGCGAAGATCGCTATACCGGTTGGGGGCAGTTGCTGCCAGCCTGGTTTGCGCCGTCAATGACTGTCATTAACTATGCAGACAGCGGAGAAGGCACCGAAGCATTCTCTGTGCCTGATGGCGTGCTCTGGCAGAAAATGGCGGGACAAATCCAGCCTGATGACTGGGTATTAATCCAACTCGGGCACAACGATAAGAAAACCCCAAAGTCCGTTTACGTGTCACGGATGACCGGATTACTTGAAACCATTCAGGGTAAGGGAGCACATCCGGTTGTAATTTCTCCGATGATCCGCAATCACAATATTCCGCTCACGCAGCAGCACATATACGGCGATCTTGTTGTGCGGGACGTACTGCCTGAAATCACCGCCTCCGCGAATGTACCCTACATTGATTTAATGTCGCTTTCCCATGACTGGGCCACCCGGTTGGGACAGGCTGAAGCACAAACCTATTTTGTGGATGACGATCAGACCCATTCAAACGAGCACGGCGCAGGGATATTCGCACAATTTATAGTGGATGAAATCAGCCGTCAGCAATCAGACCTGGCCAGTTACCTCCGTGTATCGCAACATGACAAAGCAGAGAAATAATATGCCTTATCTATCACGCTTCTTACGCCCCGTTTTCGCGTTCTTCGTTACCAGTGTTTGCGTGGTGTTTTCCTTTACCGCACTGGCAGATGATGAAAAGCATCTGACACCAGCCACCATTTTTATCGCCGGCGATTCCACTGCAGCCACGTATAACAATGCTGATCACCAGGGCTGGGGAGCGGTTTTTCAACAATACTTAGACGACAAACAGGTCACCGTTGATAACCGTGCCAAAGGAGGCCGCAGCACGCGAACCTTTATTGCTGAAGGCTGGTGGGACAAATTACTTAACGATGTGAAGCCGGGGGATATCGTGCTTATCCAGTTCGGTCACAATGATGCCAGCCCCGTCAATGACGACTCCAGAGCCAGAGGGACATTGAAGTCTCTGACTGAAGAATACCGCGACATACACAATTTACTGACCGGCAAAGACGAGCGGGTATTTTCTTTCGGTCACTACATTCGCCAGATGGTGGCAGATGTCCGACAGAAAAAAGCCACCCCTGTTTTACTGTCGCTGACGGCCAGAAATATCTGGCATGGCGATCGTATCGAACGGGGCTCCGGTGAATATGGTGGCTGGATGCACAGTCTGGCCATGGAACTGCATACACCATTTATTGATGTGACCAACGCTGCGGCTGATCAGTTAGAAGCACTGGGCAAGGAAGACACCGCTGCGCTTTATCCAAAGGATCATACTCACTTTCATACGCAGGGGGCAAAGCTTCACGCTGAAGTCGTTGTCGCTGCCATAAAAGGTATGCGCCCGTCTCTTTCACCAGAACTGTATTCAGAAGCCGGTAATGCGGTTACTGCGAACAACTGGACCTTCGTTAATTTACCCGTGGTGCAAAATCAGGCACTTCGCAGTGTGTTTATGGTGGGCGATTCTACTGTCAGAAATGGTCGTGGCGATGGTGCCGGCGGTCAGTGGGGTTGGGGTGATTTCATTGCCGCCGCGTTGCCTGATGCCAATGTGAACTTTGTTAACCGCGCCGTAGGAGGCCTGAGCAGCCGGACTTTCGTCACCGGCGGACACTGGCAACGGGCACTGAATATGATGAAGCCCGGCGATATTGTGCTGTTACAATTTGGCCATAATGATGCCGGCGCGCTTAACGATGACTCCAGAGCCCGCGGTACCATTAAGGGCACAGGCATGGAGCAAAAGCGTATTGAGAACATGCTTACCGGCGAACCTGAAGTTGTTCACACCTATGGCTGGTATTTACGTAAGATGATTGGAGAGGCCAAAGCGCAGGGCGTCATCCCGGTAATTTGCTCTCCGGTTCCCCGTAAAAAATGGGAAGACAACGGCTTTCGTACTGCCCGCGCCCGTGACAGTTATCCCCAATGGGCAGAGGCGGTGGCCCGCACTGGCAACACGGCTTTCATCGATTTACACGAATTGGTTGCAAACGCTTACGACGGTAAACCCCATGAGTTAATCGACAGCTATTTTGGTGATGCCCATACCCACACCAGCAAAGTAGGCGCAGAAGTCACTGCAGCAATAGTCGCTGAGCGCTTAAAACCTATGCTGGGTCTGTAAACATGAGTGCATTGAATATCGGCGTACGCGCCCATGATTTTGGTCAGGGCAGTATCGAGGAAGTTAGCAACCGCATTGGCCAGTATGATGTGTCCTGCGTGCAACTGGCTTTGCCCAAGTCCTTTCCTTTTATGGGACCGGATGCAGGGCGTATTACGCCGGGCTTTGCCAGCAAAGTGAAAAACGCCTTCGCTGCACACAATATCGATATTGCTGTGCTGGGTTGCTACATCAACCCCGTGCATCCGGATAAGCAAATCCGTGAAGCATCGCTGCAATGGTTTGAAGAGCATTTGCAGTTTGCCAGCGACTTCGGTTGCAAAATCGTGGGAACGGAAACCGGCAGTATTAATGCAGATTGCCTCTGGCATCCCGATAATCATTCAGAGAAAGCGTTTGATGAACTGGTTACTTCAGTGAGAAGGCTTGCCCTGACCGCAGAGAAGTTCGGGGTAATCGTCGGTATTGAAGGTGTGGCCCATCACCACATTATTAATACACCGCAACGTTTGTGTCAGTTGCTGGAGGCGGTGGATTCCCCAAACGTCAAAGTGATCTATGATCCGGTAAACTTCTTTCCGGTAAACATGCCTGTCTCTCAGGAGGCTGCCATGGATGAGATGTTTGCAAAGCTTGGACAGCAAATCGTCGCAGTGCACTGTAAAGACTTCATCACTAAAGACCACAAAAAATTCGGGGATTTACCTTCCGGCACAGGTGAGATGAATCACCGCTATCTTTTTGCCTGGCTGGCCAGATTTAAACCGGATATTCAGATCATTCTAGAAAATACATCTGCCGGCAACATCGACAAGGTACTTTCCTTTCTGGATAATCAATTGTAGTTCAACCCTTTTCAAGCGTGTTTGCTCAATCCTCTGTACCCAACCCTCCGGGCAAACACGCAATTTATCCTGTTATTTTTACACCGGCAATTCCCGCGAAACAATTGTAAACCAGCCGTCAAAACAGATTTAAAAACCTGTTAGTTTCATATATTGAATTTTTTGTACTTTTCCGAAAATAGTTTTGGCCACTATTGACCGGTAATTTTGCCCCCGAAAAGCACGATGACTGACCTGACACACCGGTAAATGACATCAAACCCGCTTATTTGATCACCTAAAAAACCATTATTAATCATAACTTTAAACACACGCCAACCGCTCCCATTTCAATTATGGAACTTTATAGTTAAAAGCTTATTTATCCCTTGACGGCTGATTGTGGATGAAAACGCTTGATTGGAAATGATTGGGCTGTGTTGACGGCTTTTTGGGCCGGGATTACCATCATTTTCGATGTAAACAAAATATTAAAAACATGTACGGAAGACTTACATCGAACTTGGCCGATAACAGCAAATCGAGGTTAAAATGAAAAACTTCAAGGACAACAGAAGAAACACAGGGCAAAACCCTACCCTTGCCCGCAAGCCACTTGCCACACTTATTTCAAACATACTGATTGCAGGATCCTGTGCGTCTCTTTCACTGGCAGCAGTGCCGGCATTTGCACAGCAGAATACCGCTACGCAGCAGGAAGACGCCATTAAGGTGTCCGCTACTGCTAATGCCAATAACGCTGAAACTGCAGAAGCAGAAAATGCAGATGACGAAACAGAAGTTATTGAAGTCAAAGGTATCCGTTTCAGTCAGCGTGGCGCTATCGATCGTAAGAAGATGGCAGGCACCATTATGGACTCCCTTGTAGCTGAAGATGTCGGCCAGTTCCCCGACAAAAACGTGGGTGAAGCCCTGCAACGTATTCCCGGCGTTCAACTTGACCGTGATTTTGGTGAAGGTGCGTCAATCAGTATCCGCGGTGTTGAACCCGGCTTGCTCCGTGTAGAAGTGAATAATGTATCAGCCCAGGGCTTCGGCGGCGACCGTGGTGTCGACTTCCGCGCCATGGCGTCAGAACTCATCCGCTCACTGGATGTAATTAAAGGTTCAGAAGCCCGGCTAACTGAAGGGGGTATCGGTGGTACCGTGCAGGTTAACACCCGTAAACCTAACGAGTTTACTGAGAACTTCCTGTCTGTGAACGCCGAAGGCCAGTACAACGACCTTACAGGCGAGCCCAATAACCGCTTTAACTTTGTTGGCGTATACAAATTTAATGAAGATTTTGGTGTACTGGCGAACGTAACCAGTGAGAAAAAGAACACCATGATCCATGCTATCCGGAATACCGAGTGGATGCTGTTCGATGATTACGACAACACCGCAGAAAAGACGTTCGTGAATCAGGATTTTGCAGATATTACTGACAAAGCAGACTGTGCCACATCCAGTGATCAGGACATGTGTGAGCAACAATGGTATGACTTCTCTCCCCGTATTCCCCGCTACGGTATCTGGGGTCGTGAGGAAGACCGGATCAGCGCCAACCTGATGGTACAGTACCGTTTCAATGATCGTTTCCAGACACATGTGGGTTACACCTATAACGATCGTGACAAGACCGCAACTGACCTGAACCTGCACCTTGAATCAGGTTCCGCCGCCCGTGTCGATCCGGCATCTGTAGTGGTTGATGACCAGCACAATGTGACCTATTTTGAGACCATTGCCGCCGGTGTAACCAACCGTACGCTGAATTTCGCCTGGGATCAGACAACGTCTATTTTCGAAACCGGGTTTGAATATGATGCCGATGTGTGGAGCGTAGAAGGCTTGCTCTCCAAATCAGACTCTAAGCAGGACATAGATTCCCGGGATACACACATTACTGCCGAAGGTCTTGCTGGCATTGCTGTTACGCTGAATGATGAAGGCATGCCAGAATGGGATTTCAACGACGGGTATTTTTATAATGCCGATGACCCTACCGATACCTCCGACCGTTTTGATGTAAACGACCCGGGCAGCTACCGCTCACGCTCACGCTATAAATATGCACCGCATACCGATGAATCAGACGAAACCATGGCAAAACTGGATTTCACTTATGTGCCGGATTCAGATTTCATCACTATGGTGCGCTCCGGTGTGCAGTACACGAAACAGGAGCAGATCAACGCCGATTATCAGTACAACATCATTCGTGATGTGGGTCAGGTATATAATGGTGTTGAGTGGACCGTTGATGACCAGATTGCGCTGATCAGCGGCAATACTTTCCAGTCAGATGAGTTGTTTGACGGCTATGATTTACCGGTAAGTACCGTAGGCTCTTATCAGGCCGTTGATACCCAGCCTTTCATCGATGCAATTCAGGCCATTTCGGACGACAACACAACCCGTGAAGATCTCGATGTGCGTTCGGGCAACTACGACGTATCGGTAGAAACCCAGGCCATCTATCTGCAGGGTAACTTCGAGACTTACGTAGGTGAGATGCGTCTTTGGGGTAATGCCGGTGTGCGTTACGTTAAAACGAAAACGGCTGCAAACGGTAACGTTTGGGAACGGATTATTGTTGACCAGGTTGATGAGAATGGTGATGTTCTCACTGACCCAATCACCGGCGAAGACTTAGCAGGTGTGGAAGATCCGGATCATCCGGAGGATTTCGAGGGCCGTAAAACTGTTGACGGTGAATACAGCGACACGCTGCCAAGCATTAACGTGAACCTCGGTATCATTCCTAATGAGCTGGTGCTTTACATGGGTGCAGCAAAAGTCATGTCACGGCCAAAAACCACCGACCTGAACGTGAACGCTGACTGTACCATTTATAAAACACGACGCTCTGTCGAAGATGATATTCACGATTACTGTACTGCCGGTAACCCCGCTCTGAATCCGTATCGTGCGAATCAGTTTGATATTTCACTGAACTGGTATCCCGATGAGAACTCAGTCATCTCCGGTGCTTACTTCATCAAAGATATCACCAGTTGGATCATTGATGCAGAAACCCGTTTTGACGTGGACTTCTTCGGCGACGGCCGTCTGTTTGATGTGCGCCAGAAAATCAATGGCTCAGGTGTAACCACCAAGGGTATCGAGCTTCAGGCTTCCACTGTATTCACCTGGTTGCCGGCGCCCTTCGACGGCTTCGGCGGTAGTGTGAACTACACCCGCATGTCTGCTGATGATGTTGGTTTGTTCAACCAGTTAAACGGTGAGGAACTGCCCTTCCCGTCACAATCTGAAAACAGCTATAACCTGACTGCGTTCTATGAAACGGATATGTGGAGTGTTCGCCTTGCATACAACTATCGCGACGAATACCTGGCATCGCCGGCAGACCGATCCGGGAACCCCGTCTTCGTTGATGATTCGGGGTATCTGGACGCAAAAATTGTATACAACGTCACAGAAAACCTGCGCTTATACGCTGACGGTCGTAACTTAACCGGTGAAGTGAAAACTTATACTGCAGGCCCGCACCGTTTATCAGATCTGCAGTGGTCCGGACGTGAGTACGCTGTAGGTGTGACTTACCAGTTCTGATACCGACATAGTTAACTTTGTTACATAAGGCTTCCTGACAGGAAGCCTTTCTTTGTTTACTTACCAGGAGCTACCTTTGGAAACCATCGCATTTGTTATGCAATTACGCCCCGGTTTTGAAGCGGAATATGAAAAACGCCATGATGAAATATGGCCGGAGTTGGTGACGCTATTGAAAGAAGCCGGAATAGAAGACTATTCCATTTTCCTGCATCCGCAAACGCTGCAACTGTTCGCCACACTTAAGCGCCCGGAAAATCACAAAATGGATACCCTGCCAGAGCAGGCAATAATGCAAAAATGGTGGGCGTATATGGGCGACATTATGGACCACAATCCCGATAACAGCCCCGTCAGCGTGCCACTGAAGCCGGTTTTTTATCTCAGGTAGAGCAACACTTGAGATTTCGGTTAGCCGCACCATTTTATTTAAAAATTATTCTTTACGCGGACTCATTTACAGAGTAAAAATGCGCCAAATTCGGGTAAGCCGGATCCTACTCTGCCAGCCAGTCTTGCAGCTTACTTTTTTGTCATTGCCGGAGAACTCAATGGCATTTCAATATCCGCCGGTGAAGAGCTATTTCGACGCTGCATCATGCGATGCTGAGGTTAAGTTTGCCTTCGAAAAAGGGCTGCGTTATGCAGGCCACACTCTTATGGTACCCGAAAAGTTCAGCTACTTTACCCTGCCTCACCTGCATGATCGCTACGTGCTTTTTAATCAGGGTGATGGTTACGACATCGTGTCGAATGTTTGTCTGCACAGACAGGCAAAACTGCTTGAAGGCGCAGGGCGCACACGAAATATAATCTGTAAGTTGCATTGCTGGGGCTATGACAACCTGGGCACGCTGCGTGGCACACCGCAATTTGGCGAAAAGCAAACCGGTGCACTGAAAAAAGAGTCACTGGTGAACTGGCACGGCTTACTCTTCCGCGACCGCGCGCCGGACATGGACTTAGAAGCACTGGGTCTTAGCAGCTACATTAACTTCGATGACTATTTTTTCGCTGATCTGGAAACGGCCCGCTATAATTTTAACTGGAAGACATTCATCGAGATTTACCTGGAAAATTACCACGTATTCTCTATGCACCCGGGTTTAAAACAGTACGTGAAAGCCGATGACCTGCAATGGGAATTTGGCAATGATTTCTCAGTTCAGAAAGTGGGACTGGGACAGGATTTACTGAAAGCAACAACACCTTGCTACCGCCATTTTCAGGATGCGCTGGCTGAGCGCTTCGCCGGCAACCTCCCCCGGTACGGTGCGATTTGGTGCTTTATCTATCCCAACATCATGATTGAGTGGTATCCCGAAGTACTGGTTGTCAGCACTGTATATCCGGACGGTCCGCGACACTGTACTAACCACGTAGAGTTTTATTATCCGAAAACATTCCACGCAAAATCGCCGGAATACTTCACGGCAGAGAAAAACGCCTACATGGAAACCGCTGAAGAAGATGAAGTAGCCTGCACACTGCTGGAAAAAGGTCGTGAAGCGCTTTACCTTTCAGGCGAAGAAGAATTCGGCCCGGTAGACAGTTTTCTTGAAGCCGGTGTTGCCGGTTTTTATGAGTTTTTGACCCCGGCTGAGTGATGAGTATATTGGTGAAGTATTGATACCTCTACCGAATAGTCAGTAACCCGTTCATATATAGGAGAACTCACCTATTCAATGTCGCTGGTTAATGTTACTTTTTTCTAAGGAAGAAAAGCGACAAGGAAAGTTAAATTGAAAATAAGCCTCAATTCTCAATTCAAAAATGCACATTCAACGACAGGTGCGTTTTTAAAGTCTTTAATTCTGGTCACTGCTATTGCATGCACATTATGTCTGGCTGCATGCAGCGATAACAGTGATAATGTTGACGCAGAACAAACTGATGATGTGACTGGCATCTGGTTTGGTCAGGCAACGACAGTTGAAGGTGACCAGGAAAACGTAGTATTGGCAATTGCCCCCGGAGGGACTGCAGTTCTGTTTGCTGAAGAGTCCCTCAATATGTTTCTCTCTAACGGGGTTGTCAGCAGTAATGAATTTACCTCTGAAGATACTATGTACTATCCCAGAGACGGTATGACGCGATATGGTTCCGTGCAGGCAAGTGCTGACGATGGAAAGCTCGATGGAGTAGCCCATCTGTCAGGTTCGGTTATTGAGTTCTCAGCTACGAAGCTTGTCGCACAGGATACAATTTCTCTCAGGGACATCGCAGGTAATTATTCGAGGACGTCGACAGATGAGTTTTCTACTTACACCCTCTCTGTTGCCATCGACGACGACGGTATGATCAGCGGCTCCAATAGTGTTGGCTGTCTTTATTCCGGAAATGTCGAACCTGTTGCCGGAATCAATGCTCTTTTTAACGTATCTATCAAGGTCGAATCTTGCTATGAAGACCTTGATTATCACGGCTTATTAGCCTTCGGAGTGTTCCCTTTCAACTATGACGGTGCCATAAACGAGAGAGAAGGAATTGTGATAGTTTCAGAAGACGAGTCAAGAGCATACCCGATGCGGCTATTCAGCCCTCAAAATTGATAGGGATCCGCAGAGTGCAGAAACAATCTTCGTGACTGCACTTTAAACAACCTTTTTTGGAAAAGCAGAAGAATAAAGATTCAATAAACAGAAGCATCTTCTCCTTCCCACAAACCTGAATCTGACAAGATTTGGAACATGGGATAAGAGAGCGCATTCGCGTCGAGGGAAGAACTGTTGCACATCGCAACAACCGACGTATTGGTGTCAGGCCTGCGAATGTAACTGGTACTGGTGCCTAACCATCCTCCATTATGAAAGAAAAAACGACCATCGGTATATTGTCCGTTCGCGTAATACCATTTTCCCTCCTCTGTATCGGGAAAATCGCCGTTAGGCGTATTCATCAGATTCACAAGTCCTTCAGGGTCTTTTCCCAGTTTTGGGTCTGAAAAATGGTTGTCCCATAGCAACATATCATCCAGTGTTGTAAACAGCCCGCCATCACCTGTGATATAGAGGTTAGTCATGAAAACCTCCGGTCTGCTGTTCTTTGCATCCATGCGGTATCCATACGCCCGGTTTCCAATCACCTCACGCTTGTCATCTGCAAAAAAGGTATCGTGCATACCTAAAGGATCAAAAATCCGCTTTTGGGTGAATGATCTGAAAGACATTCCACTCACTCTTTCAACCAGTAAAGTCAGAATATTGTATGCAAAGTTGCTGTATCGCTGTTCCTTTTCCGGTGCGATCAATAAAGGCAAGCTTTTGAGCATTTCGTAATATTCATCATTGGATAAATAATCCTCGTCGCCCAGGCGAAATGCGTTACCTGCTGAAGACAACAACGGTTCTGATAGCAATGTTTTAAGCGTGTCGTAATCTCCCATACCGGCAAAATGGCCCAGCATGGCATTGATTGTTACTGTGTGTTGGTACTCATGGAGTCCGGGCAGGTATTTTCTTATGTCATCACTCAACGCTATCGAACCGTCGTCCTCAAGCAGTAAAACAGCAAAGGCCGTGAATTGTTTAGAGACAGACGCCATTCTGTGTTTTGACGTGGAAGTTAATTCAACGGAATGTTCAACGTTAGCCATACCATAGCTTTTTTTAAACAAGAATTGCCTGTTTTGAATGACGCCAACAGAGCAACCGGGGCCGCCGGGACTTATCATGCCCGATGCGATCCCGTCTATCTTTAACCCGAGCGCTTGCAGCTCATTGTTTGCGTGACTGGCAAAAGAAACCGCCAGCATAATGAGTAAAGCATTTAATTTTGTGAGTTTTGCCATGAAAATCCATTTACATTGCTATTCTGAACCGCCTCTTCGCGGGTGTTTTCTGCAACCACATTGCTGAGTGTGACGTTGCTGACGGGCATTTCTGCCTGGCCTTCTATCTTACACACATACCCGGCTTTGCCCACCCGGACGTTCTGCAAATGAATGCCGGAGATAGTCGTCAGTTTGCGCTCGTAAGTGGGTACAAGATCTTTCCACTGATACAGTACATCTGTGGCTATGGTCAGTGCGCCGCCGTTGATGGCAGGTGCGATGATATTCTGTACCACTATATTTCGTACATAACCTCCTCTGCGCTCATTGGTTTTAACCAGCACCAGATTGCCCGTGCCTTCATACTTAAACGCTGCGCCGCCTTCAAAATGGCAATCATCAACAAACACATTTTCAATGCCACCGGATAATTCACTGCCTATGGCGATTAGCTGATGAGCCCGCTTTATCCGGCAATGCCGGATAACCACGTTTTTGCACGGCATGTTTAAGCGCCAGGCGTCCTGATTTCTGCCAGCCTTAATGGCTATAGCATCATCCCCCTGGTCAAACTCACAATGTTCAATCAGCAGATTCTGTGTCATTTCAGGGTCAACGCCGTCATTATTGTGCCCGTGCGCTTTTACTGAAACGCCGCGGATAACAACATGCTCACTCATGTAAGGATGCAGTACCCAGAACGGGCTGTTTTCGATATCAATATCTTCTATCAGCACGTGTTTACAACGATTGAAATGCACGAAGTGAGGACGCAGGTTGGCACCTTCATAATCCATTTTGCGCGCTTCCACCGGCTCTCCTTTCGCTGCCATATGATAAAGGTTGGCCAGCGCCTGCATATGTTCAGGCGGACGCTTATACCAAATTTTCCAGGTATCCAGGTTGGCAAAAAGCTTGCCTTCACCGCTAAGCGCAATGTACTCGCATCCGTAAGCGTAAATAAGCGGCGAGTAGTTATAACACTCCATGCCTTCCCAGGATGTTTTTACAGCGGGTAAGTAATCTTTCGGATCCCCTGAAAAAGTAAGCTGAGCACCTTTCCGGACGTGCAAATTCACAAAGCTTTTTAAATGGATTTTACCGCACACCCACTCACCCTGAGGAATAATCACCCGCCCGCCACCAGCCTGATGAGCGGCATCAATTGCACTTGCGATCGCCCGGTTGTTGGCGTGCTTATCACCCGCGATGGCACCAAAGGCGCGGATATCAAACTCCGGCGTATGAGCAAAGTCGGGAACAATGATATCCGGCATAGCAAAAGGCGTATTGGTCTTAAACGACTGCGTATTCATACCGGCCCGTGATGAGTTGATAACTGAAGATTGCTGACATGCAGCCAGCAAGGCTGCTGACGATGATGCGAGCAGGAAGTCCCGCCGGGAAAGACTTTGTTTATTGTTATTCCCCATGGCCAGCTCCTTTTAGCGCCCAAATTTTCAAATCGCGGTACTGAAACTTTGTCCACTGCATTTGCCGGATGCCGAGTTTCCCGCCCTGTAACGGCGGGCCGGTGTCGATACCGTCCACCACCGGCATATCATCGGTGTAATCGATAACGGTGCGCCCGTTGATTGAAAGTTGAATATGATTCTTATGTTTCACTAAGCGAATATGATTGATGCGGGTCTCTGTTGCCGCTATGCCGGGCTCACCTTGTTGCAGTAACGAGAATGTGTTGTTTTTTCGCAGGTTAGCGTGCCCCCTTGCCGGATTGTGCGCAGCGTTCGCGTAATAAGAAATATGGTAACTGCGAATATCCCCGTTGGTATATTGAGTGAATGTGCCATCCCTCGGAGTAAGGCTTGCATCAAAAATATCTTCACCATTTATACCTTTTGCGGCAAAAAACACGATAACCAGTCCCGCATCGGTTTTCAGCGCCTGCGCATTCCACTCTGCAATGAAACTGTCAGGCAACGTCTCAGGCATCCAGAACACATGGTGACCTGCTTCGTCGGGCGACCACATTTGCATCCAACCATTCTGAAAGGCTGCCCGGCCCGGGCCTTCCATACGCCAGCCCGCCATATCCACCTCCCGGGATAACGGATTTTGATAAATAATGTCGCCTTTTGTCCATTTTTCTTCCACCACCTGTGCACTGGCAGTCATCCCCGGTGATGCATTACCACTACAGCCACAGGCCAGAAAAAATAAAGCGCCTGCAGCAAAATACGTTCTGACTGAAACCATACTCCCTCCGTGTGCCATAACACTATTTTTCAAATGTGAAACTCTTTGACGATTCACTGGCAATCACAACCGGTCAAATAGTGTTATTTTCGTTCTCGTATGATAGAAGTTAAACAAAGATTAACAAGCGGTTAATATTTTTAGTTTCAGATTTGGTATAAAAGGAATCTCATGGACAGACGGCAATTCATCGTTAACAGCAGTATGGCGGCGTCCGTACCTTTTGCATTGTCAGCAACAGGTTGTGCTTCAACGGTAGCGGGACAGGCAGCAGGGCAACAGGCAATAAAGCCGGTAACGCGACTGCCCGGAGCACTGAGCTGGCTGGAGGGAGAACAACCCGCTTATCAACCGGGCACCACGTTTGGCTATCCCTGGCCCCGCGGCGAATTACAAGCTGAAACGCCGTTGTCGATGGTTCATGAATCAGGCACGCAGCTCCCGCTGCAGTCCTGGCCCACCGCTTACTGGCCCGATGGCTCGGTTAAGTGGACTGCGCATGCTATTCCGGCAGACGCCCGATGCGGTGATGCGTGTAAAATAGTGAAAAGTAAACCCGCCACGCCTGCTAAGGCGGTATCCGTTGATGAATCGAATCAGCACATCAATGTAAACACCGGTGTCATACAGTTTTCTGTTCCCAAAAAAGGTTCGTCGTTAATCAGCACGCTCTCCCGCGATGGCAAAGTAACGGGGAAAGACGCCAAACTGGTGGGAATGCGAAAAGCGTCGCCTGATAACGACGCCACCAATGAGCATTTTGAATCTCAAATTCAACAGGTCGTTGTGGAACAAAACGGTCCGGTGCGGGCGGTAATTAAAGTAACCGGCATAAACCGCACTGCATCACAACGTGACTGGCTACCTTTCACGTTACGCATGTATGCTTATGCAGGCGGTGAAACCGTACAACTCACCCATTCATTTATCTTCGACGGAGATGCAGAATCCGACTTTATCAGTGGTTTAGGTCTCAGGTTTAACGTGGTGCAAAGAGACGAGCTTTACAACCGCCACGTTCGCTTAGTGGGCGCAGACAACGGTTTGTGGGGCGAGGCGGTAAGAGGCATCACCGGGCTGCGCCGTGACCCGGGTGAAGCGGTCCGGAAAGCGCAAATTGAAGGTATAGCTCTGCCACCTGAGTCAGAGTGGGATGAACGGGTAACCAGCCGTTTGCATTACATTCCCGTGTGGAACGATGTCACCCTTACCCAGACAACGGCAAACGGTTTCGAAATCCGCAAACGTACCAAAGCCGGGCATGGCTGGATTGGTTCAGATCAGGGGCATCGTGCCAGCGGCGTCGGCTACCTGGGAGGCGTGTCCGGCGGGATCCTGTTTGGCATGCGGGATTTCTGGCAATTACACCCGGTGCAAATTGATTTGCGGGACACCGGTCAGGATGAATCCTCTGCCACTATCTGGTTCTACTCTCCTGAAGCCCCCGCGATGGATTTACGTTTTTACCATGACGGCATGGGTCAGGATACCTACGACAAACAACTCGATGCCCTGAATATTATTTACGAAGACTATGAGCCCGGATTCGGCGATGCTCATGGTATTGCGCGCACCACAGAGTTTACTCTGGCCGTAACCGGCAGTACGCCATCCCGCCAGCAAACTATTGATATGGCAGCGGCAATTCGCGAACCGGCCAGACTGATTGCCGCACCGCAGGACTACCTGGCAGCCAACGTATTCGGCGGCTCCTGGAGCCTACCGGACTCATCAACCCCTGCCATGAAGAAAATTGAAGATCGCCTGGCCTGGCAAGTGGAATATTATGCCGGGCAAGTGGAGCAACGTCACTGGTACGGATTCTGGAACTACGGCGACATTATGCATACCTACGACAGCGACCGGCACGTGTGGCGCTATGACATAGGCGGATATGCCTGGGATAACTCAGAGCTCTCGCCGGACCTGTGGCTCTGGTACTCCTTCCTCCGCACCGGCGATCCCACCACCTTCCATCTGGCTGAAAGAATGACCCGCCATAACCGTGATGTGGACATTTATCACGCAGGCCGCTTTAAAGGATTAGGCACCCGTCACAATGTGCAGCACTGGGGATGCAGTGCCAAGCAAATGCGGATCAGCACCGCGTCTTATCGCCGTTTTCATTATTTCATTACCGGCGATGACCGCACAGGTGATGTGCTCAGCGAAGTGACGGATGCAGATAAAGCGCTGGCCGTGCTCAACCCCACCCGCAAGGTAGAAAGGACAAACCCGATCCCCGGCCTGGCGAAAATGGGAGCCGGCACAGACTGGGGCTCTGCCGCCGCAAACTGGCTGACTGCATGGGAGCGTACCGGCGATGATAAGTACAGAGCACGTCTTGCGGATGCCATGACAGTCATCGGCAATCACCCTCAGGGCTTTTTCGCCGGAGCATTTGGGTATGATCCTGAGAAACAGGCGTTAGTACCCTACCCTGAAGCTGACCCAACCCTGTCTCATTTAAGTTCAGTGTTCGGCCTCATCGAAATGTCCACAGAACTAAATCAGCTCATCGATATTCCGGCTTACCGGGAAGCCTGGCTTAAATACGGCCGGCTTTACAGCGCGCCGGATGAAGAGCAGGAAGCTGCGCTGGGGAAAGTGATGCGCGGCAACAGTCTTACCGTGGCCCACTCGCGGTTAACCGCCTATGTGGCTGCGCAGGAAAATGATCCTGAACTGGCCAGACGCGCCTGGAAAGAATTCAGGCAGGAATGGGGAGGAGAGAAATCCATTGGCACAACCCGGGTAACGGGTCCTGATGTGCTAAACCCCGTTGATGAAGCCGCCTGGGTATCGACAAATGATGCCGCCCAGTGGGGCCTGGCCGCTATTCAGAATCTGGCGCTGGTGAAGTCAGCACTTTCATAGAATGACGCGCTTTCACCGGTAAAGCGCAACAGTGTGTGGAAAAGGTTTGTGTCAGTCAAACCTACCCTTCGGGCGGCAGTTTTGCCGCCCTTTTTTCAACGTCCTTCCTTTTTTGATTTCACTTCGCTGAACCCTCTGTTTCAAATGTGAAATTAATGTCACATATTTTAACATTTCGATGTTAAGCCAATGTAAATCGAGGTAACGTGATTGAAATTGATTATTTCGGTAACGCCGTTACCCGTTTGGTTTTAAAGAAGGACTTATCATGCCTGCATTAGTTAACGACATCGCGTATTCCACCGTCCGGCAGAACATAGACAAACTCATCGATAATCTGGTGAACATCACCGATGAAACCGGAGAATTCTTGCTAAAGCTGGAAGACGGCAGAGTGATAGACACCAAAGGCTGGAATGACTGGGAATGGACCCACGGCATTGGTTTATATGGCTTGCTTAAATATTGGGATATCACCGGCGACGATAAGGCCCGTGAAATTATAGAAGACTGGTTTGCTAACCGCTTTGCAGAAGGCACTCCCACGAAAAACGTCAACACCATGTCGCCGTTCCTGACACTGGCATACATGCAGGAACGCACGGGCAACCGCAGCTACCTGCCGTATCTGGATGTGTGGGCAGAGTGGATCATGGATGGTATTCCACGCACTGAGGAAAATGGTATTCAGCATATTGTTTTCAACTCGGTAAACTACCAGCAAATGTGGGATGACACGCTGATGATGAGTGTTATGCCGCTGGCAAAAATCGGCTTGTTACTCGACCGACCTCACTATGTTGAAGAAGCTAAGCGCCAGTTTATGGTACACACCAAATACCTGGCTGATCGTAAAACCGGACTATGGTTCCACGGCTGGACATTCGACGGCCGTCACAACTTCGCTGACGCACTGTGGGCCCGTGGTAATTGCTGGGTCACCATTGCCATTCCTGAGTTTATAGAGCTGTTGGATCTCCCTGAAACCGACGCACTGCGATTGTTTTTGATTGAAACCCTTGAGGCTCAGGTCAAAGCGCTGGTTGAAACGCAGCATGAAAGCGGTTTGTGGCACACACTACTGGATGACCCTACTTCTTACCTTGAAGCATCTGCCGCAGCCGGTTTCGCATACGGCATCTTAAAAGCGGTACGCAAAGGCTACATCAGCGATGAATACCGTCCTTGTGCAGAAAAAGCCATTAAAGCTGTGCTTGAAAACATCGATGAAACCGGCGAGTTACAGCAGGTCTCCTTTGGTACGCCGGTGTTTGACACCTTACAGGGCTACAAGGATATTCCGCTGACGTCGATGCCTTACGGCCAGTCCATGGCGATTCTGGCACTCGTTGAGTACATGAACGCATACATCTGATTGATTTAATCAAGGAGGAGCGCACCATGGCACGACGCGAGC
Organism: Alteromonas sp. ABV2_168; assembly: GCF_056161165.1. NCBI lineage: Bacteria > Pseudomonadati > Pseudomonadota > Gammaproteobacteria > Alteromonadales > Alteromonadaceae > Alteromonas > Alteromonas sp. ABV2_168. Next base: position 608,040 of record NZ_JBSWYQ010000001.1, on the reverse strand, counting down.
TCAAACCGGTAAACTACGTAGCATACGGCCTCAATGATATTCTCGGGGCCGGCTCCATGGCCGTGATAAGTGGCTGGATATTATTTTTCTATACCACATTCTGCGGCTTGTCAGCCGTTCAGGCCGCCAGTATTTTCGCCATCGCCCGTATACTCGATGCAGTGGCGAGCCCGCTTATTGGTCATATTTCTGATGGATTAGGCAATACTAAACTGGGGCGTCGTTTTGGGCGACGCCGGGTATTTCTTATCTTCTCCATTCCTCTGTTACCCAGCTTTGCATTGATGTGGGTAAGTGGTCAGCATTATCTGTACTACCTCGTGACGTATGTCTTCTTCGAGCTGGTCTACGCGGCGGTCATCATTCCTTATGAAACCCTTGCTGCAGAAATGACAGATGACTATAAGAAAAAGGCTAAACTGGCCGGTGCCCGCATCCTGACGGGTCAGGTGTCAGCCATCCTGGCCGGCATTCTGCCAAGCTGGATAGTCAGTGCAGTTGGCGGCAAAGAGTCAGCCTCCACCTTCTTAATCATGGGTGTCATTTTCTCCGTGCTGTTTATGGTGGTTGTGTTCACCGTATGGCTTTTCACCTGGGAACGTGACGTCAAAGAAGTCGGAGAGCAGGAGCTGACCAAAGGCAAAGGCTGGACGGTTTCCGGCACGCTTAAAGCGCTGTACACCAACCTTACCTCCACTATGAAAATCCGTGCCTTCAGGCTCCACCTGGGGATGTATCTGGGTGGTTACATCAGTCAGGACGTATTTAATGCCGTGTTCACGTATTTCGTAGTTTTCGCTATAGGCGGCTCTGTGGTCATTGCATCAGAAATGATGGCCGTAACCTATGTTGCACAGCTCTTTGCCGTCGCAGTCGCGATCCCCATGGTGATGAAATTTGGTCCCGCCCCCAGTTACCGGGTTGCCATTTTGCTTTACATCATTGCCATTGTGTCTCTGGTTGCCATGTATATCACCACCGATAACTTCAACTTCATGTGGCTGATGCTGGGCGTCATTGTTGCCGGACTAGGCCGGGGAGCACTGAACTACATTCCCTGGAACACATACAATTACATGGCTGATGTGGACCAGATTGTGACCGCCCGACGCCGTGAGGGCAGTTTTGCCGGCGTGATGACCTTTATCCGTAAAGCAACCCAGGCCGTTGCAGTGATGTCAGTGGGTATTATTCTGGAAGCCGGCGGCTTTATTTCCGGTGCAGAAACCCAAAGCAACCAGGCTATTTCCACCATCGTCCTGATGCTCGCCATTGGCCCGGTAGTAGTACTTATTTTCGGCTTTTGGGTCTCGACTAAATTTAAGTTATCCAAAGAAACCCACGAAGTGCTGATGAACGAAATTGAGCACTTAAAGCGCGGAGCAACCACACCGACAAGCGAAGAAAACAAAGCCATTGTCGAAGACTTATCAGGCTTCGCTTACCGCGACTTGTGGGGTAATAACACGGTTGGTATTGCACAGGACAACAGTTCATCAGCGGGGAGTCGTCATGAAAATGCCAATGTGTAAAACATTGCTCACCGCAGCGGTTGCCCTGATGGCCGGGGCTTTGTCTCCGGCAGTCAATGCTGAAGACATTCCTAAATCATGGATTGATAAAGACACCGGCCACCGGGTAATACGCCTGTCAGAAGAACCCGGGTCCCGCTCGCTGTACTTTCATCAAAATGCCTACAGCGCAGATGGCAACAGCATGGTTATTTCGGTGGATAACCCCAAAGGAATCGCCGTTGTTAATCTGAAAGACGGGACTGTTAAGCGACTGTTTGAAGACCCTGACGCGGGCATATTGTTCATGGGCCCTGCCAGCCGTGATGTATATGTGACCCGTATAGAAGGCGCAGGAAGTGGTGAAGTCGTTGCAAAAAATGAGCTGCAACAGCCCACAGAAGTTCTGGCTATCAATATAGACAATGGCCGGGTACGGCATGTTGCCACCGTACCGCGGGGAAAAATTCATTCCATCAATAAGGATGAAAGCCTGCTCATTGGTGCATTTGCAGAGCGCGAATACAGCATTGAATCCGGTCCCCGCCACGCCCGTTTCGAAGCACGCTATGAAGCGACCGGTAAAGATGGCAAACCGCTGACCTTTGCAGAAGCCAAAGAAGTGCGCATTAACGAGCGGCTGGAAGCACGTATTCCCATGGAAATGTTTGTGGTGGATACCCAAACCGGCGAACAACGAACCATACATAAAGCCACTGACTGGCTGAATCACATTCAGTTCTCCCCCGCTGACCCGGACAAAATCATGTTCTGCCATGAAGGCCCCTGGCATAAAGTGGATCGCATCTGGACGATGAATGTGGATGGCAGCCATATTCAAAAAATGCACACCCGCAGCATGAATATGGAAATTGCCGGTCATGAGTTCTTTGACCACAGCGGTAGCCGTATTTTCTACGACTTACAAACACCCCGCGGGGAAGTGTTCTGGTTAGCCAGTGTCGATCTTTCCTCAGGAGAGCGTATCTGGCGGCACATGCCAAGGGACTACTGGTCAGTGCATTTCAACATTTCCCCCGACGGCAAGCTGTTTGCCGGTGACGGTGGCGATGAAGAAATGGTTGCCAGAGCCAAAGACGGTAAATGGATTTATCTGTTCAGGGATGAACCAATAAACGATGTGGCCGGGATCAGTGCCCCTGATGCAGCGTCATTGATTAAACCGGCAACCTTACAGGCAGAGCGTCTGGTCAATATGGCTGACCACGACTACCGCCTTGAACCTAACGTTACCTTTACCCCTGATAACAAGTGGGTGGTCTTCCGTTCCAATATGCATGGCCCGGTGCACGTTTACGCCGTAGAAGTGGCCAGAGCACAACAACCTTAAGGAAACCGGTTATGTCTGTTTCATTTGATCTAACGAACAAAACAGCCCTGGTGACAGGCGCGAGCCGTGGAATAGGTCAGGCCCTCGCCAGCGGGCTTTCCAGTGCAGGCGCCAGAGTGATCTGTGCCAGCAGCCGCGCCGGCGGGTGTGACGATACTGTTGCCCAAATCCGCGATAACGGTGGCGAAGCCACCGCATTGTCAGCCAATTTAAGTGACGTTGATGCAACACAAGCCCTCGCTGAAGAAGCGTTATCCGTGTATGGGGGCGTGGATATTCTGCTCAATAACGGCGGAACGATTTTCCGGGCACCGGCAACTGATTTTCCGCTGGATAAATGGCAGGAAGTGATGCGGGTGAATATTGATTCTGCATTTATTTTGTCGCAAGCCATCGGCAAAACCATGGTAGAGCGCCAGTCGGGGAAAATTATCAATATTGCATCGATGCTGAGCTACAGCGGAGGCATAACGGTTCCTGCCTATACCGCCAGCAAACACGCCATTGCCGGTTTAACCAAAGCGCTGGCCAATGAATGGGGCGCGCATAATGTGCAGGTTAATGCCATCGCACCGGGCTACATCCGTACCGACAATACTCAGGCCCTGCAGGATGATGAAAACCGCAGCACTGAAATTCTCAAGCGTATTCCTGCTAACCGCTGGGGCGAGGCGCAGGACTTACAGGGGGCAGCCGTTTTTCTTGCCAGCGCAGCGAGCAATTACATCAACGGACACATTCTGGCCGTGGATGGCGGATTCTTAGCCCGGTAACCCGTACCGGGCGGGATTGGCAGTTCCCTTCCGGCAGCGAATAAAGGTTAGCTACATAGCAAAAAAGGACACAGTTATGACAGAACGATATTTGATACCCAGTGTGGTGCATGCCTGCGAAGTTTTCCGCTTGCTGGCCAGCAGAGATCGCGGCATGACCATGCAGGAACTGGAAGCTGCACTGGATCTGCCAAGAACCACGGTTTTCCGTTTACTGCGTACGCTGGTTGCTGAAGAGATGCTGGAAAAGCGCGGCAAAATTTACTTCTGTGGTGCCAATCTGATGCAGTTGGGTCTGCAAATCATTCACTCAGATCGCATGCAGCAAATGGCCATTCCCCATATTCAGCGCCTGGCCCTGCGCTCCGGTCATACTGCGCATCTGGCTGTACCGAATCACGGTAAAGCGCTGATCGTCGAAGTGTTCGACAGCCCGAATCCGTTAATGGTATCCAAACGCCCGGGCGTAGAAGCCCAAATGCACTGTTCTTCAACAGGAAAGGTATTTCTGGCGTTTTTGTATTACGACAATCTGGAACTGTTGCTGGCCGAACATCCTATGGAACAGCATACGCCGTTTACCATCACTAACATCGCCGATTTGCGCAAAGAGCTTAACCGGGTCCGGGCATTAGGCTATGCCGTTGACGAAAGAGAATATAACAAGGACGTACGTTGTGTTGCTGTTCCTGTGCGCAATAGTCTGGGCACCGTAGTGGCATCGGTGGGTATCACCGCACCGGCCGCTGTATTTCCCAAAACAGCCGTGCCTAAAGTGGCTGAAATGGTTAAAGAAGCAGCCAGAGGCATCTATAAAGATGCCTATCAGCTTGAACGGGTAAGCAATTAGGTCGGTGCCTGTGACAGCAGATTCGCTTTTTAATACAACCATGCCACGCTGCCTGCTTGCCGGCGAAGTGATGGTGGAATTATCCCGCGCGGAACCCGGATTGTTCAGGCAGAGTTTTGCCGGCGATGTTTACAACACGGCGGTATATCTCAAGCGCTGCCTGCCCGACTGCGAGGTGAGCATGCTCACCGCTGTGGGGCAGGATCCGTTTAGTGTAGCAATGAAACAGGCCATGGGTGAGGAAGGCATCAACACCGGCTTCATACTCACACACCCCGAAAAGGGGCCGGGACTCTATGCCATTCATACCGACGCCAGTGGAGAAAGAAGCTTTCAGTACTGGCGCAATGACGCGGCAGCAAGGGAATGGGTAACGCTGTGGCAGCAAACCCTTGCCGGGTCAGAACCATCGCCTCTACCGCAGGCAGATTTAATTTACCTGAGCGGAATTACACTGGCAGTGCTGGATGAAACCCAACGGGCTTTATTGTTCGACTGGCTGCATCAGGCAAGAGAAAACGGTATCAGAGTAGCGTTTGATCCTAACTACCGGCCGCAACTGTGGGCATCTGTTGATGAAGCCGCAGTATGGACCCGACGGGCTTACCATATTGCTGATATCGCCTTTCCCGGCATGGATGAACACAAACTGCTTTTCGGTCACAAAGACTGTTTTGATGTGATGGATATTGTAGCTGACTGGGGCGTGAAAGAAGTTGTTGCGAAGAACGGAACCGACAAGATACGCGTGCTGTTTAATGAAACCATGGTGACCATTCCCGTGACACCGGTAGCCCATGTTGTCGATACCACCTCGGCGGGTGACGGATTTACCGGCGGCTATCTGGCAGCACGTCTCGACGGAAAAAGCGTCCGTCAGGCCGCGCAGCAGGGGGCTGACGTGGCGTCCACCATTATCCGGTTTCCGGGAGCCATTGTGCCGGAATCCGCTTTCACAGAGGCTTTAAACCGGCTCCACGACACAGAAACCACTGCCCGTCCGGAAACGGCAGGATAAACCGGGGTTCGTTGCCCCTTGTTATTGACGGAAAAATAAGAAGACCGCACATGCTTGAAAAACAACGGCATCAACTGATCATCAGCGCTCTGGATGAAACCGAATTTCTCAGCGTGAAAGATCTCTGCTCACAGTTAAAATCGTCAGAAGCCACCATCCGCCGGGATTTAGTCAAGCTGGCGGCACTGGACAAAATTCGCAAAATTCGTGGCGGTGCGCAGGTAAAAGAGAATGCGGTACGGGACAGCAAACCCGGGCTCTCTGCCAGCATTTTTGCACAGGACAGAAGCCGTAATGCGAACACTAAGCGGATGATTGCCAAAGCAGCCACCCAGCTCGTTCAGGACGGTGAGGCCATCATTATAAACGGCGGTACATCGACCTTTATGATGGCCGAGTTCCTGGCGGACAGAAAACTGAACATCCTGACTAACTCATTCATTCTTGCCCACGAACTGCTGGAAAGCAGCCAGAATCAGGTTGCCCTGCCCGGCGGACAGGTTTACCGCCACCAGAGCATTATTCTCAGCTCGTTTGAAAACGATACGACGCAAAAATACCGGGGCAGCATGATGTTCATGGGGTCACCCGGGGTCAGCGAATTTGGCATCATGGAAACCGACCCGCTGCTAATTCTCGCAGAACAGAAACTTCGCAAACGGGCTGACAAGCTGGTGGTACTGGCTGACAGCACCAAAATCGGTGTGAAGGGCAACCTGCTGTTCTGTGGCCTGGAGGAAGTAGACATTGTGATCACAGACAGCCAGGCCAATCCTGAAGCCGTGCAACGTATCAGGCAGCATGGCGTGGATGTCATGATTGTTGAGGCGTGTGGTTAGTACCGCGCCTCAGTGTTTTCCCGCCGTAAGCCCCTCCGCCCAACATTAGTGCAAGTTGCACTCTCCACGCTCAACATTCAGCTAAATAGCATATTTATTCACCGGAAAATATCTTGTATATATCTATAGAAACTGAAAACCCCGCTGCACTTTAACTGAAATATTAGTAAAGCCATCCTCATAATTACGAAATTCAACGCGATAAATAGGATACTCACACTATACAAAAGTATTAAAGGCAGAGTTATTGCACCCGCAATCCTTAAATGTATAGACCTATTAAAATACCACCTGCATAAGGATGCGATAATGAAAGCCACACATGTATATCAGCGGCAGTTCATCATATCCCAATGTGTTTGCCAGTAGCGCTCAACCCGGAACAGTTGGTATAACCATACGTAAAGACTTCTTCTGACGGACACTCAGGCAATGGCACTACAGTGCGGTTGCCGGATAACAACATTAAAAAAGGAACAAATATGACTATTTCCAACGGGGCGTTTTTCACAGCAAAGTCCGTTAAGTCCTTTAGAAAGCTGGCTCTGGGTTTGATGATCAGTGGCCTGCTTGGCACCTCTGCGCCGGTACTGGCACAAAACGATGCCATACCGGCTCCGGTTGATGTGCTGGGGCACGCGCCGGGTGATGATTTTTATCTGGCGAATTACGAAGATTCACTGAAGTATTTTCATGCGCTGGCAGACAGCACGGATAAAATGCAGATGTTCACGGCGGGTAAAACCACGCAAGGTAAAACCTTCGAATACGCCATCATCTCCACACCGGAAAACCTGGCGAAGTGGGAAGAGTATAAAGCCATTTCCCGCAGGCTGGCTGACTCCAGAGATCTGACGGATGAGGAAGCCCGGAAACTGGCTGCCACGTCAAAAATTATCGTTCATATTGATGGCGGCATGCACGCCTCTGAAGTGGCTGACCATCAGCTCCCTATCAAACTGGCTCATACCATGGTGACCCCGGGCGACCCGAAAATCAGCCGCATCCTTGACGATGTGATTCTGGTTTTATGGCCAACACTGAACCCGGACGGACAGGACATGGTGGTTGACTGGTATCGCCAGAACACCGGAACAGAGCACGAAACCAGCCCCATGCCGTGGTTGTATCAGGAGTACGTCGGCCACGACAACAACCGCGACGGCTATATGCTGAATATGACAGAAAGCCGCTCTGTCACCGCTCAGGTTCAGGAGAATGCGCCGGCGATTTTCTATTCCCAGCACCAGAAAGCGCCCTTCCCTGCCCGGATTTGGGTACCGCCGTTTTCAGATCCTATTTCAGAAAATATCGACCCGCTGGTACGACACTGGACCAGCCTGATTGGCATGCACATGATTGGCGAGTTCGAGCACCAGCAGTTACCGGGAGCTATCGCGCAGGCCCGGTTTGATAACTGGTTCCCGGGCTTTCTGGATTACACCCACGCCTTCCGCCACACTATTTCCTATTTCACGGAAACGGCTCTTCACCTTTACGCCACGCCCTGGGAATACGATGCCAAAGACTTTCCGGATAACCGCAAAGATCTGAAGCCTCAGGTGATGTATCCGTCTCCGTGGAAAGGCGGCAAATGGACGCTGGATGATGCCGTACACTATATGGAAGTGGCCTCACTTTCTACGCTGGATACTGCATCACGCTACCGCGAGCAAATCTTGTATGACCGCTATCAGTCAGGTCGCGATACCGTCGCCCGTTTTAAAGAAGAAGGGCCTTTTGCCTGGATAATTCCGGCTCAGCAACACGATTTATCAGAGGCCGGTGAACTGGTTGAAGTCATGCTGCGCCAGCAGATTGAAGTGTATCAGGTAAGCAAATCCGCTACATTTGGCGACACCAAAGTCGCTGCAGGCAGCTGGGTTATCCCCATGGATCAGCCGTTCGCCGGACTGGTACAGGAGTTGTTTGAACGTCAAACGTATCCCGCTACCTTTGTTGATAAAGACGGCCTTCCGGAAAATCTGCCCTACGATGCCACAGGCTGGACTTTACCCCTGCAAATGGGTGTGGATACAGTAGCGCTGACATCCAAACTGTCTGACCGCGACAAGAAGAAACTGAAAGCTGTTACAACCGTAGATCTGCCCTCCGGTATTGAAGGCCGCGGTAATGTTTTTGTTGCTCCTCAGAATCAGAATGCCAGCTTCGCCCTGATTAATGCAGCCCTTGCAAAAGGTGCTTCGGTAAGCCGCGGAATGCATGACGAGCAACCCGCATTCTTTATTTCAGGGATAGACAAAGACAGCGCTGAAGCGCTGGCCACAGCCCACGATGTTACTCTGCAAGGCACTTCCCGCGCACCTGAAAATGCGCAGGCAGTAGAAACAGCGAGAGTTGGACTCTACCGTCCGTGGAAACCGTCTATGGACGAAGGCTGGACCCGCTGGATATTCGAGCAGTACGGTTATAACCCGGTCACCCTGTACAACGACGATATGAAAGCCGGAGATTTACTGTCGAAAATTGATGTACTGGTACTGCCGGACATCGATTTAAGCTGGATCACCGAAGGCTTCAGTGCACCCAAGAGCGACAGCTGGTATAACCGTACCGGTGGTGCCACAGAAGATCCTGTACCGGCAAAATATGCCGGAGGCATTGGTTCAGAAGGTGCACAGGCATTACGGGATTTTGTTGCCCGTGGCGGTAAACTCATTGCCTTCAACCAGGCGTCTGATGCCGCTATCAGCTTACTGGGACTGCCGGTAAAAAATGTCCTCGCCGGTGTGGGCAGTGACGTTTTCTACTGTGCCGGTGCACTGGTACAAACCGAACTGAACAAAGAAGCTGACAGTGCCGCCACACAGGGCCTGCCGGATGCCCCGGTGGTGATGTTCTCACACGGTCCTGCCTTTGATACGTTACCCGGCTTTGACGGCACCATATTGTCTTCCTACCCTGAAGAAGGTGATGTATTGCTGAGCGGTGTGTTGCTGCACCCTGAAGCGATAAATGGCAAAGCGGCTGCTATGGAAGTGAATTACGGTAACGGCGAGGTGTACCTGCTGGGCTTCCAGCCTCAATGGCGCGCCCAGTCACACGGCACGTACAAGTTTATCTTCAACAACCTGTACAAGTAACGCCACAACGCATAACTATGCAACCGGCTCTGTCGACGACTGAGCCGGTATTTTTGTTTCCTTTCCCAAATTATGTCTATACAATAAATCTATCATCTTCCGAATGGTAGCTACCATGACATCACATACTGCATCGCTTTCTGACTATACCCTTTTTGCCCGTCATGTATTGCTCACTGACGGCTGGCATCAGGATCAGCGCATCAGTATTGCCGGCGGGAAAATAAGTCATATCACACCGGCAAGACCTGAACCTTCAGATCTTGTGATTGATGCGCTGCTTCCCGGCATGCCAAACCTGCACAGTCACGCCTTTCAAAGAGGGATGGCAGGGCTTGCAGAAGTGAAAGGACCGGGCGCAGATTCGTTCTGGACCTGGCGGCAGGTAATGTACCGCTTTCTGGAAAAACTCACACCGGACGACCTTACTGCAATTGCCACCCTTGCATACATTGAAATGCTGGAGAGCGGGTTTACCCGTGTTGGCGAATTTCATTACCTTCACCATGCGCCTGATGGTAAACCGTACGGCCAGCCCGCCGCCATGAGTGATGCCATCATCGATGCTGCCACCGATACCGGCATCAACCTCACAATGCTTCCGGTTTTCTATGCGCACAGTGGTTTCGGCGGTCAGGCACCGGAAGCTGCACAGCAACGGTTCATTCACAGCACCGACGACTTCGGTAAACTCTATGAGCATATTGAACGCCGGCTGCTGACTACAGACGGTGCCGTAACCGGCGTAGCCCCTCACAGTTTACGGGCAGTGACCGGAGAAGAGCTGCAGTTTTTAACGTCGCTGGGAAACGGACCGGTTCACATTCACATTGCAGAGCAAATGAAAGAGGTGAACAGTTGTCTGGCCCATTACGGCGCCCGTCCCGTTCAGTGGCTGCTGGACAATCAGCCCGTGAATGCGCGCTGGTGTCTGGTGCATGCTACTCACCTGGATGACGCCGAAATTTCCGGTATTGCACGTTCACAAGCTGTCGCTGGGTTGTGCCCTGTTACCGAAGCCAATTTGGGCGATGGTCTGTTTCCGCTTAACCCGTTCCTGGAAGCCGGCGGCCGCATTGGTGTGGGTTCAGACTCCAACGTAAAAATTGATGCACCGGAAGAGTTACGCCTGCTTGAATATGGTCAGCGCCTGCAACTGCAAAACCGGAATGTAAGCCAGCGTCATGCAGGTGAACGCTGTGGTCAGTCTTTGTGGCAACAAAGCGTTGCCGGCGGCGCTCAGGCACTGGGCGTTGCTCCCGGATTACAGCCCGGCGCCTGTGCCGATATGGTTTCTTTGAAAATCAGCGGGTTACCCGATATGCTAAGGTCTCACGATAATATTATCGAGCAACTGGTTTTCTGTCACAATAAAGACCTGATTGACTGTGTGTGGGTAAATGGCCGGCTTACAGTAAAAGAAGGCCGCCATGCCGGCAGAGAACACGCGCAACGCGCCTTCATTAAGACTATTAACAGAGTATTTCAGTAATGCCGCCAGAACCGCAGGAAAAAGGGGTCAAAGATACGCTGCACCAGACAATCTGCAACGACATTCGTCAGCAGATCCTCTCGGGCACCTGGCCTCCGGGTTACAAAATCCCTTTTGAGCATGAGCTTGTTGAGAACTACGGGTGTTCCCGTATGACGGTAAACAAAGCCATTACCTCTCTGGTAGATGAAGGATTGATTCACCGCCGCCGTCGCGCCGGCTCTTTTGTGGCGCGTCCGAAAATTCAGTCTGTCATTGTGGATATTCCTGATATACAAACTGAAATCGCTAACCGGGGGCAGCCATACGGCTTCTCTCTGTTATCACGGCGCAAACGCACCGCGCAGAAACGGAAAGCGGAAGAACTGGAACTGGGTGCTGACAATCCGTTACTGGAATTACGCTGTCTTCATCTGGCAAGTAACCGGCCCTTTGCACTGGAAATGCGTCTCATCAACCTGAATGCCGTCCCTGAGGCTGAAGGCATCACGTTTGAGGATGTGTCGCCGGGTCACTGGCTGCTTGAACATGTAGCCTGGAGTAAAGCCCAGCACCGTATCTCTGCCATTTCAGCCAATGCAGAACAGGCTGAAGCGCTGGGTATTGAAGAAGGTACAGCATGCCTGTTACTGGAGCGTCAGACATGGCGTGGCGGCGAAGGGATCACTTACGTAAGACAGTTATTTCCGGGCGATGCCTATAATCTTCTCGCCCGTTTCTCACCCGCTTTCGGTTAACCGCAGCCACGCTTTAAAAAGGCTGCGGCTTCCTGCTATAGCAACATGGCAGCAACCCAACCGCCTGCCAGCAAGGGTAAATTGTAGTGTAAGAAGGTAGGTACAACCGTGTCCCAGATATGGTTGTGCTGACCATCTGCATTGAGTCCGGCAGTGGGTCCCAAAGTGGAATCTGAAGCCGGAGAGCCCGCATCGCCCAGTGCACCTGCCGTGCCCACCAGCGTGACAATGGCCAGCGGACTAAAACCCAGTTGCAAGGCCAGCGGCACAAAAATCGCGGCGATAATCGGGACAGTGGAAAAAGAAGAGCCCACGCCAAGGGTGATCACCAGACCCACCACTAACATCATCAGCGCGCCTAACGCCTTGCTGTTGTCAATCAACGCCGCACTGGTATCAACCAGAGACTGAATATCTCCGGTTGCACGCATCACTGCCGCGAACCCGGACGCTGTGATCATGATAAAGCCCACGTTGGCCATCATCTTCATGCCTTCAACAAAAACATCATCGGCCTGCTTCCAGCGGATAACCCCGCTGATACTGAAGATCACAAAGCCCACCAGTGCACCAAGCACCATAGAGTCAAACATCAGTTGCACCACAAATGCAGTAATCACGGCAACACCTGACACCGCCAGTGAACGGCCGCTGTATTTCACCTCTGTATGCTCAGCCCGTTTCAGCTTTTTATCACTGTATTCCCGCGGTTTGCGGTAGCTGATAAACACAGCAACCAGTAAACCGGCCAGCATGCCAAGGGCAGGCAATGCCATGGCCCGGATGACAGATACACCGGACACATCAGCACCGCTTTCCTGCAGATTTACCAGCAGAATGTCATTCAGATAAATGGAACCGAACCCCACCGGCAGAAACATGTACGGGGTGATCAAACCAAACGTCAGCACGCAGGCAATGGCCCGGCGGTCCAGCTTCAGCTTTTGCGTGACCAGCAGCAGAGGCGGTACCAGCAAAGGAATAAAGGCAATATGAATAGGAATGAGGTTTTGCGAGCATACCGCCATCACTAACAAAGCAGCCATTACGCCATAACGGACAGTCCGTGCCAGCGCGGGATTTTCACCCTGCTTCTTATCAAGTTTTTTCAGTACCTGCCCGGCCAGCAGATCAGGAATACCCGAGCGGGAAATTGCCACCGCAAAGGCCCCCAGAAAGGCATACGACAGTGCCACCGTTGCGCCTGCACCCAGTCCGCTGTTGAAGTTATTCAGCGTGCCTAAGGTACCCAGACCACTGAGCAGGCCACCTGCAAACGTCGCGATAATAAGCGCTATAACTACGTGCACCCGCGCCAGACTTAGCGCCAGCATTATGCACACCGCAATCAACACTGAATTCATGCTTACCTCTTATGTCTATACTTATACTAATGGTGACAGGCAATTTTATTTTTATTGTTCTGTTATATCGGGGGCTGGCAATAAATACAAGACGCAACATAGATATTGCGATGAAATGGATAAATATTTGGATTTATATGACTATACATATTAAAAATTGTTGGCTATATTAAATTGAAATAGCGTCCACAGAGACAAGCGCATGAAGCAACAAGCTGAAAAGATTTGGGTGAATGCAAGGCTGGTAACCATGGCCGATCCCGCCGCCCCTCTGGCGATAACAGAAGACGGTGCCGTCGCGATGGCTGATGGCAAAATTCTGGCCGCCGGTCCTGCTGCCTCCGTCACTGTGCAGTATCAGTCTGACCAGGTTATTGACTTACAGGGCCTGCTGGTAACACCCGGCCTCATCGACTGTCATACCCATCTGGTGTATGCAGGCAGCCGTGCCAATGAATTTGAAGCCAGGCTGGAAGGGACCAGTTATGCTGACATCGCCGCACAAGGTGGCGGCATTATGTCTACGCTCACCTCAACCCGCGCCGCATCAGAACAAACCCTGCTGGATGAAACCCTGCCCCGGCTCGACAGTCTGCTTGCACAGGGTGTGACGACGGTAGAGATAAAATCCGGTTACGGACAGGATATTGAGTCTGAACTTAAGCAGTTACGGGTTGCACGGTCACTGGCGCAGCACCGGGCAGTGTCAGTCTCCCCCACACTGCTGGCCGCGCATGTGGTACCGCCGGAATTTAAAGGCCGCGCTGACGACTATGTGTCGTATGTATGTGAACAGCTGTTCCCGGCTGCACTGGCAGATGGCAACATTGATGCAGTGGACGCATTTTGTGAGCACATTGCCTTTACGCCACATCAAACCAGCCGGATTTTCGACACTGCCAGACAAGCCGGACTCAAGGTAAAGCTTCATGCCGGACAACTGTCAGATAATGGCAGCGTGTCGCTGGCAGCAAACTATCAGGCGCTGTCTGCCGATCACATTGAATTTGCCACCGCGAAAGACGTGGAAGCCATGGCCGCTTCCGGCACCGTAGCAGTGCTGCTGCCGGGCGCCTTTTACTGTTTGAGAGAAACGCAGAAGCCACCGGTTGAATTACTCAGACAACACAATGTTCCGATGGCTGTTGCTACAGATGCCAATCCCGGTACATCGCCGGTAACGTCACCACTACTTATCATGAACATGGCCTGTACCCTTTTCGGACTTACCGTTGCTGAAGCCTTCAGTGGTATGACACTTCATGCCGCCGCTGCGTTGGGTCAGCAATCTCAGACCGGCAGTCTGGAAGCCGGAAAGTACTGCGACCTTGCCTGCTGGGACGCACCGTCACCGGCACACCTTATCTATCAAATCGGACTTAATCCCTTACGTCGCCGAATCTTCAGAGGACTGGAAAAATGACAACAATAATAATGCAACCTGGTCAGGTATCACTTAAAGACTGGCGTACGATTTACGAAGGCGCACCGGCTGTTCTGCACGAAGATGCTTTACCCCGGGTGATTGCTTCAGAACAGGCAGTACAGCGCATTATCGCCCGCAACAAACCGGTATACGGTATTAATACCGGCTTCGGAAAACTGGCAAATGTCCGTATTCCTGATGATCAGCTGGCACAACTGCAGCACAACATCGTCATTTCTCATGCTGCCGGCGTGGGTGAGCCGGCTCCGGTTAACGTTATCCGTTTGATGATGGCGCTTAAACTGGCCAGCCTGGGACACGGCGCATCCGGTGTGAAGCTGGAAACGGTTAAACTGCTGGAAGCTTTCCTTAATAAAGGGATCACTCCGGTTGTACCGGAAAAAGGCTCAGTCGGGGCATCCGGCGATCTTGCGCCTTTATCGCATATGACTATGGCGCTCATCGGACTGGGCGATGTGCTGGTCAACGGCAAACAAATGCCTGCCGCTGACGCCATGGCTAAAGCTTCACTCACTCCGCTCAGCCTCGGACCGAAGGAAGGTCTGGCGCTCCTCAATGGTACCCAATACTCTACGGCTCAGGCCCTTGCAGGACTGTTCGCCGCACAACATGGCTTCGCCACCGCACTAATTACCGGTGCCATGTCTACCGATGCGGCCAAAGGTTCAACCGCCCCGATGGATCCACGCATTCACGCCTTGCGTGGTCACCAGGGCCAAATCACCGTAGCTGCAGTGCTGCGTGAGCTTCTGGAAGGCAGTACAATCCGTGACTCTCATCTGCAATGCGAGAAAGTGCAGGACCCTTACTGTCTTCGCTGTCAGCCCCAGGTCATGGGTGCCGCTTTTGACTTACTGAATCAGGCCGCCACCACCCTGCTTACTGAAGCCAATGGTGTGTCAGATAACCCCCTCATTTTCAGTGATACGGATGAAGCCCTGTCAGGGGGAAATTTTCACGCCGAACCGGTTGCCTTTGCAGCCGATATGATTGCCATGGCCGTGTGCGAAACCGGTTCACTGAGCGAGCGGCGTATTGCCATGCTGGTTGACCCGGCGCTGTCAGGTTTGCCGGCATTTTTGACGCCCCGTCCGGGCCTGAATTCCGGCTTTATGATCCCGCAGGTTACGGCCGCGGCCCTGGTATCTGAAAACAAACAACAGGCATTCCCGGCCAGTGTGGACTCCATTCCCACCAGCGCGAATCAGGAAGATCATGTTTCAATGGCCGCGCACGGTGCACGCAGACTGGCTGGTATGAACACCAATCTGCAGCATATTCTGGCCATAGAATTGTTGATCGCGGTACAGGGCATCGATTTGCACGGTGACATGAAAACCAGTCCTCATCTGGAAACCGTCAGACAAACCCTGCGCAGTGAAGTCCCCATGTTGCAGGATGATCGCTACATGGCAAAAGACATGGCAGCCGCCTTTGCGCTTATATCAGGTTCGGGCCTTACAGGACCGGTCGCAGAGATTTTTAACCCTGCGCAGTCCGGCGGAGCGTCAGCATGAGTAGTAACTGGCTGGAGATCAGCGAGGGCAATGCGCCCCTTGTGCTGAGTATCCCTCATACCGGGCTGACCATACCGGATGAAATAGCACAACAGCTGCAATGCGATAAAGAAACGGCACTGGCTGACACAGACTGGTGGGTAGACAAACTATACAGCTTCGCGCCTGAACTCGGTATTACCGTGGTGCGCAGCCATATTTCCCGCACGGTTATCGATTTAAACCGGGACCCGTCCGGCGTATCGCTTTATCCGGGCCAGACCACCACACAACTTTGCCCGCAGGAACGTTTTGACGGCGTACCGTTTTATCCCGCACCGCTTTCTGAAGAAGAAACGGAATACCGGAAAGCCACGTGGTTTATGCCCTATCACAACGCACTGTCCCACCAGCTGAACCGGCTTAAGCGTCAGCTCGGGCAGGTCGTCCTGTTTGATGCCCATTCCATCCGCTCGCTGTGCCCCCGTTTATTTGAAGGTGAATTACCGGGCCTGAATCTGGGTACAAACACAGATAAAAGTTGCCACAGCGACTATGCCACCATTGCATTTTCTGCGCTGCAAAGCAGCGTACATTCTGCGGTAAGCAATGGTCGCTTCAAAGGCGGCTGGATCACCCGTCACTACGGCAATCCGGGACAAGGTATTCATGCACTGCAACTGGAAATCGCCCAGCGCTGCTACCTGCGTGAGCCGGCAGAACCCGGCCGGCCGGAATACGATGCGGCTTATGCTGCTCCGCTTCAAAACGAATTAAAACAGTTACTCTCCCGGCTGATTGACCGGGCAAAATCCTGAGGAAAGATCATGACAACATCCCGAGTAATCCGTGCCCCGAGAGGCAGTGAACTGAACGCTAAAAGCTGGCTGACCGAAGCGCCCCTGCGTATGTTGATGAACAACCTGGACCCGGAAGTGGCAGAGCGTCCCGAAGATCTGGTGGTTTACGGCGGTATCGGTAAAGCAGCCAGAAACTGGGAATGCTTCGACAAGATTGTCGATACGCTTAAAAACCTGAATGACGATGAAACCCTGCTGGTGCAGTCAGGGAAGCCGGTGGGAGTGTTCCCCACCCACGAAAATGCGCCGCGGATACTGATTGCCAATTCCAATCTTGTTCCTCACTGGGCGAACTGGGACACGTTTAACGAGCTCGATAAAAAAGGCCTCATGATGTACGGCCAGATGACTGCCGGCTCATGGATTTACATCGGCTCTCAGGGCATTGTTCAGGGCACCTATGAAACCTTCGTCGAAGCCGGCCGCCAGCATTTCAACGGTAACCTGGCAGGACGCTGGATCCTGACTGCCGGACTGGGCGGTATGGGCGGTGCACAGCCTTTAGCGGCCACCATGGCCGGCGCCTCCATGCTCGCTATTGAGTGCGATGCTACCCGCATTGATATGCGTCTGCGCACCCGTTATCTGGACGAAAAAGCAGAAACACTGGATGAAGCACTGGCCATCCTTGAACGGGCAAAAGAAAACGGTAAACCGGTATCGGTAGGCCTGTTAGGAAATGCAGCGGAAATACTGCCGGAAATGGTTAAACGTGGCATTAAGCCGGATATGGTTACCGACCAGACATCAGCCCACGACCCGGTTAACGGCTACCTGCCTGCGGGATGGACGCTGGAAGAATGGCGTGAGAAACAGGTGAGCGACACGGCAGCAGTGACTGCAGCAGCGAAAGTGTCTATGGCGGAACATGTAAAAGCGATGCTGGCCTTTGATGATATGGGTATCCCTACCTTTGATTACGGTAATAACATCCGTCAGGTGGCTTTGCAGGAAGGTGTAACCAATGCCTTTAACTTCCCGGGATTTGTACCCGCTTATATTCGTCCGCGCTTTTGTGAAGGTGTAGGACCATTCCGCTGGGTTGCCCTTTCAGGCGACCCGGAAGATATTTACAAAACCGATGCCAAAGTAAAAGAGCTGCTGCCTGATGACGCTTCATTGCACAACTGGCTGGATATGGCGCAGGAACGGATCAGCTTCCAGGGTTTACCGGCACGCATTTGCTGGGTGGGACTGGGCGACCGTCACCGTCTCGGACTGGCGTTCAACGAAATGTACCGTAACGGCGAACTTAAAGCGCCGGTGGTTATTGGCCGTGATCACCTGGACAGCGGTTCTGTGTCGAGCCCGAACCGTGAAACCGAAGCCATGATGGACGGTTCGGATGCGGTTTCCGACTGGCCGCTGCTCAATGCCATGCTGAATACAGCGGGCGGTGCCACCTGGGTATCGCTGCATCATGGTGGTGGTGTGGGCATGGGCTTCAGCCAGCATTCAGGTGTTGTGATTGTATGTGACGGTACTGAAGAGGCTGACAAGCGCATTGGCCGTGTACTCTGGAATGACCCGGCCACCGGCGTGATGCGTCATGCTGATGCAGGTTACGAACTGGCACAGAAATGTGCACAGAAACACGACCTGAATCTGCCTATGCTTAAATAACCGTCAAGCCTTCCGTAATGCGGAAGGCTAATTTTACAGATAGCAGCAATTTACACCCTGTTTTTTGTACAAACGCGCCTGTTGGTGGTTTAATAGGCGCACGTTTTTCCAACCAGCTTATCAAAAATGCGCGCAGTACTGTGGTCCTGGTTCAGCATCTTGATGTTTTTTGGGGTGTGCACTGCGCCGGCTCAGGCTCAGACTACCCATCAGCTCATCAATGAAAATATTGAAACCAGCCTGACGGACAATTTTGAATTTTACTTCGAGACAGACACGCAGCTGACTATCAGTGAAGCAATCAAGCGTCGTCCTGATTTCCGTTTTTATACCGACCCGAATCCTAACTTCGGTTTTCAGTCCCGCGCATTGTGGCTGGTTACCAAATTCAACAACACAAGTAATACCCGTGACTGGGTATTCAATATCGATTTCAGCCAGTTAGATAAAGTCGATTTTTATCTCGTCAGAGGCGATGAAGTCTTAAAGCAAAGTCATCAGGGTAAGCTGCAAACCGAGCAGATATTCCGCGTACCGACCATGCGGGCTGAGCTGCCGGTGGACGCCCCGCTGGAGTTATACCTGCGGGTCGAAAGTTCCTCTTCCAGCCTGATTGTACCGTTATCTGTGGAGCCGGAAACCCGCCATAGTTTCGGCGTACAACTGGACAGTCTGCTGTGGGGATTGTTCTACGGCGGCCTGATCATTCTGGCAATATACAACTTCGCGCTGTTCTTCGGTTCCAGAGAGCCAAGCCTGGTCGCCTATGTGGGCTACATTGTGGCGGTATTGCTATGGCAATTTGTCTGGGGCGGCCATCTTCACCTGATATTCCGCGACGGCTTTGACCCGTGGTTTGCTGCGCATACAGAGATGATTTTCGTCATCATCGGGATCAGCTCCGGGCTGTTCGCGGTTACCTTTCTGGAAACCAGAAAACATGCCCCGAATTCCCATCCGGTGATCATGTCTCTGCTGGTTTTGCAGGGCGTTATCGGCGCAGGCTGTCTCATCGATTTGCTGCCTCACATCTGGAAGAATAACCTGGTGTATGGCGTGGGTATGATTGCGATTTGCAGTTACATCTATGCCGGCTTTGAGGCTTACCTTAATAAGTTCAAACCCGCCCTCTATTTCATCTTCGCCTGGGGCATGCTGGCCAGCGGCGCAATTGTGGGCATTCTGAGCTTACTGAATGTTTTACCTTCCAATGACTACACCACATACTGCTTCCAGGTCGGCGTGTTTATCGAAGCCGGGTTGTTCTCCTTCGCCCTCATGGAAAAGAGTCGCAACCAACTGGCCTCTGAGGTTAGCCAGGCAACCAATGAGCTTCGCAATAATATGGAACTCATTGAAGAGCAGAATGCCCGTCTGGACATTGCCCGCAAAGACGCTATTAAAGCCAGTAACGTAAAATCTCAGTTCCTGGCCAATATGAGCCATGAAATCCGTACACCACTCAATGCCATTCTCGGATTCAGTAAAGAGCTCACCCATGTTGCCCTGCCGGTGGAACAACAGGAGCAGGTTCGAATCATTAACACAGCGGCGGATAACCTGCTGGGTATCGTCAATGACGTACTCGACTTCTCTAAAATTGAGGCCGGTAAACTGCAAATTAACAATCAGCCATTCTCACCGAACCAGTTACTGGAAGACATGGTGACGCTGATGTCTAAGTCTGCCCACTCCAAGCGGCTGGAATTTGTTTTTGATACCGGCCCGTTACCGGAAAAACTCATCGGCGATGTATTCAGAATTAAGCAGGTACTGAACAACCTCCTCAGTAACGCACTGAAGTTCACCTCTTCCGGCACCATCACCCTCACAGTGAGAGGCACGTCCCTGCCCCACGGCATCCATGAATTACACTTCCGGATTGAAGATACCGGTATTGGTATCAGCCGTCAGGATAAGAAAAAGCTGTTTAATGCTTTCTCCCAGATTGATGATGCGTTGAACCGTAGTTATCAGGGCACAGGGCTTGGCCTGGTTATCTGCCGGGAGCTGATAAAACTGATGCGCGGCACACTGGATTTAAACAGTGTTCCCGGTCTTGGCAGTGTCTTTGACATTCGTCTGCGGGCGAATCAGCTTAGTCAGAAATACAGTTTGACACCGAACGCCGAATGGATTGGAAAACGGGTTGTGGTATTCGACCCTGTGCCGGACACCCGCAGAGCCACAGCCTCCATGCTCACCGCGCTGGGAGCCAGAGTGACATCAGCAGATTCCGTAGCCTTTCTGAACATGCTGGATATACATCCTGATTTACTGTTTGCTACTGTACCGGTTTCCCATCTGGAGAAGCGGAACACGTACCTCAGTGAACTGGTGGAGTTTCCGGCGAAAAAACGCATCCTGTGGTACTCCGGTCCGGAACCGTTCAACCAGTATCCCAGCCTGACCCAGCACTTCCATGAACAGGTAAGAATGCCTGTCACACTCACCAAACTGGAAAGCCTGCTGCATCAGAAAACAGCCCGTCGCCGCAATCCGATGCAGGATAAGATGAATAACCTGCCTAAGGCGCGTATTCTGGCTGTTGATGACATGGAAATGAACCTTAAACTGCTGCATACCTGGCTGGACCACTCGCCGGTCAGTCTTACCACGTCCATGAGCGGGCAGGATGCCGTTAACCGTTGTCAGAGTACGGAATATGATCTCATTCTGATGGATGTTCAGATGCCGGGTATGGACGGTTTGCAGGCATCCAGACTGATCCGCAAAACGGCTCTGAATATGGGTACCCCCATCATTGCAGTCACCGCCCATGCTTTCAAAGAGGAACAGGAAAGGTTGCTGGCATCAGGTATGGACGATTATCTGCCCAAGCCTATCGAAATGGGCGCGCTTCTCGATTTGATTAAGCGCTGGTGTCAGAACGCCACCCCGACAGCCATGGCTTTACCTACTCTGGACTGGCAACTGGCGGTTAAACGCACCCACCAGAACCCGGAAGCGGCACGCTCGTTACTGGGGGATTTTGTGGTGTTGCTGCCGCCCACCATTTCCACATTAAAATCGATGTGGAAAGAAAAAGACTTCGACGGCCTGAAGGCGGAAGTGCACAAACTCCACGGAGCCTGCTGTTACACCGGTGTACCGAAGTTACAGGAACTGGCTTCAGAACTGGAAATCGCACTAAAGCTTGAGCAAAACTTCCTGATTGCAGAGCATCTGCCTGCCCTGCTGAATGAGTGCGAAATATTAATGACAGAAGCCAGACGCTTCCTGGAAGAAATGAATTACACCTTCCCCTGAGCCGGAGACTCAGGGGAAGGTGCAGGCATCAACCTGCCTGAGTATCCATCAGTCTGTCCTGACGGGCTTGCTGGCACTGGCGCATAAAGCGGGCAAAGTCAGCAGGTTCACGATCAATATCAGAGGCGGCAATAAACACATCATACCCCAGCGACTGACGAAGCTGAGACATTCTGTTCGCCAGCATGGCTTTAACGCCGGTAAAAGTTTGATTGTCTGCAGTGGTGTAATGTTTATCATCAAACATTTCCTGCTCAAAACAGGCACCGGTTTTACAGTTTTTTTCATCCCTGTGAAGCAGCAACGGACGTTGCTCCATCAGTAAATGGGTGGCCAGCCGGGGGGAAACATGATTTAAGAACGCACCGTAGTCTTTAATCCGGAAACCTACCGCTTCAAGCTCCACCTGTTCTAAACCCTGCTGCACCCGCGGGCAGTCTATACGCTGCACGTTATCCCACTGTAACAGCCAGTTGCCCAACCGGTGATGATAACGGATTTCCTGCGGAGAAATTTCGATACTGAACTGAGGCTCTCTTACTTTGAACCAGCCGATGAGCAGCGATACAATCGACGCACTGGTCAGGAAAATAGCAGCCAGAAACAGCCAGTCCGGCAGAAATTTCATCCATATTGCCGACATTATCAGTCCGGCCACACCCAGCACCAATGCAGTGATGCCGTTACCCTTTGACGTTGCCCTGACATAAATAGGGTCAGAATCAGTTCCAGACATAAAAATACACCACAAATACGATAACCGCCCAGATGAATATCATACGCAGACGCCGGCATTGCGGACAGTCAGTCCGCCACCATGAACGGGATGGTTTGTTTGCCTGCGGTCGCTTTGTCACATTCATCCGGTGATTATCTGAAGAAAGTTTGATTTTACCCCGGCCTGCGCAGAAAAACTCATAAACCTATTTAAGGTTCTTATCTCTACACATCGCCGGCTTTTTGATAAACTGTTCAGGTTTATTTTGTTTGTTGAGAGCACTATGTCACAGTTTACCGGCAACCATATCCTTTCGGTCAATCAATTCGATCGTGATGCCATCGAGAAAGTCTTTTCTGTGGCCCATTCCATGGAGCCTTATGCAAAGCGTCAGAAGCGCACCACGGTGCTGGACGGCGCCATCCTGGGTAACTTATTTTTCGAACCCAGCACACGTACACGGGTAAGTTTCGGGACTGCCTTTAACCTGCTTGGCGGGGAAGTACGGGAAACCACCGGCATGAGCAACTCTGCGCTTGCGAAAGGTGAATCGCTTTACGACACAGCCCGTGTATTAAGTGGCTATTCCGATATTATTGCCATGCGTCATCCGCACGCGGGTTCAGTAAGCGAATTTGCTGACGGCAGCCGTGTACCGGTCATCAACGGCGGCGACGGCGCAAACGAACACCCGACGCAGGCATTACTGGACTTATTTACCATAAAGCGTGAGCTGGAATACAATGGTAAAGGCATCGACGGACTCCACATCGCCATGATTGGTGATTTGCGATATGGCCGTACCGTACATTCTTTGTCGAAACTGCTGTGTTTGTATAAGGATATCCACTTTACACTTATCGCACCAGCAGAGCTGGCCATGCCGGACTACATTGTCTCTGCCATTGAAGATGCCGGTCACAAACTGACTATCTCTGAGCATATCGACGGCACGGTAGATGCGGACATCTGTTATCAGACACGCATTCAGGAAGAACGCTTTCCTTCTCAGGAAGAAGCCAATAAATACCGTGGCCGCTTCCGCCTCAACCAGTCTATTTACACTAAGCACTTCCAGTCAAAAACGGTGATCATGCATCCACTTCCGCGGGATTCCCGTATGGAAGCTAATGAGCTGGATAACGATTTGAATACCAACCCGAACCTGGCCATCTTCCGGCAGACCGATAACGGCGTGCTGGTAAGAATGGCACTCTTCGCGCTGACACTGGGCGTTGAAGATCTGGTCGCGAAATATGAACGCGACGTGGTTTGGTACACTAACAAGAGCCAATAAGCATTATGTCAAAATCTGAAGTCCTCTTTGCCCGCGCGCAAAAAACGATTCCCGGTGGCGTGAACTCCCCGGTCCGTGCCTTTAAAGCGGTAGGCGGCACACCCCGTTTCATCACTAAAGCAGACGGCGCTTACATCTGGGATGCTGACGACAATCAGTACATTGATTACGTGCAGTCCTGGGGCCCCATGGTACTGGGTCATAACAACGATAAAATCCGTGAAGCTGTTATCAATGCCGCACAAAACGGATTGAGTTTTGGTGCGCCTACAGAATCAGAAATTATCATGGCCGAAATGGTCAGCAGCATGGTGCCGTCAATGGAAATGGTACGCATGGTAAATTCAGGGACCGAAGCAACCATGTCGGCAATCCGGCTGGCCCGTGGCTATACCGGCCGCAACAAGCTGGTTAAATTTGAAGGCTGTTACCACGGTCATGCCGATTCACTGCTTGTAAAAGCCGGTTCCGGCGCACTGACACTGGGCGTACCAAGTTCACCGGGTGTACCTGCGGATGTGGCGCAGCATACGCTGACGGTGGAATACAACAACCTTGAAAGCGTTGAAGAAGTCTTCCGTGAACACGGCGATGACATCGCCTGCATCATCGTTGAACCGGTTGCCGGCAACATGAACTGTATTCCGCCTGTAGAAGGATTCCTTGAAGGCTTACGTAAGATCTGTGATGACCACGGCAGTGTATTGATTTTCGATGAAGTGATGACAGGCTTCCGTGTCGCCAAAGGCGGTGCACAGGCAAGATACAACATCAGGCCGGACCTTACCTGTTTGGGTAAAGTGATTGGTGGCGGTATGCCGGTGGGTGCATTCGGTGGCCGCCGCGACATTATTGAACATATCGCCCCTACCGGCCCGGTTTATCAGGCAGGGACTTTATCAGGTAATCCGGTAGCCATGGCAGCCGGCCTTGCCGCACTGGCTCAACTTGATGATGACGCCATGTATGAAGGGATTTTCGCTCAAACTCAGGCACTGGCAGACGGTTTTCAGGCTCTGGCGGATAAACACGGCATCCCTATGACCACCAACGTTGCCGGCAGCATGTTCGGCTTGTTCTTTACCGGCATTGACCGCGTGACGAACTACCAGCAGGCCATCAACTGCAACCAGGAGCAATTCCGTGTGTTCTATCACGGCATGCTGGACAACGGTGTTTACCTGGCTCCGGCGTCTTATGAAGCAGGGTTTGTGTCAAAAATGCACACTGCAGACGTAATTGATAAAACACTCAGCATTGCTGATAAAGTGTTAGGCTCTCTGTAGTGTTGGATATGTGGTGACACCATGACGTTAAGCTGGCTACTCATTTATGGTCTTATCGCTGTGGGCGGTGTTGCCGCATATTTCCTGTTCAGACAGTCTGCACAAATCCGCGAACTGAAGGCTGAACTCGACAGAACACATCCGAAGAAAACGCCTGTTTCTGATACCCCTGACGGCCGTGAAGCCAGTTACGTCGAAAAAGCCAATGAGGCGATGCAACTGAGTAAAACCTTCCAGAAATTCGTCCCCCGTCAGTTCGTTGAACACTTTGCCAAACATGGCAGCGGAGCCACGCTGGAACTGGGACATGCAGACGAAGACGAAGTGGCTATCCTGTTTTGTGATATCCGCGGCTTCACCGGCTTGTCAGAGCATCTCAGCCCGCAGGAACTCATGGGCTTCCTGAATTCCTATTTCCTGCGCATGAATGATCCTATTCATCAGAACCGTGGATTTATCGACAAATTTATTGGCGATGCCATTATGGCGCTGTTCGACCACCCGGGCGGCACCGCTAAAGATAAAGCCCGCGATGCCCTTCAGGCTGCTATCGATTTACGAAAAGCACTGGTGATGTACAACTCTCACAGGGATAACTGTGAATATCTGCCCATTAATATCGGGATCGGTATTCATTTCGGACCGGTGATCATCGGTACTATCGGTTCAGATGACCGCATGGACACCACGGTACTCGGCGACAGTGTGAATATTGCTTACAGACTTGAGTCACTGACCAAAAAATACAATGCTGACATTATTGTCAGCGCACAAACCCTGGAAACGGTAGGCGCGGGCTATCCGGTTAAAACCCGTTTACTTGACTGGGTTAAAGTGAAAGGCCGGCAAAGTGCCATTGAAGTGTATGAAGTGCTCGATCATCTGAGTGAGGAAGAACAGAAAGCCAGGCTCTCTGTGCAAACACAAATCACCGCCGGACTGGCCTGTCGTATGCGCAGGGAGTGGGACGACGCCATTGCTCACTTCATGAAAGCCAGAGATATCAATCCGCAGGATCAACTGCCTCAGCATCACATCGATGTATGCCTGCAATACCGTAATTTAACGCTCAGTGAAGACTGGGACGGTGCATTGAAGCTGCACCACTAACCTGGTTATTTTTTTGCGTGCTCGCGGATAAAGTTAACCGGCGGCGCAAAGAAAGATGCCCCGGTTTCCGCACTGGTGTAATCCAGCCAGCGGTCATAATCACCGTCTCCGGTACCGAAAACCTGGCTGTGCAACATAGACTTGAAAGGCCGTGCACTGGCTGAACAGCTTACAAAGAAAAGCCCCTGAGTTGTCAGATCTCCGTAAGGCATTCCCTGTTTAATTAACCCCGGTAAATCATCATCAGGCCCTTTCGCCGACGCGCGGATACAATGAGACATGGGGTTTTGCTCCTGACTCACCAGGTTGTGTTCCCTGGTCAGACCGATAATTTGTTCCTGCTGACGGGCAGTAAGACTTTCCCAGCGTCGCAAATCGTGGCGGTAACGTTGCACATGCACGTAACTGCCGCCGTTAAAAGCCAGTTCGTCGTTATCGATAATACCGGTTTTGCGTCGCTGCATTCCACGCGGATTATCCGGCGCATAGATAAAACCATTCAAGTCACGGCCATCGAGATAACGGAAACCTCTTACCTGCTCCACCAGCTCAACGTGCAGCCTGAGCAGCTCCATCACTTCCATGCCTACCGCATGACAGATGTCAGCACGGTCAGCACGTATTTGAATAAACAGGTCGCAGGGCGTGGAAGGGGCAGTGCGATCTTCACACTGCATATCCGGAAACGGAGCCAGTTCAGTGGGAATAAAGCCCGGATACAATTCAGACCAGAAACCGGCACCGATGGCAATCATGCCGGTGAGCATGGCTTCATAGTGCTCGTTTTCGTAAAAATCGAATATATCCAACACGCGGGCAAGCTTTCCCCTCACCGTTTCTGCATCGTCATCCACGACATTCAGCAATAAATATTGCGCATGCAGATTCGGTTCGGCGCACACCCCTTTTTGAGGTTGACTCATGACATCCTTCCGTTTGCCCGCTGATTATTGATTTATGGGCATTTTCCCGGGCCAGTAAGTAATAGTGTGGCTCAATACCCCGCGGCTTGTCCATCTTTTCGGCTTTCAGAGGCACCGAAATACACGCCCCGCTGACTGTCCTGCATAATTGCCTGATAACCACCGTAGATCCCGACGGCAGGTTGCAGAGTGTGACCTTTCTCCATCAGTTCACGTTTAACCGTTTCACTGAAGCCTGATTCAAGATGTACCTGACCGCCATCCAGCATGAGATGTCCGGTAGGGCTGCTGGAACCGGAATGTAATATACGGGGCGCGTCACCGGCTTCCTGTAAGTTCATGCCAAAATCAATCAGATCGACGATGATTTGTGCATGCATTTGTGGCTGGGTGGCACCGCCCATTACACCAAAGCTTAACCACGGCTTACCATTGCGGGTAACGAAGGCAGGAATAATCGTGTGGAAGGGACGCTTGCCCGGCGCATACTCATTCGCGTGTCCTTCCTGCATGGTGAACAGCTCCCCCCGATTCTGCAGCACAAATCCCAGTTCCGGTGGCGTCATGCCTGAGCCCATACCACGGTAGTTACTCTGGATCAGAGACACCATGTTGCCGTCTTTATCGGCGACGGTCAGGTACACGGTATCACCTTCGTACACACCGGCATCATAGCGTTTGGCCGCTTTTTCCGGATTGATAAGTTGCTGCCGCTCTGCGGCGTAGTCTTTAGAAACCAGCCAGTCTACGGGCACTGAAGTAAATGCCATATCTGCATAGAATTTTGCGCGGTCTTCAAATGCCAGCTTTTTCGCTTCAACGAAAGTGTGAATGTAGTCTGCAGAGCCGAACCCCATCCCTTCAATATCGTAACGCTCAAGAATATTCAGGATTTGCAGAGCAGCAATACCCTGTCCGTTAGGGGGTAACTCCCATACATCGTACCCCCGGTAATTCGCGGATACCGGTTCAACCCACTCTGACGTATGGCTGGCCAGATCATCTAAGGTAAGGTAACCGCCCTGCTCTTTCATGTAGGCAGCGATTGTCCGCGCTATATCGCCTTTATAAAAGGCATCTCTGCCGCCGGTGGCGATTTTTTCGTAGGTGGCAGCCAGTCCGGGATTTTTAAACACATCCCCTTTTTTAGGTACTTTACCGCCGGGCATAAAGGTTTCAGCAAATCCGTCATATTGACCAATCCGGTCGGCATTCATTTGCAGGTAATACGCAATGAGTTCAGAAACCGGAAAACCATTACGGGCATATTCAATAGACGGGGTTAAAATGGCAGTCACAGGCAGAGAGCCGAACTTGCTGTGCAGCTCAAACCAGCCATCCACAGCACCGGGAACCGATACCGGCAACGGACCAAATGAGGGCACTTTATTGAGCCCTTTTTCTGCAAACACGGCTTTGGTCAGGGTACGGGGTGAGCGGCCGGACGCATTCAGACCATAGAGTTTCTTCTCTTCTGCACTCCACACGATAGCAAACAGATCACCACCGATACCGCTTCCGGTGGGCTCCACCAGACCAAGCATGGCATTCGCTGCAATCGCTGCGTCGATAGCATTGCCACCCTGCTTAAGAATATCCAGCCCCACCTGGGTCGCCAGAGGCTGACTGGTGGCTACCATCCCGTGCTGTGCAATGACCTCGGAACGGCTGGCAAACATTTCACCGGTGATCCGGTCGTATGCCCCGGCAACGGCAGACACGCCCAGTAATACCATACCGGTGATAACCGGCTTCAGACTCTTTCTTATCAGTCGCAAATGCATTTCCCCGCTCTGTCTAACCACTGTAAAAATTACCGGCTTTCTGTAAATTCATATTTAACACACTCCGCCCTGCAATTCATCCGGGCAGGCCAGAAAGCAAAAAATGACGAATTAACGCGAAGTTAGCCCGTTCACTATACTTTAGTTTAAAGGTGGAACTAAGTTTGCAGTAATTTTGCGGATTTATTCACTGTTTTTCTAACAGACTCACCACGAGCCGTATCTGTGGTTGGAAATTAACCCGTCCCGCAGGGACATGAACCGACAGAGAGACGACGCCATGAGCACTGATTTTAGTATTGTTACTATTGTTAAGCGACGTACCCAGCAGTTGTCTAACCTGATTAGCAGCATAGAACGCTCTACACTTTTACCAAAAGAAATGGTGATTGTATGGATGGCTCCGCCAAGTGACGAATCACTATTAAGTAGCGAAAACTTCCCTATCGTGCACCGTTTTGCAGCAAGTGATGAACTTCCGATCCCGAAAGCCCGTAACCGTGGTTTCGATACCTGCAAAACCGACAAATTTATTTACCTTGATGTGGACTGCATCTGCCCTGAATCTTTACTGGAAAATCTGGTCCGTTCACTCGCCATCGGTAAGGTTGTCACCGCCAATGTATGCCAGCTTGATAAAAAAGCGGAAGATATTAACGAAAGCTACGTGCAGCAGCTTGCCCTTCCTCAGGCCACTGCCGCAGAAAAAGTCCCGTTTGTGCAGTTCGATACTAATATATTCGGTATCACCCGGAAGGATTATGAGCGTGTAGGCGGGTTCGATCTCGATTATCATGGCTTTGGTATCGGCGATTTGGATTTTGCTGCACGTTGCAGCCAGGCAGGCCTTTATCTGGTTAACACCGGCCGTCATGTATTCAAGCAATTCCACGCTCACTACAACCCACCGGTAAATCACTTATGCGATATCGTATCGAACGCTGAAGTGTTCAAACAGAAATGGGGTGCGTATCCGTCCTGTGATTTGTTCGCCCGCTTCGCTGAACTCGGGCTTATTAACGCAGATTATGAGGAGTCTGGTATGCGTGTGGTACGTCTGGTTACAGATGAAGAGCTGGCGACTTACCTGGTAAAAGAACCGGATAGTGTGGCGTCAGAAGGCACATCAGCTCCGGCTGGTACGTTAACCCGTACAGGTGCATTGAAGCAAACGGCCTGATGTAAGAAATTACGCGGGGTCCGGTTCCCCGCGATTGGTTCTTCACAACGAAAACACCCGGCATCTGCCGGGTGTTATGTTTTTCAGTTTAATTGCCCGTGACCGGGCAACTGTTACTTATCTTCCAGAGGCGTGTCTTCGGTGATGGGCACCGCGTTAACGTCTGTATCCAACGCTTCCACCGCTTTTCGGACACCTGCAGCGTAGTCAGGATGTACTTTTTCAAGAACAGCGTACCAGCGCTCTTTTACGCCGTCTGAACATGGCCCCATCGCGGCAGCATAGTTCTTGTACAACCTTTCTTTCTGCTCGTCAGAGAACATGTTGTAAAGGGCTCTTGGCTGCACGTAATCAATGTCCGATTCTTCCTGATAGTAGCGGTCAGCATCGCCATCGATGCGCAGCGGTGGTTCCGGGTTCTTAATTTGAGCCACCGGACCGTTGTGCTGGTTTGGCTCGTAATAGGCGTCAGGATTACCAAAATCATTGGTAAAGAAGCGCATCGCACCGTCTTTATGATAATGGTTCAATTCCGCTTTCTTCGGCGCATTAGCCGGTAAGGCTTCATAGTGAGTTCCCAAACGATAACGGTGAGCATCTGCATAGGAGAACACCCGGGCCTGCAGCATTTTATCAGGACTGAAGCCGATACCGGGCACCACGTTTGACGGGCTGTAGGCTGCATTCTCAATCATCTGGAAGTAGTTTTCAGGCACGGTGTGCATTTCCAGTTCGCCCACTTCAATCAGAGGGAAATCACCATGAGGCCACACTTTGGTGAGGTCGAAAGGGTTATAAGCCTGCTTCCCTGCCTCTTCTTCAGGCATCACCTGAATGTACAGAGTCCATTTAGGATATTTGCCGTCTTCGATGGCATTGATTAAGTCTTCCTGATAAGACTCACGGGTTTTACCTATGATCTCTTCAGCCTCATCATTGGTGTAATGTTCATGCCCCTGCTGTGTTTTAAAGTGGAATTTCACCCAGAAACGCTCGCCTTTGGCATTCCACATACTGAAAGTGTGTGAGCCGTAGCCGTTCATGTACATAGGGTTCTTAGGAATACCACGATCAGACATCAGAATGGTGACCTGATGCACAGACTCAGGTTGTCCGGCCCAGAAATCAAACATCGCTTCCGGGCTGCGAAGATTCGTTTTCGGATGGCGCTTTTGAGTACGGATAAAATCCGGAAACTTAAACGCGTCGCGGATAAAGAAGATTGGGGTATTGTTACCCACCATATCCCAGTTACCTTCTTCGGTATAAAACTTAAGACTGAAACCGCGTACATCACGCTCGGTGTCAGCAGCGCCTGATTCGCCGGCAACGGTAGACCAGCGACTCAGCACTTCGGTCTTTTTGCCAATCTCAGAGAACAGGTCGGCACAGGTGTACCGGGTAATGTCGTGGGTCACTGTAAATGTACCCTGCAAACCCCAGCCTTTGGCATGCACCGTACGCTCAGGAATACGCTCCCTGTTCTGGTGTGCCAGCTTTTCAACAAGCTGATAATCTGTCAGCAGAACCGGACCTCTTGCGCCCGCTGTTTTGCTGGTTTCGTTAGATTCGACGGGCGCGCCCGCGCTGGTGGTGAGAGTTGGTTTTTTACTCATGACGGTCTCCTGGGAAAAGCACGATAGTTGGTGTAACTATGCGTACAACAGAGAGCCGGAAAACGACCAATCTATTTTTTAAAAGATGTTAATTATTTATTTCTATTAAACAGAAAAAACCCCGCAGATGCGGGGTTCAAATTTTGGTGAGTTGAGCATTATGCTTTTGTTATAGGTTGCCCAATCAAGTCTCCGTGTTGAAGATTAACGACCTGAAGTAAAGTCAGGATATGCTTCCAGACCACATTCAGCAACGTCAACACCTTCAAATTCTTCTTCTTCAGAAACCCGGATGCCCATTACAGCTTTCAGGATTACCCAAACAATCAGACTGGTTACGAATACCCATACAAAGATTGTAGCAGCACCTAACAGTTGACCACCGAAAGTAGAACCTTCGTTAGTTACCGGCACCAGTAACAGACCTAACAGACCAACTACACCGTGAACAGAGATAGCACCTACAGGATCATCGATTTTCAGTTTGTCCAGGAACACGATGCTCAGAACAACCAGCAGACCACCTAACGCACCGAACAGTGTTGCCATCAGAGGCGTTGGCGTTGAAGGTTCAGCAGTAATGGCTACCAGACCAGCCAGTGCACCGTTAAGTACCATAGTCAGGTCAGCTTTACCGAACATTACGCGGGCCAGCAGCAGAGCAGCAATTGCACCACCGGCAGCGGCGGCATTGGTGTTCATGAATACAACCGCAACAGAGTTAGCACTTTCTACAGTAGCTGTTGCCAGAACAGAACCACCGTTGAAGCCGAACCAACCCATCCACAGAATGAATGTACCTAAAGTCGCCAGAGGCAGGTTAGCACCCGGGATAGCATTTACTTTGCCATCTGCAGTGTATTTACCTTTACGTGCGCCAAGTACCAGTACACCGGCTAAGGCTGCAGCAGCACCTGCCATGTGAACAATACCGGAACCTGCAAAGTCAGAGAAACCGTTGTCGCCCAGCACGTACATACCGAATACAGACTCACCGCCCCATGTCCATGCACCTTCCATTGGATAGATGAAACCAGTCATCACAACTGCGAATGCCAGGAAGGCCCACAGTTTCATACGCTCAGCAACCGCACCGGATACGATAGACATTGCAGTGGCAACGAATACTACCTGGAAGAAGAAGTCAGCTGAAGGCGCGTAGGTAGCCGGTTCTTCTGCAACACCTGTTGCACCGTCACCAACAATACCTGAAAGGAATAATGTGAAGTCACCACCGCCGTACATGATGCTGTAACCGCAGATCATATACATGGTACAGGCAATGGCATAAAGCGCCACGTTCTTGGTCAGAATTTCAGTGGTGTTTTTAGCACGAACCAGACCCGCCTCAAGCATGGCAAAGCCGGCAGCCATCCACATGACTAACGCACCGCAAATAAGGAAATAGAAGGTATCTAATGCATACCCGAGTTCAAATGTGATTTCCATTGTTTTCTCCGCAATTTCTTATTGTGTTGTTTTACAGCGCGTCTGCGTCAGCTTCGCCGGTACGAATACGAACAGCATGTTCAAGGTCGTAGACGAATACTTTACCGTCACCGATCTTGCCCGTTTTTGCTGCGCCAACGATGGCTTCTACCAGACGATCAACCTGGTCTGCCTGAACAGCAACTTCCAGTTTTACTTTTGGTAAGAAATCCACCTGATATTCGGCGCCGCGATATAATTCAGTATGTCCTTTTTGACGTCCAAACCCTTTCACTTCGGTAACGGTAAGACCGTCGATACCGATCTCTGAAATGGCTTCACGAACATCATCCAGCTTGAATGGCTTGATGATAGCTGTGACTAGTTTCATGTGTTGCTCCCAAATAATGGTTGTTTGTTTTCGCTTTTAGCGGGGGTTGCTGAAGTAAACCAAGTCCTATGCCACAAATTTTAATCTATAAAAAACAGATATTTATGCATTAAAACGAATGAAGAGCTTAAAAATTACGCACCATGATCGTGCGAAGGCAAAATAGCGCACCATAATTGGGCAGCCAAAATCGTGCTTGTGTAAAGACCGGGAACTTCATCTTATTTCAGCGGTCTTCTGTCGCGTATGGAAACCACGGACACCGCTTTCTTTGCCCCTCAAAGGCCAACTTTTGATCCACCCCGCTCAGGAAAGAAAAGCGGGGTCTTTGTCGTGTCTGTTATTATTCACCTTATATTGCTTGCCGCACTGGCGCTGATGGAAAGTAAGCGCGATATTCCGGAGCCCGTGGTCAGTAAACCCATCACGGCGACGTTAATCCGTCTGCCACAACCTCAGGCTGCCCGGGAACCGGACACACTACCGGACACACTACCGGAAACCATTCCGGAAGCACCGGCTACCGCCAAGCCTGAACCTGAACTGGCCGCACCGGAGTCCAAACCAGCTCCGGAACAGGCAGCCCCGCCTGACGTCAAAACAGCGCCGGCAGTAAAAGCGCCGTTGCCGCAACAACCTGTGCAGCCTGAGACGTCAGAGCCGGTTCAACCGCCTGTGTCTTCT
Source organism: Alteromonas sp. ABV2_168 (assembly GCF_056161165.1). NCBI lineage: Bacteria > Pseudomonadati > Pseudomonadota > Gammaproteobacteria > Alteromonadales > Alteromonadaceae > Alteromonas > Alteromonas sp. ABV2_168. The sequence continues at coordinate 573,888 of NZ_JBSWYQ010000001.1, read as the reverse complement.
GTTATTGCGCAGCCGGCTGCGCCAACAGATTCAGGCACGGTTTCAACCAGACCGTCATTAACATCGCGCCGTGCTCTGGATGCTTTTTTCAGCCGGCAACAGGCTGCCAGTACACAGCAGGATGCTGAGCAGGTAGCCAAAGAACTCAGGCGGGCAAAAACGTCACCGGATATCAGCGATCCCCGCAAAGGCGCAGAAAAAGAAGATCCTCTTGCCCCGCCCCCTGCCGTTGAAGTGGATTGCAGTAGTAAAACCACCCAAACCCTGGCATTTATTTCACGTTTTACCGGTGGACGGGCGACCTGTTCAGACAGGGGCAAAGGGTTTGAGAAATTCATTGATGCGCGGATAAATAAAGGGGTCAAAGAAGAAGAGAATCAAAATTAGTCTGTATTGCGTATAAGGGCTTCTACAGATAACCTATGCCCCGATTCTTATTGAGGAAAACCTATGGCAGCCGCTAACTTACTCGCCCTGATTGATGATATCGCTACTTTGCTGGATGACATTTCCGCCATGTCTAAAGTGGCTGCGCAGAAAACTGCCGGGGTTCTGGGTGATGATCTTGCATTAAATGCCAACCAGGTTCAGGGAGTGCGTGCCGAAAGAGAACTGCCTGTGGTCTGGGCTGTGGCAAAAGGCTCGCTGCTCAACAAAGTGTTCCTGGTACCTGCAGCGCTGCTTATTTCTGCTTTTATTCCGGTTCTGATCACCGTCATGCTGGTCATTGGTGGTCTGTACCTGTGTTTCGAAGGGGCTGAAAAAGTATTGCACCGGCTTTTCCATAAAGAAGATGAAGCAGAGCGTGAAGCCAGAATTGAAAAACTCTCACAGGAAAATATTGATCTTGTGGCGCTTGAGAAAGACAAGATTAAAGGCGCCATCCGGACTGATTTTATTTTGTCCGCAGAGATTATCGTCATTGCACTGGGTAGCGTACAGCAGGCTGATTTTGTTACTCAGGTAGGTGTGTTGTGCGCGTTAAGTGTGGGGATCACCGCCGGTGTGTATGGTCTGGTTGCCGGCATTGTGAAAATGGACGATGTCGGTCTGTATCTCCTCAGAAAGTCACTCACCGGCGGCTACAACGGTTTTCAGCGTGTCACTGGCCGCGCCCTGCTCGTTGCTGCGCCTCTGTTAATGAAAACCCTCGCTTTTGTCGGCACCATTGCTATGTTCCTCGTTGGCGGTGGCATCCTTACTCACAATATTCCGTTTATGCACCACCTCGCTGAATCCATTAATCACAGTGTGGAGCAACTCAGCTTTGTCATTTCCCTTATCACCGATGGTGTGGCTGGTTTGATTGCCGGCTCGGTAATTGTGGGTATTGTTTCACTGTTTTCTAAAAAGAAAGACGCGCATTAAGCTGTTCTGATGTTGTCGGGGCGGCAAGCTTTGCGCTGGCCATAACCAAAATCATCGCGGGCTGACTCACCTGTCAGCCCCTTACATCATACCTGGTCAAATTCGCCAAATAGAGTTTTCAAAATTACTAATTCTTAGTGTTTATACTATTTATACTTATCTAAGCTTTTCCACACCGACAAAACAAAACATTTAAAATCAACACCTTAAAATTTTTATTCGTGTTGGCACAACTATCGCTAAAGTTAATGCGACTTAACAATTAACTGCCGGGAAGTCAGTAAGAGTGCAGTTTATTAACCTTAACTTTGGAGAAATTATGTTTACTTTACGTCGTCAATTCACTGCACTTGCACTTGTTGCTACTTCTGTTCTGTCTGTACCGGCAATGGCTGAAACATCATTGCAAAGCCAGCTTCAGGGCTATTTATCTGAGATGGTTGAGCAACAAATCGATAATGTGCGCACAGAAATCCTGTCTGAAGTGACTCAGCTAGTGGCCAACACCACGTATCAGGCCGAACCTGAAGTAGCTGAAGAAACACTGGTTGCTGACATCAAGATCCGTGATCTTAAACAGGAAGATGCTATTTCTTTTGAAGACATCAAAGGAGAGTAATGATGATGACATCAGGTGCGTTGTTGTTGCTTGCGCTGGGACCGGTTGTCGCGTATCTCGCCAGCGCAGTGTTATTCAGCGGTGTGCAACACATTGCAGACCGCTTTCACTAATCCCAACGAGCTCCCGTAGGGCCTTCCCTGAGTCAGATCTGGTAGCGGGACAGATTTTTACTGAGCCGTATGTCGCTGCCAGTTCTGACTACAGGGCTTTTTCGATAAGAAAAAGCCTTAGTTTCCAAACAAACGTTCCCACCAGCTTTTCTTTTCTTTGCCCGGAGGCGCGACAGGCTTACCGTAGCAATCCTGCGCCGGCGGCGGCAGTACATCAAGAATAGCCGGCACACTCATGGAGTCAGGACAGCCGGCAATGGTCAGTGCCCCCGTCTGACTGTCGAAATGAGCAATACCTAACCCTTCCGGAAAACGTCGTGACAGTGACTTGGGCGACTGACTTTTCTGATAGTTTACAAACACAGGTAAGGCCCCGCCGGCACCGGTTAACAGCACTGGCTGGTTATCATCATTCCCTACCCATACAGTTGCCACATTATTCCGGTCAAAGCCGGTAAACCAGCTGTCGCGGTAATCATCTGTGGTGCCGGTTTTACCGCCCATGTTGATATTCGGGAAGTTACTGCCCACACGTTTCGCTGTACCTTCCGTGGTCACTTTATACAACGCGTAGTTCAGCAGGTATGTGGCGGCCTCATCTACCCGCTGTGAATAGTAATCGGCATTCTGCCATACCAGCCGGTTATTCGAAGAAACAACCGATGTCACAGTATGCAGCGGAATATAACGGCCATTGTTCGAAATGGTCTGATACATCTGGTTAGTTTCCAGCGGCGATAACGACATGGCCCCGAGTGTCATAGCCGGCACCTCGCGGAAGTCACTCTCTACTCCCAGCCGGTGAATGGTTTCTGTCACATTGTCGAGCCCCACTTGCATACCGAGATTCACTGTAGGCACATTTAACGATTCTGTCAGACCTTCAATCAGAGGTACTTGTCCACGGAATTTCTTATCCGCGTTCAGGGGTGACCAGGTTTGTCCGTTGCCATTTTCAAGGGTAATGGGTTCGTCCTGTAAAGGAGTGGCCAGATTAAACATTACCGGGTCTTCCAGAGCAGTGAGATATACTGCCGGCTTAATGAGTGAGCCCACCTGACGTTTGGCATCCAACGCACGGTTAAACCCTTTGAAGCTGGTATCTTTGCTGCCCACAATGGCACGAATTTCACCACTGGCGATATCCGTCACAATCATCGCTGCCTGTAACTCAGCTTTGCGATCTGACTGCAAACCTTTCAGTGTGTTTTCAACCGCTTTTTCAGCCCTGCGCTGGGCGTATATATCCAGCGTGGTAAATACCTTCACCCCGGAGTCACGCAGGGAAGGATCGGCAAGAATGGTGTTCAGTTCACGGCGCACCTTATCCATAAAAGCAGGATGTTTCCCGCTGGCTAAGCTCGCGCCGGACGCCAGACCTACAGGAGAGTTAACAGCAAATTCGTATTGCTTACGGTCGAGTTCGTTGGCTTCAAATAAAATGCGCAACACCAGATTACGCCGCTCAATAACCCGTTCCTCGTAGCGTCTCGGATTGTAATAGGATGGCCCTTTTATCATGGCCACCAGCGTGGCGATTTCAGGTACGCTGAGTTCATTGGCCGGCCGGTCGAAATAGAAATAACTGGCAAGGCCAAACCCGTGCACAGCCATGTCACCGTTCTGACCCAGAAAAACTTCGTTCAGATAGGCCTGTAAAATTTCATCTTTGCTGTAACGGGCATCGATGATGAGTGCCATCAATGCTTCTTTTATTTTCCTCGTCAGCGCTTTTTCTCTGGTGAGGTACAGGTTTTTCACCAGCTGCTGCGTTAAAGTACTGCCACCCTGCACGGTTCTCCCTGCCTGAATGTTGGCAACCAGCGCGCGGAGAATAGAAAGTGGTGCGACCCCGTGGTGCTTGTAGAAATCTTTATCTTCTACAAGGATCAGGGCTTTCGGCAATAAAGGCGGAATTTCATTCAGCTTCACCAGCATACGGTCTTCGCGGCTGCCACTTACCATCCGCGTGACAAGCCAGGGCTCCAGACGAATTTTCGGCAGTGAAATACCGGCACTGTCATCCCGGATACTGCTGATGCGGCTGCCCTGCCAGGTAATGGTGATCTGGCGTAAAGGCTCATCGCCGTCAGGAAAACTGAAAGCCCGTCGCTGAACCACCAGCTTATTGCCGGTATAACGATATTCTCCGCTACTATCGGGATTCGTGACCTTCCGGTAACCAAGCAGTTTCAGTTCATCCAGCACTTCTTTTGGCGTGATTTCCAGCGCTTCAGATAACATTAGTGGCCGGGCAAATATTTGCGCCGGAACTTCCCATTTATTGCCTGTAAAGGTGTGCTTAATCTGGGCATCCAGATACACCATGTACCCTGCCAGCACCACGAACCCGACAATACATAACTTGAACAACAGCCCGGGCCAGCGACGGCGGGGCTTGCTGCCAATTTTCTTTGGTTTATTAACTTTCGTCTGTTTTTTAGCCACTTATCATGCCAATATAGAAAACGTCAAAGGGGATTTTGCGGTTTTCGCGGCTGAATTTCCAGCCTGAAACTAACCGTGCAAATCATTGTCATCTTGCAGTAATCTTATGATTACTCTAGAACAATCAATCCGGATGGCCCGGAAGGCGCCAGAAAGGAGTGAAACATGAAAATTTCCATCGATATCGACCTTTCACCCAAGGAAGCAAGAGAACTCATGGGATGGCCGGATATGAGCAAACTTCATGAGGCCACCATCTCACAACTCAGCGAGCAAATCAAAAGCGGAAATCAGGAAGCCATGATGTCCATGCTGAAGCCCTACCTGGACGGCAGTCAGCAAGCATTCTCATTCTATCAAAAGATGCTGGAAAGCATGGCAACCACAGGAACCAGCAAAAAATAAGCACGGAGGTTTTTTGTGCACGAGCAGGACAAAGATCATATTCTGGACACATTGAATCAATACGCACAGCAGTTTAACGCCATGGTTCATAACATTCTGACGAAGAAAAATAGCAGTGAGGAGACATCCGCTATGTTCGACCCGGAAAAGTTAGGTTCGCTGCTGTCAAACGACACGGTAGAGGTAGATTCGGCAAAGCTTATCCAGACGCAAATGGATTTCATGCGTCAACAAACTGAATTGTGGCAGCAGGCCACTAAGGCCATGCTGGGAGAGAATGCCCATCCTGTTATGCAGGAAGAAAAAGGCGACCGTCGTTTTTCTCATACAGACTGGCAGGACAATCCCATTTTCAGCTATATGAAACAGGCTTACCTGATTAATTCTAAGATGCTGCAAGGCATGATTTCATCCATGCATTTCAAAGATCCTAAGTCGGAAGAACAGGTAAAATTCTACACACGCCAATATATCAACTCGGTATCACCAACTAACTACTTGCTGTCTAACCCGGAAGTATGTGAAGAAATTCTGAAAACCAAAGGCCAGAACATGGTGAAAGGTATTGAGAATTTCATGCGGGATCTGGAAAAGAGTCCTCTTGAAGCGTTCAAAATCACACAGACCGATATGGATGCCTTCGAGTTAGGTGTCAACCTGGCTACCACCGAAGGCCAGATCGTTTATCAGAACGAGTTGATGCAGTTAATTCATTACACACCGAAGCATGAGAAAACCTTTGCAACGCCAATACTGTTTGTGCCTCCTTTCATAAACAAATACTACATTCTTGACCTCGACGAACGTAAGTCCGTGGTAAAAGGCCTGCTTGATGCCGGTTTTTCTGTGTTTATGATTTCATGGGTTAACCCGGATGCAAAACTGGCGGACCAGGATTTCTTCGATTATATGAAGAAAGGCCCGGTGGAAGCCCTTGATGTGGTTTGTGATATCACCGGTAAGAAGAAAGTGAATATGGCGGGCTTTTGTGTAGGCGGCACATTGCTGAGTACAGCAACGGCCTATCTGCGTGCGAAAAAAGACACCCGCATTGAGTCACTCACTTTACTGACCACCTTGCTGGACTTCAGTGAACCCGGCGAAATTGGTAATTACCTTACCGAAGATGCATTACCTGTGATGGAGCAGAACGCAGACATCAAAGGTATTTACGACGGCCGCATACTGGGCCTGAGCTTTAGTTTGCTGCGGGAAAATAACCTTTTCTGGTCGTATTTTATTAATAACTACCTTAAGGGCAAAGACCCTGCTGCGTTTGATATTTTATTCTGGAACAGCGACGCCACCAACATCACCGCGGCCTGCTTTAAGCAATATATCCGCACCATGTACTGGGAAGATAAACTGAAAGTGCCGGGGGCAGTAGAAATTGACGGCATTCCCATCGACCTTGGAAATATCGATGTGCCGGTGTATTTCCTGACTACTCTGGCAGACCACATTGTGCTGTGGCAGGGCGCGTACAAAGGTACACAGCTGGTATCAGGCGATACACGCTTTGTACTCGCCGGGTCGGGACACCTTGCAGGGGTAATTAACCCGCCAGATCCCGGGAAATATCCGCACTGGATTAACGACAATTTACCGGCAAGTGCCAGCGAATGGTTTGATGGTGCTGTGAAGCAGGAAGGCTCATGGTGGCCAGACTGGCATGCATGGTTGCAGGGTCACCGGAAAACAAAAGTGAATGCCCCGCAGCCCGGTGAAAGTGAAAAATATCCGGCCATCGAAGCAGCCCCGGGCAGTTACGTGAAAAAACAGCTGGGATAAACCGGCAGACAAAAAAAAGGGGGCGTTCAACGCCCCGCTTTACTTCTGTCTACATGAGGATTCAGTATTACGATTCGCTGTTCTGTGTTTTAGCGATGTCCAGTACGCGGGATCTTAGTTTTTCATCCGTTTGTACCAGTTGTGCAATGGTCGTGTAGGTTTGCACCTCAAGACCTGTTTTTTCAATTTCTGTTACCATTTCAGTTTGTGCAGCCTGCTGAATTTGCTGCATCTTCTCAGGTGTTTCGTCACCTTTCAGTTCAGACTGATATTTATCTGCAACATCACTGACCGCATTCATCGCGACTGTAAATTTCTCAAGAGTTGCATCATCGAAATCCTTCGACTGTGTCATCGGCGCACTTGACGGGGCAGCCTCTCTGGTTTCCTGAGCTGCCTGTGCAGCGAAATTTAACGTGCAAGCAACAGCGAGGCTCATCACAAGTGATTTGACAAGTTTAGTCATAATAATCTCCGGTTTCATTTGAATTGCCTGAAATGCGTTATCTTCAAATGAATGTGATTAAAAGAAAGATAATCCGGCTATTCAGGCTCTCAACAGTGATACAGCGATAACTATGCCAATCACGATTTAATCAATAATTTCAGAAAGTTAACAAAAATCAGATTTTCTTATCAGTGAAAAAGGTAGTCAGAGTGTCGCTTATTTTCACACCTTTTAGGTTGCCGCAGCGGCATTTTGTGCGTTACTCTCATTTCAGCATCGCCGGAGGTAACATTATGATCATCATTAAAAAATATCCTAATCGCAGATTGTACGACACATCTCAGAGTCAGTACGTTAACCTCGATTATATAAAGGCGTTAATCAATGAACGTCAGGAATTTAAGGTGATTGATTCCAAAAGTGAAGATGACATTACCAAGTCATTATTGCTGCAAATTATCAGTGAATCCGAAGCCAACGAAAATCAGTCACTGTTGACAAATTCGTTACTCAAACAACTAATCCGTTATTACGACACTGACATGCAGGACTTTCTGCGACAGTACCTTGAACAATCTCTTGTTACCTTTATAGAGCAACAGGATCAGGTGCAGGGTATGATGAAAAATATGATGGATAACACGCCCTTCGGTATGTTTAACAAAATCATCGAACAAAATATGGATGCCTGGAAGAAGAACCAGAAGTAAGTATCACATACTGGCAGGGGAGCAATTCTCCTGCCCCAGAACGGACAGACCTGCCACATTTCCTCTTCAATGCTGCAGAGCAGCATAAAAAGCTATTTGCTTATTAAATATTCGTCTAAACATTCTTGCTGCACCGCAACATTTTTGTTGATCTCTGCAAATACCCTGGTTAATATCTAATCAAATCTTGCTGCAACGCAGCAGAAGGACTTTATCAACTGGTCGGGAGAAGAGTATGTTTGGCAAGTTTTCAGAACAGCTGAAAAGTACCACTAAACCGGTACATACGCTGTTTGCTGTGAATACAAAAACGCTGGAAAGTCTGTCTCAACACCAAACCACGTTATTCACGGGTTTGTTGAGCGACAGTGTTCGTTACATTGAAGCGGTAACGAAACAAACAGAGTTTAAAGGTGTAATGACAGCGAATTCTGAACTGGCTGAGTCAGTGCGTGAACGCATGACCAGCGCGTCAAAAGACACCTACTCCACCCTTAACGCTATGCGTGAAGAAATGACCGAAGTGATGGCGGCCAGTTTGGCCACCGCTACTGAAGAAACCAAAGAAACAGTTGAAAAAGCGACAGCAGCCGTGAAGAAAACCACAAAAGCTGCCGCACCGAAAAAAGCTGCGCCTGAAGCCGCGAAAGCGCCGGTAGAGGCAGCAGAAAAAGTGGCTGAAGCAACAAAGGAAACTGTTGAGAAGGCCGCTGAAGAGACAAAAGCCGTTGCTGAAGAAGCAAAGGAAGCGACTGCTGAGGCAAAACCTGCCGCAGCAGCAAAGAAACCAGCAACACGTACCCGTCGCACGACTGCTAAGAAGACTGCGACAACGACTAAATCAACTAGCTAACTTACCCCGGAAACTGGAGACTAGTAATGTTTGAGCAAATGAACGAGCAAATGAAAAGCGCAATGAAGCCGATGACTGACCTTGCGACATTGAACATGAGTACAATGCAGGATCTGGCAGAAAAACAGAACGCCCTGTATTCATCTCTGTTATCTGAAAATATGTCTTATTTTGAAAAAGCTTCTCAGCAGAAAGATCTGTCTGGTCTGGCTGAGATGAACAAGGCATATGTTGAAACTATTCAGGAAACTGTTACTGATGCAGCGAAAAGCTCATATGCAGTAATTTCTGATGCACAGCAGAAAGCTGGCGAGATGTTCAAAGGTTTAAGCGACGAAATGACTGCGAAATTCCAAAGCGCAGCTAAAGCATAAGTCCCTCCTGAGCGGCCTTCAGAGGCCGCTCAGGTTACCCCACATCAAGTGAACCTTTTCATCCCCCAAAAGGTCTTAGCCCCAGCCAGTATTTGAGGAGAGACGTAATGAATTATCAGGCTTACGATTATTTGACGCGCGGCGCATACATTATGCACGAGGGTTTCAGTCTGCTTAATGATATTGCGAACCATCCTTCCAATCTTTTCGCACATACCTTACCCGGCCGCATAACCCGCGCTTCGCTGGAAACTGCCATGCGGCTGACACAACGCTACGAGAAGCTGGGGTTTAATATCGACGAAATCAAAATCGACGATAAACGCCATAAGGTGAAAGAAGAAATCGTAATGAGCAAGCCGTTTTGTGATCTCATTCATTTCAACCGGATCGGTGTGAAAGATGATCATAAGGTCTTGCTTGTTGCGCCTTTATCCGGCCATTTTGCTACCTTGTTGAAAGGCACGGTGGAAGCGCTGCTTCCGGATCACGAGATTTATGTGACTGACTGGGCTGATGCCAGAGAAGTACCGCTGGAAGACGGTCCGTTCAGTTTTGATTGCTATGTGGGTTATCTTATCGAGTTTCTTGAGTTCTTAGGGCCGGGCACGCACTTAATGGCGATATGTCAGCCTACTGTTCAGGCTTTAATCGCCACCGCAGTGATGGCCGGACAGAAAAATGCCTGTGTGCCCAAGTCGCTCACTCTCATGGCGGGCCCCATTGACTGCTCCAAGAATCCTACACGGGTGAACGAGTTCGCTCAGGAACATCCGATGAACTGGTTCCGTAATGTGGCGATTATGTCGGTACCTTATGGTTATCCGGGCGAAGGTCGTCAGGTGTATCCCGGTTTCATGCAGCTGGGCGGTTTTATCAGTATGAACCAGCAAACTCACATGAAAAAGTATCAGAGTTTCTTCCAAAATCTGGTATTTGGTGAAGAAGAAGATGCTGATCGTTTCCGCGCCTTTTACGATGAATATCTGGCAGTACTGGACATGCCCGCCGAGTTCTATCTTGAAACCATTGAACGGGTATTCAAGAATAACGAGATTGCCCGCGGTGCGATTACTTATCAGGGTAACCCTGTAGATTTTGAAACCATCGACAATACTGCTCTGCTTACCGTAGAGGGTGCTGATGATGATATTTGCGGCTTAGGACAAACAGAAGCGGCACAGGATATTTGTAAAAATATTCCGAAAAATATGCGTAAACATCACGTACAACAGGGAGCCGGTCATTACGGTATCTTCAGTGGATCTAAGTTCCGCAAATCGGTACGCCCGGTTATCACTGATTTCATCCACAAGTACGCATAAGCCTTCCCAGACAAATAACTCTTTCCTGCAGCGCTCCTGATCTCACCGGCGGAGCGCGCCGTATTTTCCCCATGTTTCCCTCGCCCCCGGGGGCGAGGATAAGGTAGCATGAACGCCTCATCAACAAAGGTAATATGCAATGTCTAAATGGATGCCGCGTAAGCTTGGTTTTTCAATACTGTCACTGCTGACAGCGACTTCTTCAGCTTATGCCAATACAGATTTTGAACAGTGTAAAACACAGTTATCTCAGCAAGCCGTAGAACAGGGCGTGAAAGAAGAAACGGCAAAGGCCGTGTTCGCCAACATTCAATATCAGCCCCGCGTGATCTCGCTGGACCGCAGCCAGCCTGAATTTGTACAAACCTTTCCGGGCTACTACAGCAAACGCGTTACGGCATGGCGTATCGGCAAAGGCCGGGAAATGTACGCTAAACATAAAGAACTGTTAAATAGCTTAAGCCATAAATACGGTGTGCCTGCCCATTATCTGGTGGCATTTTGGGGGCTGGAAACCAATTTTGGTGGTTACAAAGGTAAGATGAATGTACTGAATTCACTGGCGACTCTTGCCTGTGATGAAAGACGTAGCAGCTATTTTTCCAAAGAATTAGTCACTGCGGTTAAGCTTCTTGAAAGAGAATCTTTAGATCAGACCAAAATGGTAGGTTCCTGGGCAGGCGCCATGGGCCATACACAATTTATGCCCTCAGCATATATGAACTATGCGATTGACGGCGACGGCGATGGCCAGATCAATCTGTGGGACAGTGAAGAAGATGCCCTCGCTTCAGCGGCTAACTTTTTGTCTCAATTAGGCTGGCAACCCGGATTCCGTTGGGGAAGGGAAATTCAGTTACCGGATAATTTCGATTATCGCGAAACGGGATATAAAAACCGGCGCAGTATTACTGAGTGGAACGAAAGCGGGATCAAAAAAGCAGACGGTAGTGCGCTGGGTAACAGTGATGAAAAAGGCTATGTCGTTGTACCTGCCGGTCATAACGGTCCGGCGTTCATTGCCTATCACAACTTCCGAATTATTATGCGCTGGAACAATTCTGAATTCTACGCCATCGCCGTAGGTAAGCTGGCTGACCAGATTGCCGGTGAAGCCGGTATTGATAAAGCGTTACCGGAATTACCGGCTTATACCAGGGATGACATTTTGAAACTGCAAACAGCGCTGAATGCTTCCGGTTACAATGTAGGTAAACCCGACGGTATTATCGGACCGGCAACCCGTGCAGGGATCCGCGAATATCAGTTGGCCAGCAACCTGATTGCTGATGGTTTTCCGGGACTGGATGTGATGAAAGCGATTGGTGTGTTGCCGGATGAACTCAAAGAGAGCGACGGCAATAAAGAAAGCGAGTAGCTGGATCCGGATACGGTCAGTTCACAGAGCACGGGCGTGCTCTGTGAACATTGTAACCGTACAGCTTAGTACATGTGCTGTCCGCCGTTAATGGACAATGTAGAACCGGTAATAAATCCGGCTTCATCGCCTATTAAGAACATAACACTGCGGGCGATGTCTTCAGGTTTCCCCAAACGACCCACCGGAATTGTTGCAATGATCTTCTTCAATACTTCTTCCGGTACCGCACGCACCATGTCAGTATCAACATAACCCGGCGCAATAGCGTTTACGGTTACACCTTTACCTGCACCCTCAAGTGCCAGCGCTTTAGTAAAACCATGAATACCGGACTTAGCTGCCGCATAGTTAACCTGGCCATACTGACCAGCCTGACCGTTAACCGAACCGATATTAACAATGCGACCAAAACCACGGGCGCGCATTGAATCAATCACTGAGCGACACGTGTTAAAACAGGAAGCGAGGTTAGTTTGAATAACGGCATCCCATTGCTCAAAATTCATTCTGTGCATGGTGCCGTCCCGGGTGATCCCGGCATTGTTGATTAGAATATCCACCGGACCATAATCTGTCGCGATTTGGTCAATTGCTTCTTTCGTTTTCTCAAAATTCGAGACATCGAACTTAAATGAAGGTATGCCAGTGCGTTCAGTAAACGCCTTAGCCGCTTCATCGTTACCACCATAATTTGCCACAACAGTGTAACCCGCATCTTTCAACGCTACACAAATTGCTTCACCTATTCCCCGGGTGCCACCTGTGACCAGTGCAACTTTGCTCATTTCGTCTCCCTCAAATGTTGACTCATATTTGTACAACAATTCTATATAAGCATGCTTGATGAGATGTTGACAACGGAAACCTGAAGACTTTTTGCGCGGGGTCAATGCCCGTGTCCAGATGAATGACTATAGTGAATAAGAAACTTCTTACTTATCATGCAGTTGAAAAAATAAACAAGTATTTAGCTATTAACTGGTCAGAGGATCTCTTTTAATAACAAATACTTGCATAATAATTGCAGCACGTAAATTAGTTGTATACACCGTTCAAACATGATTAAAGTTGTAAGACGGGTACAATAGTTCAGGAACAACCCCCCGTTTATTTTCGCGGCTTCATTGAACGTCCGGCTTCAGCTTCCATCGGATTATCAGGCCACCGGTGTTTCGGATATCGTCCTTTCATTTCTTTCTGCACAGCAAGATAACTACCCTGCCAGAAGCCGGCCAAATCCGATGTAGTTTGTACTGGTCTTCCCGCAGGAGACAGCAACTCCAGCGTAATGACTTTTGCGCCGTCTGCAACAGTGAACGTATCTGCACAACCAAACATTTCCTGCAGTCTGACCGGAAGCACGACTTCGCCGTTTGACCGGTAGACCAGTTTCCTTTTTTCACCGGAAGGCACGGTGATGCTCAGTGGCAAAGCATTGTCCATGGCGTGTTGCTGGCTCCAGGGGAGTGACTGGTGTAGCAGTGTCGCCCAGGACAGGCCGGCAAGTTGCTCCCAACTTTTAAACGAAGATAATCGTGCGGAAATATCACTACGGTCCAGAAGCGACAATGGTGACTCAGGGTCTTTCCATACCGGCGGGCTGTCGAAAGCTTGCGGTTGATGTAAGTCACACCCGCAGGCCATTTGATACCGGTACCACCATTGCCAGTCTTTTTCACTGAAAGGCCACGCGGATAACGGCAATCCTTCCAGCAACGATACCCAGGCCTCACCGCGAATGCGGGCCGGCACGTTAGTTGCCGGTTCACTGCTTAACACTATTTCATGGAAACCTTCGGTTTTGCGCGCTTCCATTTGCTTCTTCTGACTGTTGTACGTCACCGTATCTTTAAGTTTGAAAGCCTGCGAATATAACTGTCTTAATAAGGTTTCATTAACAGGTTCGGCCTGACGAATGATCACGTCGGAACCGTTAACCTGCCCTTCCTTAACCACCAGCCAGTCAGACTTTTCAATCATTCCTTCAGGCAGAGCAGCGCCACGGCCACTGGCCAGCTTATAATCACTACCCTGCTTACGTCTCGCAACCCGCTCAGGAAAAGCCAGCGCGAGACACACTGCAACAGCTTCACCATTTAACTTTCGGGGCTCTGCTTTCAGTGAGATGCCAAGTGCAGATGCAAACCGCGAGGCCCTGGATTTCAAACCGGATAACTGGGGTTCTGCCAGTTTTTCAAGCCAGGCTGATACGTGAAATTGCCGCTCAGAAGCTGAATGCTCTTCACAGGCAGCCGCCACATAGCAGGCAACATCCTCCAGTTCAGGCAGGCGCGTCTGCGCTCCGGCTTCTTTTGCCTTCACTAACATATTTGCCAGAGCCGGGTGCACCGATAATTTGTTAAGTCCGCGACCATGTGCTGTTAACGTACCATCGCGGTCTACGGCACCGGCTTGTTGCAGGCGGTGTAATGCTGCTGCAGATTGCGCCTGAGAAGGAGGCGTCAACATGCGCATATTATGCAATTCAGTTCCCCAAGCCAGCGCATCCAGAGTAAGCGGGGAGATATCTTCACGCAAAATTTGTGGCAGCGGGTATTTTGCCAGTCTGTCATGCTGCTCTTTCGGCCACATGCGATACACTTTCCCGGGCCCCAGGCGCCCTGCCCGTCCCTTGCGCTGAACAGCCGATGCCTGTGAAATCATCTGCGTATTCAGGCGGGTAAATCCGGTGGGAGGATGGTAATTAGCGACATTTTCAAGACCGGCATCTATGACTACTTTAATGCCTTCAATCGTCAGGCTGGTTTCGGCAATATTAGTAGCAAGAATGATTTTTCTCATTCCCCGGCTATCCGGTAAAATAGCGGCAGTTTGCCGTTGTTTACTCAACGCGCCATACAGAGGATGCACCACATATTCAGATGCATTCAGCCGCTGCTCCAGCAAGGTGGCAACTTTATTAATCGCGCCGGCGCCCGGTAAAAAAACGAGAATATCGCCGTCATCCTGTGCAAGGCTGAACTGAATTTGCCTGGTAACCTGCTCATGCAAAGTATGGCTTTGTACCTGACCGGTATAGATTTCCTCTACCTCAAACTGCCTGCCGGCAGATTTCAGCACCATGGCATCGGGCATCAGCGTCAGTAATTCATCCACATCGAGGGTGGCAGACATCACCACCAAAGATAAATCTTCCCGCAACCCTTCCTGTACTTCCAGCGCCAGCGCAAGACCAAAGTCACTGTGAATACTACGTTCGTGAAATTCGTCAAAGATGATTAAGTCTACACCTGCTAATTCCGGGTCCCTCTGGATACGGGCAGACAACACACCTTCTGTGACAATCTCCAGACGTGTTTGCTTACTGACCTTACTTTCACCGCGGATACGGTAACCCACAGTTTGTCCGGTTTCCTCTCCGAGCAATGAAGCAAGGTAAGCTGCCAGATTGCGTACCACAACCCGCCGCGGTTGCAACATGACAATGCGCCCCGGAACATGCTCCAGCAGTGCCAGAGGCAGTACGGTAGATTTGCCCGCCCCGGGCGGTGCACCGACAATGACATTACCGGCGGCAACAGCAGTTATCAGTTCAGGGATCAGGCCTGCGGCAGGTAATTTACTTTGCATAACAAGAAAACAGGTTCAACAGATAATCTGGCAAGTATATACCTGTGCCACGGAAGAAATACATAAAGTCATTGATAAGTCAGCCACTTCCGTTTAGATTTTAGACTGTAAGCGAACTGTTTTTATTTTCCGCATACAGTTTTGCTTTCATATATTTAAATTACGTATCAGATAAATGAAGTGAGTAAATGGATTTACAGACCATCATTATTTGTACGGCCATTGCCAGTATGACATTGTGTTTTACTATGGGCATGGCCTGGCAAAGTCACAAGGAATCAAACTATATCTTCCACTGGATGTGTGCCGGCGCCTGCTTTCTCGTCTCCAACCTTACTGCTTTTGTCTGCATTAAACTCGACGTACAAGGCGTGCTCCACCCGGGAATAGCGAATGTGTTATACATGGCAGGCCATGCCTTTATCACCTCGGGTATTGCCCTGTACATTTATGGTAAGGCTCCGCCTTATCTGGCAACCGTTGTGGCGCTTTTCACCCTTCTGCTCCATCTAAGCCCGGATTTCAGAGGGTCGGTTGATGCCAGATTTATTATCCTGACTCCCGTTGTAGTGATGCTCAGTGGTGCATCCATTACCATGCTGTGGCACACCGCCATGCGTAAAAAGGGGAGATTCCTGTGGCCACTGCTTATCACAATCACCATTTTTGCCCTGCAAATGTTAATACGCACTGTGGCGTTACTCACTTCTCACGACGCACTGGCATTTACCGGTAACGACATATTTCAGATTGCAGGCTCGCTGGCCGTTATTACTTTTATTTCAATGCTGGCAGTAACATTAAATTACGTCATCAACGGCGAACACCAGCAGATGCTGAAAAAACTCTCGGACACGGATTTCCTCACCGGCTGGCTGAACAGAAAAGCACTTGAGCCCTGTGCACTTTCATGCCGGGAAACAGCGCAGCGGACAGGACATACTTTCGGCATCATCATATTCGACGTTGATCACTTTAAAGCGATTAACGATAAATGGGGTCACCATGCCGGTGACGTTGCTCTGCAGCAAATAACATCGCGGGCAAAAGACATTGTCAGAGATGAAGACAACTGTTTCAGGATCGGCGGCGAAGAATTTCTGATTATTCTGACACGTTGTAATGCAGAACAATTGCAGCGGGTGAGTGAACGATTGCGGCAGTCTGTGGCAAGCCGGCCGGTGATGATGAACGATAAGCCAATGAATATTACAATCAGCATAGGCAGTGCGTTAAGTAATCACGATGATTCAGGCTGGCAAGCGCTGTTTGACCGTGCTGACAAAGCACTTTACCAGTCAAAAGCAGAAGGCCGGAATACGGTCAGCATTTCCGGACCGGAGCATGCCGCTGAAGCATGGCAGTAAATTAGCCCGGTTTACTTTGAATCTCCAGTAAGCCTGGTTTACTGTACGCCCTTCACAGAAAAACACGGGTTACTGCGATGCGTTCATTTATCGGTCTTGATCTTTCTTTGCAGGAGAAGCTCGCGCTCTCCGGCTGGCGGGAACGGGCACTTCCGGCTGTAGCGCTCAGGAAAACAGGTGCCATTGTCGCTCCCGGTCAGAAAGCCCCGCCTGCTGCGGTGCCACCGGAGAACTATCACCTCACGCTGGCATTTCTTGGCGACATCAACCAGAGACAGCATGAAGCACTGTTACACGCACTGGACGACGTCGCTGCAGAACCTTTTTCTGTCACCCTCAACACCACCGGCGTGTGGGACGGACCTAAAATTTTATATGCGGGCCCTGATGAGCCGTGCCCGCCATTGATGCAGTTAGCTAAGTGTGTACGTAAAGCCGCCCGTGAAGCGGGAATATCGCTGGAAAACCGTGAATACAAACCTCATGTCACGGTTGTCAGGAAGGCCGGCAGCGACCTGCCTCCCCCTCTGTTGCCTCCGGATATCAAACTGCAATTCCGTGACTTTCACTTTTTTGAGTCTGTCTCTACGCCATCAGGTGTCCGCTACCCCGTGCGGCACTCCTGGTCTCTGGAGCCTGATATCTCCGTTCGCGAGCGATTGCGGCGGGGTCTGGTATGAGATATATCAATTGAGGCTTTACAGATGCCAATTGCATGGGTAAAACAACACACTGAATTCAACAACCTATTTGTCAGAGCCTTTACATCTCATGCAACAAACTTTTCGTCTTGTAATTGATTGTCCGGACCAGATTGGCCTTGTCGCCAAAGTTTCCCAGTTTCTTGCCGGTCACGGAGCCACTATCGTCGAGGCTAATCACCATACCGACCTGCAAACCGGCCGCTTTTTTATGCGCCATGAAATCGGGGCTGACTCAATCAAACTGGACTATGACGGGTTTGTAAAAGCGTTTACACCGGTTGCAGATGAATTCCGGATGAACTGGAAACTAACCGACTCCCGCGTAAAACAGCGTGTTGCTCTGCTGGCCAGCCTTGAATCCCACTGTCTGGTAGATTTGCTGCACCGCTGGCACACCGGCGAACTGCACTGCGACATTCCGGTGATCATCGGTAATCACCCGCAGATGAAACAGTTTGCTGACTGGTACAAAGTACCGTTCCATTGGGTGGATTTTAAAGCTCTGGGTAAAGAACAGGCGTTCTCGCAGATAGAAACGCTGATCAGCGAATACAAAATTGACCTCACAGTCCTTGCCCGATTCATGCAAATTCTGCCGGATACGTTGTGCACAAAGTTGCAGGGAAAAGCGATTAATATTCATCACAGCTTCCTGCCGTCTTTTGCCGGTGCAAGACCTTATCAGCAGGCCTATGATCGCGGTGTTAAGCTGATTGGAGCCACGTGCCACTACGTGACGAAGGATCTCGATGAAGGTCCTATCATTGAGCAGAGCGTAAAGCGTATCAGTCACAGCGATTCAGCCGCAGACATGGTCCGCAAAGGAAAAGATTGCGAAGTGACAGCGCTGGCCCACGGTGTGCGTTATCACCTGGAAGACCGGGTCATTATTCACCGCAACAAAACTGTGGTCTTCGCGTAAAGACCACAGTCCACCGTACCTGTCCCGGAACCCGTCGTCGTTATATGGCCCTCAGCGCCGCATTCTTATACACTGAACCGCTGATAATAACGACGATGGAACTCTATAATGAAAAAATTTACCGCCTCGCTGACAGCGCTGGCTGTTGCGTTTACCCTCGGCGCATGTTCTGACCAGGCAGCCAACCAGGCTGCAACGACCTCACCGGATGCAAGTGCACAAACGCAGCAACAGTCTCCGGAATTTGACAATGTGTTACTGCAACCCTTCCCCGGGCCTTACGGCGGCGTTCCCCAGTTCGACAAAATGAAGGTTGAAGATGTTAAGCCAGCCCTGAGAAAAGGAATGGCACTTAACCTGGAGGAAATAGACGCCATTGCAAATAACCCTGAACCGCCTACGTTCGACAATACGATTGTCGCCATGGAACGTGCCGGCAGTGCACTGGACCGTGTATTCCGTTACTACGGTATTTTCAGTTCGAACAAATCCAGCCCTGAATTTCGGGATGTGCGGGCAGAAATGTCTCCGGAACTTTCCGCATTCTCAACAAAAATCACCCAAAATGAAGCGCTGTTTGAGCGTATTAAAGCGGTTTACGAAAGTGAAGAACTGAAATCGCTTACGCCCGAAGAACAACGTATTACGTGGATCACCTACAACAGCTTCGCCCGAAACGGCGCTACCCTGGATGGTGACGCAAAAGCACGCTATGCCGAAATCAACAAAGAGCTGGCTACGCTGTACAACCAGTTCTCAACGAATGTGCTGGCCGACGAAGAAAACTACGTGACTTACATCACCGCAGAGCAGCTGGGCGGCCTGCCGGATTCATTTGTAAAAGGTGCAGCCGCTGCTGCAAAAGAACGTGGGCAGGAAGGTAAGTATGCAATTACTAACACCCGTTCATCTATGGATCCTTTCCTCACCTACAGCACAGACCGGGCGCTTCGTGAGCAGGTGTGGAACACCTACTACAACCGTGGTGATAACGGCGATGAATATGATAACAATGACATCATAAAGCAAATCCTGACGTTACGTGATGAACGGGTCGAATTGTTGGGGTATGACAACTACGCCCAGTGGCGTTTAGAAGACCGTATGGCAAAAACACCTGAGAATGCCATGGATCTGATGATGAAAGTCTGGCCGGCAGCCATTGCCAGGGTAGACGAAGAAGTGGCTGACATGCAGGCTATCGCTGATGAAGAAGGCGCAAACATTACTATCAAGCCCTGGGATTACCGTTTTTATGCCGAAAAAGTACGTAAAGCTAAATACGACCTGGACTCAAACGAAGTAAAACAATATCTGCAACTGGATAAACTCCGTGAAGCGATGTTCTATGTCGCCGGCCGTCTGTTTAACTTTGACTTCACTCCGGTTCCTGAAGGTTCGGTACCGGTTTTTCACCCTGATGTGAAGGTATGGGAAGTAAAAGACAAGGACAGCGGTAAGCTGATTGGTCTCTGGTATCTCGATCCATTCGCACGTCAGGGCAAACGCTCAGGAGCATGGGCGACCACATACCGCAGTTACACCACTTTTGACGGTGAAACCACTGTGCTGGCTTCTAACAACTCTAACTTCGTTAAAGGCCCTGAGGGCGAACCCACGCTAATTTCCTGGGATGACGCCAATACCTATTTCCACGAATTTGGTCATGCTCTGCACTTCCTGTCTTCAGATGTGGAATACCCCACCTCCCACTCCGGTGTCCGTGACTATACTGAGTTCCAGTCTCAATTGCTGGAGCGCTGGCTCACCACTGATGAAGTCATCAATAACTACCTGGTGCACTACAAAACCGGCGAGCCTATCCCTGCGGAACTGGTAGAAAAAATTAAGAATGCATCCACCTTCAATTCCGGTTTCGGTACAACCGAATATATGGCGTCGGCAATTATGGATTTGCTGTATCACACCACCGATCCTGAGAAGATTGAGCCTGATGCTTTTGAACGGGATCAACTGAAGGCGCTGGATATGCCGGAAGAGATTGTGATGCGTCACCGCAGCACACAGTTCGGACATGTATTTTCCGGTGAAGGTTATGCAGCAGCATACTATGGCTACATGTGGGCTGACGTTCTCTCTGCAGATGCAGCGGAAGCATTCGCAGAAGCCCCGGGCGGCTTTTACGATAAAGACTTATCGGCAAAGCTGGTGAAATATCTCTTTGCTGTCCGCAATGCAATGGATCCGGCCGAAGCTTACCGACTGTTCCGTGGTCGCGATGCGCAAACAGATGCCCTGATGCGTGCACGTGGTTTCCCGGTACCTGAGTAAACCGCTTAATAACGAAAAAGGGGCGATTATGATAATCGCCCCTTTTTTATCAGCCTCTCAACACTGAATTAAAAGCTTACGCGGTAACCCAACTGCACCTGGTTGTCGTAACTCTTGTCCTGAGACAAAGTGATATCTGATGTATCGCCGTGCCAGGTTTCTCTGCGAACAGCAAACGACATGGTGTGATTTTCTTCAGCACCTTCCGTTTCCAGATATACTGATACGGTGTTGCTGTCAGGCAGGGCAAAAGAGCCGCTTACCGGTAAATCAATATCATGAGCAGGACGCACGCCGGACGCTACCCCAACCCGGTAAGCTGGTTGTTCCCACCAGGTAATCAACTCATACGCTCTCGATGTTACCCGTTGACTGAACACACCAAAGTCCATTACAGCGCGACCGTAAGATGCCACTGCTTCAAGATTAACTGTATCGCTGATTCTGGTTGCCAGACTCAGTTTGTAATCTTTCTGGCGGCAACCATTGAATCTGATTTTATTTTTCGACAGGGAAACGGAGATATCACCGGAGTAATCGAGTTTTTCTTCCAGCCAGGCTTCAGCCTGGTCACCAATAGAAGAACTGGCCAGACATACCTGAGGTGTCAGCAGGGCACAAAGTGCTAATGTGGTTACCTGTTTCAACATGGTTCTGCTCCGCTTTATTATCATTCTGCAAAGGGCTTACCTCAGCGAGTGATTAAAGTATAAGCAAACGGGCAGCTTTTTGGGTATATAAAACCATCCTCAATTAGTCTAACTATACCCAAAAAATATCAGTGCGTTGATTTTATAGCCATTAATGAAATTTTAGCTTTGCGAGTTTTGCAGAGGTATAAGGCGTGCTTTCCTGTGAGATCCATACGTTACCGTCAGGACCGTAGCAAACACCTTCGACCTGAGCAAATTGTGAGAGAAAGTCCACAGTTTTAAGCTGATAGTCACCACTGACAGTGGCGATGAAAGGTTTAAACATGCCGAGGGCATTACTGCGGTAACCGACGAGGACAAATTCCTGTGTGTTACCGTTCCAGTCTGCGCCGGTGACAACGCCGGGAAGTCCGTCTACAGATGCAAAAGGAGTAAGTACTTGCTTAGCTTTTATATCCTGTAAAACGTAGACGTGTGACTGCTCAGTAGCCCAGCTTTTTGAAAACAGGATCAGTTTTCCATCCCGCATTGTCATGGCTTCACCATCATAATCGTGAGCATAGGGAGCATTTTCCTGCGGCGTATTACCTGCGTAGGTAAAACGGCGCTTTACTGCTTCCTGCACGGGGTCTGCACGGTTAATTTTATAGACGGTGAGTGATTTATGCTTACCGGCATTATTTCCGATGTCACCAATATAGAAATATTCATCGTCACCGGTAATGGCTTCCCAGTCACGGTTTATTGCATCCAGCGTCACCCTTGCGGTCAGCGCTCCATCCTGTCCAAGGGTAAACAATTCCGGCTCATTGCCAGAGTCATTGATGGTGTAAATATTGTTGCTGTCGCAGAACAGGCCCGATGTTTCCTTCAGCGCGTTATCCAGCGTATAGGTGGACAGCACCTCAACACCATGTTGTGGATCTGCTGACACACTGCAACCTGCCAGTAACAATAACGGGCTTAAAATGAAAACAATACGGTTCACTGATATTCTCTTTCTGCTGTAAATAAGGTTAATCTAAATAAAACAATGTGATATGCACAAGTTCAGACTACTATACCATTGTGACGATTATTTTTTGCAATGGCTAACGATAAATCTGCTTTGACCTGAGGTCAGTATAAAAGCCGGAAAATAATAAATATGCCGGGCATCAGCGGCATAACTTCAACTTTAAGAAGGAACACCACGTGTCAGACCCGTTATTAAGCCTGGTCAGTGTCGGCCTGCTGTCTATATTCTGTCAGTTTCTGGCTTATAAAATACGCCTGCCAGCCATTTTACCTTTGCTGATAACCGGTATTATCGTTGGCCCGGTATTTGGCGTGCTCGACGCAGACGCACTGTTCGGGGATCTTTTGTTCCCTGTAGTGTCCCTGTCGGTGGCCATCATCCTGTTTGAAGGTTCGCTGACACTGAAATTCAGTGATATTGCGGGTCACGGCAATATGGTGAGAAACCTGTGCAGCGTTGGCGTGCTGGTCACCTGGGTGGTTGCAACCATCGCTGCCCATCTGAGCCTGGATTTATCCTGGCAGCTTGCAGCCCTGTTTGGTGCCATCGTGACCGTAACAGGCCCGACGGTCATTGTGCCGATGATCAGAACTGTAAGACCGAAAAGTAACATCGCTAACATTCTGCGCTGGGAAGGCATTGTCATTGACCCTATCGGTGCACTTCTGGCGGTGCTGGTTTACGAGTACATTGTGGCCTCTCAGGACACGGCACTGGTACATACTCTGGTGGCTTTTGGTAAGACGGTAGGCATGGGCACCGTCCTTGGTCTGGCCGCCGGCTACCTGCTTGGTCTTTCGCTACGTAAAGAACTGGTCCCCCACTATCTGCAAAACACAGCTGTTCTCACCCTGATACTGGGTGTTTTTGCCATCTCTAATCATGTAGCCCATGAGTCAGGCCTGCTGGCAGTGACCATTGCCGGTATGGTACTGGCAAATATGAAAAATGTGGACGTGGAAGACATCCTGGAGTTTAAAGAAACCTTAAGTGTTCTTCTGATTTCCGGCCTGTTTATTATTCTTGCGTCACGGTTGAATCTCGACTCTGTGTTCGAGGTCGGCTCCGGCGTCATTGTGGTTCTGGTGGCCATTATGTTTATCGCCAGACCCCTTTCCGTACTGGCTTCCTCTGTGGGCACCGGACTAAACTGGCGTGAACTGGCGCTGATCAGCTGGATAGCGCCCAGAGGTATTGTAGCGGCAGCCGTATCCGCACTGTTTTCTCTGAAGCTGGAGGAAATTGGCTATGAGGGTGCAGGGGTTATCGTTCCCATCGTCTTTGTGGTCATTATTACCACCGTCGTTGTGCAGAGTCTGTCATCTAAATCTGTGGCCAAACTTCTGAAGGTTCGTTCCCCTGCGCCAAACGGCTTTTTAATTTTCGGCGGCAGTAAGTTCAGCCGGATGCTGGCAAAGGAACTGAAAGCACATGATTTACCGGTTTGTATTGCCGATACCAACTGGGATGCCATTAAAGAAACCAGAATGATGGATATTCCGGCCTATTTCGGGAACCCCATGTCGGATCACGCAGCGCGAAGCCTGGATTTAGGTTTATTCGGTACTGTACTGATCATGTCCCCCTACAAACAACTTAACCCTATGATTGCTTATCATTTTGAGTACACCATGGGTAAAGATAAAGTGTGGGGCTTAACCAACAACGAACAAAGTGCACGGCCATCGCATCAGGTTAGCACCCAGTATGCGCAGAAATTGACACTGTTTGCTGAGGGAGTCACATACGGATACCTGGCTTCTGCTGTCTCTCATGATGCATCCGTGAAAACAACACGCCTGAGCGAAGAATTTACTTTCGAAGATTATTCCGCAAGATACGGCGACAGAGCTATTCCGCTTATTGCTCTGGACGAGAACGGACGTTCTCATGCATTTTTGAATGGTAAAGATATTGCGCCGAAAGCAGGATGGAAATTAATCAGCTTGATTATACCGGAGAGTGAACCGGTGTGAGGCCAGAACGGCACCCTACCCTTGGGGCAGGGTGCCTCTCCCTGGAAATAACGTGTATTCAAGCGCTCCCCTCTATTATTATTATTGGATGCGTTGTTGTTTATTTTTTACTTGAGCTACACCGTCGGCGCTTATGAAAGCAATAGACAGACCAACTTTTGAAATGACATAGTTATCAGTACTTTATGCTTTTTACAGGGCATTTACCAACCATTGCCCACTGTTGACGCACCAACAGCACGCACCATTTCAACTCACATGCACCAAAAAGACTCAAAGGGATGAACGGATGACTTCCAGTGTCTTCCCGGTCGCGCCGCGGTTTGCACTGATCACAGCGAATCCGGCCTCGCCCGCCACACGGGCAGCTTCGGGAGAATCAAGCAACGTTTTACAACTGGCGGCGAGTTGCGTTGCATCTTCTACAATGCTGAGCGCACCACATTCTTGCAGGTACTGGCAAATAAGCGGATTGTTATAAACGTTGGGGCCCATGATTACCGGTAATTTTTGTGCAGCCGGCTCCAGGGCGTTGTGACCACCTTTATCCGCAAGACTGCCACCGACAAACGCAATGGTGCCGAATGTGTAAACCGTATTGAGCTTGCCCATTTCATCTACCAGCATGACATCAGTCTCACTGCTCACCTGTGCGCCCGGTGAAGCTGTGCGCAGGTAGTGTAACCCTGTTTGTTCCAGCAGATCCGCTACACGGGCAAACCGCTCTGGATGCCTGGGTACAAGAATGAGCAATAAATCCGGAAATCCGGGCTTCAGGCTCTGATAAGCATCAAGTAAGGCACTTTCCTCACCTTCATGAGTACTTCCACCAATCAGTGCCCTGCGGACATTTTTCTCAAGACCGTAAAATGAATCACCGGCATCCGGTGCAGACATTGCCTGATCAAACTTTATGTTGTTAGTAAGTGTTAACTTCTCTTTTTCGATACCGAGAAACTGATAATTTTTAAAGTCTCTCATGCCCTGGGCACATACATGGGAAAGCTTGTGGAGCATGGGCTCAAACAGTATTTTCAATTTCTTATATCGTCTGGCGGAGCGATCTGTCATACGCGCATTAATCACTACAACCGGAATGTCCCGACGCCAGCAACTATGGATCAGATTAGGCCACAGCTCCACCTCAGTGATCAGCACCATTTTGGGCTTCACCCGCCGCAGCATACCCGCCATAGCCATGTGTAAATCGTATGGTAAATAGAAGTGGTGAACAGTATCTTTGAATATAGATCTGACCCGCGCCGAACCGGTGGGCGTGGTGGTGGTTATCGTCACCGGTGTTTCCGGTTCTTCTTTCATTAACTGCTTAATCAGCACAGACGCCGCAACCACCTCGCCTACCGACACACAGTGAAAAAGGTATCCTCCCGGTGCGGCCGGCTGACGTACAAAACCAAACCGCTCAAACCGGCGATGGTTATATTCTTTATTTCTTCTCTGCCCGCGAATGATGAGATTCAGAAAAGCGAACGGAACGATCAGCGCCAGCACTAGTGAATAAAACCAGCGAAACAACGTCTCACTGAGGCCGGGCCGGTATTGGTTTTTGCTGGCAGTCATACGTACTCTGCGTCCTTTCGTCATTAAACTGTCGTGAAGCTTTGTTTAACTAAAAATCAGTTTTCAATTATTGTGTTTGTTATGCCGGACAAGAGTCACAAGCCTGCTGTACTTCTGGTTAAACTAAGCGCCATCGGTGACATTGTAATGGCCTCGGGTTTGCCATCCAACATAAAATCCTCACTAAATGCTTCACGTCTTGTATGGCTTACCGAAGCGCCCTATGCCAGTTTCATTGCTGCTCATCCTGATGTTGACCAGGTTATTCCCTGGCCGAAGAAAGAATGGTCAGCACTGGCAAAAAAAAAGCGCTGGCTGAGCCTCTGTCGCGCTGTAATAGCATTTAAGGCTGAGCTGTCATCACATCACTTCGATATCGCTATAGATGCACAGGGACTGCTTAAAAGCGCCTTTTTTTGCTGGTTGTCCGGCGCAGGCCGTCGCATAGGGTTTAAAAGCAAAGAGCACAGTCACTGGCTACTGACAGAATCACTGAATAAACCGGACTCTGATGACATCAGCTCGGAGTACAAAGCACTGGGGCGCTATCTTGGTGCACATGAATTCACCATGACACTCCCTGCCTCCCCGTCAGCTGTTCGCCAGGCGAAGGATGCCCTTGCTGCCAGCGGTATCAATCACGACTATATCGTTCTGTGTCCCTTTACCACCCGTCCTCAGAAACACTGGCCAGTGCAACACTGGAAAGATGTCATAGCGTGGTTAAACAATCATGACAGTCTTCCGGTGATTATTGCCGGAGGGCCTTACGATGCGGATACAGCATCAGAACTGGCATCAGGCAAAGAACACATATTCTCTTTCACAGGAAAACTGTCTCTTGCTGCCAGCGGGGCATTACTGGCAAATGCACGTGTTGTGGTTGGTGTGGATACCGGTTTGACTCACCTGGCGATTTGTCATCAGCGACCTGTTCTAGCCCTGTTCGGTTCCACCTGTCCGTATACGAAAACAGATAATCCGGATGCGACAGTATTGTACGAAAACTTACCTTGCGCCCCCTGTAAGCGTAAGCCGGTTTGCAACGGAGCCTATGACTGCATGCGGGCTATCACGCCACAAAAAGTCACCGCATGGCTGGAGAAGTGGCTATGACGATAATGGTGATGCATGTGGAACTTGGCAGACAGTTGTATGGCGGTGCCAAACAGGTTGAATATCTTATCAATGCGTTGCCAGAAGACACCATTACCAGCCACCTGGTGTGCGCATCAGACAGCGCGATTTCTGACATCCCGGCGCCCGGCTGTATCAAGCATCCGGTCCCTTACTCCGGCGATACGGATCTCAGGTTTCCTTTCCGCCTTTACCGGCTTATAAAAAGGTCTAAACCGGATATTCTGCACATTCACAGCCGCCGGGGTGCTGATGTGTGGGGCGGCCTGGTGAGTGCACTGTTCGGTATTCCGGCTGTATGTACCCGCAGAGTAGATAATAAAGAGTCTGCACTGGCTGCATTGAAGTACCGGCACTACAAAGCTGTCGTCAGTATCTCGCAAGGTGTACATGATGTGGTGTCACGGCATTGCAAACAGATCCTGCAGCCTGTGATCCACTCGGCAGTCGATCTGAATGACTTCCGCTACAGCAGGGACGCTGAGTGGTTTCGGGAAAAGTATGACATCCCTGCAAACCATAAGGTCATCGCAAACTTTGCCCAGCTTATCCCGAGGAAAGGTCAGAAAGATCTCATCATGGCCATGCAAGCTGTAATTGCCCGCAGACAGGATGTGACCTGCTTACTGTTCGGTAAAGGTAAACAACAGGCTGCGTATCAGCAACTGGCAGATGACTCCGGAGCCGGTAAAAATATCAGGCTGTGCGGGTTCACATCAGATGTTCCGCGTATTTTGCCAAATATTGATGTGATGGTTCACCCTGCTTATGCAGAAGGCCTTGGCATAATCCTTCTTCAAGCCGGGGCCTGTAAAGTCCCCATGATAAGCTGCCCTGTTGGCGGCATTCCGGAAATTATTCACAACGAAAAAACCGGCTTACTGGTTGAGCCGGGAGACCCGGCCGCACTGGCGCGGGAAATTCTTCGTCTGCTGGATAACCCGGCAGAAGCCCGGGCTCTGGGTGAAAACGCGTTTCATCATGTGCAGCAGCATTTCAGTATCGCCGCCATGGCG
The DNA here is from genome assembly GCF_056161165.1 of Alteromonas sp. ABV2_168. Classification (NCBI taxonomy): domain Bacteria; kingdom Pseudomonadati; phylum Pseudomonadota; class Gammaproteobacteria; order Alteromonadales; family Alteromonadaceae; genus Alteromonas; species Alteromonas sp. ABV2_168. The sequence continues at coordinate 545,796 of NZ_JBSWYQ010000001.1, read as the reverse complement.
GATGCTTACACGGACCTTTATAAAAGTCTCGTCTAGAGGATTCTCTTGCCGGCTATATCATTTCCCCTTGTCACATTACCCGTTGAGATCTAATATGCGTAACTAGTTACGTATATTATGGGGTTTAGGGAAATGGCTGATGTTTTACAACTGGCAGGTGCAGCTGCACTGGGCAGCCGGTTCAGAAGATTGTCTGAAAAGCTGGTTGCGCAGGCCAGTGAAGTCTATAGAGCGTATAACGTTTCCATGGAACCAAGCTGGTTCCCTGTCATGTATAGTCTGATGCAGGAATCGCCGTTAAGTGTAAGTACCATTGCAGAAATTACCGGCCAGTCTCACCCGTTTGTCAGTAAAACCACCGCTCAGATGAAAAGCGCAGGATTACTTGTCACCCGTCCTTCTGAGCAGGATAAGCGGGTGCAATTGCTTTCATTGTCAGATAAAGCTCTGACGATGCTACCGGTGCTTGAAAAGCAGATAGCCGACATCGGCAATGCCCTTAATTCAGCACTGAACGACGTGGCGCCGGACTTCCTTGAACAGCTGGGTGCCGTAGAAACCCTGCTATCACAAACGACTTTGCTGGGCCTGATAAAACAAAAGGCAACACGGGGATTCCGCGTAATTGACTATTCCCCTGAGCATCGTGATGCGTTTTACCAGCTCAATAAGCACTGGATAGAACGCTATTTCACCATGGAAAGCTCTGATCATGCCTCGCTGGGGGACCCCGAAAATTATATTCTGAAAAAAGGGGGCCATGTTTTGCTGGTGCAAAATCCTGCCGGTGATATTTGCGGAACGGTAGCACTGATAGCCATGGATGATGACTGCTATGAACTGGCTAAAATGGCTGTGGCAGACAGCGAACAGGGCAAAGGTTTGGGAGCACTCCTTGGGGAAGCTGCCATACAAAAGGCCCGGGATGCCGGAGCGAAGAAGCTTTACCTGGAAAGTAACAGGAAACTGGCACCGGCCATCAGCCTTTACCGCAAACTGGGGTTCAAAGAAGTGGATAAACCCACACCTTCACCCTACGCGCGGTGCGATATACAAATGCAGCTAATGCTGTAAGTTGATACGGGAAACATTTTAACGGGCATAAAAAAACCGCTGCAAGTGCAGCGGTTTTCAGTATTACTTAATCAACTGGCAATTAAGCTTCTGCAACAATAACAACCTTAACAGATGTCATTACTTCAGAGTGTAACTGCAGGTCGATGTCGTATTCGCCAGTTTCACGCAGTGTACCGGTAGGCAGTTTAACTTCTGCTTTAGATACTTCAACGCCGGCAGCAGTGATTGCTTCAGCGATGTCACGTGTACCGATTGAACCGAACAGTTTGCCTTCGTCACCAGCAGGAGCAGCGATAGTCACTTCACCCAGTTCAGCAACTTTAGCAGCACGAGCTTCAGCAGCAGACAACTGGTCAGCGATTTTCGCTTCCAGCTCTGCGCGGCGAGCTTCAAACTTTTCAACGTTAGCTTTAGTTGCAGGAACTGCTTTACCCTGTGGGAACAGGAAGTTACGCGCAAAACCAGCTTTAACGTTAACTGTATCGCCCAGACCACCAAGGTTAGCGATTTTGTCTAATAAGATGATTTCCATCTAAGTTACTCCTTCGCCAATTACTTGTTGTGTGAATCTGTGTACGGCAGCAGTGCTAAGAAACGCGCACGTTTAATAGCAGTAGACAGCTGACGCTGATACTTTGCACTGGTACCAGTGATACGGCTAGGAACGATTTTACCGCTCTCAGTGATGTAGTTTTTCAGTGTAGCAATATCTTTATAATCGATTTGCTCAACACCTTCTGCAGAAAAACGGCAGAACTTACGACGTCTGAAAAAACGAGCCATGATAGATCTCCTTACGCGTTGTCTTCAGTGGTTTCAGTTTTCTTTTCCGCGCGCTCACCGCGTGGAGCAGAATCGTCACGACGCTCACGACGTTCTTCCTTCATCATTGGAGAAGGTTCAGTCACAGCGTTCTTCGTGCGCATAACCAGGTTACGCAGGATCACATCGTTAAAGCGGAAAGCATTTTCCAGCTCGTCAACAGCTTCTGCAGTTGCTTCAGCGTTGATCAAAACGTAGTGTGCTTTGTGAAGCTTTTCGATTGGGTAAGCCAGTTGACGACGGCCCCAGTCTTCCAGACGATGGATTTGACCACCTTCTTGCTTCAGGATAGTGGTATAACGCTCGATCATACCAGGTACTTGTTCACTCTGATCAGGGTGAACCATAAATACGATTTCGTAATGACGCATTACACGCTCCTTACGGTTGTAGCCTCGACAGTACAGCCAAACTGTATAGAGACAAGGAACTAGATAGGTTTGATGGCTGTAAGGGCGCGCATTATATAGATCAATTGTTCACCAGACAAGCAAAAAAAGCCGCGATAATTCGCGGCTTTGAAAGGTTAACACCGTAAAGCTTAGCGGAAATCCGTCAGAGTATTCTGGCCGATTTCACGTATCCAGATATTACGGAAGCTCACAGGGTTACTGTGGTCCTGTAACTGGATAGGTGCACAACCATGCGCTTCATAAGAAGGTCCGCCAATCCATTCGGTCTTACCTAAGATTTCAGTGTGGTTTTGTACCAGCACACCGTTAATTAAAACGGTCAGGTAACCCGGTTTCACCAGTTCATCACCATCAAACTCAGGCGCATTAAAAATGATGTCGTAACTCTGCCACTCACCCGGCGGATTGACCGGGTTAACCAACGGGATAGCCTGCTTGTAGATACTGCCTGCCTGACCGTTGGGGTAAGTTTTATTGTTATAAGAGTCCAGAACCTGAACTTCATAACGCTGCTGCAGGAAAATACCTGAGTTGTTTCGCTGCTGGCTCTCCAGCCCCTCAACATCCTCAGGCGTTCTCCACTCGGCATGCAGTTGCACGCTGCAGAAAGACTGCTTACTGACAATGTCACCGGTTCCCGGTTTTACAGTTAGCGTACCGTCTTCTACCGTCCACTTCGCTTCACCACCTTTCAGTGATTCAAAAGCGGATAAGTCAGTACCGTCGAACAGTACCACCGCATCAGAAGGTGCTTTGCCCGGCGCAGTTTCAACCATAGCAGGAACAGGTTCCCACACTTCGGATTTAGCAGCTTGCTCTTCCGGACTCAGTTCCTTCGCCATTGACGCTGTTGACGCCAGTGACAGTGCTAAGCCGGATAGCAATGTTGTTTTTGTCATCTTTTTCATTATGTGCCCTTAATATTGAAATGATGGTGTTGGTGAAAAGGCTACCTCAGGTAGCCCAGGCTCTGTCACCTTTCTTATAAGGGATATCTTCGTATTTAGTCGGAATGGCAACGTAACGCAGTACTTTCGTCGAGCCAACTTCTGACGTGAAGAACGAGAACAGCACCAGTTGCTTGATCAGCGAGAAGTAATGAGGAGCAACCAGCTCTTCATCCCATGGCGCACCGGCATTCGGATTGCTCATGGCCACATCACCATAAATGCCTTTTTTAGCATTGTAAGCTTTGGCTTCTTCATCGAGGGCAGACAATAGTTCCATCTTCTGCTCAGCAGAAAGTAACAGGAAGTCTTTGCCATACTCTTTTTCAGCACGCTTCTTCAGGGTTACCAGGCCTTCTTTGAAGGTTTTCTGCATAGTCGGGTGATAGCAGTCTGCTACCAGTACGGCCATACAGCTACCTACGTCGGCGTCTTTTGCTCCCGGTGTGTCGGTACGGGGAAGGATAACTTCGCCCAGTTCGTTGAAGAAGGCTACGTCTTCCTTGCTGAAACCGGTGTCGGACAGCGGCACCACTGGCAGATTTTCATAAGCCAGCGCTTTGCCACCTACAAATGCAACACCTGTGGCAGCGGTGATGAATTTCAATAAATCACGACGGTTCATGGCTACAGGTTTCCTTTTTTCAGTTCGTCTACTGCAAAGTCTGCTGCACGGGCAGTCATTGCCATGTAGGTCAGAGACGGGTTAACACACGATGCTGAAGTCATTGCCGCACCATCGGTCACGAACACGTTTGGTGCATCCCAAACCTGATTGTGCTTGTTAAGTACTGAACTCTTCGGATCGCGACCCATACGCGCCGTACCCATTTCGTGAATACCCATACCTGGTGCGTAGTCCACGTCGTAGCCTTGAACGTTCTTAAGGCCCGCCGCTTCAAACATCTCAACCGCATCCTGTTGCATGTCTTTACGCATTTTGTATTCGTTTTCACGGATCTTAACGTCCATGGCAAGTACCGGCAGACCCCATTTATCTTTCTTCTTACTATCAAGATAGATACGGTTGTCGTGATGCGGCAGCATTTCACCGAACGCTGTCATACCAATAGTCCAGTCACCCGGCTCAGACATCGCATCTTTCAGGTTAGACCCCAGACCAAGCTCGGCGATGTCTTTACGCCAGCCACCACGGCTTGCAGAACCCTGATAACCGAAGCCACGTACGTAATCACGCTTGTCGCCGTCCCAGTTACGGAAACGGGGCACATAGAAACCAGCCGGACGACGGCCGAAATAATAGCTGTCTTCGTACCCTTCAACACTGGCGCTTGCGCCTACGCGGAAGTGGTGGTCCATTACGTTGTGACCCAGTTCGCCAGAGCTGCTGCCCAGACCGCCTTCCCACACATCCGTTGCTGAGTTCATCAGCAGCCATGCAGAGTTAAAGGCAGAGGCGTTTACGAATACAATTTTACTGTTGAACTCGTAAGTCTCGTTAGTTTCAGCATCAATGATTTCAACACCGGTTGCACGCTTCTTATCTTTATCGTATTTGATTTCTTTTACGATGGAGAAAGGACGCACTGTCAGGTTACCGGTTGCCATTGCTGCCGGCAGCGTAGAAGACTGAGTTGAGAAATAGCCGCCAAACGGACAGCCTAACCAGCACTTGTTACGGAACTGACAACCCACACGGATATCATTAATCCCCTGGGTAATGTTTGCAGAACGTGAGTGGATGAAATGACGTGAACCACCAAACGCTTTCTTAACGCGGGCAGCAACGTCTTTCTCAACCGCATTCAGCGGAATAGGAGGCATAAAGTGACCGTCAGGCAGAACGCTCAAGCCTTCACGGGTACCACTGATACCCGCATATTTTTCAACGTAGTCATACCATGGCGACAGGTCTTCATAACGAATTGGCCAGTCAACGGCGATACCTTCTTTGCCGTTAGCCATGAAATCTTCCGGATTCAGACGGTAGCTCTGACGTCCCCATAACAGTGAACGTCCGCCCATTTGGTAGGCGCGGTACCAGTCAAAGCGTTCTTTTTCAATGTATGGCGCTTCCTGCTCATTAGCCCACATGCCAAGCGTCATTTCATTCAGCGGGTAATCGCGGGAAAGTGCAGGATAAACTTCTTTCATGTCCTGCGTAGCCAGGCCCCGGTGAGGATAGTCCCAGCTTTCTTTATGCGCATTAATATAATCTTTAACGTGCTCAATATTTCGGCCACGTTCCAGCATGAGTACTTTAAGGCCTTTCTCGGTCAGTTCTTTGGCAGCCCAGCCGCCACTGATCCCCGATCCGACAACGATCGCATCATAGTTATTACTTGCCATGTTTTGTCCCCTTAAACACGTCCGGCAAAAGCGTTTCTACTGATCAGACATCACAAATGCGGATCGCCTGGTTAAGCGACTTCAGTTTGCCTGCCTTACTGTCTGGAGTTGGAATAAATTCCTGGGCCAGATACCCGTCAAACGGTAAATCCTTAATCGCTTTCGCAATGGCCGGATAATACAGTTCCTGAGAGTCATCAATCTCGTGACGCCCCGGCACACCCGCTGTGTGGTAATGCCCGAAATACTGATGGTTGTCACGTATGGTGCGAATGATGTCACCCTCGCTTATCTGCATATGGTAGATGTCGTACAGCAATTTAAAATGCGCTGATCCCAGCCGGCGACACAGCTCGATACCCCAGGCTGAATTGTCGGCCATGTAATCAGGATGATTGACCTTGCTGTTAAACAGTTCCATTTGCAGCACTACCCCGTGCTTTTCAGCATGAGGCAGAATTTGTGATAGCCCTTTAACGGCATTTTTCAGTCCGGTTTCGTTGTCCATACCCCGTTTGTTACCACTAAAACAAATGAGGTTGGTGTAACCGGCTGCCGCCACTTTCTCTATATGCGGAATGTAACGTTCGAAGAGCGCTTCATGAAAACGGTCGTCACACCAACCGTCTTCAAGGTTCAGTTCAGCACCATTACACATAGAGCAATGCACGCCATGTTTCTTAAGGATATGCCACTCATCAGGACCCACTAAGTCGATTGCTGAAAAGCCCATATCTTTAATGGCAAGGCATAGCTCCTCTAAAGACAGATCCGGAAATGTCCAACGCGCCACTGCGTGTTTGATATTTCCTTTGAGGGCGGCATGCTGGCTTGTGCCAGCATGCGCATGAAGAGATAAAGCACTGGTCGCTGTCAGCCCAACCCCTGACAGCGCCAGCCCTTTAAGCACCGCTCTACGCGAATTACGCATCGGTGGAAACCTTCTCGTCTTTGAACAGGATGAAGAAAAGTACCAGTACGACAGCCGCGAACCCTGCAGGGAACAACCAGATGCTGCTCCAGTCCGCTCCGGCTTCTGATGTGTAAGTGTCGGTGATCTTACCTGCAACCCAGAAACCAATCAGCATACCCACACCATAGGTGGCTAATGTGATGAGGCCCTGCGCCGCACTTTTGATTTTTTCACCGGCTTTAGCATCGGTATAAATCTGTCCGGATACGAAGAAGAAATCGTAACAAATACCGTGCAGTGCAATACCGACTAATAATAAGAACATACCGCCGTCAGCATCACCGTAAGCGAACATCACATAACGCAGTACCCACGCCAGCATACCCAGCAATAACGTTGCCTTGATGCCGAAACGGTTCAGGAATACCGGCAGTGCCAGAATGAACAATGCTTCTGAAACCTGACCCAGCGCCATTTTACCCGTCGGATTTTCCACGCCGATGCCGGCCAGGAACGGGTTCGCATTCTGATAGTAGAACGCCAGCGGAATACAAATCAGTACCGAAGACAGGAAGAACACCAGGAAGCTGCGGCTTTTAAGCAGTGTCAGTGCATCCAGACCCAGCATTTCACCCAGACTTGCCGAAGCTGTACCTTTCGCTTTAGGTGGTGTTGCAGGTAACGTGAAGCTGAAGATACCCAGAATTAATGAGCCAATGGCAGAAAGTGCAAAGGTGTTACGCAGTGCGCCTTCAGAAATGCCGCTGGAAGAATCCCATGAGAACACATAGCTGATCACCAGACCGGCTAAAATCCAACCTATGGTTCCCCAAACACGTACTTTACCGAATTGTTTTGACGGGTCAGTCATCTGGCCGAATGATACCGAGTTAACCAGCGCCAGCGTCGGCATATAAGCAATCATGTAACCCAGTACATATGGATAAAATGATGCAAAGTCAGTCGAGACGTACATCATGTACATCAGCGCCGCGCCAATCAGGTGAAGCACACCCAGAATACGTTCTGCATTGAAGAAACGGTCAGCGATTAAGCCAACGATGAAAGGCGCAATAATCGCCCCCCAGGACTGGGTAGAAAACGCCATACCGATTTCACTACCGGAAGCGCCCAGTGTTTGCCCCATGAAGGTACCTAAGGTCACAAACCAGCCACCCCAGATAAAAAACTGGAGAAACATCATAATGCTCAGGCGGGTCATTATCATTGTTCTATCCTCTTACTACTTCGGGGCCTTTTGGCCCCGGGCATTATTATTATTTGTCCAGACCCAGGATCCGGCGGTTTCTTTCTGTGCTGCTGCCAGCACCGGCAAAGTCATCGAACGCAACTTTAGTTGGCTCAATAATGTGAGATGCGATAAATGGTGCACCTTCAGCTGCACCCTGCGCAGAATCTTTCAGACAGCATTCCCACTCAAGCACTGCCCAGCCTTCAAAACCGTACTGGGTAAGCTTAGTAAAGATGCTCTTGAAATCTACCTGGCCGTCGCCCAGTGAACGGAAGCGTCCCGGACGGTCTACCCAACCCTGGTAACCACCGTATACGCCGCTTCTGCCATTTGGCAGGAACTCAGCATCTTTCACATGGAACATTTTGATGCGGTCGTGGTAACGGTCGATGAAGTCCAGATAATCCAGTTGTTGCAGCACGAAGTGGCTGGGATCGAACAGGATGTTTGCGCGGGGGTGATCGTCGACTTCCTGCAGGAAACGCTCAAATGTTGCACCGTCGTGTAGGTCTTCACCCGGGTGGATTTCGTAGCACAAATCAACACCAGCCTCTTCGAATGCATCCAGAATAGGTCTCCAGCGGTTCCCCAGTTCTTTGAAGCCTTCGTCAACAAGACCGGCAGGACGTTGCGGCCACGGGTAGACCAGATGCCACATCAGTGCACCGGAGAAAGTCACGTGTGCTTTCAGGCCAAGACGTTTACTGGCTTTTGCTGCCAGCATCAGTTGATTGATTGCCCATTCTGTACGCTCTTTCGGCTTACCGTGTAAATGCTCAGGCGCGAAGTTATCGAATAACTCATCGTAAGCAGGGTGAACAGCCACCAGTTGTCCCTGCAAATGTGTAGACAGCTCGGTAATTTCAACACCGGCTTCAGCACACATGGCTTTTACTTTGTCGCAGTATTCCTGACTTTCTGCGGCAATTTCCAAATCAAATAATTTGGGGTCAGTAGGCACCTGAATGCCCTTATAGCCCAGTGAAGCTGCCCACTTTGCCATCCCTTCCAGGGTATCGAACGGCGCTTTGTCACCTGCAAATTGTGCTAAAAAAATCGCAGGGCCTTTAATTGCTGCCATGGTAATCTCCTAAATTCTGTATACGGGTCTGTTACTCGGTATCCGGGATCGGATGCCACTTCACGTCGCTGGCGCCGGAGGCAACCATTGCTTCAATAAATGCCATTCCGCGTAAACCGGACTTCAGACCGGGCACGCCTTCAGCTTTACCTGTCTGACCTTCGCGTACAGCGATGGCAAAGTAACGGTAGAGGTTAGCAAAAGCTTCGAGATAGCCTTCAGGATGACCTGACGGAGTACGGCAGCGATCGGACGCTTCAGGATACAAACCCGGTTGGCCGGAACCGGCACGGTATACGCAGTAAGGTGCATCCAGTGTGCGGAAAATAACGGAGTTAGGCTCCATCTGATGCCATTCCAGTCCGCCTTTATCACCGTACACTTTAATTTTCAGCGCGTTCTCTTCACCGGCACACACCTGGCTGGCGATGAGCACGCCCTTAGCGCCTTCAGCAGTGCGGAAGAATGCTGCACCGTCATCGTCTAAACGGCGGTTCGGCACAATGATGTTCATGTCTGCACACAGTTCAGTTACCGTGTGGCCGCTGATAAATTCGGCCAGACCAAAGGCATGGGTACCGATATCGCCCATACACCCTGCACCGCCCGACAATGCCGGATCTGTGCGCCATGCAGCCTGTTTGTTATCAGGATCGTCTTCGCCACTTAACCAGCCCTGCGGGTACTCAACGAGAATTTTACGGATGTTGCCCAGTTTGCCATCTTCAACCATGGCTTTAGCCTGCCACACCATGGGATACCCCAGGTAGGTGTGTGCCAGTCCATACAGACGATCAGAACTGTTAACGACTTTCGCCAGCTCTTTGGTTTCTGCCAGATTCAGACCGGCAGGCTTTTCGCAGAATACATGATAGCCAGCTTCGAGCGCGGCTATGGTGACCGGCACGTGAAGATGGTTCGGCGTGACAACCACAACCACTTCCATACGCTCGTCAGCAGGCAATTTATTTTCTGCTTCCAGCATTTCCTGCCACGACGCATAAACGCGGTCGCTGCTTAAACCCAAACTGTCACCGGTACGCTGATTATTCCCAGTATCGCGGCTGAATGCCCCGCAAACTAAATCGTACTGACCGTCCAGGCCTGCTGCGTGACGATGTACGGCACCGATAAAAGCACCTTCACCACCACCGACCATACCCATGCGAACCCGCTGCAACTTCGCCATGTATTCCCCCAATTGTGCACATCGTTGTTACAAATATGTAATTACTGTAAAAATGTAACGGATTACATAAATTGATGTCAACGAATTTTCTACCATCGTCGTAGTTCGAACGACCAAATGTAATGAATACACGGAAATTTTGTATATTTTTTGTTTATATTTCACATTTAAAACTGGATTTATGCTTACATTTGGGTAATCCTGTCGCGACAAAATGTAATCCGTTACATATGCACAGAAGTGAATACCTCACTTCGCACTGCAAAGAATAAAAAAGTGGTTTGAGAAAAAGGTAATGCCAAATATCCGAGATGTCGCTGATTTAGCCGGAGTTTCCGTGGCAACTGTGTCGCGTGCTTTGCAACAGCCTGAACGTGTTTCTCCGAAAACACGGGCTAAGGTCATGTCAGCAGTAAGTGAAGTAGGATATAAGCCTAATCTGATGGCGGTAAAATTCCGCTCCGGTAAAACGCACAGTCTGGTAGTACTGGTTCCGACGGTGGCAAACGTATTTTTTGCCCGGGTGATCAGTGGCATGCAGGAAGCTGCAGCCGAATCCGGCTATTCACTGTTACTGGGCAACACGCTTGGTAAAGCAGACATCGAGGCAAATTACGCCAAGATGGTACAAACATCACAAGCTGACGGACTTATTCAGCTTCGCGCACACAACCCGTTTTCTGAAGATACCGGCAAGAACGACAGCATGCTGCCCATGGTGAATGCCTGTGAGGTGCTCAGTTCGAATATTTGCCCGACCGTGACACTGGATAACCGCGCCGCGGCCAGAGCCATGACGGAGCATCTGCTCTCTCTTGGTCACAAACGTATTGCGCTTTTTAAGGGGCCTGCAGACAGTCCCCTCACACAGGAGCGGCTTGCCGGTTACCGTGACGCGTTACAGGCCGCCGATATTCCTTACGATCAATCTTTGCTTTTCGCCGGCGATTTTACGTTGCAGGCTGGATATGAAGCTGCCGGCCGGATGCTGGCACTGGATAACCGCCCTACTGCGGTATTTTGTGAGAACGATGAAACCGCTCTGGGTGCACTTCAGGGCTTTAAAAACGCAGGTTTGCGGGTACCTCAGGATATCTCGGTTGCCGGCTTTGATAATATCGACTTTGCCGCCTATTGCGATCCCCCTCTGACCACCATTGCACAGCCGGCAGAAGCCTTCGGCCGCACTGCTGTAAACTTGTTAGTGGACGTACTGGAAGGCAAACTGACAACGGCACCTAAAGTAATTATGCCGTTTGAACTCATTTTACGGGGCAGCACCGGAAAGGCTCCGGATTAAACAGAACGATGACTTTTACTTGCTGCGTACGCTGTAACTTCGTGAGCAAGTGCAAATGACGAAGGAGAATAACATGTCAGGCAGAAACAATAAGGCAAGTCATATTGCCAGCAAGATCGGCCAGTCCTCACTGGACCGTCGTCAATTCGTAAAACTGGGCGCAGCCGGAGCAGGCCTGCTGATGGCACCGGGATTTGCATTTGGTCAGGCTAAAGCGGAAACCCGCGTAGGACTACAGCTGTATACACTGCGCGATATGATGGCCGTCAGTGTGCCCGCCGTGCTGAAACTGGTTTCAGCGGTAGGCTACAAAGAACTGGAATTCGCCGGTTATTTTGGTCACAGCCCGAAAGAAATCCGCAAAATTGTTGATGGTGAAGGCCTTTCAGCTCCTTCTGCACACATTCCTCTGGATATGTTCCGCAAAGAAGGCATTAATAAAGTTATCGAAACCGCCCTCGAAGTAGGCCACAAATATGTGGTTATCCCTTATCTGACTGAAGAACAGCGTGGTACAACCATCGATGTGTACAAAAAGCTGGCAGAAGAATGCAATAAGTGGGGCGATGCCTGTAACCGTCAGGGACTGAAACTGGCCTACCACAATCATGATTTCGAATTCCACGTTACTGACGGTGTCGAGCCGTACGATGTGTTACTGAATGAAGTGGATGCCGACAAAATGGCGATGGAAATGGATTTGTTCTGGATGTTCAAAGCCAATAAAGATCCGCTGGCCTATTTTGCCAAACATCCCGGCCGCTTCAAGCTGTGGCACGTCAAAGACATGGACAAGCAGGGCCAGTTCGCTGACGTAGGTACCGGTACAATTAACTTTGCCAAAATCTTTGCCGCATCGAAGCAGGCAGGCGTAGAGCACCGTTTCGTTGAACGCGACCAGACACCGGATAAACTGCAAACCATTCAGCAGGGTTACAAAGCCGTATCCACCTTGCTGGCCGGCTAATACCTGAGTGGTCATGCACATACGCTGAACCTTAATTCAGACGTAGGTTTTCTTTGCCGCAAAACGTAAAATGCCCGCTATCAAAGCGGGCATTTTTGCAGTGAATTTATGACAGAACTATTTGGTCAGTTAAGCCAGTGGCTATCTCCCTATTACACCCAATTGAGTATCATGCTGATGGCCACCATTCTGGTGGTGTACGGCGATATCATCAATAAACATATCAAACGCATGCTGGCGCCGTATCATTTTCTTATCCGCACCACACTGTTCGTGTTGCTGTGTGCTTTCGGATACGGGCTGCTCACTATTCACGGTGCGCCGTTCCTGCTCTACCTGATAAAATATCTGCCCTGGTATTTACAGGGCGCGGGCTTTATCAGTGCATTCATCATTCTGGGCGTACTTGCCGAAAGACGGCGCTATATTTAAGCGCCTTTCTTCAGATACTCGCGGATAACGTAGTGCAGGATGCCGCCGTTTTCGAAGTAGGTAAACTCATTGGCGGTATCAATCCGTACGTCCATCATAAATTGACGGGCCTCACCATCGTCAGTCGTGACCGTTACCTGCACTTCCTTCTGACCACGTTCAACCGGCGCAATGCTGTAGGTTTCGTCACCACGCAATGACAGTGATGACGCGCTGTCGCCCTCTTTAAACTGCAACGGCAGAATACCCATACCAATGAGGTTAGAACGGTGAATACGCTCATAACTCTCTACCATTACGGCTTTGACACCTAATAATGACGGCCCTTTGGCTGCCCAGTCCCGGCTTGAGCCTGTACCATACTCTTTGCCTCCGATAACCACAGCCGGCACACCGTCTTCACGGTAGCGCATGGCCGCATGGAAGATAGACATAGCATCACCGCTGGGATAATGGGTGGTTGCGCTGCCGGTGGTGCCGGGTGCTAACTGATTTTTCAGTCTCACATTGGCAAACGTACCCCGCATCATCACCTCGTGGTTACCACGGCGTGATCCCAGAGAGTTAAAGTCTTCCGGCTTAATACCCTGCTCCTGCAGATATTGTCCCGCGGGGCTGTCCGGGGCAATGGCGCCGGCAGGAGAAATATGGTCGGTAGTGATGGAATCACCCACCTTCACCAGACAACGCGCACCTTCAATGGCACTCAGTGCCGCAGGCTCACTGCCCATGTCAGCGAAGAACGGCGGATGTTTGATGTAAGAGGAATCCGGCCAGTCATACACAGAGCTTGAAGACACATTCAGTTCGTTCCAGATGTCATTGCCTTTAAATACATCCGCGTATTTCTGCTTAAACAGATCGCCCGATACATAGTCGTTAATTTTCGCCTGAATTTCCTGTTCTGATGGCCACAGATCTTTCAGATAAACCGGTTTTCCGTTCTTATCTGTACCGATTGGCTCACGGGTAATATCCACTTTCATGTTGCCAGCCAGCGCGTACGCCACCACCAGCGGTGGTGAAGCCAGGTAGTTAGCCGCTACATCCGGATGGATACGACCTTCAAAGTTACGGTTACCGGACAATACCGAGGTAACGGTGAGTTTCGCATCGTTAATTGCTCGGGAAATTTCTTCAGGCAGCGGACCGGAGTTTCCGATACAAGTCGTACAGCCGTATCCCACCAGGTTAAAGCCAAGTTGCTCAAGGGGCTCCATCAGTCCTGCATCTTCCAGATACTGTGTGACCACTTGTGAACCCGGCGCCAGTGAAGTTTTCACCCACGGCTTACGGGTCAGACCCAGTTCCACCGCTTTCTTCGCCAGCAAACCGGCACCGATAAGCACTGACGGATTAGACGTATTCGTACAGCTGGTAATGGCGGCAATAACGATTGCACCGTCTTCCAGATTAAATTTCTCACCATTGAAGTCGACGAAAGAATCCTGCTCTTCATCCACCTCTGCCATGTCGCCGCCTTCAGCAACAAATTTAGCTTCTTCACCTTCGACTTTTATATCAATCTGAGACTGATACCAGTCAGTGAAGGCACTGGCGGCAGTATCAAGAGCAATACGGTCCTGCGGACGTTTGGGTCCTGCAATGGAAGGCACCACATCAGCAAGGTCCAATTCCAGCGTTTCATGATAAATGGCATCTTTCGTGTGATCGTCGTGCCACAGACCGGCTGATTTTGCGTAGGCTTCTACCAGTTCAATCTGTTCGTCAGGACGACCGGTCAGTTTCAGGTAATCCAGTGCCACACTGTCTACCGGGAAGATACCGCAGGTGGCACCGTATTCAGGCGCCATGTTCGCAATAGTCGCGCGGTCTGCAGTGGTAAGGTATTTAATGCCCGGGCCGTAGAATTCAACGAACTTACCCACCACACCATGCTCTCGCAGTTGTTCAGTGATCGTCAGAACCATGTCAGTAGCAGTTACGCCGGGATTTAACTTACCGGTTAAACGGAAGCCTACAACGTCCGGGCGCAGCATGGTAACGGGTTGTCCAAGCATGGCCGCTTCGGCTTCAATACCACCCACGCCCCAGCCAAGTACGCCAAGACCGTTAATCATTGTGGTATGAGAGTCTGTGCCTACCAGCGTGTCCGGATACACCAGTGTGTCGTCTCCTTCCTGCTTGGTAAACGCACAACGTGCGAGATATTCCAGGTTCACCTGGTGCACGATACCCCGGCCCGGCGGTACCACTTTGAAGTTGTCGAAAGAAGACTGTCCCCATTTCAGAAACTGATAGCGCTCACGGTTTCGCTGAACTTCAACACCAGTGTTTTTCTCGAAAGCATCCTCTGAGGCAAAATAATCCACCATAACAGAGTGGTCGATAACCAGCTCTACAGGGTTCAGAGGGTTAATGGTTTGTGCATCCCCTCCTAAATTATTAACCGCATCACGCATGGCGGCGAGGTCAACAATGGCCGGGACGCCGGTAAAATCCTGCAGAATTACCCTGGCCGGCACAAAGGAAATTTCATGCTGACTGTCATCTTTGATATCCCACTTCGCCACTTTCTCAATATCTTCGCTGCTTACGAATTCCTTGTCTTCGTGGCGGATTAAGTTTTCCAGCAGGATCTTTATGCAGAAAGGCAGACGGTCGAGGTCGAATTGCTGCCCAATGGAATCGAAACTGATTGCTTTGAATGCATTATCGCCAACATTAACGGTCGTAAACTTCTGATATTTCACGTTTTCACCTTTCAAATTGAATGAGTGCGCGGTTCTGTATGGCCTGAACAGACAAAAAAGCGCCGGAGAATTTCTCATTCATACGGTGATGTTGTGAAAAAAAGTTCACCCATTCACCACATCGGATTTGTTTAGAATTGGTTAATAAAGATGATGTTTTCGATTAACGGGCACGGTATGCTATTTGTACAGGGTAAACACACAAAAGAAGAATTATAAAAACATGGGCAAAACGCGACATCACGAATTAATCGATCAACTGCAACTGGAACCCCACCCGGAAGGCGGATTTTACAGGCAGATATTCAAGTCTGATAAACAGGTTAATTCACCTGCACACGGTCTGGGCCGCCCCGCCATGACGCATATCTACTTTCTGTTGCTTGAAGGTCAGGTAAGCCGCTTCCACCGCGTTTTACACGATGAAGTCTGGAACCATTACGAGGGAGCGCCATTGCGTCTGTACCACATTCATCAGCAACAGCTGAGAGAACAGCGGATTGGTGGCAGGGAACATGGCTATGCAGCTGTCATTCCGGCCGGCAACTTTCAGGCCGCTGAAACCACCGGAGAATACACTCTCGTGGGCTGCAGCGTAGCGCCGGGCTTTGACTTCGCCGACTTCAGTTTCATTGAGGAACCGTCACTGAAACAATGGATTGAGATCGCCCATCCGGATATGTCACGTTTTATCTGAATCAACAGACAGGCGTGACATCACGCCCGTCTTCACTATGCCTGTGCCGTTCGCAATCTTAACACCGGGCGCTCATCAATGAAAATGTGGATCAGCGCAGTGATACCGGCAATCACGCAGGCACTCCACCAGACTACATCATAAGAACCGGTAGTATCGTACAGATAACCACCCAGCCAGACTCCGCTGAATGAACCCAGCTGATGGCTTAAAAACACAATGCCGTACAGCAGCCCCATGTGCGGCAGACCGAATAACTGCGCCACCAGCCCGGATGTAGGCGGCACCGTGGCCAGCCACAACAAACCAGTCACAATAGAGAATATGTAGACCGATGTTGATGACATGGGAAAATACATGAAGCCGGCAATGGCAACAGCCCGCAATGCGTAAATGAGGGTGAGCAGATTTTTCTTGGAATATTTACCCGCCCATGAGCCGGACAACAGGCAGCCAATGATGTTAAACAATCCAATGAGCGCCAGGCTCATGACCGCGATGTCAGCGGTAAAGCCCCTGTCAGCAAGAAATGCAGGCATATGCACGGTAATGAATGCCAGCTGGAAACCGCACACATAAAACCCCACCACAATCAGCCAGTAATGGGGGTAAGTACAAGCCTCTTTCAGCGCTTCTTTCACAGTCTGACGCACCTGTGTGTTGCCCTGCGCCGCCTGTTGCCCGCCGCTGCCGGTTAATGAACCGGCCATCAGGCTCATCATCAGCGCACTTCCCGCCATCAGTAACAACGCATTGCTCCAGCCATAAGCGGCAATAAAATGCTGTGCAACGGGTACTACCAGCAACTGTCCGGCGGAGCCGGCTGCACTGCCAAGACCTAAGGCAAATGAGCGTTTTTCCGGAGACACCATTCTTGCCATCGCAGGCAATACCACACCCAGGCCGGAGGCGGCGATGCCCATCCCCATCAGCAAGCCGGCTCCCGCGTTCAGGCTGCCGGCGCTGTCACTGAAGGCAGTAACCGCTAAACCACCGGCATACAGGAAGGCGCCAAGAATAACGGTTTTTACGGTACCGAAACGGTCTGCCATTGCCCCGGCAACAGGCTGAAAGAGTCCCCACCATAAGTTTTGCATCGCCAGCGCAAAAGCAAACACCTCACGGCCGTAGCCAAACTCTGAGGAAACAGGCTCCATGAAGAAGCCCATGGAAGAGCGCAATCCAAAGTTGAGCGATAACAATATGCAGGCAAATGCGATGGAGAAACTGAGGAGTCTGACCGGCTGTGACATGAGGCATCCTTGTGATGCAGCCCTTTACACTCCGGTATCTGCTTGCGGTAAAAGGCTGAAACGTAAAAAGGCATATTACCGCTTTTCGTATGCCTTTAATACTCAGTGGATGTAAGGCTTTTTTTCCGCCGGCTCAGCCTTGCATATCTTCCAGTTCACGACCGCGGGTTTCATACACGTACTTGCTGACAAAAATCACTGACAACACCGCGCACAATGCATAGAAGCCGTATGCACCTGCCAGACCAATACCGGCCAGCATCATCGGGAAAGTCCATGTGATGGCGAAGTTTGTCAGCCACTGAATCAATCCGCTCACCGCCAGACCGGAGCCACGGATTTGATTGGGGAACATTTCTCCCAGCATCACCCACATGACCGGTCCCCATGAGAAGTTGAAGCAGAACACATACAGATTGGCAGCAATCAGTGCAACAGGTCCCCAGGCACCCATTATCAGTTTTCCGTCCATCCCCTGCTCTGCGTTACCAAACGCGACAACCAGCGCGATAAGCGTTACAGACATACCGGCAGAACCCCACTTCAACAGTGGTTTACGGCCCACTTTATCGATGATTGCCAGGGTAACCAGACAGGCAGCAATACTGATGGCTCCGCTTATCACGTTGATCAGAAGAGCGTCACTTTCTGAGAAGCCGACGGCCTGCCATAACACCGCGCCGTAATAGAATACCACGTTAATACCCACCAGTTGCTGCAAGGTGGCAAGTCCCAGACCAATCCACACGATGGGTCTGACCTTTCCGGTATCCGGTTGTTTCAGGTCGCTCAGGCGCGGCTGATGATCATTTGCCAGTGTGGATTCAATTTCAGTCAGCTTTCCCGCTCCTGCATCACCGTAAAGCTTACCCAGAACCTGCTGCGCTTTGACTTTATCTCCTTTTACTACAAGGAAACGGGGACTTTCAGGTATAAATAACAGCATCAGTAAAAACAACGACGCCGGGATCAGCTCCATCCAGAACATCCAGCGCCAGGCTGCATAATCCATCCACAGAGCCTGCGTAGAACCCGAGGCGAAATCGGCAAGAATATAGTTACTGAGAAAAGCGGCAAATAACCCGCTGATAATAGCGATTTGCTGGATCGACGTGAGCATGCCGCGGTATCTGGCAGGCGAGACTTCGGCAATATAAGCCGGCGCCATGACAGAGGCAGCGCCTACCGCAAGTCCACCCAGGATACGATAAAAAACAAACTCACCACCACTGGTTGAAACGCCGGAGCCCCAGGCACTGATAATAAAAAATACTGCCGCCACCAGCAGCAATGCTCTTCTGCCGTACTTATCTGCCAGCCGCCCGGCAAAAAAAGCACCGACAGCACAACCTAAAAGCATACTGGAAACATTAAATCCCGTACCCACACTTTCTGACTGAAAGGCGGCCTGCAAACCGTCAACAGTGCCGTTAATAACGCCACTGTCGAACCCGAATAAGAAACCACCTATAGTGGCAACAACACTGATGAAGAGTATAAAACTCCTGTTTTCAGAGGGCTTGTCTGCACTTGCTGATAACACGGTGTCCATAGGGTACTGATTCTCCGTTATTAATAATTCTGCGTCATTTAAGTTTCATTGCTCTCTAGATAGCGGCAAACTTTGATAAACCTTCCACGGGCAAGTCATCCAGACTTTGGGGCCGGTGTGCCTGACGGTACTCCACCGGAGTCTGGTTAAAATGCTTGCGGAATATGGCATACATGTATTGAATCGACGGGTAGCCACAAATTTCTGCGATTTCAACTGCGGCTTCATCAGTTTCCTTCAGCATTTTGCAGGCACGGCTGAGTTTTTCGTTATGAATTTCGGTGTGAATACTGTGTCCCCGCTCCTCTTTGAAACGGCCCTCCAGGTTTGAGCGGGATATACCTACGTAGTCCAGCACCTGATCAACTTTAATGCCGCGACATGCGTTATGCCGTATGAAATGCATAGCCTGCATTACCAGCGGGTCTTTAATCGCTTTGTAATCGGTAGACTGCCGTTCAGCTACACGCTCGGGTGGTACGAGTACCGGCGCTTTGCTGACTGGTAAACCCTGCAATTGCCGGTGCAGCATTCTTGCAGCCTGAAACCCCATGTCAAAACAGCCCTGCTTCACTGATGTCAGACTGACACGACTCAGGTACCGGGCCAGCTCGTCATCATCTATACCTATCACTGAATACCTTTCAGGAATGAGTAAGCCAAGATGATCACAGGCTTGCAGCAGGTGACGGGCCCTTGCATCGGTAACTGCCACGATTCCGGTCGGTTCCGGTAAACTATTCAGCCAGTCGGTGAGTCGTTTTAAAGAATACTGCCAGGTTTCAGGACGTACGGCATGACCACGATAAACGAAACACTCATAGCCTTCCCGCCGAGTCAATTCCAGCATGGCTCGCTCACGCTCATGTGCCCACCGGTTCTGAGAGTCAAGAGGCGCACCGTAAAAGGCGAATTGTTCTATGCCTTTTTGTTTTAAATGTTCAAATGCAGCTTCAACCAATGCAAAGTTATCGGTAGCGACGTAGGGCACTTGGGGATAATCAGCCTGATTTTGATAAGAACCGCCCACTGCCACGACCGGCACTCTGGCTTTAGTCAGCGCTTTTTCAATAGCAGGATTGTCAAAATCTGCAATAATCCCGTTTCCGCTCCACTCGTCCAGATGCTCCAGCCGGGTCATAAAGTCCTCTTCAAGATACAAGTCCCAATCGGCTTTCGACGTTTGCAAATATCGGCCTATACCTTCGATAATCTGACGGTCATAAACCTTACTGGCATTAAACAGCAACGTGATACTGTGTGACTTTTCGAACATAGCTGGCCCCGACTAATAAGATTCCGTAAAGCAATTTATGAATATTGTTTTTACGCATCCTAAACCACCGCAAAGCAATTAACAAAAAGATTACAAAATTTCATAATTGCTCTGATCGCTTTTGATAATCAACATAGAGGAATAGCGGATTACCAGAAGTGGAAACAACATGTACATAGGCATTGATTTAGGCACCTCAGGGGTAAAAGTGGTGTTAACAGACGAACAGGGCGCGGTGTTAAGAACCACCCATGCGTCTCTGGATGTGTCGATGCCAAAGGCCTTATGGTCAGAGCAGAATCCGGCAGACTGGTGGGAAGCGACCTGTCAGTGTCTGGATGCGCTGAAAGCATCGCAGGACTTAAGTACCGTGAAGGCTATCGGACTGAGCGGACAAATGCACGGGGCAACCTTGCTGGATGAAAACGGTGACGTGTTGCGCCCTGCCATCCTGTGGAACGACGGCCGCTGCGATGATGAATGTCATGAAATAGAAGCGGCCGTGAGCGACGCACGTCAGCGCAGCGGTAATATCGTGATGGCAGGCTTCACCGCGCCTAAAATCCTGTGGGTTAAGCACCATGAACCTGATGCCTACAGACGCATTCACAAAGTATTGTTGCCCAAAGATTACCTGCGTTACAAACTGACCGGTGAATTTGCCAGCGAAATGTCAGATGCAGCCGGCACTATCTGGCTGAATACGGAATCCCGTAAATGGGACAGCACATTGCTGGCTGCCACAGGGCTGAATGAATCTCATATGCCGGCACTTTTCGAAGGGAATGCGGTCACAGGAGAGCTGACGGCCAGCCTTGCCGAACGCTGGGGCATGAAATCCGTCCCTGTTGCCGGCGGCGGTGGCGATAACGCTGCCGGCGCTATTGGCTGCGGTATTGTTGATGCGGGTCAGGCCATGTTGTCACTGGGCACATCCGGGGTTTACTTTGCCGTCACCGATACCTTTCGCATTAACACAGAGCAGGCTGTACACAGCTTCTGTCATGCCCTGCCTTCCCGCTGGCATATGATGTCGGTAATGCTGAGTGCTGCAAGCTGTTTACAATGGTACGCAGGTCAAAGTGGCTATGAGGATGTAGGGGCGATGCTTGATGATGTTGAGCAGTCAGTCTCTTACTCTGATGACGCAACACCGTTGTTTTTGCCTTACCTGACAGGTGAGCGGACACCACATAATAATCCTTATGCGAAAGCAGCCTTTTTCGGGGTCACAGCCAGCACTACCCGCGCGCACATGGCCAGAGCAGTTATTGAAGGCGTTTCTATGGCACTGGCAGACGGCATGGACGCAGTGCATCAAAGTGGCGTGAGTGTATCGTCAATCAGCTTGATCGGCGGCGGAGCGAAAAGTCCTTTCTGGCGACAATTGCTCAGCGATATCAGCGGTCAGACTCTCACCTACCGCAAAGGCGGCGATGTTGGTCCTGCGCTCGGAGCTGCAAGGCTTGCGCAACTGGCGGTGAATCCTGACAAATCCTTATCTGACATTTGTTTTCAGCCCGAAGCAGAAGCGGAATATCAACCAGACCCCAAAGTTAATGAAGCCTATTTAGCAAAACGTCAGCAGTTCCGTGAGCTTTACTACGCCATAGAACCTTTCTGGTCGTCACCGAAAAAACAGAAAACTTTCACGAATTAACATAATTGTTGAACTGCGCAGGGTCTTTCACACTGTCTTCACCATAACCCTGCCTGAACAGGAAAAAGAATATGAGCAACTATTTCGACGCAATTCCAAAGATCAAATACGAAGGCGCGGACTCGACCAATCCGCTGGCATTTAAACACTACAACCCGGAAGAAGTGATCATGGGTAAAACCATGGAAGCGCACCTGCGCTTTGCTGCCTGCTACTGGCACAACTTCTGCTGGGACGGAGCTGATGTATTCGGTGGCGGCACATTTAATCGTCCCTGGCTGACTCAGGGTGATGCCATGACGCAAGCCAAAGCGAAGGCGGATGCGGCTTTCTCATTTCTGGAAAAGCTCGGCGCGCCTTATTACTGCTTTCACGATGTTGATGTGGCACCGGAAGGTCAGTCTCTGAAGGAATACGTGCACAACTTTTCCACCATGACTGAAGTGCTGGCGCACAAGCAGGAAGAAACCGGCATGAAACTGCTCTGGGGCACGGCGAATGTATTCAGCCACCCACGTTACATGTCAGGCGCAGCAACCAACCCGGATCCGGCCGTGTTTGCCCGCGCAGCCACTCAGGTATTTCATGCGATGAATGCCACCAAACAACTGGGCGGTGAAAACTACGTGTTGTGGGGCGGCCGTGAAGGTTACGAAACCCTGCTGAACACCGATTTAAAGCGTGAACGTCAGCAACTGGGGCGCTTCATGAACATGGTGGTTGAGCACAAACACAAAATCGGCTTTGACGGCCTGCTGCTGATTGAACCTAAGCCACAGGAGCCGACGAAACATCAGTACGACTACGACACAGCAACCGTTCATGGCTTCCTGTCTGAATTTGGTTTAGAGAAAGAGTTTGCCGTAAACATTGAAGCTAACCACGCCACCTTGTCCGGCCACTCTTTCCATCACGAAATAGCCACTGCATTTGCGCTGGGGATCTTCGGTTCTATTGATGCCAACCGCGGCGACCCGCAATTAGGCTGGGATACTGACCAGTTCCCTAATTCAGTAGAAGAAATGACACTGATTTGTTACGAAATTCTGAAAAATGGTGGCTACACCTCAGGTGGCTTTAACTTTGACACCAAATTACGCCGTCAAAGTATCGAGCCGGAGGACTTATTCCTGGGCCACATCGGCGGCATGGATACCTGTGCGCTGGGCCTGAAAAAAGCCGCTGCCCTGCTGGAGTCTGAAGCACTGGGTGACGCCGTTGAGAAACGCTATGCCGGCTGGTCAGAAGATTTCGGCCAACAGGTATTAAACGGTAAAATGTCGCTGGAAGACGTAGCTAAGTTCGCCAGCGATAACGCACTGGATCCCAAGCCGGTATCCGGCAAACAGGAAGGCCTGGAAAACATCGTAAACCAGGTGATCTACAAGTAAGCTGGCTGGCGCTGACCGGTTTGCGGTATCATGGCTCCTCGTTTTTACGGGGAGCCTGTTTTGTTGAAGTTTTCAGATCGTGCCAACGCCATTACACCCTTCTATGCCATGGCTTTTTCAGAGAAAGCCAGTGCCCTTGAAGCAAAAGGGCATCATGTCGTCAGACTCAATATTGGCGAACCGGATTTCGGTGCTCCGGGTCCGGTTGTGCAGGCCATGCAGGATGTCATGGAAAAGGCAGAACTGCCCTACACTTCAGCCTTAGGTTTACCGGCCCTGCGGGAAGCCATTGCCGGTTTCTATCTTCAGCGACATGGTGTTGCTGTCAATCCAAACAATGTTGTGGTTACTGCCGGAGCATCAGCCGCGCTGCTTCTGGTGAGTGCCGCACTGGTTAACCACGGCGATAAAGTGATGCTGGCCGACCCGGCCTACCCGTGCAACCGTCAGTTTATCCGAAGCTTTGGCGGGCTGTTGCAAAGCATTTCCGCCGGCGCTGAACAGCGCTTTCAGCTGACACCACAAAGCGTGCAGGCAAACTGGCAGAGCGATACCAAAGGTGTGATGCTGGCATCACCGTCTAATCCCACGGGCACATCGGTGCCTGAAAGTGATCTGGCGGCAATATGCGATTTTGTAAAATCCCGCGGTGGCTGGCGTATTGTTGACGAAATTTACCTGAATCTCAGCCATGATGGTCACGCTCAGACAGTACTGGCTTTTGACCCCGACGCCATTGTGATCAACAGCTTTTCAAAGTACTTCGGTATGACCGGCTGGCGTTTAGGCTGGTGTGTAGTGCCGGATGACATGGTGCCGGTGATGGAGCGTCTGGCGCAGAACTTATACATTTGTCCGTCGACCCCCGCGCAATATGCGGCGCTGGCCTGTTTCACCCCGGAAACCCTGAACGTTTGCGAAGGACGCAGAGATATTCTGCTGCACCGGCGTCAGCGGGTTCTTGATGGCTTAAAGCAGGCTGGATTATCCGTGGACGTGGAGCCGGACGGCGCGTTTTATGTATATATCAACGTCACCTCTACGGGTTTGAACGCCATGACATTCTGTGAGCGGTTACTGGAAGAACAGCACGTTGCCCTGACACCGGGTAATGATTTTGGCGAGGCCACCGGTGATGATTATGTGCGTTTGTCCTTCGCGGCTTCAGAAACTGCACTGGATGAAGGTATAAAGCGCATTGGTACTTTCCTGGCGTCACTATGATTTATCAGGACTGGTAGCGACTTAAATATAGAAAAGCCGGTCAGCGGCCCCTGAAGGCAGCGGAACCGGCTTTATGAGCATATTTAGTTAAAACTGATATTTCACGCTGGCAGTGTAATTCACCGGTGAGCCCGGCATTACCCAAAGCTTGTGGTATGAGTTTTCAAAGTAGATTTCATCAAACAGGTTGTTGACGTCGAACTTCACACTCAGCTTCTCATTTAATGCCAGCGAAGCCGACAGGTTCACCAGCGTATAAGACGGCAGTATAAATCCTGCGTCAGTGGTTTCCCCCAACCGGTCGCCCACGTAACGCACCGTAGCGCCGAAGAAGGCCTCTTTTTCCATCAGTTGCGTGTAGTGATTCAGCGAGATAAAACCTGCATGTTTCGCCACATTGATCAGGCGGGAACCTTTCGGAATGGTCACGCCCCAATCGAGGTTGTTCACTTCATTGGCGGTTTGCGCATCTGTGTAAGCATACGAGAAATCCAGACGGGTATTGGCTGTTAAGTCTGTGGTCAACTGAAACTCAATGCCCTGACTCTCCACTGTACCTAATGTCGCCGACAACCCGGTGTTGGGCTCTGCTGTCAGCATATTGGTTTTTTCAGCGTCAAAGATGGCAATGCTACCGGAGAACCGCTCAGCCAGATTTTCCCACTTAGCCCCCACTTCAAACGAGGTTGTTTCTTCCGGGTCAAACGCATTGCGGTCGGAATCAAGCCCGGGGTTAGGTCTGAATCCTTCAGCATAGCTGGTATACAGGCTGACCTT
Organism: Alteromonas sp. ABV2_168; assembly: GCF_056161165.1. NCBI lineage: Bacteria > Pseudomonadati > Pseudomonadota > Gammaproteobacteria > Alteromonadales > Alteromonadaceae > Alteromonas > Alteromonas sp. ABV2_168. The sequence goes on along the minus strand of NZ_JBSWYQ010000001.1, from coordinate 520,549 downwards.
TTCGTTTACAGAGTAAGTCAGGCCGAGACGGGGCGTGACCACTGTTTGATCCTGGCTCTGACCGGCACCTGCCAGATGGTCATAAATTTCCTGCTCGAATTTGTCTACACGGAAACCAAGCAGAAGTTTAGTGGCTTCATTTAACTCGATGAGATCCTGCGCATAAAAACCCAGACCCTGTTGCTTTTCTGCAGTAAGGGTAACAGGCGAGACATCAGGACGGGCTATGGTGTAATCAGGATTGGCCGGATCAATACTGTAAGTGGTGTCACCGGCGCCCCAGGCTGTTCGCCAGCGACGATAGTCAGTATCGATATGATAATTGTAGTAATCCAGACCAATCAGCAGGTTATTGGTTAAACCGGCAACCTCTGCTTCGCCACTCAATTCTGCACGTAAGGATAAATCCTGCGCTTCATAATCACGGGTTCTCCGCTGGCGCGACAGAATATCCGGATCAGTCAGTAATAACTGACGGCCAGCCGACAGCTCAGTATCTGAAGATTGTCCTTTCATGGACGAATCGCGGTACGCCATGCCTGTAAGCAGGTGCCAGCTGTGAGTCAGTTCGTGGTTCAGCACCAGTTGATGACCGAAGGTTTTCACCTCATGTGCACCGTCCCGGATATCACCGTAAAAGTCTTCCGGGTTCACCGCATCAAAATCGTTGTCCAGTACATAAACACCACGGTCCAGCGGCTTTTCCTGATCAAGGATTTCCATCTGATAACTCACACTGGTGACATCAGACAGGTTCCAGATGAACGAAGGATTGATATTGAGGTTTTTAAAGAAAACGGTATCTCTGTACGTGTCAGAGTCTTCATATAAACCATTGAGCCGGTAAGCCATGTCATCATTCAGACCATTCGTGTAATCGAATTCAACCTGTTTCTTACTGTAATTACCCAGTGTGCCCTGAACGTAGCCCTGTTCTTCAAATTGCGGCTTTTTAGTAATGATATTGATGGTACCGCCGGGTTCTCCCTGTCCGTACAAGGCAGAACCGGGGCCTTTCATTACTTCAACTGACTGAATATTTACTGTGCCGCGGTTCCCGCTGTAACCGCGAACATTAAAGCCGTTAATGAGATAGCCAGTGGCGTTGTTTTCATCGCCTGAGAAACCACGAATGGCAAAACTGTCGAACATGCCTCCGGAGTTATTCTGTCTGACCACAGCAGGAGAAAAATCCAGCGCATCAATGAAACGGGTAATGCCTTCATTGGCTAACTGATCTGCACTGATGCGATCGACTGCCTGAGGCGTTTGAATTAACGGAACATTGCCACGGTAAGGCTGGAAGTGTCGCTTCACTTCAATGTGTTCCACGTCATCCTTCTTTTCCTGCGCGGCAATAACACTCTCTTGTGCTGCTGCGCTGGTGGATAGTGCGAGTAATGAATATAAAAACTGCTTTTTCATAAAATCTTCTGTAAGGGGGGAACCAAATGGCGCAGGATGTTATATCATATCAACTCAGTGAGCAAACCGGTTTTGTTGAAGCTTTTATGAAGATTAAAGGCCCCGGACTATATAAGGGCGCTGGCAGAACGCTTAATTCCCAAACATATCAATGGAACCGGTCGCTTTCGTTTCCTCGTTAACACGCATGGCGAGTTCCGCTTCACGGTCATGAATGGTGTTGTTGTTCATGTCGTAAATGCGCTTCATCAGCACCGAACCGGTAGATGGGGTGAAATAAATCTTGCGGGCGTAATTAGCCATCAGATCGCTGGCCAGGATGGGAATATTTTCGGTTCTTAAGAAGTCGATGGCAAATTCAGAATTGGTTGCGCCGATATCATTTTGCACATATCCGGGCAACACTCTGGCACCGCCGAATACCTTAGCAACCAAACGTTTCTTTTCTCCGCCCAGATGAAGGCAATCATTTAACAGCACTTCCATGGCATGCACACCGTAGCGGTTTGCTTCAAAAGACATTTTGTCGATTTGCTTATTATTTGGCAGCATGAAATGGTTCATGCCGCCAACTTCAGTGATGGGATCATACAGGCATACTGCCACGCAGGAGCCGAGTACCGTCACAATGAGTTTGTCTGCCGCAGTGACATAGTATTGACCAGGTAAAATTTTTACCGCATCACGGCCAAAACGACTGTCGTAGTAGGAAGGAGGCTGACTAAAATCATGGGCGGACACGTTATGTGTAACTACCTGACTGGCGCATAAATTGTTTTACCAACCGGTCTGAGAATATCCGATGCATCAGCGAAATGCTCAGAGTGCCCGGCGATATACAGGCTGTCATGCTTGAGATGACCGACCAGCCTGTTCAGGATCTGATATTGAGTCGGTTTATCAAAGTAAATCATTACGTTACGGCAAAAAATGACATCCATTTTCTCTTTGAAGCCATAATCTTTATGTAACAGATTGATTTGCCTGAATTCCACCATCTCCCGCACTTCATCGACCACCCGCACCATGCCGGATTTTGAGCCTTTGCCCCGGTAGAAAAACTGCTTTTGTCTTTCCGGTGACATTTTCTCGATAGACGACGCTTTGTATACACCATTTTTTGCGGTTGCCAGCACCTTGCTGTCAATGTCCGATGCATAGATTTTGATACCCGGCCGGAATGAACCAAAGGTTTCAGCTACCGTCATAGCAATAGAGTAAGGCTCTTCTCCTGTACTGCTCGCCGCGCACCAGATTGCGGTCACATTGGAATGATTACGAAGGTATTTTTCCAGCGCGGAAAAGTGATGAGGCTCACGGAAGAATGACGTTAAGTTAGTAGTCAGCGCATTAACAAATTCCTGTTGTTCAATGTCACTGCGCTCTACCACTTTTAAATAGTCACTAAAGGTTTTCAGCCCCAGCGCCCTGAGGCGCCGGGATAACCGGCTGTACACCATGGTAACTTTAGAGTCTGCCAGACGAATGCCTGCAATCTTAAACACGGTGGCGCGCACCCGTTCGAAGTCGTCCTGACTATAAGCATATTCTCTGTCGACTTGCTCAGCGGTTGCGGCGGTCATTTAGAATGTCTCCCACTCACTTTCGCTTGGCGAGCCTGGCTTCAGAGCTTTAGGCGTACTCACGGCTGTCATACGTGCGGCCGGCTTTGCAGAGCCGTTCATTCTCTTAGCTGGCGGTGGCGCAAGCAAACTGCCGCCATCCAGTTTGAACATCGCAACCCGTTCTGTCAGGCCAATGGCTTGTTGTTGCAAGCTGTCAGCCGCAGCAGCAGCCTCTTCAACCAGTGCCGCGTTTTGTTGCGTCATTTCGTCCATGCTGTTCACGGCTTTGCCCACTTCTTCGATGCTGGTAGCCTGCTCAGAAGACGCTGCAGAGATTTCAGACATGATGTCGTTCACGCGCTGAATCGCATTAACCACTTCAGCCATGGTATCGCCGGATTTGTTAACCAGCTGGTTACCGCCGTTGATTTTGCCCACAGAGTCAGAAATTAATTCCTTAATTTCCTTCGCTGCTTCCGCTGAACGTTGTGCCAGCGTACGCACTTCCGATGCTACCACCGCAAAACCGCGGCCCTGCTCACCGGCTCTGGCTGCCTCTACAGCCGCATTCAGGGCAAGGATGTTAGTCTGGAAGGCAATACCGTCAATGACGCCGATGATGTCTGAGATTTCCTGAGCTGATGCATTAATATCGCCCATGGTATTGACCACCTGACGAATAAGGTCCCCGCCTTCATTTGCAACTTTTGAAGCCTGTGAAGCCAGCATGTTTGCCTGCTCTGCGTTCTCGGCATTCAGACGCACGGTGCCGGTCAGTTCTTCCATAGCGGAAGCTGTTTCTTCCAGACTGGACGCCTGCTGCTCAGTACGGCTGGATAAGTCGGCGTTACCTGTGGCAATTTCCGACGAAGCCGTATTAATGGTGTCTACCGCTTCGTTAATCGAACGGATAGTCCCTGAGATTTCTTCGGCAAATGAGTTGATGGCGTTGGCCAGCACCTGGAATTCACCCTGGAAGTCATCATCTACCCGCTGTGTTAAGTCACCGGCTGACATTGAAGACATAACATCGCTGATAGTACCGATGATACGTTTATTGTCCTGAACAAACTGGTTAATTGAATTACCCAGTTCAGCAAAATCACCATCCAGTCGCAGCGGGTCGGTATCCAGATCACCCACCACCAGGCGCTGCATGGTGGCGCGGATAGCCTGAACTGCCTTAACCCGCGCGGTAATATCTACAGCATATTTAACCACACGGTAGGGTTTACCATTCTGGTCGAAAATCGGGTTGTAGGAAGCCTGGATCCACACATCGTCACCGGCTTTATTGATGCGTCTAAATTCATCGGCGAAGTAAATACCTTTGCTCAGTTGCTCCCAGAATGAACGATATTCCGGACTTTTCTTATATTCCGCATCAACAAACATGCTGTGATGTTTGCCCTGAATTTCTTCCAGTGAATAACCCATAGCGCCAAGGAAATTCTCATTGGCGTTGATAATTGTACCGTCCAGGTTAAATTCGATAACCGCCTGAGCACGGTTCAATGCTTCAATCTGACCACCGTAATAAGCATTTTTGATTTTCTCGTCAGTGATGTCTGTGGCAAATTTAACAACCCGGATCACTTTACCGTTTTCATCGTATACCGGGTTGTAAGATGCATTAATCCAAATTTCACTGCCGTCTTTACGAATACGGCAGAACTCACCTGAGGACACCTGACCGCGGGCCAGATTGCGCCAGAAATCTTTATATTCCTGACTGGAAGTATAGTCACCTTTGCAAAACATACGGTGGTGTTGTCCCTGAATTTCCTCCAGGTCATAACCCACTGCGCCACAAAAGTTTTCATTAGCCGTAATGATAGTACCGTCCGGATAGAACTGAATAACTGCCTGAACGCGATTCAATGCGTCAGTAATAGCATTGGTTAAAATGGCGTCCTGATTATCAATCAGTTCAACGCTGTAGGCGGTTGTCTCGCCACGCACGTTTTTCAGCCCGGCCACCGTAACCTTAATATTCCGGTCCTTCAGTTCCAGTAACACCTCGCCACCGCCCGGCGAGTGCGCCGCGGCCTGCTGAAGACTGCTGGCCTGTAAGCCAAGGGCACTGATGTTACTGCCAATAAGGGTCATGACCGAAAAGCCGCCATTGCGGGCTTTAATACTACTTTCCAGTTGCCCCAGCAGCGCCTTTGCCGCTTTGTTTGCAACAACTATGTTGCACTGATTGTCTAAAATCAGCAGGTTTGCAGACGATGCTTCAAGGGCCTGGATGCTTTCCAGCGATCCTACTACGGCATTGTCCTCACCACTTAACCATTTAAAAAGACCCATCGATTACTCTCCTACACTCGCCTGACCGACTTCCACCAGCCCAAGTTCATTGCTGTTAATTAAACTTTCAATATTGACAAGAATGACCATGGTTTCGTCCACATCCGCCAAGCCATGTAAATACCGACTATCAAACGCCACGCCAAACTCCGGAGGTGGCAACATTTCTTCTTCACTTAAACGGATAACATCAGATACTCCGTCAACCACAATACCCACTATGCGCTCATCCACATTCAACATAATGACAATGGTGAATTCGTTATAAGTGGCTTCGCCCACATTGAACTTAATGCGCAGGTCAACCACAGGCACAATATCGCCCCGCAGGTTCATGACCCCTTTTATAAAGTCCGGAGCATTGGCGATTTTTGTTACCTGCTCGTAACCTCTGATTTCCTTCACGGTGGTGATGTCCAGCGCGTAGTGCTCCTCACCTAAGACAAAACTGAGAAACTCACGATCATCTCCGGCCATCACCGACTGTTGTACGGCGGCTTCGCTCATACACATAACTCCTCTTCTGCGGGCAGTTGACAATGCTCTGCCACGGCGTCTGCATCCAGTATCATGGCCACGGTGCCATCACCCATAATTGTTGCTCCTGCCAGACCGGGGATTTTCCGGTAATGGCGTTCCAGACTCTTAATCACCACCTGCTGCTGACCTAAAATGGAGTCAACCTGAATGCCGTAGCGTTTTTTGCTACTTTCCACCAGTACAACAATGCCTTGAGTAGCCGACGTGACGGCATCATCGATATCCATCATTTGGTGCAGTGCCACCATTGGCCAGTACTGTTCTCTGATCCACAGCAGTTTTTCATTCCGGATATTTTTCAGTTCGTTAGGTTTTGGTTGGAATGACTCAATTATATTTAGTAGAGGAATCACAAAAATGCGACTTCCAACTTTCACACACATGCCATCAAGAATGGCTAAAGTGAGGGGTAACTGGATGTAAAACCCTGATCCTTCACCAGTTTTTGAAACTATCTCAATTCTTCCGCCAATCGACTCAATATTTCGTCTGACCACGTCCATGCCAACTCCCCGGCCACTGACGTCAGTCACTTCCGCAGCAGTGGAAAAGCCGGGTTCGAAAATCAGATTCCACACATCACTGTCTGGCATATCGTCACTGAATGGCAGACCATTTTGACGTGCTTTGTCCAGAATGCGCTCACGGTTAAGACCGGCACCGTCGTCTGTAATACCGATGACGATATTGCCGCCTTTTTGCTCCGCACTCAGAGTCACCGTACCCGCCTCTGGTTTACCGGCTGCCTTACGGACCTCCGGGGATTCCACACCGTGATCAATACTATTGCGCACCAGGTGGGTGAGCGGATCCACCAGCTTTTCAATCAAACTTTTGTCAATTTCGGTATGCTCACCTTCCATCACCAGATTGACCTGCTTACCTAACTTTTTAGACAAGTCACGGACAACCCGGGGGAAACGGCTGAAGGTCATATTTACAGGCAACATGCGCATGGACATCACCGATTCCTGAATTTCCCTTGTATTGCGTTGCAACTCGGTGATTGCATGTTGCAACCGGTCGCTTGCCTGTCCGTCTACTTCACTGCCCACCATCGAGAGCATTGACTGAGTGATCACAAGCTCTCCCACCAGATTTACTAATCCGTCGATCTTGGTAGTATCTACGCGGATAGAGGCATTCTCTTTCGCCGGTACTTTCGGTTTCACTGCGACGGCCGCCGGAGCAGGTTCAGATTGCCCGGCCGCTTTGGCATCCGCCGTAACATCTGTCGTATTCGCGGAAGGGGTTTCACCTGCGCTTTCTGCAACAACAGGGAATTCTTCTTCATCATCAAAAAAGCCGAAATCGAATCCCTCACCATCATCAACGGATTCAGAGGATGCAGCCGGCTGGCTGTCCTGACCGCTATTCTCTCCCTGACCCCCGCTCCCAAGGACGGTTTCCAGTTCAGCAATACGGGCAGAAATATTGTCGTCGGGAGTATCAGTTCCCGCTTTATAAGCTTCGAGGGTTTCCTTCAGCACATCTGTGGAGGAAAGCAGTAAGTCCACGGATTCCGTGGTGAGTGGCATAAGGTGTTTGCGGGCCTGGTCGAGCAGGTTTTCCATGACATGGGTCAGACGGGTAAGTGCGTCGAAACCAAAAATACCGCTGCCGCCTTTAATGGAGTGGGCGGCGCGAAATATGCTGTTCAGTTCCTCATCATCAGGGGCAGACACATCAATTTCCAATAAGATGCGTTCCATTTCCTGCAAATGTTCGTCGCTTTCGTCGAAAAAGACAGTATGAAACTGCCCAACATCAATGGACATTTTACGCTCCCGTGAAGCATAGAATCAGCTGGCCAACTTATTGATAACTGTCACAAGTTTATTGGGGTCAAAGGGCTTAACCATCCAGCCGGTGGCACCGGCTGCGCGCCCTTTTGCTTTCATGTCATCACCGGCTTCGGTGGTTAACATGACGATAGGAACGCGTTGGAATGCCGGTTTGCCTCTGAGCGCTTTAATCAGTGTCAGTCCGTCCATGCGTGGCATGTTCTGGTCTGTAAGCACAACATCAAATGCGGAACCGGAACACATATCCAGTGCATGCTGACCGTCTTCGGCTAATGTCACTTCGAAGTTAGCCGCACGCAATGTCATTTCCACCATTTGTCTGATCGAAACGGAATCATCTACAACTAAAACCCGTGTACTCACCTGATTACTCCTCACTATTCGGTGTTGGCATTAAACCGGACAGAAAGTGATCGGTGATGCCAATAAACGTAGTACACAGTATGAACAAGATCCAAATTCGCGAAATTATACTTTTGGTTATTTGGCGACAATAGTGAATTTTAACGACATTTGCGACAAAGATAGTGTAAGCATTAAATTTTGACTATAAATTAATCGCTTAACATTGAAATAAGAATGAGTCGCATGAAAGAAGATACTGAAATTATCAGTGAAATCAGTGACAAACATACATAGTTATACATTTATATAACTGAAATTAGAGCCATCACACGTTACTCCGGACCCACTTATGTCATTTCTCACCAGATATATTCTCATAACCATTTGCATAATCTCTCCGGCATCAGCGCAGGAATATCGCCTCGAAGATACCGGAAATGATGTTTACCGGTATGTGGCCGGAAACTACCGCTCCGTGGTGATCAATACCAGCGACGGTATAGTGGTCGTCGACCCGCTAAACACGGATGCTGCAAACTGGCTGAAAAAAGAAGTAAAAGAGCGCTTTAATAAACCAGTACGTTACGTGATCTACAGTCACAGCCATCCTGACCATAGTTACGGTGGCAACGTGTTCGATGACGGTAATACAGTTTTTATCAGTCACGAAGATGCGAGAGCTAACTTAGTACGAACAAAAGCGCAGACGACTATCCCGAAGCTGGTTTTCAGTGACACCTTCATCCTGCACGCCGGCGAAAGTTCGATTGAAATGCGTTACCTGGGGCCAAATAACGGTTATGGCAACGTGGCTATCAGGATTCAGCCCGGCAACATTTTGATGGTGACCGACTGGATCACACTGGGACGTTTACCCTATAAAGATTTAATGGGATACGACATTGAAGGAATGATAGTTTCGGTAGAAGAGGTGCTGAAGCAGCCCTTCAATTTGTTTATCGGCGGGCACGCAGACACAGGTAGCTACAGGGATGTGGAAAACTACAGAAATTATCTGGTGACCCTGCATGACACCGTGCTGGAAGGTATTCTGGCTGGCAAATCGTTAGAGGAAATACAGACCACTAAAGCGCTCAGCCCGTGGTCAGAATTGAAAATGTTTGAGGAATGGATGCCACTGAATATTGAAGGCGTATACAACCAGCTGATGTCACGCTCGTATATTCAACTGCGTCCTGAGTAGAGGACGCAGCGCGTTGTACGGGCGTAGGTACGTTAAAAAATACGCATTTCCATGCTGTACACCTGCTCTTTGCCGTTTATTTCTGACATATAGACTTTATACAGATAATTAGGCGCTTCCACTTCGATAACATCATTCATCACGAAACTGTCCTCGCCCACCGCAGATAAGGCATCGTTTTTAGATTGCCCTTTAAAGAACTGCGCAAAGCGCCAGTGATGATTTTGGGTGTATTCATTTTGAATAAAGTCAGGGCTGACATTGACCTTACTGACATTCCGGCCGATGACTTCTACCAGCGTCCAGGGGTTTATTAACACATACCCTTTGCCAAATCGCCGGTTCGTCCAGCCAATCTTTTCACCGGGCAGTGCGGAGATATCCAGACTTTCCCCGTTGTCGTCCCGATTTGTAAAGTCATCCAGAAATGCCACAGCCTCATTGTTTTCCTGCCATGTAAATTCAGGTAACGACGCCATCACTTTTTCATTGCGCAATACAAAACCGGTAGCTTCCCGCTCTACGTCTTTCTGATCGTTCACCAGATAGGTTTCGCCGGTGAGCGTAAGGGTAATATCTCCCTGTCTGAAAGACATTTGCTGTTTGCCTGAATAACTCTCTCCCTTCCCGATGCCATTAATTGACCACTTACGGTAGTCGAAGCGATCATCAAAAAAGAAAAAGTTGGTCAGTTCATTACCAAAAAATGCTGAGCCGTACCGGGCCTCTGCCACGATGCCGTCTTTCAGGGTAATCCAGTGGGAGCGGCCATAGGCAAGCATTGTCCAGTGCTCATCCTGCCTGAACGTAAAAGAGGGCGTTCCGAAAAGTTTTTCTACTTTTTCCTGCTTATCACCGGGTTTGATGCCATACATGCCCTGCCCGATACTGACTTCAGTACTTTGAGGCAGTGGCGGGGTTTTATCATCGGAAGCGTCAAACGCCGGCACTGAGACCGTTTGTCTGGCGCGGATGACATTCATGCCGAATTGTTTGAATCCGTCCGGAGTAAACGGGGTCAGATCGCCATCAACATATTCACTGCCATCTTTGCATTCAGATAACAACTGGGCCGTTACCCTTAACATGCCACGGTCATTGCTGGTTTGCTGAAATTTTGTCCGTAATACCGCAACACCCTGTGCATCGACATCAAGGGCTTCGTAAAACAGATCGTCCCTGGCCTCAGCCATCATTTCTTTGTGCGCAGCGTCGCTGATTCTGTCACCGCGTACATAAGACATCACACTCACTACAGTGGTATCGAGTACGTCGTAATCACACGTCGGGTAATACTTGAGGAATTCCGGCTCCTTGCCGGTAGCATTGGCAGACAAACTCCCTGTCAGTAAGGCCAGAAATGTTGCTACGAAAGTATTTGTTTTCATGACACACTCCATGTTTTTTAGACAATCATAACAACACTAACTGGCCAAAAAGTAAACTAAAGTATAGACCTGCTGCTCTGTCCTACGGCCGGATATCATGCGCCGGTGTGCGGACATCCGGCAGTGTCTCCCCTTCCAGCGGGTTTACCGGATTCAGTTTTATCTGCTCTTTTAAATAGCGGATTGCAGCGTCCAGCTGAGCGTCTTTTCCGTTAAATGTTGCATACGGAAGATTATCGACTTCCCTGTCCGGACTGATCCCCCGCCCTTCAGTTATCCAGCGTCCGTCTGCAGCAAATACAGGAAACTCAGCCACCCGCGCCATACCATTATCGGCAACGCGGTTGCGTCCGGTAAGCCACACACCGGCACCTGCGGTCTGCTTGCCGATAACCGGAGCCAGGCGCATTGCTTTTACTCCGGCAGTGAAAGTTTCGCCATCTGAATAGGTAAACTGATCGGCCAGTACCACAAGGTGACCACGGAATGTTTGCTGCATGTTTGTGCCCACGCTACCGGTAGGATACTGCCAGAACATCCATACCCGCCGGAGCAGCTTCTCCAGGATCATGCTGTCCACGTTACCACCACGATTACGCCTGACATCAATGATTAAGCCATCCTTTTTATACTGGGCATAGAACTCCCGCGCAAACGACGCGACATCATTACCCCCCATTGCATAGAGGTGCAGATAGCCAATATCAGCATCTTCCTGATTCACTTTTTCGCTGTTCGCCAGTACCCAGTCACGGTAGCGCTGTGCAAAATCTGTATTCACATCTGTCGGGGTAACAACGGTTTTCACTACTTCCTCATCCCGTTTCAGTGTCAGCAACACCTGCTTGCCGGCGGTGTTCATGAGCGCCCGTACTACGTCTGCACGGGTTTGTGTTTCATGGCCATTCACCGCAAGGACAATGTCGCCTTCTTTCGCATCGGTACCAGGCTTTGCCAGAGGTGGTGCCTCTGCCGGAATTTCACTGTCGTAACGGTAAATGTGGGAAAGAAGTACACCATCAGCGGTGTCGTCAAGGATGCCGCCCAACATGGCCGCTTTGGCTGCATTTTTATCTTCCGGCATTTCACCGCCCCGCACCTGACTGTGTAACGCATTGAGCTCTCCCATCATCTGGGCAAAAACGTCATTCAGTTCACTCCGGTGTGTTACACGTGCAAGCAGCGGAGCGTATTTTTTTTCTACCTGTTTCCAGTCGAGCCCCCGCATCGCCGGATCGAACAGTGACTCCCTGTGCATCAGCCAGGCATCATGGAACATCTGCGCCCATTCCTGCTGCGGCGTAATGCGCATTTGCCAGCCTGCTGTATCGAGTTGCTTACCTGACAAGTCTTTCGGAAAACTGGTACTGGCAGGCACGATATACATGTGCTTATTGCCCTTACCCTGTTTGTGTACAAACAGGGACTTTCCGTCTGCGGATAAGGCATAACCGGCCACACCGGAGGTCACCGCCTTCAGCTTACCGTCGTGCTTAATTGCCATCCCTTTCAGCACGGCTGCGCTGCCACTTTGTTCCGTTACAAATAAGGTTGAGTCAGTCATAGTCAGATGACCGTAGTTAGCCGGACTGACTGGCACCTGCCAGAGTCTCGAAGTCAGGCCATCCCATTTTACAACGGAGCCGGACTGCTCACCTTCCTGCTCTGACCCCGTTTCATCTTTTTCTGAGCCTTTAATTTTACGGTTCAGCTCGGTTGGCGCGGCAAAACTGAAATCACCGTTACCGGTAAGATCAAGAGCAAAAATTTGTGTCGGTTTGTCAAAGGCAGTCCCCATGGCACGGTCGCCCCAGGGATTCGACGGTGAAGCAACAAAATGCCGGTCAGACAGAAAATAAAGCCACTGACTGTCTGCACTGAACGCCGGAGAGTAAGACTGGTATTTATCCGATGTTACTTCCATCCCCCGCTGTTCAGCCATGGCATACAGATAAATACTGTTGCGCTCGTTACCTAAAATATTACGGCTGACAGCCAGCAGTTTGCTGTCCGCAGACCACACCAGGTCCGGGGTGGCAAACAATCCGTCACTGTCGTCCAGTACCGTGGACACCGTGCTATCAGAAGTATTGAGAACCTGAACCTTTCCCTCATTGTCGTCGAAGGCAAGCCACTTACCGTCAGGTGAAAGGGATAACTGCCAGCGAAACGCATCACCATTTTTTGTGAGTTGCTCAGCCTGGTCAGAACCATCTGCTGCAAAACGCCAGATCTCCGTTTCACCGCTGGCGTCGTTTAATGCATAAACCCACTTCCCGTCATGACTGAGCAGGGCTTTCCGGCTGCGTGAATCTTCCGGCGTATCCACTTCAACCAATCTTGAACCATCTGTTCTGGCAATAGCAATGCGGCCTCTGGCCGTCAGCACAACAGCATCACCAGATTGCGCGAAGGCCGTATTGGTAAGGAACTCAAGAGGCGCATTGTCCCAGTGTTCCCGCAGGTAGGGAAAATCTGAAATCAGCTGAACCGGTACAATTTCGCTGCTGCCTGATGACAAGTCTTTCAACACTAAATCCGCACCCTGCTGGTACACAATCCGGTTGCTGTCGGCACTGGCACCGCGTACCGTCCAGTCTGCTGTTCCGGATTCTTTTCGCAAAGATTTACCGTCGGGAGTCATCGACCAGAGGCTGTCCGGGCCATCCTGGTTACTGATAAAATAAATGCGGTTGTCTGCCAGCATTGGGGTGCGTACAGAACCGTTATGGTCTGCTGTTAACCGCTCAGCCTCCAGCCCGGAATGCAGTTTCCATCGCCAGAGTTCACCTTTTGCTCCACCCTGATAATAGTTTGCATTGTCGCCAGAAACCTGTAAGCCAAAACGAACAAAGTAGAGCCACTCACCTTTGTCATCAATGACCCCCTCTACGGCATCAGCGAGAGGTAAAGTAGAGACCTTGCCAGAGTCCGGCTCCAGCAGTTTAAGAACATAATTATTGGCTGGTCCTGTATGGCTGTTCGTGCTGTAAAGGAGCGCGCCGGATGTCGTCCACTGGTGCAGTTTAACTGCCGCATTTTCGAAGGTGGCACGCTTTGCTACACCACCACTCACAGGTTTTATGTAAACTTCTGTCGTGCCTTCATAGTTAGCAACAAATGCCAGTTGTGTGCCATCAGGAGAAATAACCGGCTGGGTTTCTTCTGCCCGTTGGGTAGTTAACCTTGTCGCTCCAAACTGACCGCCATTCTTAGTGTTCAAATCTACAGACCAGAGATCGCCTTCAGCGTTGAATATCAGCTGGTCATTATGCAAAACCGGTTCACGGTAATACCCCGGAGCCGCCATGGCCTGCGATACGGAGAGGGCAAGCAGCACTGCTATGCCACACGTGAGTCGTTTGCTCTTCATTCGTTTCATGGTTTGTTCCCTGTTGTAAGTGCTTTATAATTTATTTTTTCATCCCCGCCTCAACGCTGACGCTTTTATTCTTCGTCAGAGAAGTCAATCTGAGGAGCTTCTTTTTGTTTATCGAACAACTTTCGTTTACAGACATCAGCATCGTGCTGGCAATTGGCTTTATGGTCGGTCTGGCCAAGGCCGGCATCCATGGTACATCTCTGCTGTCAGTTCCCTTACTTGCCATACTGTTCGGCGGAAAAGGTTCGTCAGGCATCATGCTGCCAATGCTGATTGCGGCTGATATTTTTGCAGTCTATCACTATCACAGACACGCAAACTGGCAGTTTCTGATGAAACTGTTTCCTCCTGCGATTGCCGGAGTATTGCTTGGCACGTGGCTGGGCGACCACATCGACGACGGTATGTTCATGCGGGTCATGGCGGTGATTATTTTCGCCAGTGTGGCGTTAATGCTATGGCTGGAAAAGCGAAAGGCCGACGTGCCTGATAATACAACGTTTGCTGTGCTGACCGGTGTCATGGGGGGATTCACCACTATGGTAGGCAATCTGGCCGGCTCTGTGATGGCTGTTTACCTGCTGAGTATGCGGTTACCCAAAAATGTATTTATTGGTACTGCTGCCTGGTTTTTCCTTGTCATCAACCTGTTTAAAGTCCCTTTTCATGTTTTTGTGTGGGAGACCATCAGCTGGGAAAGCCTGAAATTGAATTTGCTCGCTCTGCCACTCATCATTGCAGGGGTATATTGCGGGATCTGGCTGGTAAAACGTATCAGTGAAGCTCACTACCGCTGGCTGGTTATTATCATGACCTTACTCGCAGCACTGGCGCTATTGCCGGGTTAACCCTTCACCTCTGCGCGGTCACCTCTGTTGCCACAAGGCGCATAACAATACGCTTTACCACCGGCGACACCACCATAATCACCGGAAAAGCGATGGCAAACGTCAGCGGCCAGGAGTTCAGCCAGCTAACAATCAGCACGTCTGTAAAACCGATATTAATTGTGGTTACTACCAGCGACATAATGCCGGACATGAAGAAAGCCATGAATAATGCAAAAACCACCGGTGCATAACGGGGATGAATCATAATAGAAGAACCTTTGAAATAAAAAATGAAGAGATGCGTGTTGCAGTTCATCCAAGTATATCACAGACTCTGGTGTAAATTTGAGCCGATACTCTCTTAAGGTAAAACGGGCTGTATTTATCAGTGCTTCATCTGTTCAGGGTAGCGGCCCAGTGTAATGATTAATCCGGCTCCTGTTGCAGAGAGTATGGCCACAGCATGTAACGTGAAATCATAGCTGCCAGAGGCATCAAAAGAACGGCCAAAGACGAATGGCGCCAGCCCGGCTCCCACCGAAAAGAAAATATAGAGAAAGCCATACAGCGAACCGTAATGCGCCAGCCCGAAGTAGCGGCTGATGAGATACGCCATAATATCCAGTTCAGCACCTGCCGCGAGGCCCACAATCAGAGCAGCAATCATAATTTCCATCTCATTAAGAAGCGGTTGCTGCAAAATGATTGCAGACACCAGAGGCATACCTAAAAAGAGCGCTGCAACCGCAGGTGCCCAAACCTTGTCCATAAGAAAACCTGCCAGCAGCCGGCCGGCGATAACACTGATACCGATATATCCGGCAAAATGCGCGGCATCACTTACTGACAAGCCCCGGTCAGTCAGGATAGGAACCAGATTGGTAATAACCCCGGAAATACCCACTGCCACACATAATAAAGCTATGCAAAGGGCCCAAAGTTTATAACCCTTCAGTGCCTGTTTAAGACTGAGTCCGGATGGGACTAAATTTGTGTCTTCCGCTTCAGAGGAAGAAGCCCCGACGACATTAGCCCTGCCCGCTTCACGAAAGAAAAGCAGCAGCGGAACATATGCGATGACGATGACAGTGATACCCAAAAGCGCGTAGGCATTACGCCAGCCAAACTCTGTAATCAGCCAGGCTGTATAGCCGGGTGCGACAGCCGCTGCGATGCCGGTTCCCATCAGAGTCAGCCCCAACGCCAGTCCTCTGGCACGGTCAAACCACCCGTTCACAACTTTCGTCCAGGTTACGGGTAATGTGCCGGCGGCCAACACAGACATCACCACCCAACCTGTATAAAACATCCAGATTTGTTTGCCTGTAAAGGAGAGCCCGATCAGACTCAGTGCAAAAAGTGGCTTTGATACCAAAGCCACAGCCCTTGCACCAAAACGATCGATAACCAGGCCGGTAAGCGGTGCTGTGATCACCGCAGCTAAAATCATGATACTTATTCCGAGCTGAATTTCCCCCCGACTCCAGGGCATGTCTGCATCTATCGCCGCAACAAACACGCTGTTCGTGTAAAAACAAACCGATGTGAGTCCGCAACCGGCACCAATCAACGCAGCCAGCAGCACTTTGTAGCCTTGTTTGAATTCTTGTGAAGCAGAAGACTGAGCGTTTTTTACAGAAGCGGATACAGATGACATGAACAACCCTTAAGTGAGTAGCCGGAGATACTAAAAGCAATAACCTTACTCCCGAGACTATCCCCCGCCGCACGGTGCCACTATGATAAATATCAATCCGGCACTGCTATTAGCGGTGCGCCATAAGCATTAAAATTTGCTGACGGTCAAAGAAGGCCAACCAGAATTGATTGCCGGGCCGATAGCTGTAATAGTGATGATTATCTGAGCTATGCTTAACGTTCAATGAAAGACGGAGACAGGAATGAAAACCTGGGAAGAGCATAAAAAGCAGATGGCAGCTGATGAAAGACGGGAATGGATTCTGGCTCTGGCAGTCACAGCGGTTATTTTTCCGTTCATTGCCGTGCTTTTCATTTTTTAGGTAAGGCACCGGAACGGATGGTATTTTCAGGTTCCGGAATCAAAAAAGCCCCGCTTACGCGAGGCTTCTAAGAATGGTGCCCAGAGGCGGGATCGAACCACCGACACGCGGATTTTCAATCCGCTGCTCTACCAACTGAGCTATCTGGGCGAAACTTGGTAGCGAGGAGACTTTTTAAAGCCTGTCCTGCTGTGGGTGCGTATTAAACGGATTTCCGAGCTTCAAGTCAACCGTTTTTCTGCATATTTTTTTCAACTGCGCATTAGTTGCGCAATTCAGAGAAAAAAACAGCAACCCGTGCATTTTTCAGCCGTTTAACACTACTTCTTCGGGGGGACGTAGCCTTCGATGGTCGGCTCAACCCCTTCGAACAAAAAGGCCTCCATCTTTTCTTCCAGGAACTTTCTGTCTGTAGGTTCCATCATATTCAGCTTTTGTTCGTTAATCAGCATGGTTTGCTTTTTCTGCCATGCGGCAAAGGCTTCTTTAGAAATATTGTCAAAAATACGCTTTCCCAGTTCGCCGGGATAAAGCTGAAAATCCAGTCCGTCTGCGTCTTTATTCAGGTGCTGGCAAAATACTTGTCTGCTCATGGTGTCTCCTTAAGCCGGGCTGACAAACCCGCGAATGTGGGCATAGTCTAAAGGAATTGTTTTATTTGCGAGATAATTTTTTGCGTGGGTGCTGCAGTACCTACACCTAAAGGCTCATCAAGATTAAACCAGCGCTGATTATTTTCCTCAACCCGCTGCTGCTCAATGCCGTCAGCCAAAATCAACCAGGGCTGAATATCCAGATGAAAATGACTGAAGGTATGCCTGAAAGGCTCAAGCGCTTGCATTTCGCCCACACTCACCGGTAACTCATCTGTCAGTTCTGTGACCGCTTTATCTGTTTCTATAAATCCGTACAATCCGCCCCAGAGGCCGGCCGGAGGACGCTGCGCCATTAACACACTGCCGTGATAAAGCACTGCCACCATAGACGTGGTCCGAACAGGCAAGACTTTCTTTGGCTTTTTACCTGGAAACTCGCCTTGCCGTCCCTGCGCAAAGGCCAGGCAATCTGTTTGCAACGGACACGCATCGCAACGGGGCTTTGAACGGGTACATATCATGGCCCCTAAGTCCATCATGGCCTGAGTGTAGTGATTACAACGTTGCTCAGGGGTATTCGCAGCGGCATATTCCCATAGCTGATTCTCCACCGGCTTTTGTCCCGGCCAACCTTCCACGGCATAGAACCGCGCCAGTACCCGTTTAACATTGCCATCAAGGATTGGATGATTCTGACCGCAAGCGATAGACAATACAGCACCGGCAGTAGAACGGCCGATGCCGGGTAAAGCGACAACCTCATCAAGGGTAGCCGGAAACTGGCCATGATATTGCCCGGCGATAATGCCTGCCGCTTTATGAAGATTGCGGGCTCTGGCGTAGTACCCCAATCCCGTCCAGTGATCCAGTACGGCATCCTGCGATGCATCTGCCAGGTCATTTACCGTAGGAAAACTATTCATAAAGCGCTGGTAATAAGGGATGACTGTTGAAACCTGCGTTTGCTGGAGCATGATTTCCGACACCCATACCCCATAGGGCGTGATATTCTGCTGCCAGGGAAGATGTTTACGGCCATGCACATCGAACCAGTCCAGTACACGTTCTGAGAATTGCTTTGTCATTTAGGCTATTTATTCACTCTTTCTGCTACACCGCTATGATAACATGCCGCGCTGAATACCAAAGTTAAGCAGGTTTAAGCGTGTCACTTCCTACATTATTCCTTCCGGGCACATTGTGTGATGAAAGAGTGTGGTTGCCGGTATGGCAGAAACTGCAGGTTCATCAGCGTCGCTACGTACCTTTGCAGTGGGCTTCTTCTATGGATGAGATGCTGGCTTTGACCACCGACCGTGTTCTGGCAGGTGAAAAAGTGCACCTTGCCGGCTTTTCCATGGGCGGTTATATCGCTGCACGCTGGGCGATTGATAATCCTGACAGCGTTGCATCACTGACGATGATCGCCAGCTCTCCTTACGGTTTAACTGCAGAAGAAGAAAAACGCCGTGCCCAACTGGTCACTATGTTGAAAAAAGGCAGTTTCAAACCTGACAGCCCGGCCTACATTACCCGCTTTGTTCACCCTGACCACCAGAACAACCCCGATGTAGCCGGTGTTGTGCAGGACATGGGGAAAGATCTCGGTGCGGCCACCTTACTGGCTCACACACAAGCGACCACGCCAAGACCAGCGCTGACAGACAAACTGAAAGCCTGCTCCTTCCCTGTTCATATCATTGCCGCCGCTGACGACCAGGTAGTCACAGCCAGTGTACTTAAACACGCCGCAGAAACCATTCCTTCAGCCTCATACACGCCGGTACCCGGCGCCGGCCACATGTGTCTTTTAGAGCAACCGGACACTGTGAGCCGTATTTTACAGTCGATTGTGGACTAATCCGGCGGATTTCACAGCAGTACCACAGTAATTGCAGTAAAATTAACCACTCTATATTGCAATCACCCGGGCAGCGGGCATAATGCCGCCCCTGTTTAACCGGTAATAGTGCGGACACGAAAAAATGGGTCAATACAAAAATCAGGAAGAGGCGGAAGCCGCCGGCGTTTACATCAGCAAGGTACGCAGCTTTGTTAAACGTGAAGGCAGATTAACCAAAGGACAGGCTAAAGCGCTGGAATCTTTCTGGCCAACCATGGGCATTGAGTTTGAAGATGAAATGCTGTCTTTACAGGATCTTTACGGTCGCGATGCGCCGGTGGTGCTGGAAATAGGTTTCGGAATGGGCAAATCTCTGGTAGAAATGGCAGAGAACGACCCGCAATCAAACTTTTTTGGTATTGAAGTACATCGTCCCGGAGTAGGCGCATGTTTATCGGAAGCCGGTGAACGAGGCCTGACGAACTTACGTGTCATGGAATACGACGCGGTAGAAGTGTTTAAGAAAATGATCCCTGACGGCAGCCTTGCCCGGGTTCAACTCTACTTTCCTGATCCATGGCATAAAAAGCGTCACCATAAACGTCGTATCGTACAACCTGAATTTGTACAAATGGTGCGTGAAAAGCTTGCTGTCGGCGGTAAATTCCACATGGCGACAGACTGGGAACCTTACGCTGAGTATATGGCGGAAGTGATGAATGCGGCTCCCGGCTATGAGAATACCGCGACAGACGGAGACTATGTGCCCCGTCCGGACTACCGGCCAATAACGAAGTTTGAAGTCCGTGGACAAAAGCTTGGCCACGGTGTGTGGGATCTCATATACCAACGTACAGAATAATAAAATAACCGGAAAACACACATGCTCAGCCCGCAAAGCCAGTTAATGGAAAGAAACCTGGCACTTTTTGAAGAAGGTAACTGGTTGATTATCAACCCTGCCGACGCGTATTTTGCCGATCAGATAGATCACAGACCTGTGACCTTTCTTCACCAGTACTTCGACATTTTCAGTGAAAGTGTGCGGGTGATCCCCTGCTGTGAGTTCGACAGCCGCGATGTCAGTCATTCTGAGACCGGCTTTTGCATTGAACAAAAGACCGGCGCTCACCGCCATCTGTTTGCCCCGTTCATTCCGGCAGAAACCTGTTTTTCTGACATTCTGATTTATATGCCTAAATCAAAAGCGCACATGCAGATGTTGCTGGCCATGGCTGTCTCTGCGTTGCAGGAAGGCGGCCGCATTCACATTGTGGGTGAAAATAAAGGTGGCATTAAGAGTATCGGCAAGCTGATTGAAAAGACCGGTCCGTCACAGAAAGTAGACTCAGCAAGGCATTGTAGTCTGGTTACGGTGATGCCTGAGAAAGCGGGAACAGCGTTTAAGCCGGGGGACTGGATTGACGAATCAGAATTCGAGGTTCAGGGGATCCAATGGGAAGTCGTTTCCATGCCCGGCGTGTTCAGTCACGGTGAACTGGATGACGGTACCCGTATGCTGCTGGACAAAGGATCTGACCGTTTACGGGGTAAAGTACTGGATTTTGCCTGTGGTGCCGGTGTTATCGGTGCACATTTGCTCCGTCGCTTTCCCCATCTGGATATGACATTGCTGGATGTCAGTGCCCTTGCCATTTATTGCAGTGCCAGAACGCTGGCCGCCAATCAGCAGTCAGCAACACTGATTGCATCAGACGGCTTGCATGGCGTGAACAAATCTTTCTCACACATTGTCACCAACCCGCCGTTTCATACCGGCGTAAAAACAGATTACACAGTGACCCGCCGGTTTATTGAAGACAGCCGCCGCTGCCTGAACTCAAAAGGCACATTACAAATGGTTGCCAACCGGTTCTTACCCTACCCCGGACTGCTTGGTGATATTTTTCCGCAAACCCACACGGTGGCGCAGGATTCCCGCTTTTCATTGTATTTGAGTATTTGCGGATAGGCAGATTTTGAACTGTGTGGTAACGTTTACCATCACATAACCGGTGTTGATTTAACTGTTTGGTAAACAAAGCAGCGCCATTGCTTTGAGGTTGTCGGGAGTCTTGTTGTGAATATTGTTTTCGCCATTTCAGAAGTGGAAGATTTAGTCAAAACAGGAGGACTTGCCGACGTAGGAAAGGCATTGCCTCTGGCTTTACTGGATGCCGGTGAACAAATCAGCATCATCATGCCCTATTACAAGGCGATTGCGGACGAATATAAACTCGCCGATGCCTGTGCACAACAGACATTATTTGCCGAAGGTAAGGTATACCACTACAACATCAAACAGTTGTCCTGGCAGGGACTCAATATCTACTTTATTGACTATCCTGAATATTTCGCCCGCGATGGTTTATACAGCAGTACCTATGAAGCCTACCAGGACAATGCTGAACGCTTCAGCTTCTTTTGCGGAGCAGCGTTGAATGCATTGCAGGCTGTGAGTATTCAGCCTGATATTATCCACTGCCACGACTGGCACACGGCCATGCTGCCATTTCTGTTGCGCTTTGATCAGTCCGGCTACTTCAATCAGACGAAGACGGTTTTTACTATTCACAATGCAGCCTTTCAGGGCGTGCACAAACTGGACGACATTCCTTATCTTCGCCATCACCCTGCGATTTTGTCTCAGATCCACGGCGGCTACATCAATATGTTGCAGTCGGGCATCGAATTCGCCACCAAGGTAACAACTGTCAGTCCGAATTACGCAAAAGAGTTGCTTACAGACTTGGGCTCACACGGCCTGCACGACCGTCTGGTCATGCGCCAGCAAGATTTGTCGGGTATTCTGAACGGTTGTGATTACGGGCAATGGAATCCGCAGGACGACACCTATCTGCCGCAAAATTATTCTGCCGACACCTTACACGATAAGAAAACCTGCAAACTGGCGTTACAGGAACTCAGCCATTTACCTCAAAATCCCGATGTGCCGCTGCTGGGCATGGTGTGCCGTTTAACAGAACAGAAAGGCTTCGGTTACCTTGTCCCTATTTTGCAGGATTTGATGCACCACAACGTACAGATGGTCATTGTAGGTACCGGTGATCCCACAGTTTGTATGGATCTGGATGAGTTTGCCCAGAATCATCCTCAACAATTTGCCTTTATAAACGGTTTCAGTACCCACCACGCCCACCTTGTGGAAGCCGGCGCGGATTTCTTCCTGATGCCATCCCAGTTCGAGCCTTGTGGCCTGAATCAGATGTACAGCCTTGCTTACGGAACATTACCCATCGTGCGTTCAGTAGGTGGCCTGAAAGACACTGTCATTGACCAGTGTCAGGATAAAGAGAACGCGACAGGCTTTGTTTTTGATGCCCCGACACCAGAGGCGCTGCTGGCGTGTATCCGCCGTGCCCTGTTGTTCTATTATGAACACCCGGTGCAGTTCAGAGAAATGCAAATCCGTGGCATGCAAACCCGTTTCACCTGGGAAGCGTCAGCAGAATCTTACCTCGCACTCTACAGGACGATGATTTAAAGGATTAAATCACGGATGTTGCTTTATTTTTACGCAACTATAAGCCACTATTGAGTGAAGGGACGCGCTTAGAATAAGACACTGTTTAATGAGTCAGCACGCTGTGCAGCTATCAATACGTAGTTTGTTTTTGTGGATGGTTATGGCCATCGCCACAGCGTCTTTGCTTGTATCTGCGGGTCTGTCCGGCTACAACCAGGTGAATCATTACCGCGAAGCACAGCGCGAAGATGTCACTATCTTTATTGACTTACTCGCCGCCCTGTTTAAAGACGACCTTCTTAAAGTACAATCAGACAGAGATAAACGGTTACTGGGTAATAAACTTAAAAACCTGGCGGTTTCTCCTGATTTGCTCAACGTGCATATTTACCAGCAGGATATATCCGGTCAGCTCAGAATGGTGGCAAACTACACCAAAGAAGGCGAAACCCGCACCAGTTCGAAAGAGTCCTCTGTCAGTAATTATTTTCGTCCGGTTTACTCAAACGAAATCGTTGAAATTGCACGTGCTATCGAGAATGAAGATGCCTCAACGGCGGGGTACATCTATATTCAGGTGTCCACACATCGTCTGAATGAAAAAATCCAGCAGTCCATTTTGACGTCTGTCACCGTCATTATTCTGATGCTGGTGATCTGCTTTATTGTTTCTCTCAAAATGCAAAAGCTCATTACTGCGCCTATCCAGCGTCTGGGAGATTTTCTCAGTAAAACGTCCCGGCAAAGAGATTACTCCGCCCGTGCTGAACCCGGCAATATCAGAGAGCTGGCGTATTTATCTGAATCGATTAACGTAATGCTGAGTCGTATCCAGGAATACATGCAAAAACAAAAAATGGCGGAGGAGCAGCACCGTAAACTGAATGCCAGCCTGGAAGATATGGTGAGCCAGCGCACGAACGCGCTTAAAGATGCCAACCAGGAGTTAATCCAGACACTGGAGAAGTTACACCAGTTTCAACGACAAATCGTTCAGAACGAAAAAATGGCGTCACTTGGAGATATGGTTGCCGGTGTGGCCCACGAAGTTAACACACCAATTGGTCTTGGTGTTACGGCTTCCACCATGATGCTGGACAGATTGCACATCATTCAAAAAGAATTCGAGAGTAAAACGCTAAAAGCCAGTACAATGGCCAGGTTCTTAAATGAGAGTCAGGAAAACCTGAATATCATCTACCGGAACCTTAACCGTGCAGCAGAGCTGATTTCCAGCTTCAAACAGGTTGCGGTAGACCAGTCTTCAGAAAGTAACCGCAGATTTTGCTTTGCACAGCTGGTTAATGAGATACTGTTATCCTTACGTCCCAGATTAAAAAAGCTCCATCATGATATTCGCGTAGACTGCGATCCGACGTTATCAGTGGAGACCAAAGCCGGCCCTATCAATCAGATAATAATAAATCTGATCATGAATTCTGTCATACACGGCTTTGAGCATATAGAACACGGTGAAATAGACATCATTGCGGAAATGATGACACCGACAAAAATGAAATTAATTTACAAAGATAACGGAAAAGGCATATCGAATGATATCCGCAAACGTATCTTTGACCCGTTTGTTACAACTAAGCGGGGGCAAGGTGGTTCCGGACTGGGTATGCATCTGGTCTACAACCTGGTAACACAGGCATTGAACGGCACCATCTCAATTACCAGTGAAGAAGGAAACGGCGTGGAATTTATTATCATTTTCCCTGTCGAAAGCTCTGAAACCGGAAATTTACCGTTAAAAGGTGAATAAGCCCTTGTAAATTTTGTACAAATCCTTATACCGTTGACAAGTTATCCGATAAACGCTTTTAAAATAGTCACCCGGATATTAGAATTGTCAGAAGCTAGCTTAATCGATTGTAGAAGAGTGTAAAACACCATGCAGACGCCAAATATATTAATTGTTGAAGACGAAGTGGTAACGCGTACCACACTAAAGAGCTTATTCGAAGCTGAAGGCTACAATGTGTTTGAGGCCGAGAATGGCGATCAGATGCATGATTTCTTCGAAAATCACTCTATTAACCTGGTTATCATGGATATTAACCTGCCGGGCAAAAATGGTCTTATTCTGGCGCGTGAAGTACGCGACCGTAAGAATGTAGGTCTGATTTTCCTGACTGGCCGTGACAACGATGTAGACCGTATTCTGGGTCTGGAAATCGGTGCAGATGATTATCTGACTAAACCTTTCAATCCGCGTGAACTAACTATTCGTGCCCGCAACCTGCTTGCACGTACTACCAGTTCTGCAGAAGACGACGACTTACCAAGCCGCGTCAGCTTCAACGGCTGGATTCTGGATGGCGACAGCCGCTCTCTGATTTCACCAAGCAGCATGGAATTCCGTCTGCCACGCTCTGAATTCCGTGCACTGCACCTGTTCCTGAGCAACCCTGGCAAAATTCTTACCCGTGAACAGCTAATTATGGAAATGACAGGCCGTGAACTGCGCCCGAACGACCGTACTGTTGACGTAACCATCCGCCGGATCCGTAAACACTTCGAATCCGAGCCGAGCGATGAAGAGTTGATTGTAACCATCCACGGTGAAGGTTACCGTTTCTGCGGTTCTGTAGACAGCTGATAGCCCGCCGGGCATTAGCTTTCACATTCCACAGATGAAAAAATGCAGCCTCTGGCTGCATTTTTTGTGTCTGATGTTTCTGATACGGCTATTTGATTGAAGCCGGCAATCAGCTGCCGGCTATACGCATTTCACCAATCAGCACTGAGCCGGTTTGAACACCGCCGCGAAGCTCGCGTTCGGCGCCGATGGCAGCAATGTTCATAAACATATCTTTCAGATTACCGGCAATGGTCACTTCGTGAACCGGATACTGGATAATACCGTTTTCAACCCAGAAGCCGGCAGCACCACGGGAATAATCGCCTGTTACGGTGTTTACACCCTGCCCCATTAACTCTGTAACCAGCAGACCGGTGCCCATCTCTTTGAGCATCTCGGCATCTGACTGCCCGGTGTCTCCCACAATCCAGTTGTGAATACCGCCAGCGTGACCGTTTGAAATAACACCCAGTTTGCGTGCTGAATAGGTCGTGTAGAGATAGTGAGATAAACAACCATTCTCCACAATCGTCATGTCTTGTGTTGCCACCCCTTCAGCATCAAAGCTGGAACTGGCCAGCCCTGATTTCAAATGAGGCCTTTCTTCAATGTTCAGCCATTGAGGGAAAACCTGTTCGCCCAGCTTATCCAGCAGGAATGAAGAACGGCGGTACAGGCTGCCACCGCTGATGGCACTGACATAATGGCCGAATAATGAACTGGCAACGTCCTTATGCAACATAACCGGTACTTTGCCTGTGGCAATTTTACGGGCTCCCAGACGGGCGACAGTTGCCTCAGCGGCTTCACGGCCCACTTCTGCTGCAGGTTTAAGCAAATGCGCCTGACGGTTTACTGTATAGGCGTAGTCCCGTTGCATATCACCATTTTCAGAGCCGATCATCATGCAGCTCACGCTGTAACGACTGCTCGGATAGCCGGCGTTGATACCATGGGTATTACCGTACACCCGCATCCCCAGGTTTGCGTTATAAGATGCGCCGTCTGAGTTGGTAATGCGTTTGTCGTATGCCATGGCGGCCCGCTCAGCTTCAATGGCAATCTCAATGCCTTTTTGCGGGTCCAGTTCAATGGGGTGATACAATTCTAAATCAGGAAATTCAGTGGCAATCAGTTCTTTGTCTGCCAGGCCAGTGCACGGGTCTTCACTGGTATAACGGGCAATATCCACCGCTTTTTCTACCGTCAGTGCCAGCGCTTCCTTACTCAGATCCGCTGTAGACGCACTGCCCTTATGCTTACCGACATAAACGCTGATCCCCAGACCACCGTCGTTATTAAATTCCACATTTTCTACATCGCACATGCGGGATGACACAGCAATCCCCTGCACTTTCGACATACTGGCCTCGGCCTGCGTCGCGCCTTTTTTCAGCGCCATTTTAAGAACGTCGTCTACGACATTCTGAATTTCCGCAATTTGCTTTTCAATTTGCATAGTGAGTTTCGCTATTTCCGTCTGTATGTCACAATAACCGAATACTGCAGTGTAACATTTATGAGTGCCAAATGAGCGATAACAACCACCATTCTGATGAAGAAAACTTTTTTAATGAAATTGATCAGGATGATGAGAGTGAATTAATCAGTAAATCCGAACTGAAGCGTCTGTCTGCTGAACGTCAGAAGCTCGGAGAAGACCTGGTTAACTTAACGCCGGCCCACCTTGCCACCATTCCAATGGACGAAGAACTGGAAGACGCAGTGATGCTGGCGCGGAATATTAACCGCAAAAAAGATGGTTTCAGACGTCAGCTTCAGTTTATCGGCAAATTAATGCGCAGCCGGGATACCAGCGATATTGAAGCTGCGCTGGCAAAATTGACGCACGCACACCAGGCCAGCAATGCCGCGTTTCACGCGCTGGAAAAAGCCAGAGAAGCGGTAATTAATGAGGGTGATGACGCCATACAACGCCTGATGGAAGAGCATCCTGCCCTGGATCGCCAGAAACTGCGGCAGTTCCACCGTCAAATCAGGAAAGAGCGGGAGAACAACGCACCGCCAAAAGCCTTCCGCGAATTATTTCAGTACTTAAAAGAAGTGATTCACGAAGGATAATATAAAAAAGGCGCGATAAAAAATTTATCACGCCTTTTTTCATCAGAGCAGTTGAGCGCTTAAGCAGTACCACCTACGGTGAGTTCATCCACCTTCAGCGTTGGCTGACCGACGCCTACCGGCACGGACTGACCATCTTTACCGCACACACCGACACCGCGATCCAGCGCCACATCATTACCAATCATGGAAATTTTCTGCATGACTTCAGGGCCATTGCCAATGAGGGTAGCGCCTTTTACCGGTGCAGTAATTTTACCGTTCTCAATCAGATAAGCCTCTGCGCTGGAAAATACAAACTTACCGGACGTGATATCTACCTGACCACCGGCGAAGTTCGGTGCGTAAACACCTTTGTCGATTGACGCAATGATCTCCTGCGGGTCGTGCTCACCGGCCATCATGTACGTATTGGTCATACGTGGCATGGGTAAGTGCGCGAATGACTCACGGCGTCCGTTTCCGGTTGGGCTCACACCCATCAAACGGGCATTCATTTTATCTTGCATGTAACCTTTCAGGATGCCGTCTTCAATCAGCACGTTATGTGCTGACGGCGTGCCCTCATCATCTATAGAAAGAGAGCCACGGCGGTCAGCCATTGTGCCGTCATCTACCACTGTGACCCCTTTGGCAGCTACACGCTCGCCTATACGGCCGCTGAAAGTAGATGCACCTTTACGGTTGAAGTCACCTTCCAGACCATGGCCTACCGCTTCATGCAGAAGCACACCCGGCCAGCCGTTACCTAACACCACCGGCATGGTCCCGGCAGGGCTGGCGATCGCTTCCATATTCACCCGCGCCATGTGCAGTGCTTCATCGGCCAGGGTTTCGTAATAAGGCCGGCCGTCTTTATCTGTGGTGAAGAAGTCATATGAGTGGCGTCCGCCGGCGCCGGCACTGCCACGCTCCCTGCGATCGCCTTTTTCCATCAGTACTGAGCAGTTCAGACGCACCAGCGGACGAATATCTGCCGCCAGGGTGCCGTCAGTCGCAGCTACCAGTACTTCTTCATATACACCGCTTAAGCTCACTACCACCTGATTAATACCGGGCTCTTTTTGACGGATGTAAGCGTCCACCGATTTTAACAGCGCAATTTTTTCAGCGTCCTGCATGGCAAGCAAGGGATTGTTGTCTTTGTAACGGGTGATATAGCTGCCGGTTTCCAGTGACTGAACATGATGTTTACCACCGGAAGGAGCAATCGTGCGGGCTGCGCGGCAGGCGTCCAGCAGAGCCGTTTCATTGATGTCGTCAGAGTATGCAAAACCTGTTTTTTCACCACTGACTGCACGCACACCCACACCGCGCTCGATGTTGTAGCTGCCGTCTTTGATGATGCCGTCTTCCAGCACCCAGCTTTCATGCTGGCTGGACTGAAAATACAGGTCAGCATAGTCATTGTCATGGTGATAAATTTCACCCAGCGCTTTTTCCAGCGATGACAAATCAAGGCCTGAGTCTGTAAGCAGATGCGTTTTTACGTTATTAAACAAGTTGGCTCCTGAACCGGTTATGTTGGCTGACAGGCATATTCGCCTTCAACTTCACCCGATCGTTAATGTCTATTTTAGCACTTACCAGCCCGGTCTGTTCAGGCTCGCAGGCCAGAACATCCCCCCAGGGAGAAATCACCATACTGTGACCGTAAGTTTCGCGCTGGTTGGCATGAATGCCGGTTTGATTTGCGCCAGCCACAAAACACTGTTTTTCAATTGCCCGGCTACGCAAAAGCACTTCCCAGTGTGCTTCGCCGGTACGCTGCGTAAAAGCAGCAGGCAACACCAGAATATCGATGTCTCCCATTGCCGTAAATAAGCCGGGAAAGCGCACATCATAACATACTGCCAGACCAATACGCCCGACCTCTGTATCCACAACTACCACCCGGCTGCCGGGTTTCGTATATTTAGATTCCAGATAGGTACCGGTGCGATCATTTACCGCCACATCGAAAAGGTGAATCTTCTGGTATTCGGTTATCAGTTCGCCATCCGGCGAATAAAACAGGCAGGAAGCTGTAAACAGGTTTTCCTCAGAGGTTTTGAGCGGAATAGTGCCACCCGCCAGATAGCACCGGTATTTTGCCGCCATAGCACTGAGTGCCTGTTGAATTTTGCCTTCACCTTTTGCATCTGCGATCGTCAGTAATGTACCGTCACGGGTGCCGAAACAGGCGAAACACTCAGGCAGTACAACCAGACTGGTCACTTCGTCCGGGTCTGGCAGTAACGCAAGCTGAGACTCAACAAATTGTAAGTTCGCTTCGATATCCGGTCCGGATGTCATCTGTATTGCGACTACATTAACCATTGTTTACCTCCAGTTTGATGCGCTCCATGTCCTGGTCTGTGATGGGATCATCCGGCGATGTTGCCGGCCGCGTTTTCGCCGGCAGTGCGACTTCTTTGCTGTCCCTGCCCACCTCTTCAAATACCGGTTCACTTAAGCTGCCGGTAACATGGTAGTTCACATTTGATATGACTTTCGCTGATGTTAACACCTGGTCAAGTGCCAGTGCAGCCAGTGCGGTTGGCGGCGTGGCAAGGAAGTACACCAGGATAGGCAGGTTGCCGGTGACGTTAGGCGAAAACACCACATTGTAATTCAGCTGGTTTTCCACCAGATCCGTATAACCTTTGATGTTGATCTCACCGGCACCGCCATCAATTACAGTATCGCCGGTATACGCTTTGCCGTCAGCGATGGACAAGGTACCGCTCATATCATCATAAAAGAACCCCTTCGCGAACACATCACGGAAATCCAGGCTCAGTTTACGCACCAGTGAATTCAGACTGAAAAGGGTAAAAATACGGGAGCCTTTATCACTGACTTCGCTGAGATAACCGTCTGACAAAGACCACTCTACATCGCCTGTCAGGGTCTCCGCACTGAAATCCATGGGGGATTTTTCCCAGCTTAAATCAAAATTCATTCTGGCACCTGAGTCTTTAATGCCGCTATCGACGCCCCAGTTTTTCAGCATCATGCCCACATCATCACTTTCCAGCGAACCACCCAGTAAAGTGTTGTTGTCGTCGCCGTCAAAGACCCATTTTCCTTTTGCCGAAAACTTGCCATGCTTACTCACTGCACTAAGTTGCCGGATATCCAGACCAGACGTCGCTTTCGCTACATCCAGTGTTACCTCGCCTAAATCTTTGTCGAGGAATATGCATTGCTTACAGTGGAAGTAGACCGGCGGTAACGTATTCGCATCCCAGTTATGGGCCACGCCTTCATCTTCTGATTCCCAACTTTCAAAACGGATATAATCAGCTTCAACGGCAACGCCCCGCGCCAGCCAGTCATCATACAAATTCACCGTCGCTCTGGCTTCCGTGGCGTTAATATCCAGCATCCAGTTGTTGTTTTGCTGCTTGGTGGTAATTTTAGCGTTGTGCAGATTCTGACCGGCAATCACCAGGTTACCGGCATTAACGAAAATACGTTCCGGCACAGAAAATAACGCGTTTTTCTGCGTACCGGGTTCGCCGCCACTGCCCATGCCGTTTACCAGTAACTCGATGGTTTTGTACCAGTCCGTCACATTCACGACATCCATGGCGGCAGAGATACTGAAACCTATGCCCATGCCTACAAAGTCGCTGTCACCCAAAGCCAGGTGGGCGCGGGAAAACTGCATTTCCTGATGAGGCAGTACACCTTCGAAGCGCACATCATCACCTAAGCTGGCTTTCACCGTTGAGGCTTGCTCATTCCCTTCACTGATCACATTGAACAGTAAATCACTGTCTGCTGTTTTAGCAAAAGGAACTGGCAACTTTGAACTAAGGCCGGTTAACGGCGTAGTAATATTCGCACGGTAGCTGAATCCTTCCGGCGGAATACGCAATGCGACAACGGCCTGCCAGTGGGCATCACCGGATAAATAAGTGTCGAAGTCAGGGTTAAACTCAGCCAGCAGAGGATTAATGTTCCAGGTACCATCCAGCGACAGATCCACCAGATAATCTTCGTCTTCCTGCTTGCCGTCAAAAGATAAACTCACCGGCTGCCCGAGCAACGACGCCTCTAGATCGGTGAACTGTACCTTTTCGTTTTCAAAGGTGACTTTACCGGTAGCGCCGGCAAAATCCATTTTTACGCTGCTCACGTGAACATCGTTCCCGGGCAGGGTCACTTCCCCCCGGGCAATGACCTGGTTACTGTCGAAAGGAATTTCAAGATGTAAGCCGGCAGACAGGTCTCCCTTTATCTGCACATCTTTTTCCAGTAATCGTCCCAGCGAACCGGATAAACTGCTCTGCAGCATAAGCGAAGTGACATCCGCCCCTCTGGCATTACCCGTGGCATCGATAATCACTTTTGAGTCGCCCCTTAAGGCAGGGATCACAGCAGTCATATCACTTACAGCAACACCACCAAGTGTGCCGCCCGGACTGTGCATAGTCAGGCTGTCGTTCTCGAACAATAAAGTAAGGTCCAGCCCTTCCAGTGGCAGCCAGTCATCAGAGAAGCTGAAGGTGCTGCCGTTTACCTGTACTTTGGCCTGAAAAACCCCTTCATTGCCGCTGAAAGGAAACTCTGCCGGCTTACCCTGCCAGAGTATAGTGGCCCCTTCTATTTGCCCCGGCCCGACGAAAGCGCGGTTGAGAAAAGCCGTTGTGTTCTTGCCAATTACCGGACCAGGCAACAAGTCCTGTATATCTTTTACCGGACGGGACGCGATGTCAGCACTCACCGACAACTCCCGTGATGTGGTATCAAAACGGAATGCCGGTTGAAACGATAATTTATCCGACTGCACATCCAGTTTGTGGCTTTGGACAACCCAGTGATTGCCGTCATCAAGGGACTGCCGGTAAACAAACACTTTCCCTCTCAGCTTGCTTACCTTCACTGATTCCGGTAACAAATTATCGATGTCCAGGGTGCTGTCATCTGCGGATAACAACACCACACCTTGCTTCTTATGCCAGAAAATATCCATGTCGAGGTGAGAAAGCCCGGGCACATAGCCATCCTGATCCCAACTCACGTCAATGAGTTTTGCTGCCAGGTCGAACCCTTTCGGCTGCAGTTTTACCTGTAGTGTCGCCAGTTGACCACCCGGGTTGATATCGCGGATATTGTCATCGGCGGTATCGTCTGTGAACAGGGGTAATAACACCAGAAAAGGGTTCACCGGTGCCGGCTTCACCGTATTCACCAGTAATTCATTATCCGATACGGTCCCTACCAGGTCTGTTACCAGGCTCTGATCGTTGGCATCAAAAATAAGCTGGTCAACACGGAAGTGCCATTTGTCTTTAACCGGTTGCGCCTGAATGCTGCCGCCGCGGATCCCCGAGTTAAACACCAGCGCATCGTCGCCCCCCCACGCCAGCTTACTTTCGTGGAATTCGGTATAAAACGCACTGAAATGACTTTCTTTTACTTCAGCCCAGACTTCAAAATTCGCCCGGCTTTCACGCAACGGACGCCGTGTTGCCAGCAAGCCGCTAACCCAGGGAGAAATATCCAAATCCTCTGCCCGGGCGTACATCACGCCATCCAGTGAATCAGGGGTACCGGTGAGATCGAGAATAAAAGAAGCGGAGTTATTTGCCAGTTCCTGTACCCGCACAGCGCCGGTGCCCTGGTGACGCCGGTCTTTGTTGATCCAGCTCAGTGACTCCAGTTGCAGTACTTCCCGCTCATTATTGCGGGTAATCGCAACCTCACCGTCAGTAAGTGAAAAGCGCTGTAACTGCTCAAGGAAAAGGCTTTTAAGGGCATCAACGACAGGAAAATCACTCTCGCCGGCACCGTCAAAACGGTCGGCATCGATTTCGAGTGTCAGTGCGTCCAGAGTAAAGGCATTGGAAGACAACATCCGTAAGCGCAGGCTTTCCCAGAAGTCGATATCCATGTGGACTTGTTTAATGCCAAGCGCCACCGGAGAAGAGTCGCCGTTGGCGAGCACCACATCATTCAATACGATGCTTGGGCCTGATTTTTCCCAGTCAGCCTGAACGCTGCCGATTTTGAGATCGACTCCGTATTTTTCACTGACATAGTCTTCAAGCAGGTATTTTTTATGGTCGATATGAGGCAATGCGTAGCGCATAACGCTCAGCATGACAGCAAACAACACTAAAAAGACTGCCAGCAGCATCCACAGCTTTTTTACCAGCCAGGTGGCTACCTTACCTGCTTTACTCACTTAACGGACACCGCCTTACATCATGACTACGTCGTATTTATCCTGGTTGTAGAGCGGCTCTGTCTGCACTTTAATCTGCTTAGACACAAACACTTCCAGCTCAGCCAGAACATGGGATTCTTCACCCAGCAGCGCATCGGCCACATTTGGCGAAGCATAAATAACAAATAATTCTGCGTCATAGGCACGGTTAACCCGCACCACTTCACGCATAATTTCAAAGCAAATCGTCTCGATAGTTTTTACCGAACCCCGGCCTTTACATACCGGGCATAGTCCGCACAGGGTATGCTCAAGACTTTCGCGGGTGCGTTTACGGGTCATTTCAATCAGACCCAGCGAGGTAAACCCGTGAATATTAATCTTTGCCCGGTCTTTCACCGTTGCCGCTTCCAGACTATTTAAGACACGCCGTTTATGATCCGGTTCCGACATATCAATAAAGTCGATGAGGATCATACCACCCAGATTGCGCAGCCTGAGTTGCCTTGCGATAGCCAGCGTCGCTTCAATGTTAGTATTGAAGATGGTCTCTTCCAGATTGCGGTGACCGACAAACGCACCGGTATTAATATCGATGGTGGTCATCGCTTCTGTCTGATCGATAATGAGATAACCGCCGGATTTAAGATCGACTCTGCGATCTAACGCCCGCTGTATTTCATTTTCAACATCATACAGGTCAAAAATGGGCCGATCGCCACGATAATATTCAAGCTTACTTTGCAGTTCGGGAACATATTCGGCGGTAAATTCCCCTAATTCCCTGAAAGACAAATTGGAGTCAATACGGATACGGTCCAGCTCGGTGCCAACAAAGTCCCGCAGCACCCGGCGTGCGAGGGGCAAATCTTCATACATGATATGCTGCTTCTTGCGGCCCATCCGTTGTTTGATTTTGTTCCACAACCGGCGCAGAAAAGCCGCGTCGGAAGAGAGCTCCTGTTGCGATACCCCCTCTGCAGCTGTTCGCAAAATAAAGCCGCCTTCATCATCACAGTATTCCTGAACCAGATTCTTCAGCCGCTCCCGCTCCGCTTCGTCTTCAATGCGCTGGCTGACGCCGACATGGGTGACGCTCGGCATGAAGACCAGATAGCGAGACGGAATTGTGATGTCGGTAGTCAGCCGCGCGCCTTTCGTACCGATGGGATCTTTCACCACCTGCACAATAATGTCCTGACCGTCACGCACCAACTCGCGGATATCCCGCTTTTGCAGCTGACTGCTGGATACCTCATCAACAATTTCATTGTGGACAACGATGTCTGATGCATGCAAAAAAGCGGCTTTATCCAGACCGATATCCACAAACGCTGCCTGCATGCCAGGCAGCACACGGCTCACTTTCCCGCGGTAAATATTCCCCACCAGCCCTTTCTTGGTATGCCGCTCTACGTGCACTTCCTGAAGGATACCGTTTTCGATTAATGCGACCCTGGATTCAGAGGGCGTTACGTTGATTAGTAGTTCTGCACTCACGATGAAATTCCAAATTCTTTCAACAAACAACGGGTCTCGTACAATGGCAGACCAATCACTGAACTCACACTGCCGGATACCGATCTGACAAACTGACCGCCAATGCCCTGAATGGCATAACTTCCGGCTTTATCTGCAGGTTCTCCTGTCTCCCAGTATGCGGCAATATCGTCGTCGGTGACAGGGGCGAAAAGTACCTTTGTGCATACGCGCAGTGTTTTTGATTTACCGCCGCAATAAATACTCACGGCTGTCAGCACTTCGTGTTCCTTGTCAGACAAAGCTCTGAGTGTGGCAAAACAATCATCACGGTCTGCCGGCTTACCTAACGGCCGGCCCTGAAAAGCAATGAGCGTATCTGAAGCCAGCACCACATAAGACGAATCCGCATCCACGTTCAGACGCTCACTGGCAACCCTTGCCTTTTCAGCCGCCAACCGCGTCACCATGGTTTCGGGAGATTCTCCGTCGAGGGGAGACTCATCGATATCGACGGGAAACTGGCGATGGGCAAACCCCATCTTGTCAAGTAATGCAGTGCGGCGGGGAGAAGCTGATGCCAGAATAAGTTGCGCTGACATAACGCCTCCTAATTAATGTTGAGTTGTCTGCGTGCTTTACGGAGCAGCCAGAATATCCATGGCCATAAGATCATCGTGCTGAGGACAGGCCATAAATAGCTGAGCTGAAAAGGAATGCCGGTGAGAAGGTGCTGAAGCCAGAATAAAACGGTGTGATAGAGCGCACTGATAAGGCCAATGATAATAGCCTGTTGCCACACCGAGTAGTTGCGCAAACGCTGATAATTAGCCGCCAGTGTAAATACCGATAAACTCAGGGAAAAACTATGAATCCCCAGCGACGTCCCCAACAAAATATCCATGGCAATTCCCGCCATGAAGGCCACGCCTACATTCACGCGGTGAGGTAATGCCATGGTCCAGTAAGCCAGCACAATGAGCACCCAGTCCGGCCGGTAAATATCGACCTGGATCGGCAGAGGCACAATTTGTAAAACCAGTGCAATGAGTAAAGTGGCAATAATGGCAGAGTGGCGGGTCTTAATCATTCTCACCCTCCTGGCTTTCATCACCGGCGGTACTGACACCATCAAATTCCGCCTCCCCGTCATGATGTTCCGGCCACAACAACAGCAAATACTTCAGCCTGTCCAGCCGTGCAAGAGGCGTAGCGGCAACAATGGCAAACGGGCGGCTTTCGTCACGAGTCACCCGGCTGACCTGTGCCACCGGATAACCCTCCGGAAATACCTGTCCTAAACCTGACGTCACCAGAATATCCCCGACTTCCACGTCCACACTATGAGGGACATGTTCCAGCAGCAGCTCATCGAGAGAGCCGGTACCACTGGCAATAAAGCGGATATTATTGCGTACTGAGCGTACCGGCACAGCATGAGTCACATCAGTGACCAACACCACCCGGCTATTCGTCGTACCCACTTCCATCACCTGGCCCACTACGCCACGATCATCCAGCACCGATTGCGACAGGAACACATCGTCCAGCGCTCCTTTATTAATCACAATTTGCTGGCTGAAAGGACTGTTTTCAACGGCCATCAGCTCTGCCACCTTTTTACGCACGTCCGGTTTTGCGGGCGTATCCAGTAAGGCACGGAGTTGATCGTTTTCTGACTGCAACACATCGAATCGCTGTAAACGTTCACTCATCAGCAAAACCTGATTGGTCAGCCGCTGGTTTTCTTCAACGAGGTCTTCATGGGAGGTAAGGCGTTGCGCACTGGCGCTGAGCAGTACGCTGGGGAGGTTCGCAAGGTATTGTAATGGACTCATCAGTGAGTTCATATACACGCGCGAAGACTGAAACGCATCAAATTTCGAATCTGCGATTATCAGCGCCACCGACATTACCAGCGCAAGAATGAGGCGGCTAATCAGTGAAGGTCCGCGTGTGAAAATCGTATCCATATTACCCGTGATACGCAGTAAGGCTACCTTGCGGTAGCCTTTCTGGTTTGATTATTCGTAGCTGAACAGGTCGCCGCCATGTATATCAATCATGTCGAACGCTTTACCGCCACCGCGGGCTACACAGGTAAGCGGATCATCTGCCACCACTACCGGAATACCGGTTTCTTCCATCAGTAAGCGGTCCAGATCTTTCAGTAACGCACCACCACCGGTAAGTACCATGCCGCGTTCAGAAATGTCTGAAGCCAGTTCCGGCGGAGACTGCTCCAGGGCAACCATGACCGCAGACACGATACCGGTTAACGGTTCCTGTAAGGCTTCTAAAATTTCATTGGAATTCAGCACGAAGCCACGGGGAACACCTTCAGCCAGATTACGGCCGCGCACTTCAATTTCACGTACTTCATCACCCGGGTAAGCAGCACCGATTTCGTGCTTGATACGCTCTGCAGTAGCCTCGCCAATGAGTGAACCGAAGTTACGACGCACATAGTTAATGATAGCTTCGTCAAACTTATCACCACCAATGCGAACAGAAGAGGAATACACCACACCGTTCAGTGAAATAATTGCGACTTCTGTGGTACCACCACCGATATCCACCACCATGGAACCGGTAGCTTCTGATACCGGTAAACCCGCACCAATAGCAGCCGCCATCGGCTCGTCAATCAGATACACTTCGCGGGCACCTGCACCCAGTGCAGATTCTTTAATGGCACGGCGTTCTACCTGAGTAGAGCCACAAGGTACGCATACCAGCACTCGCGGGCTGGGACGCAGGAAATTATTATCGTGAACCTGTTTAATAAAATGCTGCAGCATTTTTTCAGTCACGTAGAAGTCAGCGATAACGCCGTCTTTCATTGGACGGATAGCACGGATATTACCCGGCGTACGGCCAAGCATACGCTTAGCCTCAGAACCCACAGCTGCGACACTTTTTGGTCCTGATGCCCGTTCCTGACGGATTGCTACCACTGATGGTTCGTTAAGTACGATGCCCTGATCTTTTACATAGATGAGCGTGTTAGCCGTTCCGAGGTCGATGGACAAATCGTTGGAAAACATGCCTCGAAGCTTTTTAAACATGAAATGCCAGTTCCTGTTATTGCGCCTGCATACCTTTCTTCGGGCATGGCTTGCGGCGTGACTGCGAAATGAAGATATATATCCGCACACTTTAACAACGGGTACTACTTTGGGCAAGCAAATAGCCCCCTAAGGCGCACAAAATACCGCTTCGCTGGTCAGCTTAAATGATTGAGCAGAATTTTAGTTTAAAAATCAGCCAGCAGGGGAATTATTTCGTTATGTAAAAGTGTGCAAAAAGAGTGACAATCACCACTCTGAACAGTCGTTAGACTGAGAAGACGGCATTCCGTTCAGGAAAAGTTCAGGAAAATCCGGAGGCAAAGATAAACATACCAGGCAAGACTAATAGTTGAAGGGTTTAGTCATGTTGTATGTGTTGGATTTCGTCGCCACCATATCACCGGCAGCGCAGGTGCCGGTAGATTTAATTTCATAATGGTACTCTGTCTGGTTTCCGCTGACAGGGATTGAACGGGTGGTACACCGCACCACGATTGTACAGCCTTCAAACCCCTGCATATTCACCACCAGACTGTCCAGGTTGAAAGAGTTTTCGCAAATATGCAGATTACCGTTAACTGGTTTAATCGCGTGGACCAGTATTCCTACTCCCACCAGAGAGGCCTGCTCTGCCCGCTCGCCCATGACTTCATACACAATGGTTTTCTCTGATGACTGCACCATTGACGCCATTGAAATACCAATGAGTGACAGCACTACAATGGCAAACATCGCCAGTACCAGCATGCTGCCCTTCTGTGATGCGGGCAAAGCGCAGGTTGTTTCAGGGTTTGAACGCAACGTGCACCTCCTGAAAATGATTAACCTGCTCACCATTATCATTAAACTGAAGGTTTATCCTGACGAAATTGCTTTTTCCGGCAGGGCCGGCAAATACCATTAACGGATCGTTAGCGGCATAGGAAGACGCCGGATTACCTGACAAGGAATTTGTAACATGCTCAGCCACAATTACAGCACCAGACAACGACAAAGATTGCGAGGTATTCATATTTTCTTCTTTGCGATATACGTTGCCATTCGCCACACAGTAACTGATTGTCCGGTTAACAAAATAGGCATAGTGATGGGGTGATGCCTGCTGAAAGGCGCGGTCTACCTGTACCTGAATAACATCATCACTGTCATCACGGGTGAGGCAATGCCCGTCTCCGTCATCTGAGCATCCTGTTACCCGCGCTTTTCTGTTACGTGACTGATCGTATACGTCAGCGGGTTGCAGGGGATAAATGACTATGTGCTGATCATTAGCGACAATATGGTAATTACCATCCGGGTCGTGTGGCCAGAACATATTAATCGTACGGTTGGACGTTGAACCAAAAGGTGCAGTGGCATAGCTGGCAGGCCAGACGACCGGGGTAAATTCAACGCAGTGCACACCACTGTTTCCGGCGATGCGAAAACTGTTTGGCACAGCACGGGCCATTTCCCGCTGCATCCGCGTTACGGCGAAGCGGCCCTCGTTCATCAGTTGCTCTCTCTCAACACTGCCGGCAAACAGCAGCATGGTATTTCCCATAAAGCTGCTTATTCCCAAACCCACAACACCCAGGATCACAATCACTGTGACAAGTTCAATGAGGGTGAAGCCTTTTTGTACACTGAACTTCGCCATCAGATATTCCACTTATAAGCAGAGAACACAACCGTATCGCCACCCGGTGTGGTAATAAAGACGACAATGCGTTTTATATTACCTGTATAGGTACCGGTATCGTATACGCCATCCTGATTGGTATCGTCATCGTCTATGCCATCGGTATTATCATCGTAGTGCACCCGGACAAACAGCGAAAACCCCTGATAAAGTGGTGAGCCGTCAGGCGCGATAAGTGCAACGCCACGGCTGTCAGTAATACCGGCCCCGGATTGGCTTAGCAGGTGATAATCATCCACATCATCCCAGTTTGCTCTGACTTCACCGCTACCCGGCCCGAATTCATTGGTATAAGAACAGCGACTGCCCTCATTACACCGGGGGGCGTCGGGATTAGAACTGGAACGCACATCAAATTTTTTACTGTTAATTTCCGATAGCAATGCCCGTCCGAGTTCCGCTGCACGGGTTTGCCAGATGGGTTCCAGGCTTTTCTTTGACTGTTCAGCAATGAGCTGCACAGACGTGGCCAGCACGATGGCAAATATCACCATTCCGATAACCGTTTCCAGTAATGTAAACCCCCGGTTAGCATTCATAGATGAAGCCCTGGCTGTTTACGCACACACTGGCGATTGATTTGCCGGCAAATGAAATACGGCAACCGGAACCTGAAGCGCACAGAGCGCCGGGAGTCAATGGTTTACCCACATTATTAAAACCGATATAGACCGGCGCAGAGGCATTGCCATCGTAGCCCGACATAGTGACTTCCATGGCACTAATTTCACCGTTATCCGTACGGAGGTGGCTGGCAGCGCTGAAATCAATGCCGCTCTGACAGGACGCGGATGCACTGGCAGATGCCAGAGTGGCCACTGGCGGGCCGAAATTGAGAGATGACGGGGAATAATTGAAGTTCAGCCGGTGACAATATCCGTCACGGGTGTCCTGCATGGCCTGCATCTGAACATGCCTTAGTGCGCTAAGCAGGCGCTTCTGCAGCAGGAACTCGTTGTAACCCTTGCCATCATCGAAGCGTGAAATCGCTACCACCGATAACACACCCAGTAAAACTATGATGATGACAAGTTCAACAAGGGTAAAGCCCGACTGAACATAATTTGACGTAATGCGCTTTCGCATTACACATCCTTCTTTATTTCAGAGTATTAGCAACCGTCTGTGTAAACATCAACGGATGGAGCTGTATTCGCGTCTGCAGCTTCTGTATATACCACCTGACACGCATCAGATGAAGTGATCGCTACAGCTGTAACACCATTTGGAGTGATCGTAAATTGACCGGCAGCTGGTGCATTCGCCGTGAAGTCCCAGTCTGCATCAGCAAACTCTACCCAATAGTTCAGGTTTGCGAGTGAAGCAACTTCGGCATCTGGGTACCCAAAGTCAGTATTAACGTTTTCCCCTCCAATAGTTACCCGCGTCGTAGCGTTACCGGCATAGGCCGTGCGTTGTTCACCGGCAATGGCAGATTTTGCATAAACCAGTTGCATGCCGCTGGTCAGTGCCGCTTTAGCACCTTGCAGGGTGGATGCACGGGCATCGCCTTGTAAATCAATGAAACGGGGCGCTGCCGTCACAGCAAGAATACCTAAAATCACGATCACAATGACCAGTTCGATAAGTGTAAAACCACGTTGTTGCATGTTCAGTACCTCTAAATAGGAAATTAACTATATATATTATGGCTCAAAATCTTTCTCAGTTAGTTATGGATTGATCGCTATTGTTAGTGAACACAATAACCTGACCTATCCTTGAGTCGTATATGAATCCATTTCCCTGTGTGTTATCGACCGGCGCGGTGTTTAAGTTCTTGATGGTTTGACTTAAATAATAGTAGCACTGGTCATTTCCGCCAGATCCTGTACCACTGCTTACAGCGGTATAGTAACGAAATCGTTCCGTGGGAATATTTTGCCAGTTAGCAGTAATGGTCGGTGCACTCTGCATGATCAGACTGAAAATGCTCTGGCAATCTGCATTACTCATACTGGTATCTTCCGAGCTGCCATCATTCGCCAGCTGTCCGGTAGGGTAGCCGGTGTCACTGTCGACCCCTACACGCACGCCATCCAATGTGACAAAGGTTTGATTCGTGCTGTCGTTGTCCTGCGGACGGGCCTCAAGTTCCCATTGCGCCCGTACCAGCCCCACGCCGGTGGCAAAACCGCCTGCCACACCTTCAACGGTGGCATTTTCCGCATCTTCGGTTACGTCCAGAAACCGGGGAATGGCCACCGCAGCCAGCAGGCCAAGCAATACCACAACAATGGTCAGCTCAATCAGCGTAAAGCCGGCCTGACTCTGTGTTGCCCGATAACGCTGTATATCCATGTTTCTGTTCTCCCGTTTTTCTGCATGCTGGCGATGTACCGGGTCACTCATCTTCATAGGTCACATCTCCGCGATAAATTGCATAATCAAAATAGTCACCGCTGCTCAGTCCGAACCGGCAATAAGCATTAACTGGCTCACCCGACTCTGTATCTGTATCACCTTCGTAAAAATCCCCGCGGACTCTGAAACCATCCACTTCCATAGGCTGATTCAGCAACATCTGCCACAGCTTCCGGCAGCCGTCATCTGTATGTTTAACGCCGGGCCAGCCCGTTACTCCCATCACCACCGGACGGCGATCAGTCTCTTTACCTTCGCTATTATAGTGCACCAGCAAAATACGCTCCGGACGGCCCTCCGCCTGCCACTGCCAATGTGCGCTGACAGCACTGTCTTCGAGTTTATCGCCGAAGCGGAACAGGATCTGGCCTTTCAAATTCGGCTCCGATTCGTAGAAGTAGACGATAAAACTGCCCATTAAAATGGCAAACACCAGGGTTGATATGATGCCAAGGAACATCTTGCGCTGTTCATTCACTGCGGCGGCGTTACTTTTTCTCACCGGCCCCCCTTTATCGCACTCATCATGTCCCACATCGGGGAGAAAATACCCAGAGCTAAAATCAGTACCATGCCGGCGACAATCACAATCAGGAACGGCTCAATTTTCGCAGTCAGGCTTTTCAGGTCGTAATCCACTTCCCGTTCATAGAAACCGGCAACCTCAGCAAGCAGCTCATCTACCCGCCCGGTTTCTTCCCCCACGTTAATCATTTGCAATATCATCGGGGTGAAGAGTCCGCTGGCATGGCTAACCCGGGTTAAATTCTCGCCCTTCTCGATGCGCTGGCGCATTTCAATAACAGAAGCTGACACATAAGCGTTATCGACCGCATCCGCCACAAGATTAAGGGCATTGGTAAGGGGCACACCGGAATGGAGCATCATAGAAAAACTGCGGCTAAAACGGGCCAGCAGTGAGCGGCGGATGATGTCTCCCACCACGGGAAGACGAAGCTTGAGAAGATCCCATTTATACCGGCCACTTTCGGTACTCACATAGCGGTAAATGCCGTAACTGATTAAGGCGATAATGCCGATAAGAATATAACTGCGGTTAAGCATGAAATCAGAAATGGCCAGCAGCACTTTGGTCATGGTGGGAAGTTCGGCTCCGAATTTGGCAAACATGGTGGCAAATTTTGGGATAACGAACACGTTGAGCACCACAAAGGCCATTGCCAGAGCAATCAGCACGAAAATAGGATACCGTGTGGCGGCTTTAATTTGCTTACGGGTTTCCTGCTCCCGTTCAAGGTACTCAGCCAGCTGTAAAAACGCATCATCCAGACGACCGGTATTCTCGCCCACGTGAATAATGCTCACAAAAAGCTGGTTGAAAATATCGCTGTGCAAATGCAGCGCCGAGGACAAACTGCGCCCCCTTTCTAACTGAGCGATAACATCAAGCAGAGCAACACGCATTCGCGCAGAGTTACTGGACTCAGCCAAACCACTGACTGCCCGCAAAATAGGAATACCTGCACGGGTCAGTGAAAACATCTGACGACAAAAGATAACCAGTTCGTCCAGCGACACATTGGGCGTGTACCAGTGCACGTCCATGGATTTTTCAGCACCGGAAGCCGCCTCATCTTTGCTCGCAACAATTTTGATGGGGATGACATTGCGGGCCAACAGCAGCTTTGCCACGGCGCTCTCGTCCGTGGCTTCCATAGTTCCTTCGGTTAATTCCCCCGTTCTTTCACGGGCAGTATAACTAAACCTGGCCATCACCCGTGTCCTCTGCTTTTTCCACGTCTGTATCTGAGGTATCGGCGACCATTTCAGACAACTTGAGCACTTCCTCAACGGTGGTCATGCCCATTTTAGCGTAGGTTAATGCGGCGTAAGCCAGCGGCCGGTAACGGTTGCTTTCTCTGGCATGTTGCGCGAAGCCCACGGTATCCCCAACCTTCAGCGCATCCATCATGGCGTCATTCAGTTCCAGCAGTTCGAACACACCAATCCGGCCTTTGTAGCCGGTCTGATTACATTTCTGGCAACCGCGACCTTTTTTAAATACCACCTCACCTAAAGATTCATCCACGTGTTTGAGCCAGAACACCTCTTCCGGGGTGGGGGTGTAAACACTTTCGCAACTGTCACAAATTTTACGGACCAGACGCTGGGCAACAACG
Organism: Alteromonas sp. ABV2_168; assembly: GCF_056161165.1. Lineage (NCBI taxonomy): Bacteria > Pseudomonadati > Pseudomonadota > Gammaproteobacteria > Alteromonadales > Alteromonadaceae > Alteromonas > Alteromonas sp. ABV2_168. The sequence goes on along the minus strand of NZ_JBSWYQ010000001.1, from coordinate 476,243 downwards.
CCCCGTAACGCACTGGCGGCCAGGTAGCCCGGCGCTCCCATATCAAGCAGGCGGATAGCACTGGAAACAGCGTCGTTGGTGTGTAACGTTGACAATACCAGGTGACCGGTTAATGCTCCCCGCAGACCAATTTCCACTGTTTCCTGGTCCCGCATTTCCCCCACCATGATAATGTCCGGATCCTGACGCAGTGTGGTACGCAGTACACTGGAGAAAGTCAGGTCGATTTTGCTGTTAACCTGCACCTGGTTTACCCTGGGCAAACGGTATTCCACAGGATCTTCAACAGTAATGATTTTTCTTTCCGGTTTATTCAGCTCACTCAGCGCGCCGTAAAGTGTCGTTGTCTTTCCTGAGCCGGTAGGACCGGTAACCAGAATCATGCCGTGCGGGCGTTGTAACAGCGTGCGGAAACGTTTCAACAGCGGCGCAGGCATCCCGGTCTGTTCCAGTGTTAATACTCCGGCTGACTGATCCAGCAAACGCATTACCACCGCTTCACCGGACTGAACCGGCATGGTTGATAAACGCACGTCAATGCGGTGTCCCCGTACTTTTACCTGGGTACGGCCATCCTGAGGTAAACGCTTTTCAGAGATATCCAGACCGGCCATCAGCTTCAGGCGTAATACCAGTGCTGCAGCAATGCTTCCCTGCGGAATAACAGTTTCCTGTAACACACCGTCGACACGCTGACGTATGCGCAGCTTGCTTTCATCCGGCTCAATGTGAATATCCGAGGCTTTGGCAATGACCGCATCATCGAAGATTGACTGAAGTAACCGGGAAACAGCGGTGTCCTGCTCTTCTTCCACACCGGCACTTAACGAAAAGTCATCTGTTTCCTGATATTCCTCTGCCAGCTCATGGGCGAAAGAGGCGATTTCATCGGTTTTACGATAATGGGTATCGTAGGCGTTAAATAGTTGCGCTTCGCTGACCACAGCCATATCAAATGGTTTGGGCAGCAGATCCGACAGGTTATCCTGCGCGTTGAGGTCAGCCGGGTCGCTCATCGCCACCAGCAACCTGTCACCTTTGTCTTCAATAACCAGCGCTCTGTACCGGCGGGCCTGAATTTCCGGTAATAGCTTTACGGCACTGGCATTCACCTGATACTGGTCGAGGTCGATAAGCGCGACCTTAAGGTGACGGGAAAGTAACGTTAATAACTCCTGCTCTGTCACCAGCCCCATGGAAATAAGGGTGGCACCCAGCTTACGGCCAGTTTTACGCTGTTCCCCCAGAGCCTGTACCAATTGCTCACCGGTAATTAAACCATCCTGTACCAGCAGATCTCCTAAACGGATTTTCGTCTGACTCATAATTACTCCGAGAGATCCTTAATCCGTTTCCGAACGAATAATTCAACAGCGTCTTCCAACCCTTGTCTGTTAAGAGCTTCCTTGTATGCCTGCACCGCCAGATGCGGCTTTCCAAGCTTGTCGGAGGCAACTCCAAAACCTAGCCACCAGCGTGCTATGGCAGGCTGAAGTTCAGTCAGCACACGATAATCAATTAGCGCTGCGTCATACTTTTTTAGTTGATTGGCATATCCGGCACGGAAACCCAGAAAGTCGATGTCGGTGGTATCAGCCAGCTGACTGATCACCTCCCACGCCTGTTCACTCATGTTCTGCTGAGTGTAAAGACGCCCCAGCATCAACCGGATACTGGTATTCGCCGGTGCTTCCTCAAGTGCCTGCTCCAGCATTTGCTGCGCCTGCTCTACTTGTCCTTCTGCGAAATACACCGATGCCAGTTTCTTGCGGACATCAAGGTCATCCGGCTCCCGTTGCGATAACAGTATCAGCAAACGGGTGGCCTCACGCATATTGCCTTTTTTCATCTCACCGGCAATCTGATCGCGCAGTGTAGCCTCCACAGCGGCAGGCTGCGACTTAGTGACTTTCATCACCCCTGTATCAGCCGTTTTACTATGTGCTTTTTCCGGTGTGATCACCGGCACCCTGTCACCTGCAGGATCCGGAGCCGCTTTTTGTACAGCCTCTTCCTGCCGGGATTGTGATTCTTTTTGAACTTGATTAAATACAACGACCGGACCATTGTCACCGGCTTGTGACGCTGTCCGGCCTCCGGCCTGCGGTATATTTTCCGGCGTTACCGGTGCTGACTCTGAGCTATTTATAACAGCAAATGATGTATTATCAGGCGGTGCAATTGCAGTAAGACTGCTATCTCCTGATGCGGTAAGGCGCGGCTCCGGCTCAGATTCACCAGAGACCGGTGATGACGCGGTATTCAACGATAACGGCGCAGGTCCTGTTTGGTTATCCGGTGAAGTCACGACTGTGACCGGTGGGGTGATTCTTTCCCCGCTGTCTTTGGCGTCCACCAGAAAAGTAAACGCACTCCATGCAATTGCGGCAAGCAACAACACACCGAGAATAATCAACCGGCTCCTTCTGCCAGCGTCTCCCGGTGAGGACGGTTTATAGTTTTTTGTGTTGCCGCCCTGATTATTCTGTCCTTCAAGGTCGCGGAGCATTTTATTAATGACACTCATGCCGCGCCTCCGCTGAACCACATACCTGCGATGACAGTCACCGCGATAACCACTCCCGCCGCAGCGATACCAACGGCTTGCAGAGACATACCGGCTATCCGCCGTTGTGTGGCTTCAGTATCTTTCACGGCATATTTAATATGCTCCAGTGTCACTTCATGTTTTCCTTCGCCATAAGCCAGCATTAAAGCCTTATGAGAGACCACATTAATCAGCCTTGCGGTTCCGCGGCAGGCAGACACCATCATCTGACAGGCGCGGTGGCCGAACACCGGCGCGCCTTTGTATCCGGCGACCTGCAAACGATGCTGCACATACTGCTCAACCTGGTCCACATTCATCAATGCCAGCCGGTAACTGAAAGTAATGCGCTGCTTCAGCTGCCGCAATCTGGGTGTAGCCAGCTTCTGATCCAGCTCCGGCTGACCAAACAGCACCACCTGAAGTAACTTTTTGGATTCTGTTTCCAGATTGGTCATAAGTCTGAGCGCTTCCAGCGTTTCCTCAGGCATGGCCTGGGCTTCATCGACGATCAGCACCACCGACAACCCTTCTTTAGCTTTTTCAATCAGTTTGGCTTCAATCTGACGGGTAAATTGCTGCTGATCGCCTCCCACATCCAGCACCACACCAATTTCAGCGGCTACCGCACGACGAAACTCTTCCGCTGACAGCATGGGGTTGGAAATATATGCGGAGGGAAAGTTATCCGGCAATTCGTTAAGCAATTTCCGGCACAGCAGGGTTTTGCCAGTGCCTACCTCGCCAGTCACTTTGATAAAGCCTTCACCTGCGTCCAGCGCCGTTTTCAGTACTTCCATTGCCTCATTATGGCTGGGCAATCCGAAGTAGAACTGGGTATTCGGCGTCAACGTGAAGGGCGGCTCCTGAAGGCCAAAGTGACTCAGATACATGACTTATTCCACGTACAGCCAGTCAGCCATCTGCGAACGGCTCATTTCGATTTGCTTACTCCACGTGCCGGGCTCAACCACAGTGGGCTTAAGCAGTATGATCAGTTCTTTTTTGGTTTCCTGCTGACGTTTATTTCTGAACAGGTTCCCCACCACAGGAATGTCTCCCAGCAACGGCGTTTTACTTTCATTATCGGTAATAGTGGTTTGCATCAGGCCGCCAATTACAACAATTTCTCCCGAAGACGCGCGGATAACCGTGTCAGATTCCCGGATAGTGCTTTGTGCAAGCGGCAGCACAATTTCTTCTTCGTTGAGGGTGACAACTTTAGTCTGCTCTTCGGTTTCAATAACAGATGGATGCACATGCAACAGCACACTGCCCTTATCGTCAATCTGGGGAGTAACATCCAGCGCAATACCCGAGAAGAACGGCGTCAGTTCAATATCCGGGACCACTGAAGTCGATGTGGCTGTAATCGTATTCTGGCTGGATACGTCGGTAACAAAATACTCGTCGTCACCCACTTTAATCACCGCCTTCTGATTATTTGTTGCAGTAACACGGGGGCTGGACAGCACCTGAACATTCCCCTGCGTGGACAACAGATTCAACACTCCGGAGAAATCCTGATTCAGGAAAGACAAACTGGTGATGCCGCCCAAATCCGGGGTCAGTGCGTTGCCAAACGTACCGGCGGTGGTAGCGAATGAGAAATTCGTGCTGCCCACATTGGCAATAATTTCATTCCAGTTGATCCCTTGCTGATAGCCGTCACTCAGCACCACTTCAAGAATACGGGCTTCCAGCACCACCTGACGTTGCAGATGGGTTTCAGATACCTGCAAAAAGCGTTTTATGGCACGGATTTCAGACGGTAAAGCACGGACGGTAACCAGACCGGCCTGAGGCGTAACAAACACCGCACGCCCCCCTTCTGTGCCAAGCATAGACGCCAGGCTGGTTTGTAAATCTTCCCAGAAGTTAGTTTCTGTGCGGGTGCTGATCATTGTGCCATTATTGTTACCGGACATACTGCTGTACTGGCCATTGCCGCCCATTTCACTACCGGTAAAATTACTGAAGTTACCGCTGCCGGACTGACTGCCGTTTCCGCCATTGGCATTTTGCGATACCCCGCCGGAAATGATACTGGTTTGAGTCGCCCCGTTACGCTTCATCAGCAGGTAGTTCACGGCGAAAGTTTCGGTACGCATACCCGCGGGTAACACGCGAAATACGTTTCCCTGTCTCTGGATATCGAATCCGTATAAATCAGAGAGTAATGACATGACCCCGTCCAGTGACACCTGCTTCAGATCGAGGGTAACCGAACCGGTCACATCCGGGTGCACGGCTACACTGTATGGCGTGTCATAAACCAGCCCGGACAAAAACTGGCGCACATCCACGCTTTGGGCATTAATGTCGTATTTTTCAGGGCCAAGCAGTGCCACCGGCGTAGCGGCAGGTCCGGGCGCGGTCATCAGCGCAGAATTCACGGCATCCGGTACTTCATCCAATTTTTCAGAAGTAGCCTTATTCGCCTTTTCAGCATCCAGCTGTGCCTGCAACTCGTCCTTCAACGAGCGCTCAACAACAGATTCTTTTGGCGCTGACTGACAAGCGCTCAAAACGAAAGCTGCAAGTAAGGTGATGGTGGCTTTACGCATTGCCTGATCCCTAATATGAGTCCGCAGTGCGGATACTAAACTTATCTGATGATGCCGGATTCACTGACAGCGTCACCGGTTGCCAGCGGCCGTCGCGCTGCTGACTGATAATCACTTTATCTTTTAAAATTGTTTTCACGGTTGCGTCACTGAACTGATATCCCTCAGCCACCAGCTTGCCGTTAATGATGGCCTGAGGACGCATGCCATGATTAAAAATCGCTGTTACCTGATAACCGGTCTGCGTTTTTACCGCAGAAGACTGACCTTTATAGCCCCGTCCCGGTCTGGTCGGGTCGCCGGCATGCGCAAGCTGGCTCATCATGAGAAGAATGCCGGTAAACACCAAATATTTGCCGTATCTGTTAAACACCGATAAACGCCTTATCTGTACTGAGGGTATACACTTCCACGGTGACATCTGCCGCCGGCCATGCCGTCACCTCATAATCAATTGACCGCCAGTAGAGCTGCCTTGAGCGGGTTTCCAGCACTTCGATGAAATTCTTAACGTCGAAATAATTGCCCCTGAACGTCATTGTCACGCCATGCTGATAAAGCTCTACATCCTGCATAGATTCGTTATCAGCAAAAACAGAGACGGGCTCCGCCGACGACATTTCAGTCAACGTCAGTGCGTGGGTATGGGAAAACACTTCTTCCACCAGCAACACCATTTCATCCGGCGACACCAGCTCGTCGAGTTGTGTTGAAAAGCTGACGGACAAATCATTCTTCTTAGCCACCAGCTCATCATATTCAGCATGCTTTTCCGCATCCGGTTCTACCGACAGCGCTTCCACGAACAGGGCCTGTTGCGCCTGTAACGTCTGCTTTTTCATTTCTTCGGCAGCCAACTCTTTTCTGTACTCGCTTAAGTCATTCATGGCAGGCTCAATAAAGAAGGTGAAGCCTGTAAGCAGCACCAGTGCGATACCGGATACCAGTGTCATCATCTTTTCCCGCCGGGATAACGCTTCAAATTTAACGTGTAATGAAGGCTTACTCATTGAGCACCTCCCGGCAGCGTTAAACCCGGCGCACTTTGCTGTGCCGGCGCAGCAGCCGTTGCTGATGCCGATCTGCGAGTAGACAACTCAAATTTCAGGGCGTCATCTTCGTCCATATACACCCTGGCAGCGGCAAAACTGCGTCCTCTGAAACTGCTGGTTTCACTTAAACGCTGTAACCAGCGGGGAAAAGCCTGGGGTGAAGACACCTGCCCGTTAAAGGTCATGTTAGTTTCAGACACCGCCATAGACTCAATCCACAGATCAGACTCATGTTTGTCAGCCAGGTCGTCCAGCAGAATACTGAAACCTTTGAATCGCAGCGGGGCGCGGGCAGCAAGTTCTTCCAGTACACGACGTTGCTTACTGAGATCCAGTTTGATGTCTTCTACCTTTTTGATCAGCGCAGGGTCTGCTTTCCAGTTTGTTACCTCGGCCTGTAATTCATCAATCTGACTCTGATGGGTCCGGTTGCGCTCCAGCAGCTTCACGTATTCAGCTTCTGCGCTGCTGGCCAGATAATGATAAATACTGCCTGTTATCAGTACGATGAGAGCAACAACTCCAATGGCAAGACTGACGGAGGACAATGACAGAAAATCAATGCGTGGCTCAAAGCGGGACTGGTAGAGGTTAATATTACTTTTCATCAGCCACCACCGGTTTTGCAGACAGCGTTTTATTCCGTGCAGGCGTCAGCGCCATGCCCAGACTGCTCAGATTAGAGATAACTTCCGACGGGTCGTTGACCACGCCGCTAAGATCCAGCTCAGTCACCTCAGCCGAAACTGCCTGTGATATCTGTTCTAAAATAATTGCGGTTTGTGCTGCATTGATGCGAATCATCACCTTACGTACCGGTGCCTGACGCAGCTGGCTTTCGAAAAAGTCCATGGAACGCTGAATTTGAATACATAATGAATCCAGCACGCCCATTCTCAGTTCTTCTTCGGAAAAACTCCCCAGGTTCTCGAAGCCTTTCAGCCTTCGGCTGAGATACAAGTGACCGTCCTTGACGACGTTCAGAATAATTTCTTCTCCGGCTTCCTGCGTCAGCGTGATAACCGGTTCCTGCATAACCGGCAACAGCGCGCAGTGTGCCAGCTCTTCAACAGAAATACTTTCCAGCCGTACATTCGCTTCAATACAACCGGCGACAATCTCTTTTATGGTGTCTTCAGGCATAGCAACGACATTGACCTTTTTATTGCCGGCCAGTGGCACAGGCAGATCGAAGTAGTCCAGCACCATGGGCTTGTCGAATCCCATCAGCTCTTTCACAGGCCAAACCAGAGAATCATTGATTTCGTCATCTTTAACGTCGGGCCGGTCAATCTGCAGCAATTGATACCAGTTTTGCGCCAGCGCAACGTGACACTCTGCACCGGACAGCTTTTGCTTTGCTACCCATTTACTGAGTTGCGTCTGCCACTGGGAATAAAGCAGAGAAACTTCAGAGACAACATAAGATTCACCGCCTTTACTACGCAAAGCCGTGAAGGTAGCAGTTTCGGCAGACAACGATACACCGACAGCCATGCCGGTACGCTTCGATTGAAAACGTTGTTTGAGATAAGTTGTCCAACCAATGTACATAGTGATTAATTCGCTTAGTTATTATTCAGCGCCGGCAGAAAAAAGTGTCAGCGTACTGTCAGCCGTTATAAGTGTAGACGATTAACGCCCCAATAGCCGTTATCCTTCTCTGCAACTGCCCAGCCCCGCTGTTGCAACCTTTTGCGAATTTCCCTGTTCATCATTCCATGGCCAAACATGACTATTTTTTTATGGGTCTTTGCCCGCACTTCCAATAAGTTAACGGCCATTTCTGCCCGGGCTTTAGCGTCTTTATAGCTTTCAAACCTGCCGCCCGCCCCGGCCATCCACAGGGCACGACTGAAATAAACCCAGGTCCACGCTTTGAGCCGGAACGGTAACCGGTAATAAGGGATATCCATCTCTCTGAATAAACTGCTGTACTCACAGGCACTATGGCCGCAGCAATATCGGGCCGTTAAACGGGCCCGGTACAAATCGCTGCTCATGACAAAGTAGTTGTTAAGACTCAGTAATTTAGCGGGTTTGCTTTTGGGGTCAAGGTCGGCGGCATTATACTTTCGAATCCAGTTCGCGTAACCTGATGCTGTACAACGGATATTATCTGCTGAGCGGGGTCTGCCATGCCGGATCAATACAATTTCAGTCTTCACACCTGTGCCCATATGTGCAATTTAAATCCGGAATCCTATAATAAACAAACCCTTACAAAAGAGAAAGCACTTTGACCCCGTTACCGTTTTCAGACCGGAGCCTGCCTTCGTTACGCGCGGCACTTCTCCGCTGCGATGTAAAAGGGCCTTACCTCGATGTACTTAGCAAAGCAGACGCGCCGGCTAAAAGCAAAAAACAGGCAATGAAAGCTCTCTTTACATGCCGCGGTCCCTGCTGGATTGAGCCGGTATTTTGTTTGTCAGGTAATGCCTCCGTGGAACTGGGCCGGTTCGTTTTTCTCAATCACAACGTGACATTTATTGCTGAACAAAATATCCGTCTTGGCGAAGGGGTATTTGTCGGGCCGGGCGCAATCATCAGTACCGTGCCGTTAGACACAGGAGAAGTTCATCCCCCCGTCAATATGAATAATGCGCCGGTGACAATTGGCGACAATGTGTGGATTGGTGCTAATGCGGTTATTCAACCTGGCGTCACTATTGACGATCAGGCCATTGTCGGTGCCGGTGCGGTGGTGTTTGACGATGTACCGGCGAACACCACTGTCGCGGGTTCGCCGGCCACCATCCGGAAAAGACCCGCTTTAAAATGACCAGGTCACGCCCAGAGTTGCTGTCGTACCCAGACCTTTAATATTGTAGCCACCGTAGGTGTAAGACTGGGCCCTCGCCGGGTAGTAATCACTGTTGAACAGGTTTTCGATTCCCATAAACGCATTCCAGTTGTCTGCAAACTGATATTTCCCGCTCACATTGAAAATGTTGTAGCTGGAGACTGGGCCCTGATCACCCACATATTCCCCGTCAGCATCGGGCGCAAAGCGCTTACGGTCGCCAACATGCAAATAGCTTACTGTTAATGACATACTATCAAGGGGGCGCCAGTTTACATTTACCGTGGCCTTCGGCGGACTGATTTGACGCGAGCCTAAATAGATATCGGCTTCGGTATTCTTTCCTTCAACGTAACTGTATGTTGCAACGACACCCAGGGTGTCAGAAACACGGTAGTCAACCAGCCCTTCATATCCCCAGATTTCCTGTGGTGCACGCACCGGCTCATACACACCGGTAACCGCATTAAACTGGTTTGTGGTGCCCAGTTCAGAAGTGCTGCGGTAAGCAGCCACTTCAATACGAACATTATCAAACAGGGAGGTGAAACCCGCTTCGTAGTTATCGATAATAGACGCTTCTGTCTGAATCAGACCGATATCGTCTACTGTTGCTGCGCGGAGTAAACGGCCAATATCGGCGATATCTGAACCCTGTGAATAGTTAATAAACGGACTGAATACATCCTTCCAGTTGTACTTGATAGCAATGTTGTACGTCGTGGCATCATAATCAATGGTATCTCCCTTTACCTGTAACGGCACAGAGCATTGTGTTGCGGTACGGCAAAGCTTGAGTGTTTCGTAATCATCGACAGTTAAGTCAATGCTTTCTCTTCTGACGCCCGCTTTCACAATAATATTATCCTGAATTACCCACTTGGTTTGCAGGAAGCCGGCAATGCTGTCCATGTCCATTTCAGGTACCCATACCCGGCCATCCACCAGAGGCTGTGAAGTGGTGTCCTGCAAGGCATCAACACCATAGATAAACGTTGCTTCCACGCCATCGAAGTCGGCAATGGTGTTGAATGTGGCTCTGGCACCACGTTTCTCTGAACGGATAATCGACTGGCCCCCGTCGTAACCCTCGTCAGGGTTTGCAAGGTTCGGCGAAAAGAAAAATACATTTTCTATGTCCTGCGAATACACATCGAGGGTCATTTCGGTGTTGGTGAAAATAGTGCTGTCGGTGTATTTAACAGTAATGTTTTCATTTCCGTCAGGCCCCTGGGGCTTACCCTGTTTCTGGAGGGCTTCCGGAACGTGAATAGCGTAGGTTTTCTCACCCTGATTAATGTCGCCGGCCACATCCCCTAAATCTGTTTTTTGCTGAGAGCTGAAATAGTTGTAACTGAATTGCAGACGCTTTTCGTCATCAAACTCATAACCCAGTTTAGTGAAGTAGTTCTGCGTTTCTGCGTCTGAAAGCCCGTACTGCAAGCCAAGAATATCGCCCTCAGCATCCCGCTGCACGCCGTTTTCTTCGTAACTGGCAGTCAGCAGGTAATCAAAGTTACCGGTTTTTCCGTTAACCGCTGCGGATACCCTGGCGCCGGCGGACTCTTCCGTTTTCACCGCACTGAACCGTGATGACAGACTGATCTGCCCTTTATGGCTGTCCTGTGTTGTTGCCTGCTTCGTAATGTAGTTAATGATGCCGCCTGATGCACCGTTTCCGTATACTGACGTGGCACCTTTAATCACCTCGATACGTGCAAGAGCACTGGGATCGATAGTTTTAATCCCTAGTGAGCCGTTCCTCAGCGGCGTTGACTGTGGCACACCGTCAATCATGACCAGAGGCGCCCGCCCCCGCAACGACTGACCGGTATTGCTTGAACTGCCGGTATCAGGAGCAAGTCCCGGCACCATTTGAGCCAGCAAGCTCTGAAGTTCGGGATTAACTTTAAGATGTTCTTCAATCTGGCGCTGAGAGATGACTGTAATGGACGCCGGCACTTCATCAATACTTTCGATAACACGGCTTCCGGAAACAATAATACGTTCAATGTCGTCTGTTTGTGTCTCGACAGCCATTGAGGAGGTGCTGACAGCCAACGCCACGAGAGAAAGGGAAAATTTAGACATGAAAACTCTTTTAAGAAATATAACAAGAAGAAAGGCCCGTTATACTAAAGGTGTAGGGAGGCAATGTAAAGATAATGAAAACTATTCTCATTATCTTTACAGAGTATGACTTATTTGTAGTGTCGCTTGTACCAGAACCAGATCCCTGAGCCGGTAAAAAAAGCAGGCAACAGAGCAACAAAGAACCATAAGAACTGAACCACAGGGCCGGCAAAATCGCCGGTATGGAACTTATATTTGAAATTCCAGACCTGCGTGGCAACGTTTGCCGAAGAGGCATCGTAACGTCCGGTTTCCTGCCCCGTCACCGGGTGAGCCCATACCCAGCTGTAAGCATGAGACTCGCCGGGATTTTGCATTCTGAAACCAATATGTTCACCGGCTTTCAGAGGGAAATAGATGCGGAATAACCGGGCATCAGGGAATATTGTTGTTGCCCGGTCATAAGCGATATCGATGGCGGCAGGCAATAACGATTCAGACGCTGTTAGCCTCGCGGGTACGGGCCTGATTTCCACCTCTGAAAAAGTGATGGTTTCGACGACCTGCTGCGTTGGCTTTTTCCAGTTGAAGGCCATGCCGGTAAACGCAATTAAGAGAAGTGGTACCAGCAAGTAGACACCCAGCACCGTATGAAGCTGATACATCAGGATGCGTAACTTTGCGCGGCGTTTGATTACCAGCCGCTTTAACCTGTTTTTCGGTTTCACCCACAGGTAAAAACCCAGTAAAAGCTCGAAGATAAGTACCAGTGCGCTTATCGAGACCCAGTTACGTAACGGCTTGCCCTTCTCTCCGTCCTCATACAATAGCCAGCGGTGCAAAGCCATCGTGAAGCCGTAGATAGTGGTGTAGTAGTCATACCGGTACACAACGCCACCGGTATAAGGATTGACACTGACATACTCATCGTTCGCCAGCTTTCCCTGCCAGGCAAGCTGTGGATCCGTTTCCGGCATCAACATGGCAAAGGGTTGTCCGGTTTCCGTTTCAACGGCGGACATCAGGCGTGAAAGAGGAAGTACTTCATCCTGTGATGACACCTGCCATTTATCAGGTTGTGAAAGAATCTGGATATCTTTGGCGTAAACCAGCAGCGCTCCGGTCACACTCAGACAGGTAATAAACAGTCCTGAAATCAGCGCCAGCACAAGGTGTAGTCTTCTAAGCCAAAGTTTCAAATGAGCAATCCAGGGTGTCCGTTCAAAGGTATGATTTTGAAGGAAGATTTTTTCTGACATGTTAGCAGGAAAGCCATAACAATCTAGCTGCGTTAAGTTGTATATAGTTATTAATTTACCAGACTGCCCGTCCAGTTAGTTACACTTTTGTTTTAAACTTGTAAAAAATGAAATACAATCGGAAAACTTTAACAGTTAAGCTTTAAATTTTGAAAATCCCGTGAGAATCAAAAATGACGGCAACTTAAACGATAAAGACAACGATAGCAAAAATTTTCAGTCTTTATATGAAAGTTTAAGCCAAAGAATGAAAACGTACGCTAAACGGTTTCTGGCACGTAGTCAGGACAGAGAAGATGTTGTTCAGGAAGCATTCAAAAAAGCTTTAGAAGCAAGGCATTTACAAAAAACAGATGTCTCAGCTTCCTATGTTTATCGAACCATCCGAAACTTATCATTAAACCATCTGCAAAAAGCTGAAACAAAGCACGCTGTTACAGGTGACAACCTCGACTATTTTGAGTTTCATCAAAGTGAATTGGATGAGCTGTTAAATTCGCATCGTCAGCTAGAAAAAGTCGCCGCTGTTGTGCAAAAACTACCGCCAAAATGCCAACAAGTATTCGTTATGAAGAAAGTGTATGGCTATACTAACAAAGAGATTGCAGCGCGTTTGAAAGTAAGTATAAAAACCGTGGAGTCTCACATGACAAAAGCCATTATTTTGTGTGGCGAGTCTCTTAGCTCAAGTAACAAAAAAGCGGCGCACTGTGATACAGTACATACGCATAAGTCTGCAAGTCGCTTTTAGTCATGAAAAATATTGTTACCCTTCCCGATAGAAAAAGCGTTCAACAAGAAGCAGCAACCTGGATAATGCGGCTTGATGAGGGGCCACTTTTAGCTGGAGAAGAAACTGAACTGCAACAGTGGGTTTCTCAGTCTCACTTGCATTATCAGATACTAATGGAACAGGCAGAGGCCTGGGCTCAGGCTGACGTGCTTGAACATCTTCGCGAGCACATGCCTCACAAAGCTGAATTCCTCAAAAAAAAGACGGTTGCAGATCGTTCTCGTACTACCGTACTAAAGCCGGTTTGGCTAACCGTTTTCGTTTTCTTTGGTTTTTTTCTTGGCGTCAGTTTAGTTGATTACCGTTCTGCGCCTGATGTACGTGAAGTCAGTACCAGAGTGGGAGAGGTCAAAGAAGTGGTGTTAGCCGACCAAAGCATCATTACCCTCAATACCAATAGTAGAGTTCTTGTCCAATACGCAAAAAATCAACGCAAGGTTACTTTATTAAACGGGGAAGCAAGTTTTAATGTTGCCAAGAACCCTGAGGTTCCTTTTGTTGTTTATGCCGGCAAAGGCATATCCTGGGCGGTTGGAACAGAGTTTGTTGTGCGCAAAAATCCGAAGAGTGTAGAAATTGTGGTAACCGAAGGTGAAGTGAAAGTATTTTCAAATCTCGATTCTGTTAAAAAAGAACATCTTTCACTTTCTTTACCTTTGGCAAACGTTCAGTCAGAAGCCTTTATAACCGGTGGCCAGAAAATACGTTATAACGAAAAACTCGATGCGGTTGAATCGCTTGATCCCGAATCGATTGAGCAGGAAGTCGCCTGGAAGCACAGTGCCTTAATTTTTCGTGGCGAGACACTTGAAGAAGCGATAGAAGAGATCCAGCGATATGTTGTAAAGGAAATTATCGTTTCAGATCCTGAACTGCTGAAGAAAAGAGTGGGTGGTCGATTTAAATTTGAGAATATTGATAACCTGCTGTTGGCAATTGAGTCAGGATGGGGGCTGCAAATGCGAGAAACCAATGACGTTATTATTTTAGCCAGCAACCAGCTGTCTGGAGAGGAGATATAATTTAAACGTAAATTTTTTAGGGGTAAAAAGTCTCTCAACTGTTACCAACATTAAGGTTGAAAAGAGTGGTAAGCAAATCATTTGGCACACAACGAAAGCACATAAACATCATTTTATTATGTTTATTTACGTTGTGGACAATGCCGCTGTTTGCAAATGAAAACGTGTCAACACGTTTCGATATTCCCTCTCTGACAGCCTCCGATGCCCTGCCGCTCTTTGGCTCACAAGCAGATGTCATGGTGATTTATGATTATGATGACGTATCGACTCAGAGGTTAAGCGCTTTACATGGGAGTTATTCCTTAAAAAGCGGACTCGACATTATGTTGTCAAACACCTCTTTGACGTATGAGTTGAAAAAAAGCGGGGCAATTATTGTTGTTAAAAACAGTAGAGAGAAAATAATGAAATTGCCTACAGCTAAAAAGAATAAAATTGCAACCGCAATAGCCGTGCCTCTGGCTGTTATGTCTGCCAACGCCGTTGCGCAAGAGAAAGAATCTGCACAGAATGATCCTAACTATGAAGTGATTTCAATTACGTCACAGAAACGTGATGAAGATGTCATGACGACCCCCGTAACCGGAGACTTTCTAACCGCAGCTGGTCTGGAAAGAAAAAAGGTTATCGATTTAGAAAGTTTGCAGTTTGCTACTCCCAGTTTGTCTATTACTTCAGCGGGTATTACATCGAATGTTAATATTCGCGGCATTGGCCTGAATGTTACATCTCCTGATGTTGTTCCGGGGGTTGCCATATACCGGGATGGTTTGTTGCAGCCTCCGCTAATGCCTGCTGAGCCCCTCTTTGACATGGACACGGTTGAAGTATTAAGAGGTCCGCAAGGCACATTCACTGGCGCCAGCTCTACTGGCGGCGCGATATTTTTCAGGGGCGCAGCCCCGCAATTGGATGAAACCTCCGGCTCAGCATCGTTATTGCTGGGCAGTTACGACCGGGTTAATTTTCAAGGTGTGTTGAACGCCCCCGTGGCCGAAAACGTAGCCGCTCGTATTGCGGTTAACTTTGATGAACGAGACAGCTATTTCTCATTAAACGGAGAAACCGCAGAGCTGTATCCCGGCAGCCCCGCCAGAACACCCGGTAATAAAAACCAACGAAACATCCGCCTCGGGTTACTGTGGGAGCCTACAGATTCTCTTTCAATACTCTCAACCACGACATTTAATCGCAATAATACCGACGGTTTTGCACTCATTCCCAATTTACTGAATGAGTCATATTCTGGTGTTGAATATCAACTCCAGTACAATACACCTGATACCCAGTATGATGTAGAAGGTTTTAGGCAAGCACTAGAAATCAATTACGAGTTTGATAATGGCGTATCGCTTCGATCTGTGTCTGGATACAATCGCGTTGAATTTATGCAGGTAAGCGATTTAGACCACAGCAGTCTTGAAAGTAATGTGCTTTCTAATCGGGGAACTGAGGAGGTTTTCACTCAGGAAGTAAACCTCATATCGCCGGATGAAGCGGATTTAACCTGGGTGGTAGGTGCATTTTACATGCGTGACATTCCAAAAATAAAGTTGGGTGTAAACCAGTCGCCACCACCAGATGTTGATGCACGCGTAAAAACCACTAAAACCGGTAAAGCTATATTTGGCCACGTCACCTATGATATTTCGACTTCGCTGGAAGTTGAGATGGGGGTTCGTTACACCGATTCGCGCTCTGAGAAAGAAGGGCTGACAGTCTTGTATAACCTGGCTCCTTTCCCCATAGAAGTACCACAGGCAGCGTCGCAGAGTGATGACGCGGTAACCGCGAAGTTTGCTGTGAATTGGCAGGCGTCAAAAGAGCACTATGTTTATGGTTTTTACGCACAGGGGTACAAAGCCGGTGGTGTAAATTCGCCCGGTACACCTGCATTTGAGCCCGAGTCAGTAGATGATTATGAGCTGGGTGTAAAATCGAACTGGCTCGGCGGCAGCCTCCGGACGCAAGCTAACGCGTTCTGGATGGAATACGAAGACATGCAACTGGGAACGTATCTGGTGCCCGAGCCCAATACCGAATTCGGCGGTGCTACAGGCATTACCAATGTTGGTGAGGCAACCATTAAAGGGTTAGAGCTGCAAGCTCAGTACTACAACCAGGGCTTCAGGTTTGATCTTGGTGTTGGTTTAACCGATTCAGAAGTAGGCAATACCCCCTATATTAATCCGGCTCTGTTACCCGGTGCAGGGAATATCCCTCTGGGGCCAAGTTGTGCGGCGGTCGGGGGTGACAATTGTTTTGATTACAGTGATGCGACGACCAACCTTGCAGGAGTGAATAACGCTTACTCCCCAGACTTAACAGTAACGTTAGGGGCTGAATACACCTTTGAACTGGCCAATGACAGCGCGTTGGTGGTACGGGCAGATTACGCCTATACCGACGAGCAGTGGGCGAGTATTCAACAGAGTGAAAATGATTACCTGGCGAGCCGCAATATTGTCAATGCATCGTTAACTTATCTCTATGAAGACTGGAGCTTAGAAGCTTTTGTCACCAATTTAACCGACGAAACGTACATTTCTGGTCAGGACGGCACAGGCTGGTTCCTTGGCCGTCCCCGGGAAGTCGCGGTTAAAGCCACTTATATATTTTAATTTTTACCCTGTGATGTCTGTTGATATCACAGGGAGTTAAATCACAAGGATTACACAAAATGAAAAAAGCGATGGCTTTTTTACTCTCTGCAGTATTGATGACAATAATGCAAACAAGCAATGCGGAAGACGCAATTTCCGGTTTGGCGCTATCTAAAAAAGCATTCACGCCTTCGTCGGAAGCCCCCGAGGGCATGCAAGTTATTATGAGCGAGACAGATGCCCCCTTCGTACACTACGAGTCTGGGATTCATTATGCCGATTATGGCGATTTCTCTCCGGAGTTAAGGGTTATGATCCCCGGAGCGATAAAAACGGAGATGGGGCCGCCCAGCTTCTCCAATCGCGAAGCGCTTCCTTTGATAGTATTTGTTCAGGGTTCAGCCTGGTTTGCACAAAACCTGGATGAAAAGATCCCGATGCTGATCGCCTTTGCCGAAAAGTACAATATCGCGGTAGCAACAGTACAATACCGACCATCCACAATGGCGAAATCCCCGGCCCAATTGCAAGATGTTAAATCGGCAATCAGATACCTTAAACTCAATGCTCAAAAATACAACATTGACCCAAATCGAGTGGGTATTTGGGGAGATTCCTCGGGTGGGCATTTATCTGCATTAGTAGGCGTTACCGGACATATGTCTCAATTTGATACAAATCAGAATGTTGGAGCCGAATCGACAGTGAAAGCTGTGGTCGATTTTTACGGACCAACAGACTTTGTGGAAATGGGAAAATACCCCAGCATTTTTGATCACAAAGCTCCTAACTCACCCGAATCCATGGTCATTGGCGGACAGCCCCATTTGCCAGAAAATGCACAGAAAGTTAACGAGTACAATCCAATTAACTATGTCAATTCTGAACGCAAGTTACCCCCATTTTTAATTATGCACGCAAATTCAGACCCTGTTGTACCATTCAATCAAAGTGTTCTGTTGTATAAGGCGCTCGAAGATAATAATCAAATTGTCAGGTTCTATAATGTACAGGGCGGGGGACACGGCTATCGTTTTTTCACACCTGCGGTGTTAAATATTGTTGGTGAATTCTTTATGACCTATCTTTAAAAATATAAGCAAACAGCGCAGATGTGTTAGCGCTTTTGCATTCTCTCTGCCAAGTGTAAACGATTTTCAATTTCAGAAAAGAGATAGTCCTGGCCAATTATTCTTTACAGTGAAACTGGAAAATAAGTAATAAAAAAGCCCTTGAAATAAGGGCTTTTACAACATTTATTATTTTGTCTTTGGCTAGAACGGTTAACCATACCTAATACACACATAAACATCATAAGATATTGATTATAAATATTAAATTTAAATTGTGGTAAAGAAATTCGTAAAATTTCAGTCACGGTAATTGTAATTCTTTACAATGCCACTTCAAAATTTTAAGTTAACTGGCTGTAGCAGTAACACCTTCTGCCGATGGTGCTAAAGACCATATTTGAGCATCTATCCCATCATTTTTTAACTTTCGCATGAAATAACGAGCCTGAAGTGCATCATGAGTCGCGATAATAATCTGAAAACCATGATCGACGGCATAGTCACGAAGAACATCGAATACTGATGCAGCGTGAACCATATCATGATGCTGTGTTGGATCATCTAGAAGGAGGCAACGCCATGGAGTCCATGAATGCTCTAAGGCCATTGAGAGCAAAAAGGTCAACTGCAAGTCTGTAAGTTGTGCCTCACTAGCGATAAACGGAACTGGAACCTCTTCCCCATGAAGAGATAGAGACACCTCAGCCTTCTCCTTTCCATATGAACTGCGAAAACTCAAGTTGGTCTCAGCGAATCGTTGTTCTCTCACAACCCGTTTCAATAGCGCCTGCCACCGAGGTAACACTGCACGCACGTGCTTTTGGACGTTTTTAATCTCCTCTGACAAACTATTGCTAAGGATATGCATTGCTTCATAGAGCTTGTTCAAGCAACTTAAAAGCGTCTTATTCTCTTCAATATCGTTGCGATAATTGGCTACAAACTCTTCCTCTGATAGTTCGCCACGTCGTCTATCTAAGAGACTTTGAGCAAAGCGTAATTGTTCTGACTTGCCCCAAGCTCCTATCTCTATCTTGATAGCTCTTAATTCGTCTAAATTATGATTAAGTTTATCGAGCTTTTGCCGCAACTCCGTTTTTCGGTGACTGACAGATTCGGCTTTAGGGTCGCCTGTAAAATCTTGATGGAACCAAGAATTTCGAATACTAATTAGACGTGAATTTGCAGCAGACATGTGCTTCTCTAACAGAGCCAACCTCTCTGTCTCAATTGAAATTTGAACCTTTTGTTTCTCTTCCGCGAAACTTTCAGTTTTTAATATTTCTTTCAATGAATCAATTTTAGATACGATTTGATTTTCTACACCACAAAGTTCATCAAGCGTTAGTGCAGGTTGTAAGTCACCCGGGATAGTTGCCAATTCTGCTTTCGCTTGTTCGGCTTTCCTACTAGCGTCTGAGTGCCTCTGCTCCGCTAAGTCTAATGCTCGTAAAGCTGATTCGTATGCACTTTTAGAATTTTCGTATAATTCTCTGTCAACTGGAGTTGCAAGCTCTTGCAGCCTTTCATCAAGCTGACGCTTCGCTAGTATAATAGACTCTTCTTGGCTCATAATCGATTCATTTGCAGCTTCAATAGAATCGCCTAAAAACAGAGGGTTGTTAATAAATGCAGAAATATTCGCTGTTAGCCTGTCCTTCTGTATTCCAATGGAATCCAGTTTTTCCATTTTTTCTTCTATCTTTGCTTCGAGCTCTTTTACATTCATTTCAGACCGGTTATAAATAGTAATTCTATTCTTTAACTCCTGCTCGGCTTCTACGACGTTTGGATCCATTGCACTCATTGCTACAGCTATCCGCTTTTGTAGTTCAACTGCTCCATGAATCTCACCGCATACGGGGCAATCATCACGCACATCAGATAAATTTATCGCAATTGAGGCCACAGCTTGTTTAATAAAATCTTCAGCCATTGACAAGGCCTCATGATGGCTCTTTGCTACCCGCTTTTCATCTTCAGCTCGAGTTCTCACCGAAATGGCAATTTTTAGGCGTGCGCGGAGATCAAGCTCCTCAGCTTTTTGTTCATTTAACAAGCCGTCAAGATCTTTAAGCTCTTGGAGTGTGGTAGCCCATCGTTCCAATAAATCGTGAGCATTAGCTAGCTCAGCCTCTTTCTGTGCCAATTCTTGACGCTGCTTTCTGATGAGATTATGTTGAGCATTAAGCTCTTCATGGGCTTGAAAGTTAATTTGTGAAGTTTGTAAATCGGATAAAGCAGTGGCTAAAGCCACTTCTGTGGTCTTCAATTGCTCGCTGCACGACGCAAAAAACTCATTGGCCTTCTTCTTATTTAGAAACTTCTCGATTTTCTGCGAGATGTCGTAACGCTCTTTTTCTGCTATTGCCAATTCATCTTGAAGTTTCTCAATCTCTTTAGTCTTTGCTGCATATTGTTCTCGCTTAGTTTCATATTCATTTTTGACAGTATAAAATTCGCTTTCAATTCTTTTTAAGCGCTTTTCCTCTTCTTCAAACGTATGAACAATACCATCGACCTCATTGACAATTGCAGTTTGTTCGCATAGCCGCTCTAACTTATTTTGAATTATTTCCTCGATTGCACCATGAAGTACCATTAAATCGTCAGAATTCGCTGGAGAAGTAGCTAAGTTTTTGGGTATAAGCTCAGAGCTTTCCGACCGTCCTATAATTCTATAAATAGAATCAAAGATCTGCTCTTTACTTCTAAGTCTTTCACGAGCATAAGACGTAGCGGAATCCCGTTCCTGTACTAGCTTCTGCCATTCTTGGAGTTCATCAGCGAGCTTAATAAGGGTTTTCTCGGCTACTCTAATTTTCTCTGAAATTGCTCTCCTGACACCGATAAGAGATGAGTTTACTTGGCTACCATCTTTGCCTATCGGTAGCCGTGCCAATTGAGCTCCAGCGGCTTTAGCTTCAGCCTTGACCAACCATTCACCTTCACGTTGGTCAAGTAAATGAGTAAGCCTAAGAAGAAATGGGATGTCTTCCTCCGGAGTTTCCGGAAATACAGTATTAAGATCTCCTTTTCTCTCAACATTACCACCACTATCAACTTTTGAAGATAGTTTGATTTCATCGAAGTTTAGACTCACTTCAGCAAAATTTTGATTTTCTCGAATGATTGGAGATAGATTTTCACCTAACCTAGAGATCTTACCGGTTAGTCCAAATTCTATCGCTTCGAAAACAGCCGTTTTTCCAGTACCGTTCGGAGCTAACAAAATCGTTACACCCGAACTTAGTTCAATCTTTGCATCTGCGCCAAACCTGCGAATGTTTGAGAGTGTGATAGACTTAAGTTGTTTCATTCGGATTCCTTATTTCCAAAAAGAATGTCCATCATATGTGTCGCAATGTCGGCACCTGATTCACCTGACAAGAGCATATCTCGCACCGTCCTTAACTCCGGAGCTATCCATGCTTGCCGCTGAGCCATTTGGTTAAGAGAGGCTATTAGTGGATCATTGATGTTTTCAAAATTGTCAGCTGGAGATAGTTCCGCGAGAAAACTACGGTCAAGAACGGAGTAAGCGCTCTCCTGTTCCCTAGCAACAAATTTTCTACAAAAACGATCATCTGTCTCAATACGTGCTGCATGCTCAGCGGCAACACCATTAATCAACATAATCATATATAGATCTGATGCTTGAGGCTCTGGCAGCAGGTCTCGAACATCTGCGGCCCAGCTCAAAGTCTCATGGATTTTAGCGTTTTCAGTAGACGAGGAGGTAATTAATAGAGTGCGAACCCCCGCATTACCACGATTTATACGTTTGAGTTTCAAAGCTACAGCATCAAATTCAAGGCAAAGTTGCTCAATTTCAGAATTTTCGTAAAACTCGACACTATAACGCTCCTCTGCGCGCTCCTTTATAGCATCAGTCATGTCAGCGATTGTTATCAATTCAAACTCCTTCCGAAGTCGCAACAATGGCAGCTTGACGAGCAATATGCCTGTCTTTCCATTGTTTCATGAAATGTTGTTGCACGGATGTTAGAGTACCTTCGCGAAAATGTTGAAAAACTCTAAACTTTGTAACTAGAAGTTCTGGTTGTCGTTCCGCAGCCATACTTGTAGATGATTCAATATCGTCAGCCATGCCTTTGTCCTGTAGCTGAGAAGGGGACGCATTTACACCTGATAAAATTACTATAGGTGAAGGAGATGGCCCAGTTAGAGTTATCAAACGATCATCAGAAAGTTCTCGGACTTCAGAAATTTTACCTGAGGGGCCGGACCAATATTTTAAAGCAATGCTAAATACATCATCACAAACTGGGAAATTGGCCCAATCAATATCAGTATCTGCCAGTCCGACTGCTACGAGCAGCAGCGTTTCAAGCGCTGCTGCCAACAACTCAGTAGTTTGCGGCCCTAATCGTAGTGCCTGTTTCGCCAACTTTCCTTCAGTCGCAGGATATAAAAGATCTTCGAAAAACCTTCGTCGACAATCTAATTTACTATTAAAGTTTATTTGCCAAGATTGCCACACCTTATCCACAGCATCAGCTAGAGTATCATCACTTATAGTATTTACTTTTTGAGTTACAGATTTAACGACTCGCTGCCAAACAATCTCATCCATTGCCCTCTGGAGCGCTTGAGCTGCAGCCCGAGTTTCAGATAAATTCTTGTACTCATTCTTCACCGCTGAGTCTAAGCATTCTGAGTTTTCAAACCATGGAAGATTATTCAGGTCATTCTCAGCACAACCTAATGTGAACCCTACTTCAGTCTTGGCTCCAGCGCGCCATGAAGACTCTCCCAGCATTAGACACTGACCACCGTGAGTTAAATGCAAAGCCATTCGCATTATCGAAGAAGAAAGTGTAGGATCCTCTCGATATGGTGGCTTGTAATTAGCGTATATTCTAAGCTGTCGATTTCCTGGTGTATCAGCCCACATATGCTTCACTATACCAGTGGCAACTTCTGAGGTTACACCTTTCAAATCATGCGTTCCAAAGAACGACCAGTTGACGCTTCCAGTCACGACATCGGTGCATGAATGATACTGAGCCCATGTTCTATAATCTGTACGAAGTTCACAGTAAAATTCTTGTAGAATTGTGGTGCAACTAAGCGCTGTAACATCAGAGGTATTGGTGGTGATATATGCAATAAGCTGCTTAAGCATGGTGGCTGGATTTTTGAAGTGCCGCCCAAGTGATTCATGTACTCGTTGCTCTAAGTTCGCTTCATTTCCAGCACACACGACAGTGACACGACTTAGAGTATTTCTAATATGTTCCCAATCTTTAAAACCACACCATGTTGTTAGCCAAAGGTAAACTCGCTGAGTAGGGCCATCTTGTCGCTTAGATAGCTCATGAAGATCTAATCCATCTTTACGACACAAAGCACAAAATTCATCCAAATGATTAATTGTCAGGTCTTTTTTTATTTTAATATGCGCACCAACGAGAGTAAGTTGAAAAGTTCGAGCTGGGGTACTATCCAACTTACCTGAATCAAGAAGATTAGCGAGGCTTTTAAAGGCTTTATCGAGAACTGAATCTGATGGCTCCTTAACTCCCAAATTACCAGATTTTTTGCGCGCTGATATCTTGCTTTTATCAGCATTCTTGTCACAAAAATCTGTCGTCTGGCGTTTTATCTGCAAATGCTCCCTGTCATTTTCTGAGTGCATTATCACAACATCATCCCACTCTTGGATCCCCCCTTGCTCAGCCCCAATAGCGACAGAAGTTAACCTCCCATCGAGAAATTTGCTTAGCATTTCCGCGATGCGCTGTGCAATTATTAGCTTCTCGTAGTAAGATTTCTGTTCTAGCCGAAACCTTCTAATCATCCTAATTTTCCTTTCGAATTTCCGCTAACTTTTCTTTACCTGTAATTACACACAATGAGACAGAAAACTACTTAACAGTTGCAACTAAACCTTACAGAAATAATCAGATATCTTGAAGGTTTTTCACCACTTATTAAAATCGTGTTTATACAGGTGCGATTTTTTTCATCGCATACCTTTGTCAGACCGTTCGCGGTCAATTCTTGGTAACGGCGTACTGAGTTGAGCTTCCTTAATTCCTTTTTTATATGCGTTGTATTGCCAGATGGTAAACATCTGCTTATATCTGCGATTTTGCTCTTTGACTTCAGCCAATTCAGCTTCAAGGTTAGCAATACGCGACGCAGCGGCATTTAAACTAGCTGGACGAGGTTTTTTAGGGGCTTTCCCTTTTAACGCATCTTTTTTCGCCTGATAAGCAGTTGTGATGGCCTCATGCGCGTTGAGCGATTGCCTAGTAGGTAACTTACCTATCAAGGGCTCAGCTTCTTCACAAATGGCAGACCACGTAAGTTTCGCATCTTCCCACCCCCGAATCAGATTGACGATTGCTGAAATATCTTGTCTGTTGAGATGTTTAGCCAATGCCGCCTCCAAGCATTTTAGTTATATCTTCTAATATCGATGCTTCTTCGTTACCAGGATGATTACTACTGATGAATTCCACCGCTTTTTTCTGCGCGACACGGCGTAGCTGACTGAAGTCATTGCCACGTAATTTAATCTGTGCACCTTCCTCTATATCAGGGCTTTCCAGTATGCTGACTAACTCACGTAACCTAATTGCTGTTTTTTGGTGATAGGTAAACCACCTGTCAGCCCCTGCATCGCCTTCTTCCACATCTTTTTCCGCATTTTTCACGAGAACTTCAGTTCTTTCCAAACGTTCCTTCATGCGATCTAGTTTTGATAAGTCTCCTTTGATGCAGACCTGCTCTGTACAGTTGATACAATCACGATACTTCTCACACGGACTCATTGTGTAGTCATGGACACAAAAACCATACTCTGTAACGTGTGCTGCAGCTTGCTCCAATGTGTTAAATTCTTGGGCCGTAATAGGCAAGTGTTTACTGACTTCCCCTACAGGCCCAAACATAGCTTTGGATGTATCAAGCCTTTCTGCCATACCTAGCAGTTCAAACTCAGTCATATGGTTGTATGTGCGATTTTGCTTAACATCTGCGCGACCTGACCATTTGGCTATTTCAAGGTTTGAAAGGCCACCACGTTGTGCAATGGTATTCAGTAAGTGCCGCGCCTGATGCGAAGTTACTTTTAAGCGTTGTCCGGTTTCAGAACGATATTCATAACGATCAAAGATACTTCGATGGGAATCTCCCAGACTGTCTCTAGTAATGATGTCGTTGTTGAAAAAGTTATTTGTGGGCTTGTGCAATTCAACTGACAAACAGCCACGGTTGCCATGCAATTGATTTTTATTCAATGCAAACAATGCGTTGCTGTACTTAATCCCTTTCTCTCGATCGAACCAAGGAAAGCCTTCGGGTAACCGTTCTGTGACATGAATCCAAAGGCTGTCCAGCGTATGAACACCATCCTCTGCTTTTAAGCTTCTGTTATAAAGGCTAGTCCTGCAACTTTTAGGAGTATCATTTGCCAGCCCTAGAGCCTGACAAGCTTGTTGCATAGTTAAACGGGCAGTATCTGACACTTTTGGACATTTTTTATGGCGATAGAATCTGTCAGGATTATTTTCTATCCATGCGGCCAGTTTCCTAGCTTCTGACGATAGTTTTTTAGCCCTCTTTATTGCTGTTTTTGCTATTTCAACCATCACAGTAGGTATCCACTTAATATCGCCTTCAAAGCCTTTTCCAGAAAAGAAACGCCAACCATAGCGTTCGACGCCTTTATTGTCCTTCTCTGTCACTTCACAGTCTGCTGGCAATGCAAGAATTTCAGTTATCCTTGATGGCGCAGACATTAACATCGCAAATACTGCAGTTGTGAATATGTCTCGACTGTCGCTAGGGTCGTTGGCAAATATCTCTGCCAGCGCATTTAAAGCGATATCATCTGGCAACTTTTTATCTCTTGCCACCTTTGCTTCTTTGCCCGTTTTTATTGTGTCACTGGGCCTTGGAATAGGACTCTTCCATGTCTGCAAATTTGCAGGAATGAGATGATGGGTTGTAACAAATCCCGCTAACCGTTCTATCTCTCTTCCGCAGTGATATGCAGCTCCGTCAGAATAGTGTTGCTTAGTAAGTACAATTGCCTCATCCAAACAATCAATGGAGAACCCCATAATCGAAGCGTTCCCATTTAATTGGATGAGTGCTGACTCGACTGCTCTTAGTGCTTTCAATTCATTCTTTGAGCCAGTGGGTTTATGACCTTGCTGGTAGCGAAAATATGCCTTAGCAAATTCAATAAATTCATCATCCATCAATTGCTCTGGTGTAGGCTTACGCGTGGTCACACCTAGCTTTGCGAATACGGCTAATTTAGGCCATACATGAGCATCCCAGTCTAACTCCGAACCAAACACCGTAAGTTCGTCGCGACATTTATTGATAAAAGCGCGAAGGTTTTCCTCGGCTGTAATTTCGGCTCGCGGTTTAAAATGGAACACATCAGCCATTATTAACTTCTCCTTGCTTCTCAAGTTCATCTCTGCGCTTTTCACATCGCAAAATGACATCAGCAACAGCTATAATGCTTCTGTCCAGAACTGCCGCAATTTCAATGTCACCAGTGATGTCTTTCACTCGCTCTCGCTCGTCAAGTAAGTCTTCATAAACCTCTTGGTGTGGTCCATCCAGCCAAGGCTGAAAATGAATACATGTGTAACAGGGGATCGGTACATTAGCGCCACAAAAACTATGCTCACCGCATGTGCCAACACCTTTACCGAATCCAGTGCGAATCCTACTTGAGGGGTCATCACCTCGTTCGGCTTCCTTCTCCGAATCAACTAATACACCTGCGAATGCTTGAGCATACGGAGCAAGTTGAAAACCTACCGCTGCATCAAGTCGCTCAACATGTTCCGGTATGTTTTTTACGTATACTCCCGCATTTTGTGTATCTCTATGATCAAGTAGTTCAGCAATAACCAACTCGCCGAACCCTTCACGGGCTGCTCTGGTTCCTGTTGTATATCTAAAGCGGCGAGCGTTTATATGCAGTTTCTCTCCTGTACGCTCAGATTTAATGCAAGCTTCTTGGGCAGCAAACTGAATAATGTCAGTCACCTCAGCAGAAGATATATGTAACTTGTCAGTTTCAAGTAGCGAACGATAGTCCCCAGGTGACGTAACTTGAAGTAAAGCGCGGTAATCTGGGAATAACGGGACTTGTTGTTGATCTTGTCCTTGTAACTGAAATCCTAACTTTTTCTCTGTTAAAGAGACCGCGTTTTTGGCTTGAGCAACTAGAACAGACCATAACTCATTGGTAATTGCAAAAGGCTTAAATTCAGCTCTAAAACCATCGCGATGTTTAGCTCTAGGAATATTTAGCAAGTAGAAAGGTTCACCTTTTGTGTTCGTGCCATTGATAACATCAAGAACTCTTAAATGAGAAATCTGGATTGGACGGCGCCCAGTGTTACTGCTCACTAGGGAAATGGCTAATTCAAAGGTTTTGATCTTGTCTAACTCATACGCTTTCACAACACCTTCGTTAAAAGCCAGCAATTCAAAGTCTGTAAGTGGACCTTGGAGCGGATCTTTTCGCTTTACCACATCACCTTTCATGCTGCCTTTGATCGTCCAACTATCGATCAAAGTGACAACTTGCTCGCTCACACCCAAATACCCCAACTGATACCATCGTCGCAGAAAAGGCCTTATAGCGCCTAAATACCATTCTGTTCTCTTTGTCAAAGAAGCACGATAGTTAATCAATACAGTCTCGGTTATTTCATTGGCTCCAGTCGCCTTAAGCATGTGTGTTAACTTATCTGCACTCATACGAGTATGAGTGCTTGAAAAATTAGATGCATAGAAGGCTAAAGTTTTTAGACACCCTACAAGTGTTGGGCCTTTCAAGTGTTTATGAATCCACTTTAAGTTTATCGTGGTGTTCTTGTCCAAACTCCAATTAGTGTCATTAATATTAAAATCATAGCCCTTTGCCTTGGCTGGTATCCGTTTTCTAAAGCCATGATGAGTGACTAGCAACGTTTTCTTGTCTTCATTCATCATTACGTAAAGCCTCTGGCAGACGAGTCCCGCTGCTTTCTTGAAGAGCTAAAGCAGCCTTATTTGCCTGTTCTTGTCTAAAGCGCTTATTGTAGTATGCAGCAGACCCTGAGCCGGGTTTCCAACCCATCAAATAAGAACGTATTTGTTCCTGCCTTTCTTCACTTTGGGGGGTGTCCATTGAGTCCATAAGCTCGGAAAACTTACGGTTCCATGTGTGTCTAAGTTTATGCCCTGTCAAAGCATAAAGTTTTGGTGAAACTGCTTTTACTACAGCTATAACTTTATGGTATCCAGACTTTGAGATTGGCTGCCCAACAGAAGGGCCAGACTTGTGTGTAACTAATAGAAAATTATTGCGCTTTGCATTAGAGACCATTCGGCGATCTTTTGTCACATAGTCATGCAACTCCTTGCT
Organism: Alteromonas sp. ABV2_168; assembly: GCF_056161165.1. Lineage (NCBI taxonomy): Bacteria > Pseudomonadati > Pseudomonadota > Gammaproteobacteria > Alteromonadales > Alteromonadaceae > Alteromonas > Alteromonas sp. ABV2_168. The sequence continues at coordinate 448,033 of NZ_JBSWYQ010000001.1, read as the reverse complement.
AAGCGTTTCCGATAAGGGCAACGTTCTCTCTAACGTTTTCACATTTGGCTCATTCACACGAGGATCATCTTTTTCGTCTGCTCGTCTGAGAATTCTCAGTTGATGCTTTGAAAAATCAACGTCTGAGATCTTGATATTAAGTAACTCTCCACCTCTTAGCCCTAGATGATAAAGCAACAAGATGATAAGCCGGTTCCGACGTTGGACTTCTGGTGTAAATGGATTTTGCTCAGAACCAATTCGGATGACTTCAAACAAAGCACCTAATTGAATATCATCTATTGATCGGTCTATGTCGTTATTGCGACCCTTTCTTGATGGTCGCCTAGACTTAATCTGCTTTTCGATTGCTTCAATTTGCTTCGACTCTGTCGTTGAAGGCCTTGAAATAACATGGCTTGAAAACCACTTCAGATATTCAGCAATGACTGTTAACCGATTATATTGAGTTGAAGACTCTACAAAACTCTCAACTTCTTCCAGCTCTTCTTGTGAAAATTGAGTAAGCACTGAATCATCAACTGGACTGGATAGAAACTTCCTTTGGGTGAAATCTCTTAAGTCATCCAGTTCATGAACGTCAAAAAATGTTCTGCTATTTATGCGCTGGTCGAGATCAATTCCTCGCCTGCATAAGAAACGAAGTAACACGACTAAACTATTCGCGGCTGACGAGATAGAAGAAAATGAATTGGACTTAGTATTACGAACCTGAGTAGTGAGAAATAAATTAGGATGGAAGACAGGTAAACCTGTGGCTTTCTCTATAACTAAACAGTATCGCTCTCCACTATCCATCACAAATACAGTTGTTCCGAAATCAGCGTTCATTGCGCACCCCCATTCTTTACATTTTATCAAGGTACACAATAAGCAAATAAATAACAACTAATTCTTTACACTAAATCCCTAGCCATGAAAACAAAAAAGCCCTTATAAAAAAGGGCTTAATGATAATTCTTTACAAAAGATGTATAAGGTATATTTTAAAACGGAATATCGTCATCAAAGTCAAAATCAGGCTCGGCCATAGGAGGCTTGTTACCGCCGCCTTGCTGGTTTCCACCCTGATTGCCGCCGCCGTAGCCGCCCTGATTGTTACCCTGTGGACGTTGCTGATAACCGCCGCCCTGGTTGTTGCTGTAACCACCTTGGTTGCCGCCCTGATTTCCACCTTGAGGACGTTGCTGGTAGCCACCGCCACCCTGACCACCGCCATCGCGGCTGCCAAGCATTTGCATCTGGTCAACAATGATCTCCGTTGTGTAACGGTCCTGACCTTGTTGATCCTGCCATTTACGGGTCTGCAATTTACCTTCAACGTAAATTTGTGAGCCTTTCTTCAGGTATTCACCGGCGATTTCCGCCAGACGACGGTACATAGTTAACCGATGCCATTCTGTACGTTCCTGCATCTGGCCTTGTTGATCCTTCCAGCTTTCACTGGTAGCAAGACTCAGGTTTGCTACGGCGTTTCCATTTGGCATGTAACGAACTTCAGGATCATTCCCGAGGTTACCGACCAATATGACTTTGTTGACGCCTTTCGTTGCCATCGATGTCTCCTGTTAACTCTGTCTTTGTCTGTGACTTATGAATTCACAGCCACCCGCCCCGCACACTTTTTGCGGATTTCTGGCGGATTTAACGTTGCTGCTCAACGTTGTTCCCTGCCCGTGCAGTCGCTGTAAATTTTGTGATAGTGGGCCAGTATACCTGATTTTTTTCTCTGGCTAAGGGAATATTTTCGTTAAATAAAAGCTGCGGCAGCCAGTTAATTGTCGCACAAGGTTTTTTCCGGATTTATACACCCGCAGCACCAACCTGTTTCTATGTTGAGTCAAAATTTATCACACGCAGAGAGGCTGTCGAGCTGTACTGACGGTCCGTTTATTACCTGACCAGTCGCGGTCATACTTCATCCACACTTTGTATCAGCGCTATGTGTCTGAAGTGGATTTTACCGGCTTGCGGCGTGGCGTCATTGTCGAGAATAAATGTCAGAAATTGATAATTACCGGCTTTGAGATACTGACCTACCGGTATAACCAACCGTTGCCAGCCGTCCTGTTCACCCAGATCATCAACAAGATGACCGTATGATTGCGAACCACCGAAGCTTAATATCACGCCGGGTCCCTGCTTTAAATTGGTATCCAGGCCTAACGCGGCAATTTCCGCCGGACCTTCAATTTTAACTGTCGCTACCAGCCGGCTGCCAGCGTCGACAATGAACTGCCCTGCGATTTGTTTCCATGCGTTACCGGATAACGTTAATGTTGAACCATCATCGCTAATAGTCATTCCGCCATTGACGGTGTCATCCTGTTTCGCATCGTAGCTTGCCGGTGCAAACTTATTAAAATTGAGCATTTCCTCAAGTAACACATGGCTAAACGACAGGTAAGGAGCCGCGCCGGTCACCGGGCGGGTTTTTCCGGTGATCAGTCCGCTTGCGAACTTCGAAAAATTAGCAACGGTGAGACCATCAGCTATGTTCAGGGTTTTCGGCGCTGCCTGTTCAGCCAGCGACTGAGCAAAGGCGGTGTTGAGCTTAGTTGAGTCGGCAAAAGGCACAGTTATGTCAGCCTGAAACCGCTCACTGGCGGTATCCAGATTAAACAGGTAATTACCTGTGAAGAGACTGCGGGTATCGAACTGCTTATCAAGAATGCTGAAGCCGGATACGTCTGTTGCCGGACCGGTGATAATCACATTGTTCACCGCATTTACCCAGAACCCGTCATCACCCTGGACATAGGATGCGGTGATACCGTTTCCTGAAGAATAAACGTAGTTGTTGAACAGATTAACCTGCCCTTCAGGATTAGATGACACGCCGCCGGCCTTGATAGCTGCCCACATCATACCACGCTCGTCGCCCATGCTGTGAAGGGTATTATTAAAAATATAAGACGGTCCGCGACGCACCGGCGCAACACTTATTCCGCCATAACCGTGGGAAAAATCATTGTTGTAAACCAGTACGTTGTGCTGACCACCATCCAGTTCGATAATGTCATCGTTGGCGAAAGCAAACGTGTTGTTATATATCGCCGAGTCCCGGATGAAACCGCCATCGCTGTTGAGGTTAAACCGGCTTTCCACCACATCATTAAAGCGCACCTCATCAGTACCGGTGAAGGTATTGTTGCGTAATATGATTTGCCCCTGAAAGACTTCCTGCGGATGGTTGGCAAAAGCGAGGAAAGCATTGGTACCTTTGGGGTGGCCGTTACCCCAGTGGTTTGCGCCAAACACCGGGTCATGTACGTAACAGTTCTCTACTGTGATCACGCCACTGCGACGCATAAAGAAAGCGGAATCGTAGTTAATCTGCCGGCCCCGGTCGTCATAAGCGATGCCTTTGCGGTACTCTGCCGGGCGTCTTCCCCACTGAGAAATGTCACATCCGTTGACCCAGATATGGTGTGCTTCTTCTGCAAAGAAACCGAGCTGACCGCTCTGCGCTATGGTGATGTCTTCGAAATACACATAACTTTGCGCACCGATGCGGATGGCCGAGAGAGCATCCTCCGGGGCTACGATGGGTGTATTAAGATCGCCTTTAATCATGGCCCATGCACCGGGCGCACCTTCGATACCCAGCGCTTCTACATCCAGCGTACCGCCCTGATAAATATCTTTCAGATGATATATCTTCTGAGGGTCCACCGGCGGCTTGTCAGCCCGGGTATAGAAGGAATCTGTATACAAACGGGTTCCGGCATCATCTGTCACACTCAGCTCAATGTCATAGTGTGAAGACGGCTTCAGGTACACTACGGCACCGGATAACGACCCCTTAACAGGGTCAAAGTAAAGCGGGTTAGCATCCAGCCACTGCGTAGTGCCGGTTTCACGGAAACGAAGTGTATTGTCAACATCTGCGGACTGACCGGGCAGTTCAATCCCCGCTGATTCTATTAATGGCGTGATTGTGAGTTGTTCAGGCAGTGGCTCATCAGCACCGGCGCGGGCACTCAGCACAAAGCCGGTCAGAAAACATAACGTCAGGATACGACACATAATTGCCTCGCAAGTAAGAATAGTCAGGGGAAAACAGAACGTACGAACAGTACCGGTGACTATGCTACCAGCGGAAAGAGTTATTTACACATTAAACTTGCACAGAAAATAAACAAAAAAAACCGCCCGGAGGCGGTTTTCAATTCATACTCACCGGCGATTTATTACCACCAGGTAATGTAGAACGCTGCAGTTACCAGTGTGATTGCAATGGCTGCGATATTGAAGCCGGAGGACGTAGCAAAGCTGACTTCACCCAGTTCAATAGCATTGTCGTGGTTGCCCTTTTTCTCAGACAGAGAAATCAGCACGGCCAGACCCACACACATCAAAAACACAATGCCTACACGGTCAATGAAGGGAACGTCAGGGAAGAACATACGGCCCGCAAGGCTGAAGAAGAATGACCCCAGCGCAGCAACCAGACCACCATTTGCAGTGGTTTTCTTCCAGAACATACCCAGGGCAAACAGGGCAACAATGCCCGGCGTGAAGAAGCCGGTGAATTCCTGAATATACTGGAATGCCTGATCAAAGTTACCCAGTAGCGGTTTAGCCACCAGCATAGCGATGATTAACGACACCAGACTGACAATACGGCCCACTTTCACATAGTGATTTTGCGGTTTATCCGGATTTTTAGGCTTGTAGAAATCCATGGTGAAGATGGTAGAAACACTGTTGGTCATTGACGCCAGTGAAGACACGATAGCCGCTACCAGAGCAGCGAAGATCAAACCTTTCAGACCAACCGGCATTAGTGTCATCAGAGACGGGTAAGCCTCATCAGCACGGTTCAGATCCGGCACCAGTATGACCGCAGCAATACCCGGTAACACCACAATCAAAGGCATCAGCAGTTTAAGGAATGCCGCAAACGCGATCCCTTTCTGCGCTTCTTTAACGCTTTTAGCAGCCAGAGTACGCTGAATGATGTACTGGTTAAAGCCCCAGTAAGACAGGTTCATGATCCACATACCGCCAATCAGCACAGAGATACCCGGCAGGCTCTTATAGTGCGGATTATCTTCAGAAAGAATCATATCGAATTTTTCCGGCAGACGGTTTGTGATATCAACAAATCCCTGAATCACACCGTTACCGTCACTGATCAGGTTCAGCGCAGTGTATGAAAGGAACAGACCGCCCAGCACTAACAACACTACCTGGATGATATCGGTCATGGCCACAGCCTTCAGGCCGCCGTACAGTGAATAGGCCAGTGAAAACACGCCAAGGAACAACATACCGTACATCATGTCCACGCCGGCGATGGTGTTAATAGCCAGCGCTCCCAACCACAATACAGCCGTGAGGTTTACAAATACGTATACTGCCAGCCAGAATACCGCCATAACGACACGCACACGGTGGTCATAGCGCTGTTCCAGGAACTGGGGCATGGTGTAAATTTTATGCTTCAGGAAGATTGGCAGGAAGAACTTACCAACAATCAGCAACGTTATGGCTGCCATCCACTCATAAGAAGCGATGGCTAAACCGATGGTATAACCAGAGCCGGACATTCCGATGATTTGTTCAGCGGAAATGTTAGCAGCGATCAATGATGCCCCAATCGCCCACCAGGGCAGGCTTGAGCCAGCAAGGAAGTAATCATTGGTATCCTTCTCATGGCCTTTCTCCTCGCGGGAGACCCACCATGCGATCCCAATAAGCGCGATGACATATATCACAAAGACTGTGATATCCAACGTCTCAATGTTCATATTATTTCCCAACAGAATGTTATTTTTATCAGAATGTCTTATGACAGTCAGGCAAACGCCCCCTGTTCAGCCGAGCAAATGTAAATGTTTTGTTTATACCCGGTCCGCGCATAATAATGTTTATTAACGGCTTCTTCTACCTGACTCAGCAGATTTTTTGGCACCAGTGCCACGACGCAACCACCGAAGCCACCGCCGGTCATCCGCACACCGCCCTGCTGACCAATAACGTCACCGACAATTTCTACCAGCGTATCGATCGGTTTTACCGTGATTTCAAAGTCATCCCGCATGGAGGCATGTGAGGCAGCCATCAACTCACTGACGTCAGCGGTGCGGTCTTCATTGAGCGCATCAAACATCGCCAGAGTTCGGATATTTTCTGTGATGATATGCCGTGCACGGCGGTATACCACTTCTGTCATTTTATCTTTCGCGGCGTCCAGCATGGCCATATCGGCTTCCCGCAGGCTTTTCACACCCAGCGCTTCTGCAGCCGCTTCACACTGCTGACGCCGCACATTGTATTCGCTGTCTACCAGACCGCGTTTCACATTAGAGTTAATGATGACAATGCTGTACTTGTCGGGGATTGGCGTATGCTGAATAGCCAGAGAACGGCAATCAAGTAACATGGCAGAATCTTTCTTGCCCATGGCTGAAATTAACTGGTCCATGATGCCGCATGAGCAACCGACAAAGGTATTTTCCGCCTTCTGGCCGAGTAACGCAGCTTCGACCCCGTTTACGTCGAGGTTGTAAAGTGCCTTGAACATTTTCACAATCGCGACTTCAAATGACGCCGACGAACTTAATCCGGCGCCTTGCGGTACGTTGCCTGTCACCACCACATCAGCCCCTTTTAAATCAGGGTAACGGGTCAGCAGCACCTTACACACACCGCGAATATAGTTCGACCAGGTCGCCTCTTTGACATGCTCAATGTTATCCAGAGAGAAAGTATTACGCTGACCGTCATAATCCAGCGCTACCACATCAATAACACGGTCATTTCTGGGCGATGCGGTGATCCAGGTACCAAAGTTAATTGCTGCCGGAAATACAAAGCCTTCATTGTAGTCGGTATGTTCGCCTATCAGGTTTACACGGCCGGGAGCCTGCACAGTGACCGCTGGGCTGCTGCCGAAAGCCGCTTCAAAAGCGGAAATAAGTTGTGCGTTATCAGTCATGGCTTCGTGCCTTCTTATAGTGAACTTCCGCTAAGTCTTTTAATCGTTGCGCTGCCTGCTCCGGGGTCAGATCCCGCTGGGCTTCTGCCATCATTTCATATCCCACCATGAATTTGCGTACCGATGCAGAACGCAATAGCGGCGGGAAGAAATGCGCATGCAGTCCCCATTCGCCATGGGCTTTATTATCGAATGGCGCACTGTGCCAGCCCATAGAGTAAGGAAAAGAAGTCTCGAACAGGTTGTCGTAACGGGTGGTAATGTTGCCAATGATTTCAGCCAGGCTCTGTTGCTGGCCGGCGGTTAAAGCAAGCAGTGAACTGGCTTCAAAACGGGGTAACAGCAGTGTTTCAAACGGCCATGCTGCCCAGTACGGTACCACAACAGCCCAGTCATCATTTTTACAGACAACCCGTTCATCAGCCTCTGTTTCGCGCTTCACGTAATCAAGCAATAAACTGGTGCCGTATTTTTCGGTATACGCCGTAAAGCGGGCTTGTTTCTTTTCCGCCAGCGTAGGTAAATGATGCTGTGCCCACACCTGACCATGGGGATGAGGGTTTGAACACCCCATCAGAGCACCTTTGTTTTCAAACACCTGTACCCAGGTGTAATCTGCACCCAGTTCTTCAGTTTGTTTGACCCAGCATTTCACCACGTCAAGACGCTCTGCGTCGCTGAGCTCAGGCAGGGTTTTGCTGTGGTCGGGTGAGAAACAAATAACCCGGCTGCAGCCCTGTTCAGCCTGAAAAGTGAAAAGGGGATCATCGGATGATGCATCCGGCGTATCCTGTTGCAAGGCAGCAAAATCGTTCGTGAATACATAAGTACCGGTATAGGCCGGGTTCAATTCACCGTTCACGCGGGTATTGCCGGGACACAGATAGCAGGTTTCGTCGTATTGCGGACGCTCTTCATTTGAAGGCGGTTCATTCTGGCCCTGCCACGGACGCTTTGCACGGTGGGGAGACACTAACACCCACTCTCCCGTCAGCGGATTAAACCGGCGGTGAGGATGGTCGGTCGGGTCAAATGCTGTTGTCATTGCTTCTCTCATTACTCTGCTACCCTCTTGTGCCTTAAGCCCGCACAAATCAGGTAAACGTTTAACCTTTTAAAATAAATCTTTCCTGTGTAATCACAGGAAAGAGGATAATTATTGCGTTGAAAAACCGTATTTTATACGCGTTACATGGGCTTCCCCCGGCTCAACCCAGCCAAGCGGAAACGACGGCTGATTAGGCGTATCAGGAAATGCCTGCGGTTCCAGACACAAGGCACCGTCATCGGTAAATGTTGCAGTATCACCGGATGCGCCACTCAATCCATTAGCGCTGTAAAACTGAATGCCCGGCGTGTTAGTCCATAACGTCATCACACGGCCACTGGCTTCATCGACAACCTGCGCTGCAGGCTCATCTTCATCCGCAGGAAAAGTATCGAGCACAAAATTATGGTCGTACCCGCTGCCTGTGCGTATTTGCGCATCATCTGCGCCGATATCCTGACCAACGGGTTTTAATTTCCTGAAATCAAAAGGTGTACCGCTGACTTCCTGCAATTCGCCGGTTGGCACAAATTCAGGTCCCACCGGGGTAAATCTGCCGGCATTAATCATCACTTTATGGGCAAGCACATCACCGCTTCCGGCCAGATTGAAGTAGCTGTGACTGGTAAGACTTAACGGCGATTTCGCCGTACTGTTTACTGTCATCGTCAGCAGCACTTCGTTGTCGTTATTCAGCGCATAGACAGCTTCAATGTGCCGCGTGCCCGGAAAGCCACCTTCCCCGTCAGCGCAATCCAGCGACAGGGTTAACGTAGCAACCGTATCGTTGCTGTGAGTGGCAGCCTGCCAGCACTTTTTGTTAATACCGGCGCTGGCGCTGTGTAAATTATTTGTGCCTGAATTCTGCTCCAGTTCGTACACCGTGTCGCCAATAGCAAAACGGCCGTTTGCAATGCGGTTAGCGTAAGGCCCGACGAGTGCCCCTAAAAAAGCGCCATCTTTAACGTAGTCGTCAATGCTTTCAAAACCGGCGACAACATTTGCGAAGTTACCGTCTCTGTCCGGCGCCAGAATAGCCGTGACAATGCCGCCATAGTTGGTGATCTTCACGGTCATTCCGTTGGCATTTGTCAGGGTAAACAAGCTGACGGGTTTGTCATTTACTTGTCCGAACGGGGCTTGAGTTATCTTTGGCAAAATCACATTCTCTGAAAATCGTTTCTGTAAGCCCTACTGTGCCTGAAATCCGGTCATTCACACAACGCTTACGTTAAACATTAACACATACGCAACAAATAGGGTATACGTTTTCCCTCTTTTTGAAAAGGCTCTGTTAAAGGATTTTTGCCTTTGTGAAAGCATTCGTCAGGATTTTTTTAATGCAATCGGTTGAAATATTCATAAGATAGACGGCAAATAAATGAAAACATTTACCCTTAATCCGGTGAGCTAAGCGTGATTTGGTAGAACAATTCCGCTGAGCAAACCTGTACAAGGGCCGCACTGGCTACACAATGGCAACTATAAAAGATATCGCTACCGCCGCGGGCGTGTCGCTGGCAACTGTGTCACGGGTTATCAATAACGGCCCCAAAGTAGGCGACGCCACACGGGAACGTGTGAAAAAAATCATGGAAGAAATGGGCTACCGGCCGAATGCCAATGCCCGCGCACTGGTAACAAAGCGCAGTGCATCTTTGGGCGTTGTGCTCCCCGAATTTCATGATCCCTTCTTCGCCACCCTGGCTCATGGTATAGAAACCGTTACCCGTAAACAGGAAGTCCAGATCCTGCTCAGCGCCGGTTCTATTGAGCAGGCGACAGAGCGCAGGGCAATTGAAACTCTGCTGGAGCACCGGGTTGAAGCCATGGTGGTGCACAGCAAAGCGTTACCGGACGAAGAGATTATTCACTTTGCGTCTCAGATCCCGGGGTTCATGCTGATAAACCGGTATATTCCTGAAATCGCCAACCGCTGCGTCTGGCTGGATAACGAAGCCGGCGGGCAGATCATGGCTGAACACATGATAAAACAGGGTCATAGCAAACTAGCAGTAATTTCAAGCCGTTATCAAATTGCTGACCCCGCCATGCGGTTACAGGGAATACGCAATGCGATGGCAGAATTCGGCCTTTCTGTTCCCGACAGTCATATTGAATATGGTACGCCGGATCAGGAAGGGGGCGAGCAGGCTGTGCAGAATTTGCTGGCAAGGGGGATCGAGTTTACCGGCATAATGGCCTACAACGACGCCATGGCTTCCGGCGCGATGTCTATGTTGCAGGATCACAACCTGGAGATTCCCGGGCAGGTGTCTGTGATCGGATATGATGACGTTCTGCTGGCAAAATACTGTCGCCCGAAACTTACCACTCTGCGCTACCCGATAGAAATGATGGCAGCCCGCGCCGCCGAACTGGCTTTGAGCTATGCCAGCGGGAATACAACAACATCAGAAGACACTTACAAGTACACCCCGACTATTGTTAAACGGGAATCAGTGGGACGCCCGCCTTCAAGGTAAAGATCAGTCAAGATAGGTAAAGTCGCTCGAAGGCTGCTGAAAAGGGTGAAATGATAACTCCGACAGTCACCGGATTGTGGCTGTCAGGGAAAACCTGAAGCCCTGTAACCCCATTACCAGCGTTTTCATGGTTTCCTGCTCTCTTTTGCGAGAATACCTCGGGCGCTTCATGCGCCCTTTTTTTGTGGCCTTTTGTTTTTTCTCCGATTCCCTGACATTATGTGCTCCTGGCATCACGCGGGAAAACATCAGGAGCATTCATGGCAGAATTTGAGGAAGTCACACAGGCAGTAACAGAAGAACGTCTGGCATCACGGGGAGAAAGGTTTGCTGCGGCTGTCATTGATATAGTGATTTCGATACTCGCATCCCTTCCGTTTTTCTTCTACACAGGCCTTGAAGCCCTCGAAAACCCCGATATGACATTAGTGGTCACCGGCCTTGTTTACAGCATTCTGATTTATATCGTGATTAACGGATACCTGTTGTTTCACTTCGGTCAAACGGTAGGAAAGCGCTTTTTGAATATCCGGATAGAAGATTTACAGGACCGTCAGGCCGGTTTAGGCCGTATTCTGCTGATGCGGTTCCTGCCGGTTCAGGTTGTCACCAACATACCTTTTATTGGCGGCATACTTGGCCTTATCAACATTGCATTCATCTTCAGGAAAGACCATCGCTGTGTTCATGATCATATTGCCGGCACCCGTGTATGCCGTGTACCGGATGAACTCAGGGTTTAATTGATCCTGCGCATATCAGGGTCTGTTCAGACAGGCACGGGCGGAGTAAGCTGAGAATTCTTTCATTCTCACACGGAATAAGCCTGTGTTTGCACTGGACGCATCCCTTCATGCCTGGTTTGTATTCGGACTGATAGCCCTGGCTGCAGCAGCCATGCTCAGCAATAAAGTGCGCTACGATTTTATTGCCATCGGGGTCATTTCAGCCCTCACCCTCAGCGGCATCATGTCTGCCCGCGAGGCGGTATCCGGCTTCGGCAACAGCGTGGTTGTACTGATTGCCGGTCTGCTGGTCATCGGTGAAATGCTGGATAAAACCGGCGTAGCCAGTATCACCGGCGACATCATTCAGTCTGCCGGCAAGAAGAGCAAACACGGCCTGCTGGCCATTATTATGCTTGCCAGCGCCTTTCTGAGTGCCATCATGAGCTCCACTGCGGTGGTGGCGATTTTCATTCCTGTCATTCTCGGTATTGCAAAACGCAATCAGCTGCCTGCGTCGTCACTGTTGCTTCCCATGTCATTCGCCGCACTGGTGTCTGGAATGCTCACACTGATTGCCACGCCGCCAAATCTGGTGATCAGCGCGAGACTCAGTGAGTCCGGCTACGCGCCTTTAGGGTTCTTTTCCTTCTCGTTACCCGGCCTGCTCATTCTTGCTGCCACCATTATTTTTGTCGTTTTTGCAGGCCGCAAATTACTGCCACAGAACGATGCCGCGCAGGTTCCGGATATCTATCACCGGAAACTGGCGCATCTGATGGAAGATTACCGCAGCGACCGTGAGATCACTGATGTGATGATAAGCGCCCGAAGCTCACTGAACGGCGTGACTGTCGGGATGAGCGAACTCTATACCGGTTACGGCATCCGCATTATCGGCATTGCCCGCCATCAAAACGGACAACATCAGTATTTCACGGCGCCTCACGCCGGTTTTGTGTTATCGGAAAAAGATATTCTTCATCTTTCAGGCGATCCGGAGCAACTTCACACGGCCTGTACTTCACTTCAGCTAAAGCCGGTAACACTGTCTGCAACGCAGAAACAACAGGAAAACTGGGAGCTTGGTGCAACAGCAGTGCTTATTCACCCGAATTCCAGGCTGGCAGGGAAAACAATTAAGGATGTGCGGTTCCGCGACCGTTATCATCTGGATGTCATTGGCCTTCGCCGCAATCAGCAAGCCATACCTGCTGCAGAAGATGTTCGGCTGGCCCCGTCTGACAGCCTGCTGGTGACCGGCGCCTGGAAAAACATTAAAGCGCTGGAAGATCAGAACCACGACTTCGTTGTCCTTGAACGGGCCTCAGAAGGAGATGACGTTGCACCGGCTTATAAGAAAATGCCGCTGGCACTCATAATTGTTGCCGTGATGGTGTTGATTTCGTTGTTCGATGTCATGCCACTGGTCATCGCCGTTCTGATGCTGGTAGCGGTGGCGGTTACAGGGCGGTGCTTATCTGCTGAAGAGGCTTACAGAGCGATACACTGGCAGTCACTGGTACTGATTGCCGGCATGCTTCCCCTTGCCACAGCCCTGGATACCAGCGGCGGAACGAAAATGATTGTCGGTATGTTGATGACACTGGCGGGAGGAAAAGACCCGCAAGTACTACTGGTGCTGCTGTTTTTTATTACCGTAGTACTCACCAACTTTCTGTCTAATACCGCATCAGCGGTACTGATGGCCCCGATTGCCATCACCGCTGCAGAGCAGGCAGGAGTATCTCCCTATCCGCTTGCAGTGACTGTGTTGTTTGCTGCCTCTGCAGCATTTCTTACCCCTGTGGCCTCCCCGGTGGTCACGCTTGTGGTTGAGCCGGGCCGTTACCGTTTCATCGATTTCATTAAGCTGGGCACCCCGCTCCTTCTGATAGTATTCGCAGTTACATACTGGTTTGTCCCCCTGGTGTTTCCCTGGCAGGGTAAGGGAGCGCTTTAATCCTTTGCATTGCCGTAACGGTCGTAAATGCCGTGAATTGCGAACACAACAGGCGTTAAAGTAGGGTTCTCAACCCGCTTCCGCTACACAGGAACAACAATGAAAAATAAAACCCTGCTGGCACTGCTCACCGGTGCCTGTTTCGCGCTTCCTCTGCAAAGTCAGGCAGTCACTGACGATCAGAAAGTCATTCTGGATTTATTACAAACCAACGCAAGACAGGACAATCTGTCTTATCAGATCATCGAATCTCTGACCACAGAAGTCGGCCCTAGGCTTGCCGGGACACCCGGTTCTGAAAAGGCTGTCGCGTGGGCTCAGGACACCATGAAGCGCCTGGGTTTTGATAAAGTATGGATAGAAGAAAGCAAGGTTCCGCTGTGGACCCGCGGCGATTTAACCGCGTCGATTTCAGCCCCTTACCCGCATAAAGTCACAGCGCTGGCACTTGGCGGCAGTGTGGGAACAGACGGAAACCCCCTTGAAGCTGAAGTTGTCCGGTTTGCTACGCTGGACGCACTGAAAGCCGCTAAACCCGGTTCTCTTGATGGCAAAATAGCCTATGTGGCTTATCGTATGGAACGTCACAAAGACGGACACGGCTACGGTAAAGCTGTTGGCGCCAGAGTAGCCGGTGCATCCATTGCTGCTGAAAAAGGCGCTGTAGCATTTCTGTTACGCTCAGTAGGCACCGATGACAACCGTCTTGCTCACACCGGGGTGATGCAATACGAAGAAAACATTAAACGCATTCCTGCTGTGGCGATTTCAAATCCCGACGCAGATCTACTGGATAATATGCTGACCCGTGATGAGCCGGTCATGTTTTCCCTCAATACGTCCGCCAGCGGACCTACGGGCCGCGTAGCGACCATCGCCAATGTTATCGGCGATGTGACCGGCAGTGAACACCCGGAAGAAGTTGTCACGCTGGGAGCACACCTGGACAGCTGGGATGTGGGTACCGGCGCCATTGATGACGGTATCGGCATCGGCATTACGCTGGCAACAGGCCATTACATTGCTGAATTACCACAGCGTCCGGCACGCACTGTACGGGTAATTTTGTTTGCTGCTGAAGAAATCGGACTCTACGGAGCTAAAGATTATGTTGTACAGCATAAGAACGATATGGATAAGCACGTCATTGGCGCAGAGTGGGATTTTGGTAACGGCGCTATTTACGAACTGACTCCGGGCGTGGGCACACAGGCACTGTCTGAAGTGCGCGACTTTGCTGAATACCTTGCACCTTACGGTGTGGGAATGTCAGACAAAAACGACGCTAAGGGCCAGTCAGACATGAGTGCACTGGGCGAAGCCGGTCAGCCGGCGATTAACTTCTCTCCGGACGGCAGTGATTATTTCGACTACCACCACACTGAGAACGACACGCTGGATAAAGTTGAGCCGGAAGCACTGAAGGTAAATACCGGGATCTTCAGCGCCTTCGCATTCTGGGCTGCAACCTCAGAAACCAACTTCAGAAAATAGCCTGAAACGAAAAAGAGCGGCCATGCCGCTCTTTTTCCTGCTGCGCCGCGTAGTCTTTATCTGCCGGATTTCAGCGAGCGCACAAACATCCGGTACTGCCCTTTCACATCGGGATATGTCATAGACTTGTTGTGCTTACCACCCGGTACAACGTAAATCCACTTATCTGTGCTGGGTGACACTTCATACAACTCCCGGCTGAACGTGATCGGCGTAGTCCGGTCTTTGTCTCCTACCACCAGGAAAAGCGGCTTATCAAACTGACGGATAAAATCATCGTTTTCGATAATCGCCAGTTCCGGAGACACCTTCAGAAAGGTGAATGTTTTGGTCCAGTCCGGCACCATGTTCTGTACAACATCATTCACTTTGTTAATCGCGCTGTCGAGTACCAGACCGTCGATATCCCGCTTCACCGCTACATAGCTGGCGAAAATGGTCCCCATGGAAATGCCGTGTACCACCGTAGGTAAATCATTAGCAAAAACTTCTTTGGCATAATCGTAAACCAGCAGAGAATCCCGTTTGAGATTATACATTCTTGCTCTTTTGGCCTTATCGCTGGCACCCGTGCCCTGATAATCCACCCACAAGACATTCGCCGGCAGCTTTCCGAACTCGTGCAACAGCGCTGAATTTTTACTGATGGTCATGCCATTATCGGCAAACAACACAACGTTAACGATAGGGTCCGGATACGCCACAGCCACACCTTTAAGTGTCAACTCTTCACCATTCACGATTTCTACCGTGGTAATGGTCATCGCCGCTTCATCTTTATTCACAGCCTGACTCAGTGCAGTGGTATCAAGGCCGGACGCGGAGGCATCCTGATGCAGGAAACTGGAGGAACTGACATCAATAGCACAGCCCGAAAGCTGAAAGACACATGCCAGCAAAAGAAAATTACGAACCAATCTGAACACTTAACTCTACGCTCATTTAACAATCAGGGACATTACAGCAGAATACATTACAGTAATCCGTTGCCGCCGCATAGTAATCAGGATACGGCAGAAACGGAAATCAGGATGAATACCGGAACACCTGAAACCTCAGGCGTATTTTGCCAGCAGCGCCCGCGCGGCCGACGTATCAAATGCTTTGGTGATTTTCAGATAAACTGCACTTTCCTCACGGGAAGCCACCACTTCATGGACACCTTCCAGTTTATGCAGTTCAGTTTCCAGTACTGCAGGATCAACCTTATCGAATGATACCTGCATGGAAAGCCGCTTTAGCTTCATCACTTCTTTCAAGCCAAACAGTATGACCATCCAGACACATGCACCGGTGGCGCCTGCGAGGTAAGCGGTTTTAGGTGTCCAGATGTCGGTCACAACGCCGGACAAGACACCGCCCAGGAACGCCCCGAAGAACTGAAAGCTGGCATAAATGCCCATTGCACTGCCCTTCTGTCCGGCCGGAGCAATAGTAGAGACCAGTGCAGGCAGGCTGGCTTCCAGATAGTTAAACCCGGTAAAAAACAGGATGACCGCAGCAAACACGACCCACATGTGGTGGTCCTGCATATTAAGCATCAGAAAAGCGGTCATCATCAACGCTGCAGCGGTAATCACCACGGATTTCGGCGTTTGTCCCCGGCTGATCCCCATCAGCACTATCAGACCGATAATCGACACGGCTAATACCGGTAAATAAATCGTCCAGTGGCTCTCCAGTGTCATATCAAACTGAGTCAGAGTAATGGGCAACTGAACAAACAACAGAGTTATCATCATATGCAGCGCCATCACGCTGACATTCAGTCGCCAGAGCTGGGGTGAAACAAACAGAGACTTGATTTCAGACACATGGGGAAGGGTATCTCCGCTGGCGCTGATACTGACATCAGGCACCACCCATTTGACCAGCGGCATACAACAAATAGCAAGCACACCGGTGACACCAAATACGCCGGACAGTCCCCAGTTCTGAGCAATTAAGGGACCTACAAGCACCGCAAGATAGAATGAGAAGCCAATGGCAATACCAATGACGGCCATGACTTTGGCACGCTGGGTTTCCCGGCTCACATCAGTGGCCAGCGCCATAATTGCACCGGCAATAGCACCCGCCCCCTGCAGGATACGTCCTGCAATCATCATCACCATGCTGTCGGCTGATGCGGCGATGAAAGAGCCGGCGGCAAAAATACACAGTCCGAGCAGAATAACCGGTTTGCGGCCCCAACGGTCTGACATCATGCCCATGGGAATTTGCAGCGCTGCCTGAGTCAGTCCGTAACCACCTATCGCTAAACCCACCAGCAAAGGTGAATAATCAGGGTAATCCATCGCCGCCACGGCCAGCACGGGCATGACCATAAACAGCCCCATCATGCGCAATACATATACCAGCGCCAGTGCTAATGCGGCGCGAACTTCAAGTGCGTTCAAGTGTGTTCCCGTGCTTCTCTTTCTCAGGCCGCGAAGTGTAACACAAAACCAACATTCGCCCAGTGTCTGATAATGGTCCGGGTGTGATCCCACTAATAACTTAAACGTAGTTAATGATTAATTTTCGTGCCCGTTGTGGCATACTTTCTCTTTTGGCAATTCTCAGGCTTCAATGGATAAAATCGAAATTCGCGGTGCCCGCACCCACAACCTCAAAAACATCGATTTAACCCTTCCCAGAGACAAACTTGTTGTGATTACGGGTCTGTCTGGCTCCGGTAAATCCTCATTAGCATTCGACACACTGTACGCTGAAGGTCAGCGCCGTTATGTTGAATCATTGTCGGCGTATGCCCGTCAGTTTTTATCAATGATGGAAAAACCGGACGTGGATCACATCGAAGGGTTGTCACCGGCCATTTCCATTGAACAAAAGTCGACGTCGCACAACCCCCGCTCAACCGTTGGTACCATTACAGAAATTTATGATTACTTACGTTTAATGTTTGCGCGGGTCGGTACACCACGTTGTCCTGACCACGATGTACCGCTGGACGCCCAGACTATCAGTCAGATGGTAGATAAAGTGCTGTCTATGCCTGAAGGTACCAAGCTGATGCTGCTGGCACCGGTTATTCAGGAGCGGAAAGGTGAGCACGTCAAAACATTGCAGAATCTTGCTGCGCAAGGCTTTATCCGGGCCCGCATCGACGGCGAAGTGTGTGATTTATCCGATCCACCCGAACTGGATTTGCGCAAGAAGCACACCATTGAAGTGGTGGTCGACCGGTTTAAAGTGCGGGACGATTTGCAACTTCGTCTGGCAGAGTCCTTTGAGACAGCATTGGAACTGGCTGGCGGAAATGCCAAAGTCGCTTACATGGATGAGCCGGACGCGGACGAAATCATGTTCTCCGCAAATTTTGCCTGTCCCCACTGTGGTTATAGTTTAAGTGAACTGGAGCCACGGCTGTTCTCATTTAACAACCCTGCCGGTGCCTGTCCGACGTGTGACGGACTGGGAACAAGACAGTTCTTCGATCCGGTTCTGGTGGTCTCGAATGATGAATTGAGTTTATCCGGCGGCGCGATCCGTGGCTGGGATAAACGAAGCTACTACTACTTTCAGATGCTGCAAGCTGTCGCCGATGCCTACAAATTCAGCCTTACAGCGCCTTTCAACGAGCTTTCTGATGAGGCCCGTGATGTGGTGCTGTATGGTTCAAAGGGTAAGTCTCTGAACTTCAAGTACATCAACGAGCGCGGCGATGTGATGGAGCGCAAGCATCCGTTCGAAGGCATCATTCCGAATATGGAACGTCGCTACCGCGAAACTGAGTCCAATGCAGTCAGGGAAGAACTGGCTAAAAATCTGAGTCAGCAACCCTGTAACAGCTGCGGCGGAACACGACTGCGTACGGAAGCGCGAAACGTATTTATTGAAGGCACCAATCTGCCGAAAATCGCAGATATGTCTATCGCAGACGCCTTTGATTTCTTTGAAACACTGAGCCTGAGCGGGCAGAAAGCGCAGATTGCCGAGAAGATTTTAAAAGAAATTCTCGACCGCCTGGGGTTTCTGGTAAACGTAGGTCTGAATTATCTGTCTATGTCCCGCAGTGCCGACACCCTTTCAGGCGGTGAAGCCCAGCGTATCCGACTGGCCAGCCAGATTGGCGCCGGACTTGTCGGCGTTATGTACGTACTCGATGAACCTTCCATCGGTCTGCACCAACGTGATAATGAACGTCTGTTGAAGACGCTCACGCACCTGCGGGATTTAGGTAACACTGTATTGGTTGTTGAGCACGATGAAGATGCTATCCGCGAGGCGGATTACATTGTTGATATCGGTCCCGGTGCCGGTGTTCACGGTGGTCAGGTCATTGCTGCCGGTACTATGCAAGATATTCTTGACAGTGAAGACTCACTTACCGGCAAATATCTGTCTGGTCGTGAAAAAATTGAAGTACCGGAAAAGCGCAACAGTGCGAAAGATGATAAATGGCTAACGCTGACAGGTGCCTCAGGCAACAACCTGAAAGATGTAACCCTGAAGATTCCGGTTGGCGTAATGACTTGTGTTACCGGCGTATCGGGCTCAGGCAAATCGACGCTGATTAACGATACCTTCTTTAAAATTGCGCACCGCGAACTGAATAAAGCCACTACATCTGAGCCGGCTCCGTACAAAACCATGAAAGGGCTGGAAATGATGGATAAAGTGGTCGACATCGATCAGAGCCCGATTGGCCGTACGCCCCGCTCGAATCCGGCCACTTACGCAGGCATTTTTACATCCATCCGTGAATTGTTTGCCGGAACACAGGAAGCCCGTTCACGGGGTTACAAAGTGGGCCGCTTCAGCTTTAACGTAAAAGGTGGCCGCTGTGAAGCCTGTCAGGGCGACGGTGTCATTAAGGTAGAAATGCACTTCCTGCCAGACGTATATGTGCCATGTGATGTGTGTAAAGGTAAACGGTACAACCGTGAAACGCTGGAAATTCAGTACAAAGCAAAGAACATCCACGAAGTGCTGGAAATGACGGTGGAAGAGGCCAGAGAGTTCTTTGACGCCATTCCTGCCATTGCCCGTAAGCTGCAAACACTGATTGATGTAGGCTTGTCATACGTGCGTTTAGGCCAGGCAGCAACAACGCTGTCCGGTGGTGAAGCGCAACGGGTGAAACTGGCAAAAGAACTGTCGAAGCGGGACACCGGCCAGACACTTTACATTCTGGATGAACCGACTACCGGTCTGCATTTCCATGATATTAAACAGTTGCTGGCTGTACTGCACCGCCTGAGAGATCATGGCAACACTGTCGTGGTCATTGAGCACAATCTGGATGTTATCAAAACCGCTGACTGGCTGGTCGACCTTGGCCCCGAAGGCGGTTCAGGGGGCGGTCAGATCATCGCAGAAGGTACACCGGAAGACATTGCTAAAGCGAAGCAGTCTCATACCGGCCGGTTCCTGAAGCCGATGCTGTAAAAAACAGCTTCTCTGAAAAGCGGCGTGATCCGTTAAGGACACGCCGCTTTTTTGTATCTTTCGTCTATCAGGCATCAGCCATCGCTGAACGGCACTTTCCCCTTCAGGGATCCATGCGATAATAGTATCTGTATCCTGAAATGCTGCCTCCGGCGACTGAGTAATAACGACAAGAGTGAACTATGGCTTTATCACACAAAATCACCGCAATGCTAACCCTGATCATCTCAGTCATGGCAATGCCAGCACTGGCAAACGAACCAGAAGAGGTTTACTGGGAAGATTTGGTCCCGCCGGGCTTTAACGAACTCGCTCCGCCGCCGGTTGCCAGCCACGAAAGTACCATGGCGCAATTGCAGCCTGATGCGCCAGTGGTTGAAAAGTACAATGATAAGCTGGTTAAAATTCCGGGGTTTGTGGTGCCGCTGGAAGGTACTGACGAACTGACCACAGAATTTTTACTGGTTCCCTATTTCGGCGCATGTATTCACGTTCCACCACCGGCATCCAACCAAATCGTGCATGTGACCTTTGAAAAAGGCGTCGCCATCGAAGATTTATACGACGCCATCTGGGTAACCGGCACCCTTTCTACCGAAGGCTGGAAAGGTGATATCGCCTCAGTGGGCTACCGTATGACCGGTGTTTCCGTCACCGCGTACTGATCCTCCAGCATAATACGCAGAAATTACTGCGTATAAATTTGTTCAGCGCGGTTAAACAGCATCCATGAAGTGAGGATGTATTTATCATTACTCACCGGAATATTGCCCCGGTGAGTATGGGTAAAATGAGCGGGGGCAATCACCATTCTGCCTGCTTTAGGCTCGATACTTTTTCCCTGATAGTAAAAATCCGTTTCCCCGCCTTCTTCTACATCATTTAAGTAAAACATAAACAGCATAACGCGGTGCAGGGCATCATTGTGTTGAAGTTGCGGATAGACTTCTGAATGCCAGTACGGGTAACCCCCTTCTGCGGCTTTATAACGCTGGGTATTGATATCTCCGATCCTGAACAAATAATTCACCATATTAGCCAGATTCGGGCGCCCCACTTCCGCATAGTTGTCGCCGGTAAGCTTCACCGGTTGCCCGGTTTGCGGATGTCTCACTGTCAGGCCAATGGGCCCTACCAGCGCAAAGAAATACTCATCAATATACTTTAACAGTTCATTTCCCGTTTTCGTCATCACCTCTTTGTGAAAGGGTTGGAATACTGGATCCTGAGTGAAGGAAACATCTGTGCTGCGCTTTTTGTCAGTATCAATCCCTCCGCCGGTTTTGCCGGGAGCAAGGTTAGCGCTGCCATCAAATGCGGCGATGATATCTTTACATAGCTCCGGTGACAGGACGTCGTCTGTTACCGTAATAAAATCTGTGTCTTTTCCGTACATCGACTAGTCCTTCAACCAAGTCTGCATCTTTTCCCTTACTGCATCAGGAACAGGTTCGGCTTTTTGCGTGTTGTAATTGAAATGCACCATAGTGGTCGTTCCCGTTGCGCAGTGCTCACCCTCCTGCCAGATCTCCTGATACACATCAAAAGAACTGCTCCCCAGGCGCCCTACCCATGTTTTCACGGTGACGGATTTTCCGTAATAAATTTGCTTCAGAAAGTCGACCTTGTAGCTGGCCAGAATCAGTGGCCAGGCGGTTAAGTCCAGGTCTGGTACAAACAGCCGGAATAGAGGATCTCTTGCGGCTTCCAGCCATCCCACATGCACGGTGTTACCCACGTGACCAAGCCCGTCTGTTTCATAAAAGCGCACGTCAAACGTCGTTTCCATAGGTTCGGTTTTTGTCATCGTTATTCGTCCTGTCGTTGTATTGAGGAAACATACTCAGCATACCTGTTCGTCACTGCCGGCTAAAGAGCACACTGAAAACTAATATCAGTAAACCATTCGTATCTGTACATCACAGCAGACACAAGCACCGTTAGTTTCTGTAAATGAAAAGCACCACAAATTGCGGATTTATCACGCGGATAAAGATCAATGAATCATTAAACTTTCGCCTATTAGTTCTCTTCATCAATCGCTAACAAATTGATTTTAATAAACTAAAATAATGCGAGCAGGTCTATCCCGTCCTTTCCATCCGCACAGGTTGATCTCAGCCATACACCGTCCCCGTAGGCATGTGGACCGTTACAGTGAAAGTTTATGCATCAGTTCACCATTCCACACTGAGTTTTTCTTGTGAATTTCACTGGCATTTATGCACCACCCTCACCACAGACCGAACAGGAGTGATCCATGGCACAAGATAAGTTGAAGCCATATCAGAAAAACGGAGAAGTTTTTAAAAACAGCACGGCGTCCCGCTCACGCCGGAACTTTCTTAAGGGCGTTGGCGTATCCGGCGTTGCGGTTGCGGCAAGTGGTTGCGCTGCAAGAAGTACCTCAGCACCGGAATCAGCCATTGAAGCAAACGACCCGGAAGCGCTGTCGAAAGTAGCCATCACCCTCAAGATCAATGGTGAAGCCAGAAAAATGAAAGTCCAACCTAATGCAGTGTTACTTGATGTACTTCGTGACGACCTGCAACTGACCGGTACCAAGAAAGGCTGTGACCACGGTCAGTGCGGTGCCTGCAACCTGCATGTGAACGGCAAAGTCATTAACAGCTGTTTGAGTCTGGCGGTGATGCACGATGGCGATGACATCACCACCATCGAAGGATTATCAGAAAATGGTGAGATGAGTGCGGTGCAAAAAGCCTTTCACGAAAATGATGCCTTTCAGTGCGGCTACTGTACTGCCGGACAGATGATGACCGCAGATTATGTGATTCGCAGTGATGATATTCCGGCCAGTCCTGAAGCCTGGCGGGAAGCTATGAGCGGCAACATCTGCCGGTGTGGTGCGTACAAGAATATTCTTTCTGCTATGCAGCAAGCCAGCAAACACGTGTAAGGAGGCATCATGCGACAATTTTCCTACGTAAGAGCAGAAGATACCGCACAGGCAGTAAAAGCAAAAGCGACACAAGCCAATGCATTTCTGGCCGGCGGCTCGACCCTTATTGATCTGGTGAAGCTGGATGTAATGCAGCCTGATACCCTGGTGGATATCAACAGCCTGCCACTTTACGACATTGAAAAATTAAAAGACGGGCGGCTTAAAATTGGCGCGCTGGTCACCAATAACGACCTTGCCTGGCATCCTGAAGTGAAGGCCCGTTACGCTGTTTTATCAGAAGCCTTGCTCTCCGGTGCTTCAACTTCTTTACGGAACAAAGCCACTACCGGCGGCAATGTTATGCAGAAAGTACGCTGCCCGTACTACCGCGACGGCGTATCGCCCTGTAACAAAAGGGCACCGGGTAGCGGTTGCTCTGCCATAAAAGGTAATAACCGTTCTGTTCACGCAGTGCTGGGCACCAGCGAACACTGCATTGCCAGCCATCCGTCAGACATGTGTGTGGCGATGGCCGCCATTGGTGCCACGATTTTAGTATCCGGCCCTGAAGGAGAGAGGGAAATTCCTTTTACCGACTTTCATTTGCTTCCGGGCAGCAGTCCGGACAAAGAGCACAATCTGGCCCCGGGCGAACTCATCACCCACGTAATTTTAGACAAGCCCTTGCCCGGCAACCGGTCACACTACCTGAAACTGAGAGACAGAGCGTCTTATCAGTTTGCGCTGGCTTCCAGTGCCGTAATTGTGTCCCTCTCGGGCTCAACCATCAGCGACGCCCGCATTGCGATGGGCGGAGTAGGTACAAAGCCCTGGCGTGCCTTTGAGGCAGAGCAATCGTTGAAGGGTAAAACACCGTCTCAGGCGGCATTTGAAAAGGCAGCAGCTATCGCTTTTGTGGCAGCCAGGCCCCAGTCTCAGAACGGGTTTAAAATTCCACTGGGACAACAAGCGATTGTCCGCAGCCTTAAAACCATCACCGCGTAGGAGGACACCATGACTATTGACTTAAATGCCAGCGACATCATGGGCGCCGCCCTTCCCCGCGTCGACGGACCGGATAAGCTGACCGGAAGGGCAAAATATTCTGCCGATAACCATCTGCCCGGAATGCTTTACGGCTACGGTGTGTACAGCACTATCGCTAAGGGAAAAATCACATCCCTCGATACCTCGGCGACCAGACAAATGCCGGGAGTCGTAGATGTGTTTCACCACAACCACTTTACAGACAAGCTTTACCATGTGCCTGCGAACATGGCCAAGGGGCTTAAAGTTGATGAGAGCCGTCTGCCCTTTGAAGATGACACCATCTATTATGCCGGTCAGCTTGTCGCTTATGTTGTGGCGAACAGCTTTGCGAAAGCCCGCGAAGCCGCATTGAAGGTGAAAGTCACCTATTCAGAAGCACAATCTGTGACCTCTATAAAACAGGCCAGAGCGGCAGGTGTATCACCCATAGAGCAGAAGCCTTCTGAGAAAAGCCGTGGAGACGCTGAAGCAGCCTTCACCCAATCGGCTTATCAGCACGAAGCGGTTTACACCACACCTTTTGAAACCCACAACCCTATGGAAATGCATGCCACAGCGGCGCAGTGGGAAGACGGCAAGCTGGTGGTTTACGAAGCCACACAAGGCGTGACATTCAGCCGTAACACCCTCGCAAGGGTATTTGGTCTGGTTCCTGAGAATGTCGTGGTGCGTACGCCGTTTTTAGGTTCAGGATTCGGTGGTAAGTTGTTCACCTGGCCCCATTGTATTGCCACGGCGGCGATTTCGCGGGAAGTGGGTAAGCCGGTACATTTCATGGTCCCCAGAGCGCAGATGTTTACCACCACAGGGCACCGTTCGGCCACAGAGCAAACCTTTAAAATCAGTGCCGATGCTGAGGGTAATCTGACGTCTATGACTCAGCATACGCTTAACAGCACATCAGAAATTGATATACGGGTGGAAACCGCCGGCCGTACCGCGCCGATTTTTTATCAATGCCCCAATGTGGATATTGCCAACAGCGTAATTCAGATGAACACCGGCAGCCCTGCCGCTATGAGGGCGCCGGGTGCCGCGCCGGGTATCTTTGCGCTGGAATCAGCCATGGATGAACTGGCTGTGGCGATGAATATGGATCCGCTGACCTTACGCCGGAAAAACTTCACTGATCGTAATCAGGTAGAAGACTTACCTTGGTCTGATATCAACATCTTAGAAGCCTACGACAAAGGCGCGGCTAAATTCGGCTGGGATAAACGCAATCCGGAACCGGGTTCTATGCGCGATGGTAAAGACATCCTTGGCTGGGGTGTAGCAGCATGTGCCTGGGATGCGATGAAGTCATCCAGCAAAGCCAGGGTTTCCTTCTTAGCTAATGGTAAAATACGCGTGTCTTGTGCGGTGCAGGACATCGGTACCGGCACGTACAATGTCATGGCACAGACCGTATCTGCCGCCACAGGCATACCGGTGGAAAAAGTAGAAGTTAAAATCGGTGATTCTGACTTAGTGGCCGGCCCGCTTTCCGGTGGCTCATGGGCAACAGCCAGTTTGCTTCCTGCAGTGAAGCAAGCCTGTGAGAATGCCATATCCGAACTGAAAACCTATGCGGTGATGGACAAGTCTCCTTTTGCCGGTGAAAGTGAAGAAGACCTTACATTTAAAAACGGGCAACTTTCTTCGCAATCAGGCACCGCGCGGTCGTTCAGCGACATCCTCAAGGCCATTAAGGCAGGAAGCGCGGAAGGCGAAGGCAGTACCGATGGCGCTATGAAAGAAGGCTATTCCAGCCGCGTATTCGGCGCTCACTTTGTGGAAATTCGCTGGGATCCCGAAATCGTCGACTTACGGGTATCCCGTGTGGTCAGTGCCATTGACGTGGGCAAAATTGTTAACCACAAAACAGCAGCTAACCAGGTTGAAGGTGCCATTGTGATGGGTATCGGCATGGCGATGTTTGAACACACCGAATATGACGAGCGGACCGGCCGCCCCGTTAACAACAATATCGCGGAGTACCTGATGCCTGTTCACGGTGATATGCCTGATGAGCTGGAGGTAATATTTCTCGATAAGCCCGACTATAACTTCAGTGAAGTGGGCGCAAAGGGTCTTGGAGAAATAGGCATCACCGGCCTCGCCGCCGCGGTAGCCAACGCGGTTTATCATGCAACAGGTAAACGGGTCAGGGAATTGCCCATCACCCTTGAAAAGCTGATGTAACTACAGAACTAACAAAGGCGCTAATCAGCGCCTTTTCTTTGTTTTATTTCCGCAAATCAACCTTTATGGTCATGGTCATGGTCATGGTCATGGTCATGGTCATGGTCATGGTCATGGTCATGGTCATGGTCATGGTCATCAGTATCGCGGCAGACCTCGCCGGGCATTTCAAGTTCGATGGTGGTATGTGCCAGATTAAATCCGGAGAGCTTGTCGTCTATTTGCTTTTTAAGGGCCCGGGCTGTGGCGGCATCCACGTCGCAGGCGAGCTCAATGTGAGCAGTCAGCACATGCTGTTCGCCGTCAAGAGACCAGAAATGAACATGGTGAAGGTTGCTGACGTGTTCAACAGATAATAATGCAGAGTGAATTTCCTGCTGTTGTTTAGCATCCGGACTGCCCTGTAAAAATAAGCGTACTGTCTGATAAACGTAGCGGCCTACATTGAACAAAATAAACAGGGTAAACAGCACCGAGAGTAGAGGGTCAAGCACCGGCCAGTTTACGAATTGAAGCACAATCCCCACGATCAGTACGGCAACCCACCCGAGTACATCTTCCAGTAAGTGCCAGTTCAGTACCTTTTCATTAAGCGTGTTTCCGCCAGACAGCTTGTAAGCGGCTACGCCATTGACCACGATCCCTAAAATCGCCAGCGCAATCATGCCTTCAGTCACGGGCATTTCAGGTGCCCACAAACGGGGAATGGCTTCCGATAACACCCAAACGGAACCCACAATCAAAATCAGCCCATTGATCATCGCGCCCAGCAAACTCAGGCGCTTGTAACCATAAGTGTATTGTTCGTCGGCTTTTTTGTGCCCTACTTTGCTGAGATACCAGGCCAGGCCTATGGATAGCGAATCCCCTAAGTCGTGAACGGCATCAGCCATAATTGCCACGGAGTTAGTGAGCCAGCCGCCGATAAATTCGATGATCGTGAAGATAAAGTTAAGCCAGAACGCCCACCCGATGCGCTGCCCGTCGCTGACATGATGATGCCCGTGGTGGTGTCCGTGATGATGATCGTGGGAATGCAAAAGCGTCTCCGGCAGTTTTATTAAAAGCTGCCCCCAGTTTGCTGGCAAACCTGTTACATTTCAATCCATTGGTCTGCAGAACACCGGATATCTTCCGGTGTGACATGGGTAGCGATAATCACCAGCGCATTTTCTGCCGCCGCAGTCAGCCCGGCGGCGACATATTGCTGATTGCCGGTATCCAGCCCTTCAAAGGGCTCATCAACCAGCCAGACCTTTGGCGAAGCAAGCAAAGTCCGGCTTAACGATACACGTCTTGCCTCGCCACCGGAGAGTACTCTGCCTCCCTGTCCCAGCCACTCGTCCAGTTGTGAGAAGTGCCCCAGACCGAATTGAGAAAGCGCATTATTCAGTGCCCGGTCGCTTTGCACAGACTCATCCGGCACCAGATTCATTCTTAATGTGGCCTCCAGCAATACCGGCGACTGCTCAGCATACACCCAACCCTTGCGTCTGCCGGCCGGCACAATATCACCATCAAAACGCAAATCACCTTTCGCCTGTACCAGACCGGCCAGTGCTTTAAGTAACGATGACTTACCGCAGCCGGAGGGCCCGGATAACACAACCAGACCTTTAACAGGCAAAGTTGCATCGATACCTGACAAGACATTTACAGCCTGAAAGCTTTCCAGTTGAATTTGCCCCCGGGGTTGGGTGTCGTGAATGGCCGGCAAGGCTATGGC
The DNA here is from genome assembly GCF_056161165.1 of Alteromonas sp. ABV2_168. Taxonomy (NCBI): domain Bacteria; kingdom Pseudomonadati; phylum Pseudomonadota; class Gammaproteobacteria; order Alteromonadales; family Alteromonadaceae; genus Alteromonas; species Alteromonas sp. ABV2_168. The sequence continues at coordinate 420,112 of NZ_JBSWYQ010000001.1, read as the reverse complement.
TCCTGATTGAGCCAACGCACTTTTCGCCTGGCGGTAGCGCCCAAGGTGTGCGGCAGTCGTCACTGACCGTCCGAGCCAGTCGGTAATACTCAGTAGCAACATGGGAACAATCAGTGATGCCGGGTCGCCAAATCCCTTATCCTGATTGAAAGCAAACAAGGCCACCAGCGCCAGGATAGCACAGCCATGCAGCAACCATAATGCCCATTGTCCGGCTACGTCCGTGGCAAACTGATGACGCCACACTTTATCCAGCCCGGGAGCAGAGGCAAAATGAGGGTTGCGACGATTAACAGATAAATGCCACAAACTGCTACTGTTAAAGAAATGCTCTGAACCGAACCGGAAACGCTTTTCTTCAGCGGTTTGTTTCGCTGACTGATTAAGTCCGTACACTACAAGCCACAGTGTAAGTACAAGCCAGAGGCCCGCCATGACCCGCATCGCCAACGTGCCGGGCAGCGCCAGTTGCGTAACAATACCCGTTGCCAGAATAACCAGCACAACCGCGCTTGCCTGATGGGCAACCCATCCCACCCAAACCGACGACAGCAGTTCAGTTTGGGCAGCAAGCTTTTCCACATCGCCTGCTTTTTCATGTAATACATGGTCTTTCAGCTTGCTGAACAGTTCACTGCGAAGCACCGTGGTACGTCCCAGTAAATCGTGATGCGCCAGCCACATGTGTCCGTAGCCGGCACCAATACGTACCAGCGCCAGGGCGCGGATGATGACTGCCGGCAGCATATAATTTAAGTTAACCGGCATCAGTGCGCAGGCCGCAATGAACCAGCTTGAGAATATAAGAATGAGCAGTCCGGCACTGGTGTGAGCAATAGCAAGCAATAAGCTGACTACAGGGATTTGCTTCATTCGCCTGCTCCTGTTGTTTTAACTTCTGTTCCGGATAGCTCTGCGCTTTCGGTTTCGCAGACACGACCATCTTTTATCAGCCAGTGCGCGTTGAACCAGTCAGATGGCAGTGGCTTGTGCGACGCCCAGATGACAGTTGCATGCTGACAGTTACGATGGATAATCTGACAAATCGCTTCATGCTGAGACTGAGGCAAATGGGCGGTAGGTTCATCCAGAAACCACACCGGTGCTTGCCGGAGTAACAACCGGGCAATGGCCAGTCGCTGCGCCTGACCACCGGATAAAGGCGGATGCTCACCCATTGGCGTATCCAGTCCCGCAGGTAACATAGAAAGCCAGGCCCCCAGTTCCACGCTGTCCAGTACCGCAAGTAACTGCGTGTCAGAACAGGTCATAGCCAGACACAGGTTCTCTCTTACCGTGCCCGGCAGAATAACCGGCGTTTGCGTAAGCAGAACGTAATCAGATACCGGCTTTGCTAATCCCGGGCGCTGACCGCTCAGTAACTCCATCAGCACGGTTTTTCCTGCACCGGATGCACCATTTAAACGGATCCAGTCACCCGGGTTGACGGTAAGCGTACTTGTGCTTAACGCAGGTGACCGGGTGAGCTCTCCGGTTAGTGTAATTGGTGCAGCTTCGTCCCTTGTTGCTGGCACTTCGCCATGGCTTGCGGGCGCTTCGTCCGGCGGGGAATCATGTAATAAATCCTGAATCGCCTCCATGGCAGACTCAGCCTGCGCTTTTTGATGATAAAACTGCCCCAGCGTCTTCATCTCAGATAGCAGTAAAGGGGCAGTTAATAAGAGCCACAAACCTTGTTGAAGGTTTATTGTCTCTCCTAAATTAAACTCGCCAAGCAATGTAAACCCGATATACACAGCAATTAACGCAACGGCGAGGGTGGAGAAAAAATCCAGTACGGTAGTAGACAAAAACGCCACCGACACCACTTTCATGGTGCGCTCTCTTAAGCTTTTGCCAGCAGTATCTATCCGTTTGGCCTGTGCATCATGGGCGTTAAACATGGCCAACAGCGGCAACGCGGATATCCGGTCTGTAAACAGCCGCCCCAGCCGCTCAAGAGCAATAAAATGCTTGCGGTGCAATGCCGCGGCACCTTTACCAACCAGTATCATAAACAGCGGTACAATGGGTAAAGTGATCAACAAACTCCCGCCCACAACTATGCTGACACTGAAAATGACCACAAGAGCAAAAAGCGGCACTACCACCGCCACCAGTTGCTGAACACGGTAATCAAAATGCCAGTTCACCACAGCAGGGATGTGCATTTGCCACAAGGTTTGCCAGTGAAAGGTTGAATGCTGACGCACTAAAGCATGTTGCTGACGGCCAAATGTGCGCAATAGCTGTTGCTGTAAGCGAAAGAGCAGTTTTAGTCTGCCATGATGATTCAACCAGATGCTGCACCCCTGACTCAGCCACACGCCGGCAAGGCAAATTGCAGTAAACCATAACAGTGAGGACGAAGCGGCAACCCCGTCAATGATCCACTGCGACACCATGGCAGCAAAACCCCAGTATGCCGCAATTAGCGCAGCATCACGTAAAACGTGGAGGACGGTAAGCGCCACCAGAGCCCTGCGGGGAGCAGGGTTTCCGGTGGCGACAGATTGCTGAAACCAGCGGGTAAGTGAGAGGGAACGACTCAAATTATCCCTTATTCTTCAGTATCAGGGCGGTCCATGTTCTCGGTAGACTCCAGCCACATGGCGTTGATAATGCCAAATGAACAAGCCAGTAAAATGCCAAGGATCCAGGTGAAATACCACATAATGCCTCCTAGTAAATCGCGTGAGATTTATCTAAATCAGATTGTTTAACTCTTCCACGCATCACGTAGAACCCGTAGATGGTGTAAGACAGTACAATGGGTACAAATACACAGGCTACGAAGAACATCACACGTAATGTCATTTCACTGGATGTAGCATCCCACATTGTCAGACTTGCATCCGGCATTGTGCTGCTTGGCATCAGGAACGGGAACATTGAGAACCCCGCCGTTAAAATAACGCCGGCTATCATGGCAGAACTGGACACAAATGCCCATCCCGCACGGCCTGCTTTTGAAAAGGCCGCGCACGCCAGGCCACCTGCAATACCCAGTGCCGGTGCAATCATCATCCAGGGGTAAGTACCATAGTTGTTCATCCACGCGCCGGTTTCAGTGACAACGGTTTTGTGCAACGGATTTGAGACGGCATAAGTGTCTGCTACAGAGCTCATCACATAACCATCTATGCCGAAGGCTACAACCACGCCGGCCAGAATAAATAACGCCACAGTCACCAAAGACAGGATCACTGAGGTGGCACGGGCACGCACTTCAACAAAACCGTCTGTTTTCATTTGCAACCAGGTGGCACCGTGATTAAGCAGTAATGCAACGGATACCAGACCGGTCAGGATGGCAAAGGGATTCAATAACCCGAAGAAAGAGCCGGTATAGGTGGATTTCAACGTGTTATCAAATTCATAGGGTACGCCCTGTAACAGGTTTCCGAACGCAACACCAAAGATAAGTGCCGGAACAAATCCGCCGGCAAACAACGCCCAGTCCCAACGCTGACGCCACTTTGCTCCGGGCAGTTTACTACGGTAATCGAAGCCGATGGGGCGCATCCATAACGCAGCAAGCGTAAGAAATAACGCGATGTAAAAGCCGGAGAACGCAGTGGCATAAATCATTGGCCAGGCAGCAAAAATAGCGCCGCCGGCCGTAATGAACCACACCTGGTTGCCGTCCCAGTGCGGGCCGATGGTATTAATCATCACCCGGCGCTCTTCGTCGGTACGCCCGATAATCGTCAGCAGCGAACCTACACCTAAATCAAAGCCGTCGGTAATGGCAAAGCCAATCAGTAACACGCCGACAAGGACCCACCAGATCACCCGCAACACTTCATAATCGATCATGCGTTTGCTCCTTTTTCAGTTAAACCAATTACGCTTGCTTCATCCTGTTCATCGCCGGGAGGAACCGGTCCTTTTTTGGCGAATTTCTTCATCAGGTAGAAGCTGATAATGAACATCACGGTGTAGAACAAGGTGTAGCCCACCATGGTGAATACCACATCGCCCACACTCAGATTGGAAACAGACACGTGGACCGGCAGTACTTCTGCAATAGACCATGGCTGACGACCAAACTCGGCGACGAACCAGCCTGCTTCACAGGCAATCCAGGGCAGAGGTAAACCGTAGAGGGCTGATTTCAGTAACCAGCGGGGCTGAGTAATGCGGTGTTTAGTGCTGTACCAGAACGCTGCCGCGAACAGAGCCAGCATTAAAAAGCCTGCCAGTACCATTAAGCGGAAGGAATAAAACAGCGGTGCAACAGGCGGAATACTGTAATCCACGGCACGCTCAAGCGCTTCAGGTGTAGGCCGCGTAATATCCTGCGTAAAGGGTTGCAGCAGCATGGCATAACCGAGGTTTTCTTTATTTGCGTCAAACAGGGCCTGCTCAGCCGGCGTAGCTGAACCGTCACGCACTGCATCCATGTGCTTGTATGCCTGCACACCGGACAAAATGCGAACACGGTGCTGCTCTTTCAAATCTTTAATGCCGGTAACTTCTTCATCAAAGCTTCGGGTGGCGATGATGCCCATGGCGTAAGGGATTTGAATGGCGTAGTCCATACGCTCTTCTTCGTCATTGGGAATACCAAAGATGGTGAATGGCGCAGGCGCAGGATGGGTTTCGTACTCCGCTTCAACGGCGGCAAGTTTCACTTTCTGCACGTCACCGATTTCGTATCCACTTTCATCGCCCAGAATAATCACTGACAACACAGACGCCAGACCAAAGCTTGCAGCGATGGCAAAAGAGCGGCGGGCAAACGCAACATGCTTGTGTTTCAGTAAGTAATAACTGGAGATAGCCAGCACGAACATTGCGCCTGTTGTATAGCCTGCAGAAACAGTGTGTACAAACTTCACTTGTGCCACCGGATTAAAAATAACGTCAGCGAAGCTGGTCATTTCCATCCGCATAGATTCAACATTGAAGTCAGCGCCCACAGGGTTTTGCATCCAGCCGTTGGCGATAAGGATCCAAAGCGCCGAAAAGTTAGAACCGATAGCCACCAGCCAGGTAGCCATAAGGTGCTTCACTTTTGACATGCGGTCCCAGCCAAAGAAGAACAGTCCGACGAAAGTTGATTCAAGGAAAAACGCCATCAGGCCTTCAATAGCCAGCGGCGCGCCAAAAATGTCACCCACGTAATGTGAATAATAAGACCAGTTCATACCGAACTGGAACTCCATGGTGAGGCCGGTAGCCACACCAATCGCAAAGTTTATCCCGAACAACTTACCCCAGAATTTGGTCATCTGTTTGTAGATTTCCTTGCCGGTCATCACGTAAACCGATTCCATGATGGCAAGCAGGAAAGTCATACCTAAGGTAAGGGGTACAAAGATAAAGTGGAACATAGCAGTCAATGCAAACTGCCAGCGCGATAACTCCAGTAATGTATCGCTCATTAGGAACATCTCCCGATTAATTAGTAATTTGGCGAAATGTCGACGATGTAGCCGAATTTAATATCACTGGCAGAGCAGAAGTCGTGCCACAGAGTAACGTTGGCAATCACAGAAGCGTGAGATAAATCAAAAACCGCAATTATTGTGCGCAGAAAGCGTGAATAACGAACACAACAGGGATGTTTGAGCCACCGGACGACTTCGGATACATCGCAAATTTCATAGCCGCTACCTTACACCCTTCGAACAGGCCGCTATTTGATCCAACGCAAGCTTTCTCACCGGAAAAACAAAGTCATTTTTGACAAATCTTGTGACATAATTGTCATAACTCACTGAGGGGGCATAAACGTGAACATTTCTATTATTCAGTCGATGATCAATGCGATTGATAAGCCGGCGATTTTTATCACGCCGGATTATGTGGTGCATGCGGTTAACCAGCTCTACCGCGACACTTATGAAGAGCACATCATCACCGGTAAAAGTACCTGCTTCAGCGTGTCTCACAACAATGCTGTTCCCTGTGATCAAGCCGGAGAAGACTGCCCCCTTGCTGAATGCAAAAGTACACAAAGACCAAGCTCAGTGGTACACAATCACAAAACCCGCACAGGCGATTCTCATTGCCAGATCACAATGAAGCCGGTGGAGGACGAAGATGGCATGGTACTTGGCTACCTGGAGGTGCTGGAGCAGATCACCTTTGCTTCTCCCCGTGCCGGTAATGCGAAACTCATTGGCAGTGCACCGTCTTTCAGGAATATGCTGCATCAAATCAGCCGCGCAGCACCGGCAGACATTGCCGTGTTGTTGCAGGGAGAAACAGGCACCGGAAAAGAACTTGTCGCTCACGCTATTCACGAAAGCAGCCCGCGGAAGGACAAACCGTTTGTAGTCATTGAATGCACCGGACTGACTGAGTCATTATTTGAATCAGAGCTGTTCGGCCACGAGAAAGGGGCATTTACCGGCGCATCATCGTCGAAAAAAGGACTCATTGACGTGGCCAGTGGCGGCACGGTGTTTTTTGACGAAATTGGCGATGTGCCCATGAGTATGCAGGTCAAGCTGCTGCGATTGCTGGAGTCAGGAACTTACCGTCCTGTCGGCAGCCTGAAGCTGAAGCACTCTGATTTCAGGCTGGTCTGCGCTACACACAAAAACCTTAAACAGCTGGTTGAGAAAGGCGAATTCAGACAAGATCTCTATTACCGGATTGCCGGCTTTCCCATCGCCCTGCCTTCTCTACGCCAGCGCAGGGAAGACATTCCTGCGCTATGCGGGCAATTCCTGGCGCAAGCCGGGCACACGAAGATGACCTTTAACAAAGATGCCCTGTCCGTACTCAGCCGTTATGCATTTCCCGGCAATATCAGAGAATTGCGCAACGTCACCGAACAAGCCGCTCTGTTATCGGTAGATGAACACATCACTCCGGCGGACTTGCCTTCACATCTGACAGTACCGGAAAGCGAACAGGAGTCCGGCCCGCTCAGATTAAAAACACTGGAAGAAGCAGAGGAAGCGTACCTGTCTAAAATCATCTCAGCCTTCGACGGTACGCCGGAAGCGCTGGCAGACGTACTTGGCATAAGCACCAGAACACTTTACAGAAAACTCCGGCGATACGGCCTGACGCTCAGCAGGCGTTAGAGCGACATCACTGCCTGCCAGATAAGGCGCAGAGCCAGTATGGTAACGATAACTTTAAACAGCAGTGCAAAGCGCGCATCAGACACTTTTTTCAGCACTTTCAACCCCAGCCAGGTGCCGGTAAAGCCGCTGACTACCATAGCAACTACCAGTGGCAACCACTGAAAAAAAGCAAATCCGGCAAAGCTGAAAACAAAGGCTTTAAGCAGATGCTGAAATGTCATGCAGGTAGCGAACGTACTGGTGAGGGTCATCTTATTATCGGTATTCCAGTGCACAAACCCGGCGACCAGCGGCCCTGTCGCGCCCACAAACATAGTCGCAACCGTCGTCAGCGCACCGGCAATGCAACGGCCGGTTTTGCTCAGCTCCCTTTTCGCCGGTTTGGGTCCCCACACTAAAAATAAGATAAAACCCGCTACAGTAAACTGAATGGTGATTAGCGGCAGTTGCACCACAATGAAAGACGCAGCAACAGCCCCGGCCAGCGCACCACCGCTGAACCACTTCACCATGGCCCAGTCGATGTGTGAACGGGTCAGCCACGAACGGCTCCCGTTAGAACCTAACTGAACAAGTCCGTGCACAGGGATCAACGCGGCGACTGGCACAACCGTTGCCATGGTCGCCAGCAACATAACACCGCCACCGACACCGAATGAGGCAGTTATCATTGACGTAAGGCCTGCAAGAATAATCAGTCCCAGCGCCACAGCAGCGGATACTGCCCCGCCTCCGGTAAATAAATCTGTAAAGCTTGCTACTTCCAAGATTACTGTTTTCCTTCAATAAATTATCACTGCATCATACATTTCGCGTAATCGCGAATCGATTTAAAAAACCATCCAGCAGCCACGCCAGGCTCATAAGAAGTGACAGTGCGATAACGACAGAGGAAAAGCGGTACATACTGCTGTACAGCATGTCTGAATTGGGCTGAAGATACTGCCCGAACAAAATGCCAATGGTGGTTAAGGCACCAAAGCCCATACCTGAACCGGTGCGTTCAATCAGATGCAACCGTGCCGTGAGCATAACGGTGATAAACATCGCAATCACGACCAGGGGAAGATAGCGGATCAGATCGTACATAAATAATTGTACGGTAATACCCAGCGCACACCCAAGGGCAACGCCTTTCGCCCGCTTCATGGAGTTTTCCAGCGAGCCGCGGAAGGTCATGGGAAACAGCACGAGTACGGTTGCTACCTGCGCAGACAAGGAATCTTTCAAATCGAAAATTTGAAAGACAACGAATGACAGCGTCGCCAGAATCGCCCCCATCAGCGTGCGGTGATTAATCTGTGCAAACGTCACGTTATGCTGTGGTGGCGGTGCGATGGGATCAGTCTCCGGTATCAGCCAGTAGAGCACCGCTGCAGAAATAACGGATATCAGCGTGGCGAGGAATGCCGCCATTGTCATATCGGTTAGTGATGCATCCGGATAGCTTGAAAAATGGAGCAACACTGAGAGAGTGACAATTCCGGAGGCCCATAGCAGGAAGTGCGAACCTTTAGCCATCAACCTGAAATGAACAAAAAATACTGCAAACACACCCATTATCATTAAAGCCGGATGATGTTTGAAAAACACATTCAGCAGATAGATTTCCACCACATTCACCGCCACACCTACCATAAACTGCCAGGCAATCAGGCGGTCGAACTTAGGCAACATGCCCAGCAATAACATGGGATAGACAGCGAAAAATACGCCGTACGGCCAGTTCATGTATTTACTGATGAGAAACCCGGCACAGCTGCCAAGGGCTATGCGCAACACCCGACGCTGATCCTGCGGGGAATAATCCCCGGCCGAATTAATAAAGCGATGGTCACGCTGCTTTTTCAGTATAAGACCGGACAACTTACTGATACCCATCTTAATAGATATAGTGCAACAGACTGACAACTTTCATCTGCGTTGCGCCTATCCAGTTAAAGATGCCGTCCTCATGACGTTGCAGCAACACCGTCGCCCGTGCGCCGCTCACCATATCGGCGGGCAGAGCCTGGCCGGTTAATGCAACATACACACGGACACGCTGGGCATCACGTACCCAACGGTCGGATACGTCCGGTTCGGCCAGCTTCCCGTCCGGCAAAAGTTGTCCTGTAGCCACACCCAAATCTTTACTGACAACTGAAGCGTGAAACACTTCCCCGGGAAGGGCATCAAATACCACCAGAGCATCTGCGCTATTGCCAATTTTACTCAGGCTCTTTTCGCGAAAATCGGCAACGACACGTTCTTCACCAGTAACCACCAGCGAGAGCAAAGATTGATTTGCCTGAGCCTGGATGCCAGGCGAAAGTTGCAGATTCGAAATGACACCGTCTTCAGGTGCTACGACAGTTGTTCGCGCCAGATCCAGTTCAGCCTGTTTAAGCGTATTTGTAGCAATACGAAGGCGCAGGTTATCTTCCCCTTCATCACCAAGCTCAACCTGTAACGCTTTTTTACGCTCCTGTGCAGCCTGCAGTCTTGCCCCGGCGGCTTCAACTTCAGCCATTTTTTGATCGACCAGTTGGGTACTGACCAGATTTTTAGCAGCTAACGAGGCTAAACGCTTATGTTCACGTTTGTCTTCAGCAAGGGTAACTTGTGATTCGATAATACTTGCCTGCGCTTCGGCCAGCTGTGCGTGCAAATTGTCGTTAGTCTGCTGCGCTTCCCGCAGTGCCAGGCGGGCTTTTTCCACCGCCAGTTCGTAGTCAGTACCGTCAATTTTAAACAGCACGTCCCCTTTACGGACCGGCTGATTGTTTCGCACAGCAACGCTGATCACTTCACCCGACACTCTGGGTGCCACAGTCACAACAGGACGCTGCACCATGGAATGAGGTGTCATGGGAATATTGAAATCGGCAATAAAAATGTAAGCACAAATGGCAATGAACAGCACTAATGCGCCGCGCATCCATCGGTTAAATTGTGCATCTGCGGTCATGAATTCTCCGGAGTAGAAATACGGTTTGCGTTATCGATGACTTTACTCAGCAGCCCGTAAAAGACTGACCGTTCTTCATCGGACAGCCCGCGCAGCATCTGCTGGCGACCCTCAAATGCTCTGGCCTCAACGGCCTGCATGAGTTCTCTGCCCTTTTCGGTAAACCAGAGGGTTTTTCGTCTGGCGTCATCGGGACAAGGCTTTCTGAGTATGAGCCCGGCCTCTTCTAACAAATTCAGCGTGCGTAGCAACGAAGGCTGTTCAATGCCTATATCACCGGCCAGTTCCTTCTGGCTGCATCCTTCACCGGTGCGGTCGAGATGTAGCATGGCGATCCAGCGGGACTGAGTCAGGCCAAGATCCGCCATGTAGTGGTCTACGGCGTGCCGCCAGGCAAACGCCGCACGACTCAGTAACCATCCGATATTGTTTTCCATCTGCACTGCACATCCAATTAGTTAGCATGCTAATCATTTAAGCATGTAGTTAGCATGCTAATCAATATCACGATGGATAATTTTCGTCAGACAGGGGATTAACAGAGACAGGAGGGCGGATAACTCAAAAAACACCATGCAAAGGCATGGTGCTTTAAAGGTGCGGGAAACCGGGGCCGGCTACTTACTATGACCGGCAGCAAACGCCAGCTCTTTCTCCGTTTTGAAACCAAAGAATTTTCTTAACACAATGGTTGCAGGGCAAAAGCCGGTAAAGCTCTGCTGAAACAGGTTTGCACCGATAAAAACCGTAAACCACACAAAGTAACTGCTGACGAAGTACGTGAGTGCAACACTTAACAACACCATAAAGCCTGCGAAAGCTGTAAGAGCACGTTCTGCTGACATAATTATTCTCCGAAATAGTAGCGAAATGAGACATAGACGTTAGAGGCATCTTTGAACTGACTGTAAAACGTGTGTAGTTCGTCACCATAAAACAGGTTCAGCCCGCCGCTCAGTTGCCAGGTATCCACCGGTGACCAGGTTGCTTTCAGACGCAGATAGCCATCCCCGTCAGTGGGTGAATAGAAGTTGAAAGCCTGCAACGATAAGGTTTGCCGCCAGGCCTGATAGCGCAATTGGGTAGTTAACACATGACGCCTTTGTGACGGTTCATATTGTGGCCACATCGAATTGGTCATCAGTGCTTCATAATCATGAGTCAGCTCTGTATACCACTGAACACCCCCGGTCAGATTTGCTATCAGCTCCTGCTCATACCCCACCAGAAAGCGGCTTTGATCATTGGGCAAACGGGGATCATTACCCGATGTATCTTCACCATCGTGAAAAGCGTATTCCAGTTTACCCAGCCCAGGTCCGACGGCACGTACTGCACTGAACCCGGTCACTGACAGTTCGCTGTAACGGGGCAGGCCATTCACATCAGCAGATTGCGGCAATTTACTGAAACCTTTGTATCCGTATACCGCAAGTTCAGTACCGGCGAGGGTCCGGTAAAGGCGCAGTGCATATTCCGGTTTATCAGGTGTATTTTCATTACTGACCGACAGTCTGTCTGATGTGTTTCCACCGGTCTGCGGATTAAAGTAAGAAAAAATATCACCGTCGATGCCATTGTCAGGTTCAAACTCAGGCGTTATCACCACATCCACATTCAAAACATTGAAGTAACCACTCACTTTCATGGACAGCGAGGGATACTTCAAATAGTCATCGTCCCGCCCGGCGAAGAAGGACTGGTAATCTTTCGGGAATAAATCATTGAGAAACAAATAGTCGCCGGTTCCCCAGGTAAGGATCTGCTGACCAGCTTTTACGTCGACAGATTTGCCGGCTTCTCCTAAGAATCCTAAGTTACCCTGCCAGTACAATTCCCTGATTTGAGACTGCCACCTATCTTCCGCACCGTTGTACAACGCATCGCCGCGAAAACTGATTTTTGATTCAGAAAACGTGTGCGCTCCCTGCAACTGAATTCTCACATCGGCCAGCGTTGTACTGTCCGGATGGTAAGGATCGCTCTGCAACCGGGTACCGCCGGCAACATCGAGAAAGCCGGACCAGTTGAATGGCGATACTGTTTCATCCCAATCCCCCATGTCTTCCCACAGATCATCCTGACCTCCTTGCTCTTCCGCGAACTGCCGGGCGTAACCCGTTGTGGTCAACCCGGACATCAGGCACAGTGCCACTGCTACGGTAGCTTGCCGGTTCATACTATTTCAGCCACTGAACAGGTGGTGTACGAAGACTCCGTTCACTGAAAATATTATCATCCAGTCCCAGGTCATAACTCACATTTCTGAATTCCATCAGGGTATAACCGCCTGATGCCAGATCCGTTACCTTAGAGCGGGTAACGGTGGGCTTTCCCTGTATTGTCTCCACAGACACAGCTTCAACGCGGCGATAATTTTCATCGTTTTCACGATAAAAATTAATCAACACCGGTAACGTAGTTTGTTTATCAATTTCAACGACGTAATAGCTGAATTCCACAGAATCAGGTGTTTTCGGACTTGCCTTTAAGATATAACGCTCAGTGGTTTCGCTTTGCAGCGTGAAGTGATCTTCACTGACTGCCCGTCCGGATACATCTTCATAGAAGAAATGGGAACCAGTGAAAGAGGTTCGCTTGTCTCCGGCGGAAATCCGCTTGACCAGATCCAGTGCCGGCAGATATAACCACCGGTCATCTTCCTGCTGCAGGCTGGCATGTTTCTCAACACGAAAAACCGTGTCTTTCACATCTGCCGGGCGACTGAAAAACACCATCATTTTCTGATCGCCATTGTCGGCAACATCTTTTCGTAAAATAGTGAACTGACGCATTTGCTTCCGTCCCTGCCCGTCCACAATCATCATTCTGGCGTCTGACCGTCCGTCATCTCCCGCATAATAGGCTGCTTTTTCCGATGCCGTTATTAAGGCGGTGACATCCACAGACTCAGCGGTGGCAAAAGCAGCCGGCAAGGTGAACATAAGAGCGAACGATAACACCCTGACTTTTTTAAAATACTGTTGAGCAATAAACATAAAATCTCTCCGTTATCAGGGGAACACAAAACGACGCAGCAGGCTCATGGCGGAAGGCAGCACCAGTAAAGTGACCAGTGCTGAAATTGCCATAATAGCCGCCAGGAAAATACCTACTGTGATGTAGGGCACGAGTGGTGCAAACAGAAGCGGTGTAAATCCAAGTGCAATTACCAGCGCGTTGCGAGTGATCGCGCTGGCGGGTTCGCCAAACATTGCCTGCAAAGTGATATCAACGTTCCCGGTTTCTTTATAAATTGCGCGGGCACGTTCCAGAAAGTGAATAGCGAAATCAACAGACAAGCCAAGTGTCAGCGCTGATAAAACGGCGATTGGCATATCATAGTCTTTACCAATAAAACCAATCATGCCGTAAATCAATGAAATGGTGATGGTAAGCGGCAGCATGGCAAGCATGCCAAATACCAGAGAGCGGAACAACATCACCATCATAATGAACACCATGACAAACGCACCGGTCAGACTTTCTGTCATGCCTTTTACCATATTGTCCTGCCAGACCACATTCAGATAAGCTTTGCCTGCCCAGTGGTATTCAATACCCTCAGGTAACGGGTTGTCTGCAAACCAGGCTGCAACTTTCTCTTTTACTGCAGTCATTGCCTGGTTATCACCACTGGTGAGTTGCAACCAGAGCAGGGATTGTCTGAAATCAGGGGTCACAAAATGCCAGAGATCACCGGGCCGGTGTGACGACTGATATTGCAACAATGTTTGCGCCACAGCCTGTTCAGATTCAGGCAGAGTGTAGTCTGTGTCTTCACCGCTTCTCAGTTCACGGTTAACCACTTTCACCACATCAGCGAGTGAATTTGATTTACCGGTCAAACCGGTTTGACTCAGGTACCCTTGCAGTTCACTGATTTGATTTAATAAGTCAGGAGACTGAAACGTCTTGCTGGCAGACAGAGCCAGTTCAGTTTTACTCATTGCCCCCTCAAGCCATTCAATGGCCTCATCGTCTTCTGCGGCAAACAACGCATCATCAATAGCAAAGACCAGCGCTTCAAGAGCAGCGGCGCTATCAGAAGAAGCGAGCTTTTTCAGCGTGTCTTCGCGCCAGGTGCTCAATGACACCGGTACAGGAGTACTCAGCAGGGATTCGGCGTCCGGTACCGGACGGTTATCTGTCAAAACCAGGTAAGCATTGTAGGTACCGGCAAACTGTTCGTTCAGTACGCGATCTGCCACACGAATTTCATGATCTTCTTTAAACCAGCGTACCGGATTATCGTTAATCTGAATGTTTGTCATGCCCCAAACAGAAAAAACGAACAAGACACCAAATAAGAAAATCCAACCACGACGCCATGCCATAGCCGCCCTGCCGATATTTGCAGCGAACCGGGCGACTCCGGACTGAGACTGACCATCACCGTGGAGAGCCTGCTGAAGCCCGGCTAACGATGATTCACTCATCCGCGACACGTAAGCCGGTATAAAAATAAGTGTCAGCAGAAACGCCAGCAGAATACCGCTGCCCACAAACGCGCCAAAAATCTGTACCGGCGGAATTGGCGTTAACATCAGCGAGAAGAATCCGGCAGATGAGGTCACAGAGGTATATAGCATCGGCGTAAACAAATGGGACACCACCCGGCTAACGACATCGCCTGCATCCTCGCCGGGCTTATAACGGTCAGAAAACTCCGACAAAATATGAACTGAATCCACCACAGCAATGGGCATGAGAAAAATAGCAATCATTGACGACATGATATGAACAGTAAATCCCATACCAATCATCACGCCCATGGTCACAATGACCGTGACCATAGCAACAATCATTGGCGCAATGATTAGTGGCAAGTTGCGGAAGAAAAGGAAAAGCAGGAAGAAGATTGTGGCGCCGGCCAGCGGCGCAGAAATCCCCATCTGCACAAACATTTCGACACCGAACTGGTCCTCAGCAACAGGTAAGCCGGTGATATACCATGACTGCTCCGACCCCGTTTTATCAATTTCAGTACGGATAGCCGTCGCGATACGGTAACTTTCATTTTTATCTGCGATGGGGACGTAAATCGCCGCAGCCATTCCAGTTTCAGCCACCAGCGTGTCGTAAAGTAACGGCAACCTTTCGATTTGTTCTTTAATTCGCTCAGCACCGGCGGTATCTTCAGGTGCCTTATCCATCAACCATTCAAACCGGATTGTCCCGGGGCCGGCCTGAGTGATGTTATCCACGGTGGATAAGGACATAAGATCTGCATCGATGACCCCGTCAATAGCCAGTATTGCACCGGTAACCTGTTTAATTTCTGCCAGTGTTTTCGGGGTGTAAATACTCTCTTCATTTTGCGGTACTACGCCCACCACGATGGCATCATGCATCGCGAAATCTTGCTTTACCTGATTGTGAAAAGCTCTTTGAGGATGACTGGCAGGCAGCATGTTTTCAGGATCGGTATCGACCTGAAGGTACGGGATCATGGCAGCAGCCGCTAATGTGATCAGCCCGACAAGCGCATAAACCCACAGAGCATGATTGACAGAAAAATTAAGAAAACGTGCTGACAGCTTTTTCACAGGATCACCCAAACAAACATAAGAATTTTATTATATAAATATTTTCTTATATTGCAACTGTTGATTGCGCGGGGAAGTGGCCACTCAGACATGAAAGCTGGCTGAAGGGCGCACCGGACGTCCGGAACAGGTCGGTATAAAACGGGACAAGACAGGAGAATGAGGCAGCGGATTTACAACGCTGCCGGTTATGCAGGGACAAAAAAACGCAGCCGGCTAAAGTGCGGGCTGCGCTCTTAGTAAAACAAACAGATTTGAGATTATTTTGTCAGGTGATTGGCAAACTGACCGACGGCATCCACAACGGCACGGGCACCTTCCTGGATTTCATCAATGACCGCACCGGCCTCTTCTGCGAAAGCCAGTCCTGTTTGTGCACGTTCATCACCTTTATTCACCAGTTCTACGGCATCTGCAGCCAGTGTCTGGTTGTGTTTCACTACGTTCACAATTTCTTCCGTGGCTTCAGACGTACGGGAAGCCAACTGACGCACTTCATCAGCAACAACGGCGAAGCCACGTCCCTGATCACCCGCACGGGCCGCCTCAATAGCAGCGTTCAGTGCCAGCAGATTAGTTTGATCCGCAATAGCACTGATACTGCTGATAATAGTCGCGATTTGCTGGGACTGAGAGTCCAGTGCGTGAATCCCCTCTTTCGCCTTGTCCATTTGCTCTGACAGCGTGGACATTTCTTCCAGCACTTTATTGATTACGTCTTTACCTTTGCGGGCAACTGCATCGGTATTATTAGAGGTGTGATAGGCGATATCAGCGGCATTCGCTACCGCTTGTTCCTGCTGAACCTGAGCGGTTATTTCTGTGGCAAACTTCACCACTTTATACAAACGGCCGTGGGTATCGTGAATGGGGTTATACGTTGCTTCCAGCCACAATGTATTGCCATGAGCATCTACACGATGAAAACGTCCGGCCACGAACTCACCGCGGGCCAGCTTAGCCCAAAACTGTTTGTAACCTTCTGAATTCGCTTCTTCATCAGTACAAAACATACGGTGATGCTTACCTTTAATGTCTTTAAGGCTGTATTTCACCGCCCCGAGGAAAGCGGCATTCGCCTCTAAGATGTGACCGGTTAAGTCAAATTCGATTACCGCCGTGGATTTATGTAATGCCTCGACTAAGTCTTCATGCTCTTTTGACATGGTAATCGTTCTGGTGAGATCGTTCAGGTTAACGGAGAAGTGATGCACTCTGCCGTTATTATCTAAAATGGGCTGCATCACGCCGCGAAGCCAGGCTTCCTCACCATTTTTTCGGGTATACTCAATGGCCCCGCTGTAATGATGATTACTTTCCATCGCCTGATGCAGTTTTTTGTAATAATCTGTACCTTTCGCAATAGACGGAACAAAATCGAGAAAATGTTTACCTTCCACTTCTGACCCGCGGTAGCCTAACTCTTCCTCGAACAGGCGGTTCACTTTTTCAATGCGACCCGCGTGATCCAATCTCACGAAAATCATCTCATCACGAAGACTTTCACGAACCTGTTTAAGCATGTTCAGTTCTTCCCGAAGCGCTTCGTTTTCTTTGACGAGGTGACGATTAAACATAAAATTTATTTCCAGTCGTTAATGAGTTTATGACTGCCGCACGTGTCTTTAATCCCGTGATTAGCAGTAAATATAAATTTACGTGATCTTTATCGGCAGAGTGGTCTAATTTCTTGATTTATAAAATTAACCATTTTTATATGTCAGTTTCAGGACATTGAAAAAGCACTTAATAATAGCTAGGCTAAAAACGGGCAAAAATCAAACAACAGGGCAATCATGTCT
The DNA here is from genome assembly GCF_056161165.1 of Alteromonas sp. ABV2_168. Classification (NCBI taxonomy): domain Bacteria; kingdom Pseudomonadati; phylum Pseudomonadota; class Gammaproteobacteria; order Alteromonadales; family Alteromonadaceae; genus Alteromonas; species Alteromonas sp. ABV2_168. The sequence goes on along the minus strand of NZ_JBSWYQ010000001.1, from coordinate 402,762 downwards.
ACACTCCACCGTCGCCAGTTCGTCAAGCTCGCCAGTTCCGGTTTGCTCATCGCATCAGCAGTGCCGGTTTCCTCTGCGCTTGCTTTACCCCGCCCTTCGAAAGACAAAGTGGGTGTTGCCCTGCTGGGATTGGGTAACTACAGCACCCGTCTGCTTGCCCCGGCGCTGCAGGCCACCCGCCACTGTGAACTACGGGGTATTATTACCGGCAGTCCGGAGAAGATACCAGAGTGGCAGTCAAAGTATGGTATCCCTGATAAGAATACGTATACCTACGGGACAATGAATGACATTGCCAATAACGATGACATCGACGTGATTTATGTGGTCACCCCCACGGGTACGCATAAAGATTTCTCCGTTATGGCTGCCAACACTGGCAAGCATGTGTGGTGTGAAAAGCCTTTTGCTATGGATGAGGCCGAATGTCAGGCTGTGATTGATGCCTGCAGCCGCAACAAAGTGATGCTTTCTATCGGGTATCGCATGCAGCATGAACCGAATACCCGTCATTTTGCGGAGTATCATTTACGACAGCCCTTTGGTGCTTTCACCGGTTTTGAAAGTTATGCGGGCTACGCAGGTTCCGGCCGTGAAGCAAGCAACTGGCGAATGCAGAAAGCTATGGGTGGTGGTGCGCTATACGATATGGGGGTGTATGCCATTAATGGCACCCGATTCATCAGCGGCAAAGAACCTGTAGCGGTGAGCGGGTATCACGAAAAGTCTCATCCTGACATATTCAAAGAAGTGGACGAAACCACCATTTTCACCATGGAATTTGCCGATGGTACCCAAGCTGACTGTGGTGCCAGTGTTGTGCGGGGCTTCAATTATTTCAAAGCAAACTGCAAGGAGGGCTGGTATCAGCTCAAACCTATGCAAAGTTACTCAGGCGTTACGGGTACGGCCAGTAATGGTGAAACCTTACCTCCGATAAGTGCCATGCAACAAACACTGCAAATGGACAATGATGCCAGGGCAATTCTGGGCACCGGCCCCGCATTGGTTACGGCCGGGGATGCATTGCGTGATGTGAAGATCATCAACGCCATATTTGAGTCCGCTGAGACAGGAGAGCAAGTGCTTCTGGACTAATGTTTGCGCAGAGCGTCTATAAGTTCTGCTTTACTCATCCGGGAGCGGCCACTGATTCCAATTTTTTTAGCCTGCCCGTACAGGTCTTTCTTCGTCCGGTCTTCATATTTTTTGCTTGTGCCACCTTTCTCAGACGGATGCAGGCTGTCATTGGCCTGTGCATTAGAAATTCTTGCAGCCTTTTCTTTGCTGAAGCCTTTATCCCTAAGCGCTTCGTACTGTTCGTCGTCTTTAATCTGGCTACCGTGATTTTTTGTCATCAATTTATCCTCAACATATAAGTTTCCGGCACACATACCTCATTTGCATACATCACTCGTTGATACCCGAAGACTTGCTCACTGGTTTAATCCCGGACTGACAAGACCTGTCACGCATCTTTACGGATCAAAATACGGTGATGCTGCGTAGCAGTACTGAATCCCGACCGGATCGCCTTTTGAAAACTGCTCATTGAACAAGGGAGGATACATGGCAAAAGTTGCACAGCTCTATCGCATGGTTACGGACAAGCATATTTGTCCTTTCGGCCTGCGCTCAAAAGATTTACTTGAGCGGGAAGGGTTTCATATTGAAGACCACAAACTGACCTCGCGGGAAGAAACCGATAAATTTAAGCAGAAGCATGATGTAAAAACCACGCCGCAAACCTTCATCGATGGTCAGCGTATTGGCGGCTATGATGATTTGCAGGCATACTTCGGCAAAGGCGACACGCCGCAATCCGGTACAACCTACACACCGGTTCTGGTGATTTTTGCTGTTGCATTATTACTGGCTTTCGCCGTACAGAGCCTGCTGATGACACACTTTTTCAGTGTTCGTACACTTATGCTGTTTATTGCCTTTTCCATGACCTTACTGGCGGTACAGAAGTTACGGGACCTCTTCAGCTTTACTAACTCGTTTATCACCTATGATTTACTGGCGATGAAGCACTTACGCTACGCCTACCTCTACCCCTTTCTGGAAGCTTTCGCCGGCATAGGCATGATTGCGATGTTGCCAGTGTGGCTGATTGCCCCCATTTCACTTTTCATGGGGTCGGTAGGCGCGGTTTCAGTTTATAAAGCCGTTTACGTGGACAAGCGTGAATTGAAATGCGCTTGTGTTGGCGGTGACAGCAACGTGCCCTTAGGCTTTGTATCCTTGTCTGAAAATCTGTTCATGATTTTCGGCGCACTGTTGATGATTTTACTCTGAAGCAGAAGGCGGGCCTGACTCTGTGCGACAAGGTTGATAGGAGGGGTCAGCAGATTTATCAGCGGCCTCTTTTATCAGGGCTGAAATAGCGTCTTCTTCACTGGATTGCTGCAATGCATTAAGCCAGGTATAAAACAGTGCATGGTCATGCATCATCAAATCCAGAGCATCCGCAAGACGCGGATTCTCCGGTGTTGCATCAGCTTCCATTTCTTCTCTGACAGCATCAACCATCGCCATGTTGCCCTGCTTCGTATAAATATCGAGCTCTATATCATGACCAATTAATTTTTCTAACTCTAGTGGCGCTCTTGACACCATATCTTTTGCAGCCGCAATGCATGCACTGGCAACAGCTGGCTCGTCAGCCCTGCTCCCGCACCATGTTTTGAGCAGATTATATTTGTACGTACCGGCGGCCCATTTACCCATCGCATAAATCACTGCACCTTCAAGAGATGCCACCTGCTCAGCTATCACGGAATCCAGCGCCAGGGAGACGAACCGTGCATAATGATTAGAATAGCTTTTGGCCTGCACCATATTTTCAAGGGATGCCAGTACAGCCTCATGATCATTCTGCTTTATATGAAATAACACAAGGTTCAGCCAGGTTTCACCATCATCACGGCCACCCTCTTGTGCCTGACGCACAAGCGTACGGTTACATACTGAGTGGGAACCGTTCATACTGCAAAGTCGCAATGTTTCCCGAAGTGCATCTGTATTACGGGGATATTCAGACAAAAATGATTGCCAGGCATTCATCGCAACCTCACCCTCAGAGCTGGTCATCATGAGTGCAGTCAGGCGTGATTGCTCACTCTCTGAACTGAGGTTTTCTGCATAAAAGGCTTCTATTTTCTTTTCAATCAGCGTGTAGTCGTCGGGACTCAACCGCGTACAGGAAGGAAAACTATCAAATACAGGCTCCGGCTTTTCAGTACTTTCATCTTGTTCAGCAGTGACCGGAGGTTGCGGCTCTTCCGCAGGCGTGTTTATCACTTTTGTTTGTGGAAGCAGGGCAGTGCTATTAGCCGGTTTATCAGGTTTTAAAAAGAAGACAACACCGGCAAGGATGACTAAAGCAAGTGTCAGTATTATTCCGTATTTTTTCACCAACCGGTTCCGTGGCAGCAAACTGTTTAACACAGCTTACTGAATGACAGGAAAGGGATAAAGTAATAACTTGTTTCCCCCTCTAACCATAGTCAGTTATCTAAGTTTGTGTATGAAAATATAGACACACTGGCAGGTAAAATTTTCCCACACGGATTCTCCTCCTTTTTATCACACCGGATTAAACACCATAAAAAAACCTTAAAAACCAGTGCAATAACATCATATTTAGTACAAAAGTATAATCTGGCACGCCACTGGCATTATTGTTTGCAACAGACAACGAACAGGAGAACAGAGTATGAAACGGATAATTCCCGCTTTGACAATGACAGTCATGACTGTGTTCTCAACGTCACTTCTTGCTGAAGGGATTTCAGCCTCGCCAACGCAATCTGCGACGGATGATGCAATTGCAGGCAAGGTAGAAGCGGCACTCTTGTTTAGTGGTCAATTCGATACGATGGATATTCGCACGGATGTGAGCAAGGGACAGGTTATTTTAACCGGCAAAGTTAACAGTGAAGTTAACAGGGAACTCGCACAGGAAGTTGCGGCGTCACTGGATGGCGTAGTATCAGTTGAAAACAAGTTGGATGTTGTAAAGCCTGCATTACTGGAGGGTGACCTTGTCACCTTGCTCCATGGAGTCAGGGATGCGCAAATGGTGTCGTTGATACGCACACAACTTTTGCTGGAATCCGGACTGTCAGGCGACGACATTGATGTCCATGCTTTACGAGGGATTGTAACCCTTACCGGCAAGGTTGAATCGCTCACAGAGCGCGATTTGATCATAGCCATTGCAAAGAACACTGATGACGTTGTTGACGTTAAAAGTGAACTGTCTGTTGACAGTTAATCTCCCCTCCAGGCCTTTCCCGGCCTAACCAAAACCTCTGATTTTCTCCCGCCATTTGGCGGGAGCTTTTTTTGGTATCGGGAATACTACGCAGATATAGTTTTTCATGTCGAATAAAGCAGCAGTCAGTCCTATATTTAAAATCACAAAACAACAGAGTGCTTTCATTGTTTTGTTTCCATGTGTATTCCTAAATGTCTTTTGCCGGAACCTTTGTGTTCCGGCTTTTTTTTCATTCTATTTTATCGGTTATACAGATACCCACCATTCGTAACAATGCGTTGTCTTTAAGAATTGTTCTCATTTAAAATGGTGGTGAATTAATAGAAGAGAAAATAAGTATGGAAAAAAGACAGCCAAGACAACCCGCCTGTCTCACAGTAAAAGACAACATTGCAATTACTCCTCACATGCGCCGTATCACCGTGACCGGCGATGCCCTGAAAGCTTATCCCGATATCGATACAACAGCATACGTTAAGTTACTTTTTGATTTTGATGGTAATCCCTTGTCAGTGCCACCGGCGTCCTTACAAGATGCGCAGCTTCGCACGTATACCATCCGTCAACTGGATCGCAGCAACGGCACTATGGATATCGACATGGCGCTGCATGGTGAAGGCGTGGCAAGCGGCCCGGCTTCACACTGGGCAAAAAGTGCAGCACCCGGTGATCAAATTTGTGTAGGCGGACCGGGCAGCTCCAAAGGTCTGGCAGACAGCTTCGACTGGGTATTATTCGCCGGCGATATGACATCCCTTCCGGCCATTTCTACCTACCTGGAAAAACTGGAGCCGCAAACACAGGGTTATGCCGTCATCAAGGTTACCACCGCAGATGATATCCAACCTCTGGAGAAACCTGCCGGCGTAAACGTAATTTGGGTAACCGGTGCAAACAGTCTTGCAGATGAAGTGGCAGCACTAAGCTGGCTTCCGGGTACACCGGCAGCCTGGGTAGCCTGTGAGTTCTCAGATATGCGGGCACTGCGGCAGTTACTGGCTAAAGAAAGACGTATCCCCCACGACCAGCTATATATCAGCAGTTACTGGCGTGAAGGCCGGTCTGAAGACCAGCATAAGGTGGATAAGCGTAAAGATATGGAAGAATACGAAGCCGGCGCCTAGCCAACCTTCAGGCTAACGATGATACTGTTCTTCCTCTGTATCGTTAGCCGCATGAATATGCCCTTTGATATCCACGAAGGGCATAGCATCCCCTGCACGCATATCCTCAAGATAATCTGTGAGATATAAAATCCCTGCCAGGTTGTGACACACCGTTACCGGTACGGCATTCAAATGAAAGTTGAAGCGGTTCAGCCACTCAGAAATCAACCGGCTGTCGCCATCTGACAACGCAAACAGTAAATGGTACAGGCGTATTAAAGCGACCTGAACTTCACACTCCTGCGACGTTTCCTCAAACCCCACATACAAACTCTGATCCAGAGCCACTTCTGAAATACCCAGTAAATTCGCGGCTTCCAGACGTGTCATGCCCATAGATTCATAAGCCATTACATAGGCTTTCATCACTACTGCCGGTGACGTTCCCATTGCATGCATACCCGACACTCCTCATTTTTCACTGATATTAAACAGTGACCTGCGAGAAACGTTCCAGTTTATGAATTTTTACTGTAAAGGGGGCTTTTAAAAGAAAATAGAGAGGATTACAGCACAGAAGCGGGAAGATGAGCACAGAATACCTGTTCTGATTGCGCAGACGTTGAAAAGCCCGCGTCTTCGAGCCAGGCCTTTGCTTCAGAATACGTTGTGAAAAAATCGTACTCAACGTCAAGGCTGTCATACATTCTGGTGAGCTGCATGCGCGCGGTAACGCTCACTGAGGATTCAGCTGTTACGATAGCCACTTTTTTCAAACCTAAGGGCACAACCGCAGCTATCCGCACACCAAGTACACGCTCAGCATCGGGAATAAGCAGGCTTTCGCCACGCAGTATCACAATATCAGACCATGTGTCTGCTTTTAACAGCTGACGTTCAATCCGGTAAGCTTCACCAAATGCCACCACGCATTCAGCATTCCAGGGCCCGTATGCCTGAGTCAGCATGATATTGCCTGATAATGCTATATCGAACTCACCGTGAACAAACTTCATAATTTTTACTGAGGGTGATGAAAACGGCGGAATTATACCAGAAAACCGGTGGCACAGTAATCTGTGCCAGCCGGTTTATCCGGTCCGTGTCAGGCTGCAATGACGCTGGAAAGCGCCGAGAATGACGGTTGTGCTTGTATATCAAGGGGAAGACGTAACTCTCTGGCAATATCACTCACACTTATAATGCCACGAATCACGTGTTCCTTGCGGTCAATCACCAGACAATGCTGCTGGCCGTTGTCTTTCAGTGTTTCGATAATATCTTCCACTGTCGCCTGCTGGATCTGTTCGTAATCGAATGACTGCAAGGCTGACTTTGGCTGCATAAAGTCCGCCGCGATAAGATCGCTGCGGGACGTGCCCAGGGCAACTTTCTGCATGATACGCTGCTCGGTAAGGTCAGCCAGTGTCACGATACCCGCGAACTGGTCGTTCTTATCCAGCACAATTTTCATTTTCACATGGGACTGTTTCATCAGATGCTCCAGTTCCGTCGCTTTAGCATCGTAATCGATTACCAGCGGAACGTGCTCTTTGAAATCAGTAAAAACAGCACTCGCAGGCGATTGCAGGGTCAATCGGTTTTGCGCTGCTGGCCAGGCGAGTTTATCGACATTTTCGGTTTTGAATAAGGGTAATACGTGCATGATAATTTCCTTTGTTTATTTGATCATGGATGGCCCGCAATAGCGGGAACATAAACATCAGGAAAATACCGGTGGCCCTCTGATACTGTAGGCCTGAATGAGGCCCCGCAAAGGGATCAACCGGATATCTGCATATTCGCTGAACGGCTGTATGACGATGGCGTTACGAACAGCACTTAAAATACCGTTACCACTGTCTGATTCGGCATCGGCGACGGTATTCTTAGTAACTTCAGGCACCTGCCCGTCACTGGCTGACATGACTGCGGCTGATTTTGCGCCCATAGCAACATCACTGCTATCACCCAAAACGGGTAGCAGAGTAAGCAACCATAGTGCAACAGCCCAAAAACGCATCGTGTTCTCCATTGATGTGAGTCAAAAAATTACCGGCCCACACTATAAACATACGATGATTTTCAAAAATTCAAACTACACTTCAGCGCAATAATCGGATACTCATCGCGTTTCGGCAAAACATAACGCCGGTGAATAACCCTGATTTTTAGTCGGGTATTCGCTACCAAAGTACCATTCCGGTTACCACTATAAGTTAATTTTCTGTAAACAGCGTCTACTCTAACCTGTGAGAAAGCACAAAAAACCGGATGCTCACCATGACTGAAAAAACATTTAGAAGAAGCTTTATCGCACTGACCGTAAGCTCAGTTTTGCCACTGACAGCACACGCAACGGTACACTGGGACGAGCAGGAATTAATTGAGGTAACAGGGCAGACCCCGTTATCTGCTTACAACGACGATAACTCACAGGTGAATGCCACCCTGGGGTCAAAAGATATTAATCTTGCCAACGGTGGGTCACTGGCAAGGTTACTGGACAGCGAATTGCTTTCAGTGTCGATTAATGATGTGACGAACAACCCTTTTCAGCCCGATGTGCAATACCGTGGTTTTACCGCTTCGCCTTTACTGGGACTACCTCAGGGTCTGTCGGTGTATCTGAATGGTACCCGCTTTAATGAGCCTTTTGGTGATACGGTAAACTGGGATCTGGTCCCCATGACTGCGCTGGACAGCGTGAGTATTGTGAGCGGTGCTAATCCGCTGTTCGGCCAGAACACACTGGGGGGCGCATTGTCCCTGCGAAGTAAAACCGGCTTCAGCTTTACAGACAACAAACTCACCGTACAGGGCGGTAATTTCGGCCAGAAAGGCGCTACCGTTGAAAGTGGCGGCAATAATGGTGAGTGGGGCTATTACGTCAATGCCAGTTTTTATGAAGAAGATGGCTGGCGGGATTTCTCCCCCAGCGAAGTAAAGCAATTATTTGGTACGCTGAGCCGTCAGACCAAAGACAGCCGTACGCAATTAACATTGTCTCTTGCCGACAACGATCTGATTGGTAACGGAGCGATCCCGGTAGACCTCATTCCTTTTGAGGGCCGCGACGCCATTTACACCCGCCCTGACCAGACAATGACTAACCTGACCTTTGTCAGTCTGAATCACGAATGGGACCTCAGCGATTCCGTTGAGCTTGCCGTTAACGTTTATTACCGTGAAAACGAAATTGAAACCTACAACGGTGATGACAGTGATTATGAAGAGTGTGAAACCGAATTCGGCGAGACGCTCTGCGAGGAAGGTGACGAAGACGACGATGATGATGACGAGGCAGAAGAGGCCGCCGTCGATGACGATGACGACGATGACGATGAAGAAGGTGATACGCCGGTCCAGTTCGTTGGTTATCTGCCGGAAGTGCCTCTGGAAGACATCAGCGATATAGACCCTGATGAACTGGACGGCACAGCCAATACATCTCTCACTCAAAATCGCAGTTACGGTGCCAGTTTTGAGCTGAGTGGCACCAAAGCCGGCGATAACATTCACAACTGGGTATTTGGTGGTGGTTTAGACAGAGCAAACATTGATTTTAACAGCCGCACTGAGTTTGCCATTCTGGCCAACGACACCGCTGAAGATACCCGTGGCGTAACAGGTATCGGTGTTTATGATGCCGGTTCTGAGGTTTTCCTGAGAACTGATGTCACCCACTATCATTTGCTGTTAAGCGATACCATTACCCTGACTGATGAATGGCAAGTGTGGGTTTCTGGCCGCTTCAACCGCTCTGAAATAAAGATGATGGATCAAGTTGAAACCGGCGAAGGCTCACTGAACGGCGACCATACGTTTAACCGGTTTAATCCTTCCGTTGGCGTGCAGTACCACCGGGATGCCCTCACACTAACAGCCAGCTACAGTCAGTCATCACGTACGCCAAGCCCGGCAGAACTGTCCTGCGCGGACGAAGACGATCCCTGTAAACTGCCTAACGGCTTTGTGGCCGATCCACCACTGGAACAGGTTGTCACAGATACTCTGGAGCTGCGCCTGGCATGGGCTGAAGATAACCTGGAACTGGCCGGTGCGGTTTACCACAGCGACTCTGAAGACGATATTATTTTCCAGCAAGCCGGTGACCGCCCTTCCGTGGGTTACTTTGTGAATGTGGACAATACCCGTCGTCAGGGTGCCGAAGTTGCAGGCCGCTATCACTTTGACACGCTTTCTCTGGGCGCCAGCGCGAGCTACCTGAAAGCCACTTTCGAGTCTGAGTTTACTTCTTTCAGTCCGCAGAACCCGCTGGGCGGCAATCGTCAGGTTCAGGCCGGTGACCGTATCCCGGGCCAGCCAGCTTTCCAGACAGGATTTGATGCAGACTGGCAGGCAATGGAAAACCTTACCCTGAGCGCTACCGTTAACTACACCGGCGGACAATACTTCCGCGGCGATGAAGCTAACGAAAACCGTAGGCTTGGAGGATACACGCTGGTTGATGTATCAGCTTCCTGGCAGTTGTCAGAGTCGCTGGAACTGGGCCTCCGCGTAGACAACGTGTTCGACAAAGAGTTTGAAACCTTCGGGACCTATGGCGAAGCCGATGAAGTGCTTGAAGGCATTTATGACGATGTGGAATCCACAGAATTCGTTGGCGTCGGACAGCCCCGTACGTTCTCAGCTTTCGCCAGTTGGGTGTTCTGACCTCACCTGTCACTAAGCAATACACAGACAGCCCCGGTAAATTTGTTTTACCGGGGCTTTTCACTCCTGAAGACAACCTGATAAAGTAATGGGCTTTGCCATTTTAAATTGTTATTTTTCATGTTGAAGCAACGGATTTACTCATCATTAATGCCACTGATCGTGGCGGCAACCTTATCAGCCTGCAGTGCCACTCCACCGCCCCCGGTATCCGGCTCTGCGACCATTACGGAAACAGCAGATTTCGCTGAAGTTAACCTGGCTGTAGAAACTCTGAATGCCCGCTACGGTGCGGCGAATGTACTGATTGTGTCGGATATTGATAATACCCTGCTGACCAGCGCCTCCGACCTGGGTGGCGATATCTGGTATCAGTGGCAACGGGGAAAGCTGGATGTAAAACCCACACCGGCGCAGAAAGTATCGTGTTTGTTTGAAGATACCATCGGCATGTTATATGAACTCAACCCGATGACAGTCACCGACCCGCTGGTACCCGAAATTGTGGCCAGCTGGCAGCTTGCGGGCAATACGGTGATGGCACTGACATCGCGGGATCCCCGCTACCGCTCAGCGACCGAACGGGAACTCAAAAGTAACGGCATCGAACTTGGTCAGTCTGCTCTGACGCTGGAAAACGGCGTCATGCCGGAATACCGCCACCAGATGGACCGGGAGCTGACTTACAGTCAGGGCGTAATGATGACCACCGGCATGGACAAAGGAAAAATGCTGCACTGGATCCTGGATAAAACCGGCAGACATTTCGATGCCGTGATTTTCATTGACGATTCACGCAAGAATATCGACAACATGTATACCGCCTGGAAAGACGGCAACACAGACATGGATATTATTTATTACACCAGTGTTGAAGATGCCAGAATTGCCCGTCACGGTAGCGTACTCACCCAAGCGCAGGCGGATAAAATGGCTGCAGACTACGATAAGCTGAATAAAACCCTGCTGGACGTGTTTCCGGGCCGTTCAGATGGTCTGTGTCTCACGGTGAACTGATGGCAATGCTGGAAATCACACCGTCCCTGCGTATTGATGAAGCCGAATTGGAGATGACGGCTATCCGCGCGCAGGGTTCGGGGGGACAGAACGTCAATAAGGTGAGCAGTGCTATTCATTTACGTTTTGATGTGAATGCCTCCTCGCTGCCGGACAATATAAAGTCCCGTTTGTTGTCGGTGGCCGACACCCGGCTGACGTCTGACGGCGTGTTTGTGATTAAGGCGCAAAACTTCCGCACTCAGGAGCAAAACCGGCAGGACGCACAGGCACGTCTGATTGAGTGGATTGCTCAGGCGACAAAAGTGCAGAAAAAACGCAGGCCGACACGCATCGGTAAAGGCGTTAAACAGCGCCGTGAAACCTCTAAGAAACAACAAAGTGAGCGTAAACAGATGCGCAAAAAAGTGGACTTTTGATCCCCTGCCCTGCTGCACAACTGTAATTAGCCGCACCCACAGGTAAAGATAAAGATTCCCCCTGTACGCCCGTTTCCGGCTGTGATTATCTTATTGTTTTGTGCCGGTATGGCACGGGTTCAACAACCGGAATATAACAATGAAAATACTTTTCCTCGCCGGAATGCTGGCTGCAAGCCTGTGTTCTCCTGTCTTCGCCGCAGACAAACCTGCTGAGAACACGAAGACGAAAGTCCCTGAACTGACGTCCTTTGTCACCAAACATAAAGGTAAGTTTAACGGCAAAACTGTCTCATACACTGCGACGGTGAGTAATATGCACCTGACTAACAAAGAGGGTGACGTGACCGGCGATGCAGTGACAACGTCCTATGTGGCAGAATCAGATGAAAACCGGCCGGTTACCTTTGTTTTTAACGGTGGTCCGGGCTCATCTTCGGTATGGCTGCACATGGGTATTTTCGGCCCTAAATATGTGGAAGTACCCAGCGATGCGCAGGATGCAGGCAATGCGCCTTACAAAATTCTTCACAACCCGTTAAGCCCGCTGGATAAAACCGATTTAGTGTTTATTGATCCCATCGGCACAGGCTTCAGCCAGCTTGCCGGAGAAGGCACGGCTAAAGATTTCTGGAGCATTGCTGCCGATGCTGAAAGCGTCAGTGCAGTGGTAAAGCAGTGGATAGCGAAAAACAACCGCTGGAATTCACCTAAGTTTATCGCCGGTGAGAGTTACGGTACCACCCGTGCCGCCGCCATGCTGCCGTATCTTAACGACAGAAAAAGTCCCCTGCGCATCAACGGCCTTATTCTTATCAGCCAGGCACTGGATTACGCCGGCAGCACCCCGGAGGCCGACAACATGATTTCATTTGTGACCTACCTGCCAACAATGGCAGCGACCGCCTGGTATCACGGGAAAATAGACAAGAACAGTATTTCACTGGAAAAACTGGTGGAAGATGCAAAAGCGTTTGCCACTGACGAATACCTGCCGGCTCTGTTTAAAGGCTCAGCCCTGCCTGCTGCAGAATTCGATAAAATCGCAGCAAAACTTGCCTATTTTACCGGATTGAATGAGACGCTGATCAAGCGGGGTAACCTGCGTGTGGATGCAACCCGTCAGCGCAAATTGTTACTGGCAGACCAGGGCATCGCACTGGGCCGCAGTGACTCCCGCTACACCATTGATGAAATTGACGATCTGGACATCACGCCCAAGTATGACGCCTCAAGCACTGGTGTTTCCGGTGCCTACAATGCGGCACTCAGACACTATCTGATGAATGATTTAAAAGTGACCTGGGACAGAGACTACCTGGTCAGCAACCGTGATGTAGGCCGCAACTGGGTTTACTACCGCGATTCAGGCAGAGAACCTCATACAGTCAATACCTCTGCAGATCTGGCTGAGGGAATGCGGGTTAATCCGTCTATGAAAGTGATGCTGGCCAGTGGCTACTATGACTACGCTACACCACTGTTTGACGGCGATTACACCTTTGGCCGTTACGGTATTGATAACAGTCGCGTTATCAAACACAACTACGAAGCGGGCCATATGATGTATCTGCACAAGCCGGACATGGAAAAGCTGGCGAAAGATATCAGCGCTTTTTATGACGACATGAAAGGCAATCCCTAATCAACGCAGGGATTGCCTGTATGTGTTGATTCAGATGTCCGGCGAAAAACCGCCGGGCATCCCTGTCCAGTGTCACTGGCAGTGTTTACAAGCTCAGTTTTTCCAGTTAGCGGGAAGGTCCAGCTTACCCTCACCTATCATCACGTTAACCTTCTGCTCAAAGCGGTTGAGATATTGTTTAGTCACAGGCTTTGTGGCCAGCGCAGAGGCATACTGCCCGTAGTAACGCACCACATCCTCTGCAGTGGCCTGCCTTAAAGCAGGCACATCAAGGGCTTTGCATTTAAGGCGTTCCGCAAGAAAATCTGACAGCGCATCTGCATCCAGAAATGACAACGCACTGCCGTGTGCGGCACTGTTTTGCTTTGGCGGCACATACAAAGACTGCAATTCAACCAGTTCACCAAAAAAGGCGACATCCTGACAGCGTGCAGTTAATAATGGCCGGAACAGCACATCAGTCTGATTACGCCGTTGCAGAACAGTAATTTTTGCATTGATTTCGCCCATCAGCTCGAGCACATGCAAAGCTGCCCCTTCAGCAAATACGATTTCTTCTGCGCTTTTGTAGTATTTCAGCTGAGTCACGATATCAGCGCTCTCAGGCTTAAAAATGGTGAATCCCTGCCGCGCCATGAACGCAGCAAGATAACCTTCTCCGGCGAATGCCCCTCTCATGAGGAACGATTCACGGCTGACGTATAAACGCTTTGGAAGAGAAGGATCCGCCACCACCCCCGATGCTTTTTCACGTGCAGTTAAAAAAGACAAATATTCCGCTGAAACTGGGTTCCTTGCGCGGAAAAAACTCTGCTGGGGTGAGACCCACAGTGATTCCGTACGAATATTTTTACCGGGTAAGACGATATTTTTTTTACTTACTCCAAGATATTCGAGAACTTCGTAAAAACGGGGAGGCAACACCGCTTTTTTAATAAATGATTTTTGTCTGAACCTTTGCGGCAGGAAGATAACCGGCATGTCGCCGTAACTTTGTCTTATCTGCTGTAGCGGTGCCAGACGATGAACCGACTCTGCCAGAAAATGCCCGAAGTTACTGAAAACCGGACCGCCGTAGAAGAACTCTCCCTTCTTAACCGCGTGTGTTTCAGGCTGAGCAGCTAAAAACTCCCCGTCAGTCACGTTTTGAGGAACAGGATCCTCAGAGCGGGCATTGGAACAACGGAACTGGGCGGCGAATTGAGGTACTTCCTGCGCAGAGCGTATCCCGCCTTTGACAATACCCGGGTTGGATCCCGGGCCTTGTCTGATAATCTCTGCCCGTTTCACGCAGGCCAGCTTCCCTTTAACCGGTTTGATTCCAGCCAGTGCACTGCGTCCCGACAGTGCGTCTTTCAGGCGCTTAACCGTACCGGCTGCAAGCATCTTTCCTTTTCCCAGCACATAATGAATACCTTTAAGGCGAAACTGCGCTCTAAGCTGCGCGTCTCCTTCAACAGATTCCGCCGAAGAAATAACAGATGCAAGAGACCGGAAAAGACCGGGCTTGTCCTGCTTCAGTTGTTGCAGCATATCACTGACAACAGAACCGTTCTCCTGCTGATCCCGCACTGGTAAAGCTTCAATTTTTTCATGCGCCCCGGCTAACCATTCCCACTCATGTTCGCTAAGCAGCGAACTGAAACCGGAGGCAGTCGAAGACAACTGGCTTTTATAGTCTGCCAGCAGGTTGTCATCAATGAGACGGTAACGTGATTTGCCATCACTGACTGACTGCAAATAAGCATCCAGTTCAGCCTGAACAGCAGAGATTGGAAACTGATTTAACCAGCGTTTTAATTCCAGTGCCGGATATGAGTATGAAGTGTTAATCGCGCCCCGGCCTGTGTCTGCCGGCATATCAATATCCAGCACACCGAGTAAGTCCTGAATGATGCTTCCGTTGTCTTCAGGCAACTTAAATGCGAAACAGTGAAAACAGGACGGACTGACCCGCTTCTGAAGACTCTGCAATCGCTGCCACTGCCCGAGATTCAATCTCCTGCCGGCGCTAAAGGGCTTCGTATTGCCGTGTCTTTTCACCGACTGATTATAAATTGAGAGCTGATACTCGATGGGATTACGAATAAAGCAAAGGATCTCAACATCGGGAAGCGCATCGACAATGTCTGTGGCAATTCTGAAAAAGGACTCTGAACTGAACAGTAATATTTGATGCTCAGGCGAAGCGTGAAATTTATTGATAACAGCTTTCAGTTTTTGCGCATCGAGCGCCAGTTTCCCGTGCTCATCAACCCTACAGACAACTCTGGCATTCCCTGAACTGATACCATTCCCGTCTATGTCGTGTTTCGGATAATCCACCCCGAGACGGGAAAGGGTATCGCGACGGGAATGAAGAAAATGTTGGATCGCCGAACTTCCTGTTTTCGGAGGACCAATATGAAAAATAACGCGCTTACTCAATACTTCTGCTCTATCCGGTTTGAACGGCGCAATATTAGCACATCCCTGTTTGAGGTGGATGCTCTGACTTCAAACATAATAAAAAAATGCCGGGTGGTTCACCCGGCATATCTCACTATCAATGCAGCTTCAACTTCGGCCCCACAAAGTTACTCACTTTGCGGCCCAGTAAGGTCATTGTGCCTTTAAACCACCCGTGCACTGAATACTGGTGCATGTTGTACAAAGAGATATACACCAACCTTGCCAGACGTCCTTCAATGAACATACTGGAGTTAACCAGTGCGCCCATCAAACTGCCCACAGTACTGTATTTACTGAGGTGTACCAGCGAACCATAGTCACGATATTCATAGTTTTTAAGGGGCGCGCCTTTAAAGATATTTATGATATTGGCCGCCGCCACACTGGCCATCTGATGGGCTGACTGGGCACGTGGCGGCACCCAGGAACCATCTTTCTGTTTAAAGCCACAGCAGTCGCCAATTACAAAAATATCGTTGTCGACGGTGCTTTGCAGATGTTCATTGACCAGAATCTGGTTGGCACGGTTAGTTTCGAAAATATCCATCTCTACAAGGAAATCCGGCGCTTTTACCCCTGCTGACCACACCAGCAAATCGGCATCGATTTCTTTACCGTCTTTAGTTTTAAAGCCATTTTCTGTGGCTTCAGACACCATGGCACCTTCCAGTACGTCGATACCTAAGTCTGTCAGCGCTTTTTTCGCTGACCCGGCGATACGCTCGGGCAACGCAGGTAAAATACGGGGGCCGGCTTCTAAAATAGACACTTTTAAACGTTCAGCAGACATCTCCGGCATGCCGTAAGCACGGGCAAGATTGGCTACGTGGTGAAGTTGTGCCGCCAGCTCTGTGCCTGTGGCACCGCCACCAACAATGGCCACATGAATAACTTCCTGGTCAGTACAGGATTGATTCACTCTGAGCAATTGATTGAGCAGTGCCTTGTGAAAGCGCTCGGCCTGCGACAGGGAGTCGAGGAAATAACAGTGGTCTGCCACACCCGGCGTGCCAAAATCGTTACATACACTGCCCATGGAAAGTACGAGGTAATCGTATTCGATGGTACGCTCCGGCAGAATTTGATGCCCGTCTTCGTCATAGAGAGGGTCTAACACAATGCGTTTGTTCTCTTTGTCGAGACGTTGCATATTACCAAGCTGGAATTGATACTTGTTGCGCACCGCATGCATACGGTAATCAACACCGTCTGAGTTTTTATCGATAACGCCCGCAGCGACTTCGTGAAGTAATGGCTTCCACACGTGAGTTTTACTGCGATCGACCAGAATCACCTCAGCCAACCCTTTACGGCCCAGCTTTTTACTCAACCGGGTAACCAGCTCCAGGCCTCCTGCACCACCGCCTACAACGACGATCTTTTTCATAATGTTTCCTTAAAGCAATTTTTCCAGCTATTGAATGTCTTGAGGACGGTGTCATCCAATAGCTCGAAAAACTGCAGGTGGCTGTGCTGCGGAAACTTATGGCGCTTCTGGCTGAGGGGAGCGTTGATTTTCAGAACACGGCGTAAACCCATCCATGGGGCCTCGGCAGCCGCTTCCCTGCGGCTGACGGTTCTGAGAAATCAACGCTCCCCCCATCCGCGCCCCAAACGTACTTCGAATCAACGCCCTCCCCGGCCAGAAGCGCCAGATGCACCAAGATTGCCAGATACCACCCTACATACGGCTGGAAAGATTATTCCCAACGATAAACGAGACTAACCATATAGTTTCTCGGACGACCGGGAAAATAACGGTCGCCGCTGAACGACGTATAGTCTGCCCGCTCTGCATACGCTTCATCAAACAGGTTATTAATGCGGCCGTAAACCGTCAGTGCCGGATTAATGTCCCAGCTTGTCCGTAAATCCACCACATCGTGGCCGTCATATTTATGTGCGTTTTCGGGGTCAGTGTAGTAACTACCCATGTGTTGCCATGCCAGTTCCGCCGTAATGGCTTCTGTGGGTGTGTACCGCAATTGGGTATTCGCGACGTGGCGGGGAGCGGTATCCATATCATTGCCGCGAATATCAATATCACCGGAAAGTTCTGAATGGCGATAAGTGTGCTTTGCTACGGTTCCGGCCACAATCAGCGCCCACCCGGGGTTCATTTGCCATTCCAGTTCTGCCTCTGCGCCCACGTGACGGCTTTTACCATTGTTAACGTAATAGTAATCACTGTCGCGATAGATAAAGTTGTCTTTATCCATGTGATATACGGCAATATTGTAGCGCAGCGACCCGCCCTTTCCTTTCAGGCCAAGCTCAATATTGTCGGCCACTTCAGGCTTTAACTCTGCAACGGTTTGAGCGCGCTGAAGGCGATACAATTCAGTCGCCTGGGGGGCACGGTAACCACGTGAAATGTTGGCATAAACCAGCGTATTATCATCTATCGAATAGGCTGCACCGAGTTTCGGTGAGAAATTGCTGAACGTGTCTTCACGGCTTTCCGGGCGGGTATAACGACAGCCGCCCATCCCGCATGCTGTGCCGTCTTCACGCACCCTGCCGCTGTTCATGTTGTTGGTATAATCGTAGCGCATGTGCTCGTAACGGGCACCGGCCGACCATGCCCACCGGCCATATTCCCAGTTCACCATAGCGAAAGGTGCAACTACTGTAGCATCAACGCTGTAATCGTAGTGCTTACCCGACGGGATGGTTTCTATCAGAAACGCGGAGCCAGTTGTAGCGCCGTCCTGATATTGCAGTAAATTACCTTCGGTGAATTCACCGTCAATACCGGTGCGAAGGGTTGTATTGTCAGAAATGCTGTGCCGCCAGAGGGACTGTATACCGGCGCCGCGCTGGCTATTTTGTTCAACCGGCTGACCGGGCAAAAAGTGCATGAGAAAGTCCATGTCCTGGTCTCTCACAAACGGGGTCACAATGATATCGTCACCATTGTCCAGCGACAAAGACACTTTCGACCACAGTCTTAACGACCGCGCATTGCGGTAAGCTTCGGGGTTTTCATTCCCCTGTGCCAGCGCCTTGTCTTTATAACTGTCTGTACCGCTGATGTAGCCGGCGGTGTCCTGCTCCAGATTAGTATAGGTGAGACCGGAATTGACCGAAAAAGCCTTACCGTCATAGCGATGTCGTAAGTTTACTTTTTCCTGATCGACGCCTTCATCAACCCGGTATCCCGTATCACGGGTCACACTGGCGTTGATGCCTGCCCCGGTGTTTCCGGCATCATAGCCGGAACGTAATTTATAACGGCTGTATCCGTAAGAGCCGTAATCAACACCCGTCATACCACCGCCACGGGTAGTATCAGGCGTGATCACGTTAATCACGCCATGTACGGCGTTAGAGCCGTACAATACAGAACCGGGCCCTTTTAGTACTTCGATGCGCTGCGCCATTTCGCTGTGAGCTTCAAACAGCTCGTTAATGTTACAAAAGCCAGCGGCTCTTAACGGAATACCGTCTTCAGCGGTAAGCAACCCGCCACAGGCGCCAGCGCCTGAAAATACCGGTGAACGTAATGCCGGCAGATATTCCTGTCCGTTACCCCGTTGTAATTGCGCACCGGCAATCTGGTTCAGGGCTTCTTCAATATGGGTGGCAGAAAGAAGTGTCAGAGCGTTCTCATCCACCGCACTGACGGAAAAAGGCTGTCTGAAGGCTGAGGTCTCTGTGCGGGTTGCCGTGGTGGTAATGCGTTCAATGGAAGACTCGCTCTCTGCAGCGATTGCCGGTGAGACCGTTGCGGCAAACAGTACGGCCTGAGCAAGCACGGTAAGCCGTGATGTGAAGGAATATCTTGCGGTCATAACTCTCTCATACATGGTGTTCTGACACTATGAATCAGTCTCATAGTAGGTGGAAAAATTCAGCCGGAGAAGCCCGTCTCACGGGCACTTTATGGCATTTTGTCCTGCTACTTTGCAGTCCCCCCGGAAGCCACTGACATAACTACTACTTTGGAACTACTCCTTCGGATGCATTTCACTGGCGGACTAAAGTGTAACGGATTCCACCCTATCGACGAGTTTCCAATTTTGCCCCTGACAACAATACTCGAAACATCAAAAAAGTTCGCTGGCAACGAATCAGCGGACAATGGGCATGAGTAACCCGGGATCGATGTGAATTGTTGCTCCGCCTATACGAAAACTAAACAATCAGAAGATAGGTGAAACACATGAACAACAAGAACGTAAGCCTCAAGCCTCTTGCCTTAGCCGTATCCGCACTGGTTTGCTCAACCGCCAATGCAGCCGTAACCATCTACGACGACAAAGAAGTCGCCACGGTATCAGTAGACGCGTCTTTCAACACATTTTACGTGAACAGCAGCTCTGAAAGCGATGCTGCCGGTACTTCACGTGATCAGTCACGGGTCAAAATGGGCTTTCTGCCAAACTGGCTGGGCATGAACTTCAGCAAAGAAGTTAACGGTCTTAAAATCGGTGGCCGCTCATCTTTCTGGGTCACAATCAACGACAGTAACACAGGTGTTACCTCTACCGGTATCGATGTGCGCCAGTTCTACGCCACTTTAGGTTCAGACTGGGGTGAAGTGTTGCTGGGTAAAGATTTTACATTGTTTAACCGTAACAACATCTTCCTCGACGAAATCCTGCTTGGTTACGGCAACGTGAATGACACACTGGGCCTGATTGACGGACAGGGCGTGTCTTTCGGCAACATCGGCAGCGGTTATACCTATCCGATGCCTGCTTCTCAAATTCGTTATACCTCACCCACTTTCGCAGGTGGCCTGCAAGTCGCCATCGCTGCAATCGATCCTTCACCGGTTAATGCCGCTGACGACCGTCAGGAATCAGCTCCGCGCATTGAAGCTCAGGCAACGTACAGCACAGACTTTGACGGCGGTAACGTGACAGCCTGGGTGGGCTTCCTGAATCAAACTTCAGAGTCAGACACCATGGGTGACATCGACTCTACAGGTACTTCTTACGGCGTCAAAGTAGGTCTGGGTGACTTTACTCTGCACGCATCAGGTTACACAGGGGAAGGCATCGGCATCCTGCTTGGCCCAACCGAAGCAGCGCTTGGCCTTGGCCCTGTGACCATGTACGACATGAATATGAATGAGCTGGACAGTTCGGGTTACCTCGTTCAGGGCTCTTACAAAATGGACGCGCACCGCTTTGTTGTGTCTTACGGCGAAAACGAAATCGAAAATGCCGACTATATTGGACATGAGGGGATGCAAGTTGCGTGGTTCTACAACTACAACAGCAACGTGACATTTGCCGTTGAATACGCCACCAGCGAATTTACCGGCATCTTAGGTGATGAAGAAGCCGACACTATCGCAATCGGCGGTATCGTGAATTTCTAAGCCCTTAGTTTCAATGCCAGAGAAACAAAGGACACGTATTTCCGGTCACCGGGACCGGAGCCGCGACAGGGTATTTTCTGTCTGCAGGCTGAATCCCGGTATCTGGCAACGCTTTTAAAATTGAAAACCGGAGTAATAACTATGATTTACGCAGCACCTGGACAACAAGACTCGGTTGTAACGTTTAAAGAACAGTATGGCAACTACATCGGCGGCGACTGGGTCGCGCCTTTAAAAGGCCAGTATTTCGATAACGTTTCACCGGTTAACAACGAAGTATTCTGTTCTATCCCGCGTTCTACCGCTGAAGATATTGAACTGGCGCTTGACGCCGCTCATAAAGCAAAAGCTGCCTGGGGTTCAACCTCAACGACTGAGCGATCTAACCTGCTCCTGAAAATTGCAGACCGTATCGAAGCGAATCTGGAAAAGCTGGCAGTAGCTGAAACCTGGGATAACGGCAAGGCTGTACGTGAAACCCTGAATGCCGATATTCCTCTTTCTGCTGATCACTTCCGTTATTTTGCCGGCTGTGTTCGTGCACAGGAAGGTTCAATCGGTGAAATCGACAACAATACTGTGGCTTATCACTTCCATGAACCTCTGGGCGTTGTAGGACAAATCATTCCGTGGAACTTCCCGTTGCTGATGGCAGCATGGAAAATTGCACCGGCACTGGCTGCAGGTAACTGTATCGTTCTGAAACCTGCTGAGCAGACACCTGCTTCAATTCTGGTACTGATGGAAGTAATCGGTGACCTTCTACCTCCCGGTGTACTGAACGTGGTAAACGGTTACGGTGCTGAAGCGGGTCAGGCACTGGCAACCAGTAAGCGGATCGCAAAAATTGCTTTCACCGGATCCACCCCGGTTGGTTCTCACATCCTGAAGTGTGCGGCGGAGAACATCATTCCTTCAACCGTAGAACTGGGTGGAAAGTCGCCTAACATCTATTTCAGCGATGTTATGAAGCACGAAGACGAATTCCTGAGCAAGTGTGTGGAAGGTATGGTCCTCGCCTTCTTCAACCAGGGTGAAGTATGTACCTGTCCTTCACGTGCCCTTATCCAGGAAGATATGTACGATGACTTTATCTCTCTGGTTATCGCCCGTACCCAACAAATCAAGCGTGGCAACCCGCTGGATACTGAAACTCAGGTGGGTGCACAGGCATCTGCTGAGCAGTACGACAAGATCCTGGGTTACCTGGAAATTGGTAAGAAAGAAGGCGCAGAAGTGCTTATCGGTGGCGGCCCTGCCAGCATTGAAGGCTTCAACAAAGGCTTCTATATCGAGCCTACGTTGTTGAAAGGTCATAATAAAATGCGTGTGTTCCAGGAAGAAATCTTCGGCCCTGTGGTTGGTGTAACAACCTTTAAAGATGAAGCCGAAGCTCTGGCCATTGCCAATGATACTGAGTTTGGTCTGGGTGCCGGTTTGTGGACCCGTGACATGAACCGTGCATATCGCATGGGTCGTGGTATTGAAGCTGGCCGGGTCTGGACCAATTGTTACCACCACTATCCTGCACATGCTGCATTCGGTGGCTACAAAAAATCTGGTGTAGGTCGTGAGAATCATAAAATGATGCTGGATCACTACCAACAGACTAAGAACTTACTGGTTAGCTACGACGTTAACCCGCTGGGCTTTTTCTAAAAGCGTTGCCTGAAAAGGCGTAAGTCCGGTACCCGTCGCTCTGGCGGGTACCTTTTTCAAAATCTGGTCTACGCTTTGTAAGGTATTCCAAGCATTTACGACACGTAACCTATTCTATGACGTCACTGTTCAGAATCCTTATCACCGCCTGCTTTCTGCTGTTTTCCGGCCTCACTGTGGCCAAAGAGACGGTGCGCGTGGGGGTACTGCAATACGGAACGGTGAACTGGGAAATGCAGGCCATCAGCAACACCGGTTTGCAGAACAATTATGATATTCAGGTAGAGGCTGTTCCTCTGGCATCCACTCAGGCATTACTGGTTGCCCTTCAGGGTGGCAAAGTCGACGTTATCCTCAATGACTGGCTATGGGTCGCCCGTCAAAAAGCCCTCTCCCGCGACTACCGTTTCGCGCCCTGGTCAACTAACGGCGGGCAACTGGTGGTGCGTAACGATCGTAATATTCAAACCCTGAAAGACTTAAAAGGGAAAACCTTAGGCATTGCGGGTGGCAAAACCAACAAGAACTGGGTGTTGTACAAGGCATACATTCAGCAGGCCGCCGGCCTCGAGCTGGGTAAAGATATTCAGGTAAAATTTGCAGCGCCCCCCATGTTAAACGCGCTGGTTCAGCAAGGTGAACTGGACGGCGTGATTAACTTCTGGCATTTCGCAGCGCAACTTAACGCGCAGGGCATGCATACTCTGCTCACCATGCAAACCCTGCTGAACAACAGTGGTATAAAAGCACCTGTACCGTTACTGGGCTGGGTATTTTCTGCAGCATGGGCCTCACAGCACAGCAAGGCAATTAATGACTTTCTCGCCATGTCGGCAGAGATCAGGCAACGCATGCAAACCGATGACAGTCTGTGGGCGACACTGCCGGCCTTCACAAAATATCCGGCTCCGGCGCAGCCCTGGCTGATGGAAGGATTCCGCACCGGTGCGATGACAACAACGTCACCGGACACACAGGCATCGCTGAATGCGGTGTTCGAAATGCTTTCCCGCAATCAGGAAGAGAATGATGTCACCGGTCCCCTCGACACATTGCCAGCAGACATTCTCTGGCAGCGACACTGACGTGCATTGTCTTCCTGAAGACACCATACGCTGGTATCAACTGCCGTTTTTCAAACGGCTCACATCCGTTGCGCTTTTGCTTATCATCTGGCAACTCGCCGTTGCCGTTTTTACTCCCGCTTTGCTTCCGGCTCCCTCAGAGGTATTTATAAGACTGGCGGAAGAGTGGCAGGGAACCATGCCTCTGCATCTCTCACAGACACTGATCAGAGTCGCCATCGCTTTCTCTGCTGCAATGATACTTGGCACTGCACTGGGTCTGGCGATGGGCCACAACCGGAAAGTAGACGCATGGACTGACAGCCTGCTCACGCTGATGCTGAACGTGCCTGCCCTGGTTACTATTATTCTGTGTTTTATCTGGTTTGGTCTGAACGAATCAGCCGCCATTATTGCAGTCATCCTCAATAAAGCCCCCAATGTTGCCGTCACGCTGCGGGAAGGCGCCCGGGCCATCAACCCGAAACTCATGGATGTTGCCCGGGTTTACCGTCTAGGGCGGCTGCGCACTTTCAGAAAAGTATATCTGCCTCAAATTACGCCATATCTGATTGCCGCAGCACGGGGCGGACTGGCGCTGGTGTGGAAAATTGTGCTGGTGGTTGAACTGATTGGCTGCAGTGATGGCGTCGGCTTTCAGTTATCCAGCTATTTTCAGCTATTCGATATCACAGCCATTCTGGCCTACACCCTTGCCTTCGTTACTGTGGTGTACGGGATTGAAGCCCTTGTCCTGCGCCCGCTGGAAAACCGGCTGTCGGGGTGGCGCAAATCATGAACATTCATATCCGCCACAAGGCATTTGCAGCAACAACACTGATTTCAGACCTGACTATTCATACCGGCGAAAATGAAATTGTTGCCCTGGTGGGGCCATCCGGAGCGGGGAAAAGCACCCTGTTAAACATTATTGCAGGTATTGATAAGGACTTTAGCGGCGACATCACTTTTGATGATCAACGTCCGCCCGGACTCATGTTTCAGGAAGCCCGTCTGATGCCCTGGCTCACCGTGCTGGAAAACGTCACTCTGGTTGCGCCGCCGGACCACCCTGATCCCACCGGCGAAGCCTTGTCTTTACTTACACTCACCGGCCTTGAGTCACAGGCTGAAAAGTATCCGTCACAGCTTTCCGGCGGAATGAGCAAAAGACTGGCGCTGGCACGGGCGATGATGTTCAAACCCGGTGTCCTTTTGATGGATGAACCCTTTTCGTCTCTTGACGCACCGGCTGCAGAGAGTTTGCGCCAGTGCGTGCTATCGCTGAAGGCAACTTCGCCTTTCAGCATTATTTATGTTACCCACGATTTGAAGGAGGCCGTTGCTATTGCCGATCGCGTACTGATTTTAGACGCGAATCCTATGACATTGAAACATCAGGAATTTATCACTTTGCCCCGCCCCAGGTGTTTACATGACAAAGCCGTCAGCGATGTTTGTGAGCCTTTGTATCGTGCCTGGCCGGGACTGTTGTACGGGAATGCTGATGAACGCAAAACCATGTAAACCAACACATCATTGTTGTTAAGCAATTGTGAAACAGATATTATTCCTCCATACCTCTGGAGGACACATGAGTCGTCAACAAGCACAACTGGCTGTCGCGCAGGACATCGTCAGCGGTGTAGCCCGCGCCGGGAGTGAACAACAAGACCCGGTGAGAGCTGCCGCGGAGATTTACCGTGCACTTGCTCCCTGTGAGCCAACCTGTGTAGTTTTTTACTGCTGCACCCGCTATCCGCTGGAATTATTAGCGCGGGAGTTATCCCGTTATTTTCCGGACATTACGGTGATCGGCTGTACTTCTGCAGGTGAAATTACCCCGCTGGGCTACAAAAAACACAGCATCAGTGCATTCGGGCTGAGTCAGTCCCTGTTTGCTGTGGAATCTGTGCTGATTGAAAATCTTGCTGCGTTTACCAAAAGCGATGCGGATACGCTGGTTGACGGTATGCTGAATAACCTGCGAAAAAAGGCTGTCACGTCTTCACCCATTGATAAGCAATGTTTTGCACTGTCGCTGCTCGACGGTTTATCTGTGCGTGAGGAACTGGTGATTAATGCATTGAGCGAGAGCCTGCATGAAATCCCGCTGGTAGGTGGTTCCGCCGGTGACGATCAACATTTTGTTGATACTCAGGTGTTTTACAACGGCAAGTTTTACAGCGACGCTGCGGTGTTTATGCTGGTGAATACGGCCTGCAATTTTGAAGTGTTCAGTCAGCATCACCTTGCTCCTATGCAGGAAAAGCTGGTTGTGACTCAGGTTTCGCCGGATTTACGAGTAGTGCAGGAATTTAATGCCGAACCCGCTGCGCTGGAATACTGCCGTATTAACAATCTGAAGCTGGAAGATTTGAATTCCCGCACCTTTGCCATGTATCCGCTGGCAGTTCAGATTGGTGATCATCTGTATATCCGCAGCATTCAACAGGTAAATGATGATTTAAGCCTTACCTTCTTCTGCGCCATCGATGCCGGTGTTGTGCTTACCCAGATGACATCGCCGGGCTTGCTGTCGCATACATCAATGATTTTCAATTTGCTGGAAGAATCAGTCGGTGAAATTCAGTTACTCATCGGTTTTGACTGTATTCACCGCCGGGCGGAAATCGACGAGTATCAACTTGAAGAAGATATGTCTGAACTGTACATGGAACACAATGTCATTGGCTTTAGCACTTACGGTGAACAAATCAACGGGTTACATCTGAACCATACCTTTACCGGTGTTGCTATAGGATATCCACGTGACCAGGCCAACCCAGACCTTACCCTCACATAGCCCTTATCCGGCAGTCAATAACGACGTCGCTTCAGACGAGCTGGAGCGCCTGCGTTACGAAAATGAAAAGCTGACAAAAATAAACGCGGTGCTGATGCGCCGTGTTGAAATGGGATGGGGCAACCACAGCGATGCCTATCAGTCTTTCGAAGATGCTGCTCTGCTTGCTGACAAAGTCAAAGAACGGACATTTAAGTTACAGCAAACGCTGCACCGTCTGGAAGAATCGAACCAGCAGTTAGACCAGGCCCGCCATGACGCTGAATTAAGCCGGATTTCTTCTGATCAGGACCGCCAGCGTCTTACAGATGCCATAGAAAGTATCTCCGAATCCTTTGTTCTGTTTGATGCCGACCGCAAAATGGTACTGGTGAACAACCGCTGCCGTGAATTCTGGACCCGCTTTGGCATTGTTTTTGAGATTGGCGTTACCACCTTTCAGCAAATTACCGCGGCTTCTCTGCCTCTGGTTGATCACAGCTGTAAAGTACAAAGAAAAGTCAGTGCGTTTCCTGAGTCCATTACCCAGACCATTTTCAAACTGAAAGATGGCACATGGATCCAGATGTCTGAGCGGAAGACCGCTGAAAACGGCCTGGTGGTGGTATACACCGATATCACCAACATCAAAAAAACAGAAGAGTTGCGTTATCAGACGGCCATGGCAGAGCAGGCACAGTTGCTGAAGTCGACGCTGGAAAACATGACGGAAGCAGTGGCCCTGATCAACGAAAACAACGAGCTGGAAACCTGGAATCAGCAATTCCTGGAGTTCGCCGGCCTGAAAGAAGCCGACGTAAAACGGGGTGTGAAGTACAACCAGCTGCTGGCGAACAGCGCTTTGCGTGAAGTACCCGCCTTGCCCATGGACGAATGCCTGAATGATGATGGCTTTGGTGAAACAGAAGTGGTGCTGGAAAGCGGTATTGTGCTGTTGTTTAAAAGCCATCTTATTCCTTCCGGCGGCATGCTGAACACCTTTACCGACATCACTGAACGCAGTCATCATCAACGCGCGCTGCAGGAAAGTGAGCAACGCATCCGTCTGATTACCGATGCTATGCCGGCACTGATTTCTTACGTCAATAAAGACATGTGCTATGAATTCGTGAACCGGGAGTTTGAAAAGTGGTATCACCGCTCCCGTTCAGAAATCATCAGCCACCATCTGCGAAATGTACTGGGTGGACAAACGTTCAGTAACCTGCAAATATATATTGAACGGGCAATGCTCGGGCAATCAGTCAATTTTGAAGTTGAAACCACAATGGATAACGGCAACAGCCGGATATCCAACAAGACCTACATTCCTCATTTCGACCACGAACGCAACGTAGTCGGCTTCTTCGCACTGGAGCAGGACGTTACCGAGCAGCGGCGCACCGCTAAGGCACTTAAGCACGCTTACGATTACATGGAACAGCGTGTAAACCAGCGTACCAAGAAGATTTCTGAGATAAATGCCCAGTTGCGCAAAGAAATTGAAGACCGTCAACTGGCGCAAATCCACTTGCTGGAAGCCAAGCGGGAAGCAGAGCACGCTAACGAATCAAAAAGTAAATTTCTCGCTGCAACCAGCCACGACCTGTTGCAGCCAATGAATTCAGCCCGTTTATTTGTCAGTGCACTGGCAGAGCAGACGCTGCAACCTGAAGCACAGAAACTGACCAGTTCACTGAGCTATTCGCTGGAGAATCTGGAGTCGCTGATCACGGCACTTGTGGATATCTCCAAGCTTGAGGCCGGTTTGATAGAGCCGGTGCTGGACGACTTTGCTGTTGAAGATCTCATGAGTAACCTTAAGAATGAATTCCGTCAACAGGCAGAAGCCAGAGGCCTGAAATTCCGTTTCCGCAACTCTTCACGTGTAGTGAACTCGGATGGCTACCTGCTCGCCCGTATTCTTCGCAATCTGCTTAGCAACGCCATCCGGTATACCAATGAAGGCGCAATCCTTTTAGGTGCCCGCAGACGGGCACATGGCCTGGAAATTCAGGTGTGCGATACAGGGATCGGTATTCCCGAAGATAAACTGAGTGATATCTTCCGGGAATTTAACCGCGTCGAAGCGAAGAAACGGCGTCATGACCAGGGACTGGGCTTAGGTCTGGCTATTGTGGATAAACTTTCCACCGTGATGAACCATAAAATCCATGTGACGTCCGTTGAAGGCAAAGGCTCCTGCTTTACCGTAACCCTACCCTACGGCACACAACGATTAACATCTGACTTGCCCCGTAAATCTGCCGTACAGGACAGATTTAACAGTCATCTTGAAGGCGCAAACCTGCTTATTATTGATAACGATGAAGCCATTTGCGCCGGTATGGAAGAGTTGCTGGGTGGCTGGGGAATTCAGGTTACCAGCGTGCAGACACTGGAAGATTTGGGTAAAGAAGGCTGGCTGAAAGACTTACACCCCGACATCATTGTGGCTGACTACCACCTTGATGACGGCGACACCGGTTTCGACGCCCTTGAAATCGTTGAGCGGGAACTGGGAACCGGCACGCCGGTCATTATGATTACGGCGAATTACACCAATGAATTACGCCAGTCTGTGCGGGCAAAAGGCTACTCATTACTTAATAAACCGGTGAAACCCCATAAAATGAAACTGGCATTGAGCAACCTGATGTCGAAGAAGGCCGGGGAATAACTTCAGGCGCCATGACGTGAACTAAGCCAACCGCTTTGCAGATTCGCGCAAGGCAAACTCCCGCAGTGTTTGAAGTTGCGGACTTTCTGTTTGCCAGTAATGCCAGTACAGAGGCGTATCCACATGATAACCCGGCATCAGGTCGACTAACTCTCCGTTTTCCAGCTCTTTATTCAGTTGCAGCACGGGTAACAAGCCGTATCCAATACCCGCCAGCATAGCTTGCTTAAACCCTTCAGAGGACGGACAGAGATGCACCAGTGAGGGTGTGGTGCCGTTTACTTCCTGTAAAAAATCGTGCTGAAGCCTGTCGTGTTCATTAAACACCAGGCAAGGGGCATCGCTGAGCTGTTCAGGACCGGTAATGTTGTACCGGCGAATAAACGCAGGGCTCGCAATCACTTTATACCGGAGTGCGCCCAGTGAACTCACTTTGCCCCCGTTTACCGCTTCTGCTGATGAGCATATGCAAACCATGACCTCTCCTGCTTTCATGCGCTGCAGGGCAATGGACTGATCTTCCGTAATGATTTCAAACTGAAACTGACATCCTGCTTCTTCTTCCGTTATCGCCAGTGCCGCCGGTAACCAGGTGGCCAGTGAATCCACGTTGGCCACAAGCTTTACTGTTAACGGACCGGATTGCACATCGTGACCGGCAATACCCTGAACGTTCAGAGCCACTTCAAGTTGCCGGACTTGCTGCAAATGATTCAGCAGTCTTTTGCCCAGTGCAGTTGCAGAAGGTGGCTGTGTCCGCACCAGTACCGGCTGTCCTAACAGTGCTTCTAACTGATGAATGCGTTTACTGACCGCTGACTGGGTCAGAAACATTTTCTTCGCTGCTCTCTCAAAGCCTTTTTCCGCAATCACATGGGACAGCGCATCAAGTAACTGATAATCGATCATGAATTTCAGGAATGTATAGATAGATATAGTCATTAGATTAATAGTAAAAATGCCATTAATCTAGCGCCTGTGTGTTGTCATCAACTGTTGAATTACTGAGCGGGAGCCCGTTGTGCAATCATTTTTATCCGGAATGGGATTAGGTATGAGCCTGATCATTGCTATTGGTGCACAAAATATCTGGGTGCTCAGTCAAAGCATGGCCGGTGCTAACCGACTGGCAATTGCCCTGACCTGCATACTCTGTGATGCCGTACTGATTTTTCTCGGCGTTTTTACCGCCAGTGAAATCAAAACCTGGATCCCGGGACTCATTCCCTGGCTGACCTGGGCAGGTGTCGCATTTCTGCTTTATCTTGCTTTTGGTGCGGCCAAACGGGCTTACGAAGGGTCATCGGGCCTGACTCTTCATGCAGAAAAAGCTGCCAAAGCATGGTGGAAAACCAGCCTTGCCGCGCTGGCAATCAGCTTACTCAACCCCCACGTATATCTGGATACTGTTGTCCTGCTGGGCAGTATCGGCGCCCTGCAACCTGAACCACTGGTATTTGCTTTGGGTGCAACAACCGGTTCAGTGTTGTGGTTCGGCAGTCTGGTGCTGTTTTCTCCGGCATTGAAAAAGCTGCTGAAATCCCCGCTTCGCTGGCGTATTTTCGACAGTATTATAGCTGTAGCACTGTGTGCCATCGCCTGGCAGCTATACAACACACCTGCTGGCTGAACCAGGCCAGCCACTTCCGGTAAATTCTATTCTGTTTTTTCAACGCATCAGATAGTGATTGAAATCGATACTCGCCGCACACAATGCAGCCTGAATCCGGTTATGTACATTCAGCTTATTTAAGATGGCCGACACATGGGCTTTCACGGTGGTTTCCGCAATATTCAGCTCATAGGCGATTTGCTTGTTCGATTTGCCTTTCGCAATACACTCAAACACCAGCAGTTGTCTGCGAGTCAGTGCTGCAATTAATTTAGGGTCAATTTGCTGCGCGCTGTTCTCGTCTTTCGGCTTGCCGGTACCACTTTTACGGATAATATCCGGTGGCAGATAAACCTGGCCGGAAAGCACCTGCTCTAACGCAGCGACAATCTGTTCACAGCTGGATGACTTGGTGATAAAACCCACTGCCCCATATGTAAATGCTTGCAGCACCACATTTTTATCTTCTTCCGCAGAGACAATCACAATGGGAATTTCGGGAAATTGATTACGAAACCGTACAATGCCGTTCAGGCCGTCCATACCCGGCATGTTCAGGTCTAACAGCACCAAATCAATATCAGGATTCTCTTCAGCCACTTCAATTGCAGCATCAAGGTCTGTACAGGTAATGGTTTTTGTTTCTGCTATATTCCGCTCGACAAAGTCGGTAATGGCATAGCGAAACAGTGGATGATCATCTGCAACCAGGATTTCTACCATAATTGTAAACCTTTTGTTAATTCATGACTGATAGTAGTAAATTCCGCACAGGCCTGTCGAGCACTATGCTCGGGTTATTTACCCGGCTTCTTCTTTTGTTGCATTCCACGTTTAGGATCGTAGCCCCAAATTGCAATCCCGCAGAATACGACGGTAGTTGCAAAGGTGACCCAACCTGCGGTGGGATTCCAGCTCTCATATAACGCAAAGCGAATCAGTTCTACTGCATGGGTAAAAGGATTATGTTGCGAAATCCAGTATAACCACTCGTTCGACTCTTTCAGTTTCCACAACGGATACAGCGCAGATGAAAGAAAAAACATGGGAAACACCACGAAATTCATTACACCGGCGAAGTTCTCCAGTTGTTTGATGAAAGATGACAGCAAAAGCCCCAAAGCGCCAAGCATTAATGCACCAACCAGCAATGCCGGTGCTGCGTATATGTAGCCCATAACCGGTACTTCGATACCCAGCAGATACGCCAGCAAAAAGAAGGCATAGGCCTGCAGTAACGAAATAATAGCGCCGGCAATGAGCTTACTTATCAGTAAAAACGGGCGGGGAAGCGGGCTGGTGAGCAGCACTTTCATACTTCCCATTTCACGGTCGTACACCATGGACAGTGAGCTTTGCATGCCGTTGAACAACAAAATAATGCCCGCCAGACCCGGCATAATGTACACGTCATAAGTAATGTAGGTGTCATATGGCGGGATAATAGCGATACCCAGTGCAGCTCTGAAACCGGCGGCAAAAACAATCAGCCACAATAACGGCCTCACAAGGGCACTGACCAGCCGCGCCTTCTGATGCCAGAAACGCCACATCTCCCGCACCACAATGCCTTTGAATGCCATCCAGTACTTCATGCTGCGTCATCCTGTGTAGTCAGTTGCCGGTACAGGGCTTTTACGTCACCGGCCTGATATTCAGTGAGTGCAGTCTGACAGGGCATATCCAGTAAAATGCTCCCCTGATGTAACAGGATAAGATTATCTTCAGGCAAGACTTCATCCACCAGATGGGTAGATGACAACACCGTAATGCCCTTCTCAGAGCACAGGTCGCGAATATGGCGGTTTATGCTGTCTCTGGTGGGCATATCCAACCCCACACTGGCCTCGTCGAGCAATAAAATGGCGGGTTCATGCAGCAACGCGCGGGCAATTTCTACTCTGCGGCGGTGGCCACCGTTTAATGAGCGCACTTTCTCATGCTGCCGCCCGGTCAAATCAAATCTGGCCAGTTCCCGCGCTATGGCGTCTTTCGTTGCAAAGGCAGACATGCCGTGCAAGCCAGCGTGGTAATTCAGGTTCTGGTAAACGGTTAAATCTAAGTCCAGCGTGCTTTGCTGAAACACGATACCCAATGCCGCTAACGCCTTGCGCGGGGCTTTGGCTGTATCATAACCGCCGACAAAAATGTCACCTTCCGCACTTTGCAGCAACTGACAAAGCAGGTTAAACAGCGTACTTTTACCCGCGCCATTCGGCCCAAGTAACGCGTAGAAACGGCCCTGTTCCAGGTTCAGGTTCACATTGTGCAGTACTGCCTTTTGCTGATAACCGAACTGCAAGCCAGCGACAGATAACGCTAAACTCATGGCTTCACCGCCACGCCCCAGGGATAACGTCCCACTTTCAGGGTTTTGATTACTTTTAATTTATCTGTATCGATGACTGATACATCGCCACTCACACCATTGGTGGTAAACAGCAAAGACTGATCGTTGGCGAAGGCCAGTTGCCATACGCGACGTCCCACCAGCAGATAATCCAGCACTTCATAGGTTTTCGCATCGACCACCGCTACGTGATTCGCCGGACCCAGTGCTACAAACGCATATTTACCGTTATCAGTCAGTTTCACGCCCACAGGCTGAATTTTATCCCTGTGTACACCCGGAATTTTGAAATTAATCACCTGCGTAATCGCTTTACTGTCCACATCAACAATGGAAACGGTTCCGCCAATTTCTGAAGAAGCCCAGACAGTTTTGCCGTCTTTGGTAAACTCCACGTGGCGGGGACGCTGATCGACCAGTGTGTTGTCTACCAGTTGCTGATTTGAGGCGTCAATCCAGTGCAGCATATTAGTGGTTTCAGAGGTATTAATAACCCATTTACCATCGGGACTGGCGGCCATGCCTTCAGGCTCTACACCCACGTCAATTTGTGCAATCACATCCCGTTTTTCCGTATCAACAACGGTGACTACGGCATCGTCTTCATTGGCGATATACAGATGATGGTTATTAGGATGCAGCGCGAACTGCTCGGGATCTTCGCCGGAAGGCAGGTTATGGATGATCCTGTTGGTACTCACATCCAATACCTGCACTGCGTCGGAATCGCTGGCGCAGATATACAGATATTTGTAGTCATTGCTGAAAATAATCCCCCTTGGCCGCATACCCACTTCGATGGTTTCAATTACTTCCAGTGAACCGGTATCAATGAGGGTCAATGTGTCATCTTTTTCGTTCGACACATAAGCAACTCCCGCCAAAGCAGGGGTGGCGAACAGCATCATTGCGGGGAGAACCAACGACTTCATACTTACTCCTTGACCATGGAACAACGAACTTCCGGCTTGTCGTACCCCAGCGTATCTAAATCCGTCACGGGATGAAGAAAACCTTCCTGAGGAGACTGGGAAACCAGAGATTCCGGCTGCACTAACGGGATGGGCTGACGCAATTGTCCGTTCCACTGGCGGAAGGTCAGTTTGCGTCCTTTGAACGCTGCCAGCTCGAAGTTATCGCTCATAAGGTATTGATAAAGCGTAGCAGAGTTATTCGATTCTGTTCGGGTGACCGCCTCGGCAACGGCTCTGACAGCAAGCCAGGCGTTAAAGTCATCGTCATTCATAGGGCGCTGATTCGCCTCAAAAAAGCGGTTTTGCAATTGGATAGCTCCCCACTGTTCAATACTGCGATGCCAGGAAGCGGCTTTGAGTCCGTGGGTACCGGCTACGGGACGGGGCAACCAGGTGTTATAGGGCAAATAAAAACCAAACAGGTTTTGTGTATCTGCCACCAGCACCACGTCATAATCTTCTCCCTGCGTCATGGCGGGCACTTCCTGCTGGGAAGTACGGCGTAAATCTGTGTCGAAGGTCCAGGATTTACGCCCGGTAATTTTAGTACCAAAGCGCTTTGATGCCCGTTCAAAAGCCTGCGCCATGGCTGTATCGCCTTCACCGCTGCCAGAAACTAAAAACCATTCCCGCCAGCGTTTTGCCATCAGAAACTGACCCAGCGCATCGCCCAGCATGGCGTAACTCGGGGAAGTGTGCAGTAAACCGGACCGGCATTGATTTAGCCGCCAGCTGTCAGATTTGTTTGTTGCATTGAGCATCAGCCCGGCGTCCGCACCGGGCAGGGCCAGAATTGCCTGCAAGGTACTGTCGGGCACATCCAGGATCAGCGGCCCGTTATTGGCTGTCAGCCACGCCTGCACTTTGCCGGTGAGAGCCTCCCCGCTGGCATCTTCCAGCACCGTCAACGCATAGTGATGTTTAAGAAAGCGCCCGGTGGTATTGGAATCTTCCGTCCCCAGCAAAGCGCCGGCAACACCATTGTTCTCAGGGGTTTTAAACAGCGCTAGTGAAGCAGAAGACGTCAGTCCGGTTTGTTTTACGTAGGCTATATTTACCGGTAAGTCTTCAGCAAAAGATTGTGTGACGGGCATCAGCAGGCTTAACAGACATGGCAGAGCCAGCAACCGCATCACACAACGTGATGCAACTTTCAGCGGTATTGCCAGGCCTGGTGTCGCCATTATCGTTATTAGTGGGGCGAACATACCGGAACTCCTTTTGCGAAGGTGAACTAAATACTAGTTGATGACCCGTCCATTATGAATGAGCACAAAGGATGAAAGGTTTACTACCTTAGTACAATTGGACGCATCCGGCATATCACCTACCTTTTAAAACGTGTCTGGTTATGTCGCAAACACAACAAAACCTACTCAAGTTGTCCGCCAACTCTAACCAGCATTGACACTATCTGACAACTTTTGGAGATGTATAAATGAAAAATTTCTCAACCATATTGCGTAGTACGCTGGCAGCGGTTATCGCTGTATCTTCAGCGCAGGCCCTTGCTCATGGCGATGTTACACCACAGGCAGTGGACACCAGCGCGTTACCTCAACTGGGCGAGGAATGGAAAGCCACGAACCCATACACTGGTAACGAGCTGGCAATTAAAATTGGTGACTCTGCCTATAACCAGAACTGCGCCCGTTGCCACGGCCTGGAAGTTATTTCTGGCGGTATCACTCCGGATCTGCGTAAACTGAATGACGAAAACGAATTTTTTAGTCCGGAAGAAGCTGACGACTGGTTCATGATGCGTATCCGTAACGGTGCAGTTATCGACGGCCGTGTTTACATGCCGCCATTCGAAGGCATCCTTAGTCAGGAAGCAATGTGGGCAATCAAATCTTACATCGAAACTCGCGGCACCCCCGAGTAACAGCTATGGCTCGCTTATTACGTTGCTGGATAACGGGCCTTGCGCTGGCTGCCTTTATGGCAGGCAGCGCTTTTTCTGTTCAGGCCCGAAGCTATGACGATATTATTGAGTCAGGCTATATCACCATTGCGGTATACAATAATTTCCCCCCTTATTCTTTTCTGGACGATGAATCTCCTGCCGGAGTCGACATTGAAGTAGGAAAAGCCATCGCTGCAGGATTAGGTGTTGAACCACGCTGGATGTGGATCAATGCCGATGAAAATCTGGAGGATGATTTACGACAGGCAGTATGGAAGGGCCATATCATTACCCGCCAGAAAGCGGATTTGATGTTGCGCGTTCCTTACGACCGCAAATTCAGTTACGGCATTGACGGATACGGTCTGCCCCGTAATGAAATGGTGGTGATGTTTGGCCCTTATCACCGTGAAAAATGGGCGCTGCTGAAGAACACTGAAAAAACTAATGGCATCGACACACTGGCGATTTTCCAGTACGAGAAAATTGCCGTGGAAATCGACTCACTTCCCGACACCTTTTTAGGTTCGACCATTGGCGGCCGTTTGCGCAAGAACATGGTACACACAACAACCACCTTCGATGGCATAGACCTGTTCAAAAAAGGGGAAGTCGCCGCAGTCGCGGGCATGCAATCTCAGCTGGAGTGGGCACAGCCAGCCACTGATACTTTCACTATCAATGCTACCGGTCTTGCAGCAATGAGCATTAAAGCCTGGGATATTGGTATGGCGGTGAAAACGGATTACCGGCAGTTGGCTTATTCTATTGAAGACATCACCGTCCCTATGATCGAAGACGGTCGTATGAAGGCCATTTTTGACGATTACAAAATTACCTACACGGTACCCGGGTTATACGCCGGAGAATAACCGGGATAACGGGGAGCGTGGTCCCGGCATCAACACGCTTCCCATTTTTATATTAGATATTCCCCGTCTTTTTCAGTACTGATTCATCCCCAAACACACTGTTCCGCGATCATCATGATTTGTTATGCAGACCACATATTCTATTGACCTGAGGTTATTTACCTGTGCTTCTCACCCTCCCTTTTTGACCCGTTTTTCAGGGTACTACTACCAAGGGAGTAAAAATGATAATCCAAGGTTTAATGGTTGTTAAAAAAACATTAGCTAATACTGACCATGTCGTCGTCCGAAGATGTTCTATGCTTAGGGTCCGGAGGGCGGATTAACAATAATGCAAGGCCGTAAGAAGAACGTTCCCAACTAATACAACTGTTTTTCAGACGAGCCGCTTGTGTAAAAAGGTGGAAAGACCACCGAAGCACCTGTTGAACTACTGGAGAAACCTGATGAAAAGTCGAACAGTTTCACGTCACCTGATTAGCTCTGCTGTCGGTCTGGCCTTGTCTCTTAGCACCTTAGGCGGTGTTCAGGCGGCAGGCGTTACCGATAAAGACATACTTAACGACGCTAAAACCACCGGCGATGTTTTAAGTTATGGCATGGGCCCGCGCGGACAGCGCTTCAGCCCGCTGGACACACTGAATACAAAAAACGTTAAGAAAATGCACCCTGTGTGGGCTTTCTCGCTAGGCGGTGAGAAGCAGCGCGGTCAGGAATCACAGCCTCTGGTACACGATGGCGTGATGTTCGTAACAGGTTCTTATTCACGTATTTATGCCATTGACGTTAAAACCGGTGATGAGCTGTGGCAATACGAAGCCCGTCTGCCAGACGGCATCATGCCTTGCTGTGACGTTATCAACCGTGGTGCAGCACTGTATGACGACCTGGTTATCTTCGGTACGCTGGATGCGATTCTGGTCGCCCTTGACCAGAAAACCGGTAAAGTGAAATGGCGTAAGAAAATGGGTGACTATAAAGCAGGTTACTCATTCACTGCTGCGCCTATGATTGTTAAAGGCATGGTTGTAACAGGTATCTCTGGTGGTGAATTCGGTATCGTAGGTAAAGTTGAAGCCCGCGATGCGAAAACCGGTGAACTGGTATGGACCCGTCCTACTGTTGAAGGTCACATGGGTTACCTGAACGGTGAAGAAAACGGCATCACCGGTGGTGAAGCAAACAAAACCTGGACTGGCGACCTGTGGAAAACCGGTGGTGCAGCAACATGGCTTGGCGGTACCTACGACCCTGACCAGGATCTGATTTTCATGGGTACAGGTAACCCTGCACCATGGAACTCTCACTTACGTCCCGGCGACAACCTTTACTCTTCTTCACGTCTGGCTATCGATCCTGACACAGGAAAAATCGTTTGGCACTTCCAGACCACACCACATGACGGCTGGGATTTCGACGGCGTAAACGAATTGATTGCGTTTGACTACAAAGAAAAAGGTAAAACCGTCAAAGCGGCCGCAACGGCTGACCGTAATGGTTTCTTCTATGTACTAAACCGTGAAAACGGCGAATTCCTCCGTGGCTTCCCGTTCGTAAGCGGTATCACATGGGCTGAAGGCCTGAATGATGATGGTACGCCAATTTATAAAGAGGGCGGTCGCCCGGGTAACCCTGCTGAAAGCGAGAACGGTGAGAAAGGTGAAACGGTATTCTCAGTACCTTCATTCCTGGGTGGTAAGAACTGGATGCCTATGGCGTATAGCCAGGACACCGGTCTGTTCTACGTTCCGTCTAACGAATGGGGCATGGACATCTGGAACGAGCCGGTAAGCTATAAAAAAGGTGCAGCTTACCTGGGTTCTGGTTTCACTATCAAATCTGTTTACGAAGATCACATCGGTTCACTGAAAGCCATCGATCCTAAAACCGGTAAAACCGTTTGGGAATATAAAAACAACGCACCTCTGTGGGGCGGTGTTCTGGCCACTGCGGGTAACCTGGTCTTTACCGGTACACCTGAAGGCTACCTGATGGGCTTCGATGCCAAAACAGGTGAAGAAGTTTACCGGTTCAATACAGGTTCAGGCATCGTCGGCTCTCCTGTTACATGGGAAATGGACGGTGAGCAGTACCTGAGTATCCTGTCTGGCTGGGGCGGCGCAGTACCTCTTTGGGGTGGTGAAGTTGCCAAACGCGTAAAAGACATCAACCAGGGCGGCACTGTCTGGACCTTCAAGTTGCCTCGCTCGTAACGCGGGCAT
Source organism: Alteromonas sp. ABV2_168 (assembly GCF_056161165.1). NCBI lineage: Bacteria > Pseudomonadati > Pseudomonadota > Gammaproteobacteria > Alteromonadales > Alteromonadaceae > Alteromonas > Alteromonas sp. ABV2_168. Next base: position 363,706 of record NZ_JBSWYQ010000001.1, on the reverse strand, counting down.
CGTAGCAGGGCTTTGGTCCCACAACCCTGTTACGAGTTTTTCTTCAAAGAGCTGGTATGGACCTGACGCTGGCTCTTTTTTTAAGGACCCGCCTCATGACAGGATTCATCCATACTACCTTTTTAAGAACCTTCTTCTTTATTTCACTCTGCTTTAGCGCATGTGCTGTTCTGGCTGAAGAAGTCAGTATCGATGATTCCCTTATTCAATCCATTTTTCCTAAAGCCACGCTCATTGGCGAAAAGCAAACCGGTGTCCCCGTGCAACCGGTTTATCAGTTACAGGAGTTGCTGGGTTATGTATTTGCCAGTAACGACCTGGTGAATCTGCCGGGCTTTTCCGGCACCCGCATCAACCTGCTAATTGGCATCGACACCGCCGGAAATGTAAAAGGCATTCGGATAATTAATCACCACGAGCCCATTTTCCTGCACGGACTGGGCCCGGAACCCATGCTCAATTTCATAAACCAGTATGAAGGCCTGAATGTAGGACAGCGTGTAATTGTAGATTCCGCCGCAAAGAATAATTCCGACGACCCCTCTACGGTGCATGTGGATGGCGTAACCAAGGCCACGGTGTCGGTGATCATCATCAATGACACCATTTTGTTGTCTTCGCTGAAAGTCGCACGTCAGTTATTGTCCGGGTTCGCCAGCTCCCCGCTGGCCACACCGAAAGAGATGTATGAAGAAAAAAGCTGGCAGCAGTTACTGGAAGAAGGTCTGGTTCGTCAATGGCGTATCAGCCAGCAGAACATGGCTGACGGCTTCAACATTGAGCTTGATACATTCCCCGGCGATACCTTTGACCTCTCCTACGATAACTTCGACGTGTATTACGCTTACCTGAACGCCCCGACTATCGGGCGTAATTTGTTGGGTGACAGCGAATATCAACGTTTAATGGGTATTCTCAAACCCAATGAACAGGCATTCCTGGTGATGTCGGAAGGTTTCTTCAGCTATCTGGAAGACGACTTCAAACCCGGTACGGTAGCGAATCGCATTTCGCTGACGCAGAATGATTTGCCCTTCCCCATGCGGGATTTAAACTTCTACAGTTATGCCGACCAGCAATTGGCCGCAGGCATGCCTGAGAGCGACGATGTGCAGGTATTCGTGGTAAACACCCAGTCCGGATTCAACCCCGGCGATACCATGTCACTGAATCTGAACATTGATATTGCCCGCAACCACCTTATCCGCAATCAATTGCACCTGCACGATGATTACAGCCTGCCGGAAACGTTGTTTGATTTTGCCGAAGCCGCGGTAGAGGAAGCGCCGAAAGCGCCGTGGGTTCGGATTTGGGAAAACCGCATCGTTGATATTTCGGTACTGGTGGTGAGCCTGATTCTGGTCACGCTGATTTTTATCTTTCAGCATCGCTTGTCCGCTAACGAGAAGCTATTCCGCTGGGTTCGCTGGAGCTTCCTGACCTACACACTGATTTTCATTGGCTGGCTTTGGCAGGGACAGCTTTCTATCGTCAATATTTATCCAGTCCTGCAAAGTGTGATCAATGGTTTCGACATCAATATGTACCTGATGGACCCCATTTTGTTCATCCTCTGGAGCTATGTATTCGTTAGTCTGTTTATTGTTGGTCGCGGTATTTTTTGTGGTTGGCTGTGCCCGTTTGGCGCACTGCAGGAAATGGTGGGCTGGGTGGCGAAAAAGCTGCGTATCCGTCAGAAGAAAGTGCCTTTCGACGCTCACAGTAAACTCTGGTGGGTTAAGTACGCCATTCTGATTGGCCTGGTAATCACCTCTTTCGCCTCAGTGAGAGTGGCTGAAATTGCCTCAGAAGTGGAACCGTTCAAAACCGCTATCACATTGCAGTTTGTGCGCACCTGGCCATTTGTGCTGTATGCGGTTGCCCTGCTGGTCGCCGGGCTTTGGATCAATAAATTCTACTGCCGCTATGTCTGCCCGTTGGGCGCTGGTTTAGCGGTGCTCGGTTACTTCCACGCCGGTGAATGGCTTACCCGTCGCAAGGCTTGTGGCAACCCCTGTACCCTGTGTCATCACAAATGCGACATCAAAGCCATCACGCCGAAAGGTGACATTAACTACAATGAATGTGTGCAATGTCTGGAATGCATTGTGTACTACAACAACGATGATTTATGCCCGCCGCTGAAGAAAGCAAAGCGGCAGGAGAAAGCGGGGCGCAATGAAAAACAGCGCAAAGGCGATGTAGAAATTTATACGCCGGCCTGATTTCTGCCAGGGCCCTATTATTAATCTGGCTTAGCAGCTTGGGGGTCTTTCCTGTCCAACCAGCTTTTCAACAATGCAAACGTAATGCGTGGCCGGTCGTTATAGAAACCGTGTGCACCACCTGGCACCACAGCCAGTTCTGCTCCCGGTGTCAGTGCCAGATAATCCTGCACCGTATCAATCCGGGCTGAGTCATATTGACCAATCATAAACAGGGTTTTCGTCGGGTCGATGTCTGCCAGTAAATGCGTAGCATCGTAGCTTTTTAACACGCCGGTGGATGAAAACTCACTTGGTCCCCACATCTTGTTGTAGATAAGCGGATTAAAGCCGTTGCCGCCCACATTCTCGTAATAGGTTCTGGCTGCCTCAGTGCCAATACCACGGGTGTAATAAACAGAATAAAGTTTGGTGTAAGCCTTGCGACATACATCACCTTCTGGCGGCGCAGCCGATTCACATTGTTTCAGCGTCTTTTGTACGTCTTGCGGGGCGGCTTTTACCAGCAGGTTTGCATCCATGATCCAATGTGGCGTTGAAATAAACGTGCCTCCTAAAACCGTAGACACGGTGTGCTGCGGGTATTTAGCTGAGTATTCCAGTGCCAGCGCCGAGCCCCAGCTATGGCCCACAACATGCCATTTGCTCAGCCCCAGCGTTTTGCGGATAGTTTCCAGAGAATCAACGAAGCGTTCTACCCGCCAGTTGGCCGGATCGTTTGGCTGCTCTGACTTACCGCTGTCGAGTTGATCGTACATGATCACCATACGGTCGTTGGCCAGTTCCGTCATACCGGCGAAGCCATTATGCGTACCACCCGGACCACCGTGAATAAATATCACAGGCGTCGCATTTTTATGTTTAAGACCATTTAAGCGCACATAAATTTTGCCGCCTTCTACCGGTACCATCAGTTCCTTTTCAGGTTGGGCCCAGGCTGCGGTTTCTGCCACCGAATTGAAAGACGTTACACAATAAGAGAGAACAGTGAGTAATGATAAAGCCACAGCTTTGGCTGATGACGGGAGTTTGAAGCGCATGAACTAATCCGGTTTGTAGTCGTTATTCTGGGAACAAAAAAAGGCACTTAGAGTAGCAGATTATCCATTACCGGCACAAAGCGGTCAGCCGCACGTTTCAGGCTGTCGGCAGTCAGCGCCTCAACACCGTACACTTCCACTTCACACTGGTGCTTTTCCCGGGCGCGCTGAACCAGCAAATCAAAATCACCGTCGCCAGACACCAGTACAAGCACGTCGCAATGTTCCGCTGCTTCTACCATATCCAGCGTCAACCCCACGTCCCAATCGCCTTTGGCACTGCCGTCGGCGCGTTGGATAAAGGGTTTCAGCTTCACCTCAAAGCCAATAGCTCTGAGAATATTCTGAAACTGCTTCTGCTTTTCGTCGTTACGATTGATGGCATAAGCATTGGCTGTCACCACTTCCCTATCGTGAGTCACCTCAGCCCAGAAACGGTTGTAGTCAAAATTGCGCTTAAACGCACTGCGGGTGGTGTAATAGACGTTTTGCACGTCTACGAAAATACCGGTTTTTTTCACAACAGACCTTAAATACTTAAATAGCGTTAACCATCAGCAACCTGCGTAGCAACCTGCGTAGCGCACACTGACAATAGAGGTTGCCATTCTAACAAAAACGCTCTCTGTCCGTTGCAAAAGAAAACCTTATTTGCAGTTCATGTGAACACAGACAGAGTGATATAAGCGATAAATGATCCTTAGGAATTAGAAGCCATTTTCTCAACCAGATAATCCACAAAGACCCTCACTCTGGCGGGCATGTGTCGCCCGCCGATAAACACAGCATGGATGACCTCTTTGTCTTGTGGATTGAAGTCTTCTAGAAGTGGAACAAGTTGTCCCGATGCGAGCATCTGTTCGATATGAAAGTTGCCGACCCGGGTAATGCCAATATCAGCCATGGTAAGTTCAACCAGCGTTTCACCATTGTTCGACGTCATATTCCCTTCTATGGGCAGAATGTAGTCTTCACCATTTTCACGAAAAGGCCAGCCGGGCTCTATGCGCTGAAAACTGAAATCCAGACAGTTAAAGTGTTTTAGATCGGCAGGGGTTTCGGGAATGCCAGCCTGTGCTAAATAATTGGGTGATGCGACCACAGTTCTGCCGGTTTCACCTAAGCGCCTGGCGGTTAAATTGCTGTCAGGTAAAGGACCAAAGCGTATTGCGACATCGATGTGACCGTCGGCCACATTGCTGATTTTATCGCTCACCTCGACTTCTATTTTGATGTTGGGATAGCGCTCTAAAAACTCTTTGTACAAGGGAATCATGGTTAGTCGACTGTAAGCCGTTGCGGTACTCACTTTAATTAAACCGCTTGGGCTGGCGCGATCAGCAATGGCGCGCTCGGTCTCTTCGACATCCTTTAAGATCCGCCTTGCAGCCAGGGCATAAGACTCCCCTTCACTGGTTAAGTAAAGTTTGCGGGTAGAACGGACAAGCAGCCGTACACCTAAACGCTTTTCTATCCGGGTCATCATCCGGCTCACTGCCGATGGTGTCAGGCCCAGTTCTCTGGCCGCCCCACTCAAACTGCCGAGTGTCGCCACCGTTAAAAAGGTTTCCATTTCAGCCGTTCTATCAGCTTTAACTTGCTTCATTTGTGAATCCAATGCAAAACAGATTAGCTTCTCACCCCACTACTCTGGGATTCTTTATGTCGTTATATTCCCTGGTATCATAAATAAACTTAAGTTCAACATGAAGATTAACTTTCCACTGATGGCACTGGCCATTGGTGCTTTTGGAATTGGTGTAACGGAATTCTCCCCTATGGGAATGTTGCCTGTGATAGCAGATGACTTAGGCGTCTCTATTCCAACAGCGGGTATTCTCATTAGTGCATATGCTTTTGGGGTACTGTTGGGTGCGCCGGTCATGACTTTACTGTTTGCCAATATGCCGCGCCGTCGCCTGCTGGTTTTGTCCATGGGCATTTTTACCCTGGGTAATTTAATGAGCGCGCTGGCCGACAGTTACAGCGCATTGATGATTAGCCGCATTATTACCTCGTTCAATCATGGCGTATTCTTTGGTGTTGGTGCTGTGGTAGCAACTCAGTTAGTGCCGCCGAATCAACGCGCCGGGGCGGTTGCTGCAATGTTTTCAGGGCTTACTATCGCGACCGTTGGCGGTGTGCCGCTGGCAAGCTTTGTAGGCACAACGCTGGGCTGGCGAAATGCGTTTCTGGGCATTGCGGCAATCGGCTTAGTGGCAATGATAGCCTTGCGCTTTAGTTTGCCTCCGTTGGTGAATCAGGAGAAGGCGAACATTCGTAATGAATTAGCCGTGTTAAGCAAGGGTTCTGTATTGGCAGCGCTCCTGTTAACAGTGGTAGGTGCCAGTTCTATGTTCACGGTATTTACCTACATCGTGCCAATTCTGCAACAAGAAACCCATGCTTCAACCACCTTTGTAACAGCTATGCTGGTGCTTTACGGCGTGGGGCTTGCGGTGGGGAATGTGCTTGGCGGGCGCTATGCCGATCGCACTTTATACGGCACGCTAATCGTGTCATTAATCGCGGTGATTCTGCTTCTGGTGATCTTTACCGTTACCATGTCTTCTTCCGTTATCGCTGTGCCACTGATTTTCCTTTGGGGCATCGCCAGCTTCGCTGTGGTTCCACCGCTGCAATCATTGGTGGTTCAGGAAGCCAGCGAAGCGCCGAATCTGGCATCGGCAATGAACATTGGTGCGTTCAATCTTGGTAATGCGGTTGGCGCAGCTTTAGGTGGCGGCGTTATAAGTGCAGGTCTTGGATTACCAGCAGTAGCCTTAGCTGGCGCAGGCACCGCATTACTGGGGCTACTCATGGTGTTAATTGCCAGCAGAAGGAAAACAAGCTTTGCACTTGGCACCTAGCTGATATTAAACTTCAGAGCACCGGCTACCCGATGTTCGTGCCGGAACCAGCAAGGGGCTGACAAGCCCCTTCTCTCTCACCTTTTCCCCAATCCATATTTTCGGCAAACCATACCTTCGGCTAAATTTTTAGCACATCCGTCTCAAAACCGGGACTTTTACATTTCAGGGTTATAGCGTAGGCATTGCAACACTATAACATTACTAAAAATAACAAGATTCGGGGAACACATGTCATCCAGAAGACAGTTCTTGAAATATTCAGCGGCATTTGCCGCATCATCTACCGCTTTATCTTTATCTGCTCAGCAATTTGAAAGTCCGGTTGGTTCAGCTTCAACCGTGGCCAGGGATGAGAACTTTTGGCAAGCCGTACGCAGTCAGTTTGATGTGCAAAACGACATCATCAATCTGGAACAGGGCTACTGGGGCAAAATGGCCAATCCTGTTCAGCAGGCCTTCTTTGACCACACGAAGAAGGTCAATCATGCCATGTCCTGGTACGTGCGTAAGCAATATAAAGCCGATTTTCTTACCGCGCGGAAGTCTGTTGCTGACGCTTTAAAAGTTAAAGTTCATGAGATCATGCTGACCCGCAACGCCACTGAATCATTTGTGAATTTGCTCACTCAGTTCAATGATTTTAAGGCAGGTGATGAAATCTTGTGGGCAGATATCGATTACCCCGCCTACCAGGACATGATGGTCTGGTTAAGTGACAGCAGAAACGTTAAAGGTCACGAGTTATCACTTCCGGCCTCCGGTTCAGATGATGATTATGTTGATGTGTATCGCAAAGCATTTGAGCGCAACCCACGTATAAAGCTGATGCTGCTTACTCATGTGAGCAATCAGCATGGCCTTGTTATGCCGGTTAAGCGTATTGCTAAACTTGCGCGGGAGCATGGCATCTATGTTATCTGTGATACCGCTCAGTCCTGGGGATTACTCGACTTCACGCCGGATGAACTTGGTGTCGACTGGGCAATTTTCAATTTGCACAAATGGATTGGTTCACCGGTGGGTGTAGGCGCTCTGTATATGCGGGAACAAACCTTAGCTCCAGTAATGCCCTTTCCGGGCGAAGACCCGGGCGACAATGACGTGGCTAACCGCGTACATCTTGCAACGTCTGACTTCGCCAGTTTCTTAAGCGTGCCGGATGCACTGACATTTCACCACAAAATTGGCGGCAAAAATAAAGAAGCGCGGTTGCGGTATTTGTGGGAAAGCTGGACGCTACCGCTGAGGGAAAACCCTGAAGTTGAAATACTTGGCGCAGCCAGCTCAGATAATGCATCAGGTATGGGTGGCTTTCGTTTAAAAGGCAAAACCAGTCCCGAAGAAAATCAGGTGTTACAAAAACGCCTGGAAGAAGATTTCGGTATTTTTACCGTTGTCAGAAATGACTTATCCAGCGGCAGCAATATCCGCGTGACACCGCAAATTTTCACGCCGGTTGCCCACATGCAGAAGCTGGCAGAAGCGATCAATACGATAACAGGCTGACAACAGGGCGCATAAGCGCCCTGTTAAACGCCCTTCACCGTAATTGACGTGACATCCCGTGATACCGTCACGTCGCTGAGCAGTTTTACAAAGCGCCTCACCTGTTGCGATTGCACAGGGGCGGCTTCTGGCAACTCGCAATGTAACGTGGCATCACTAAGACGCTCGTACACGACTTCCCGTCCACCAAGGTCAGCAAACTGACCGGCATTCCTGATACGGTAATAATCATTAGCCAGTGTGATGGCGGGCATTGTAAGCAGTCCATCATCTGTAACGCGACTGACATTGGCACATACCAGCGTTTCCAGTGCGTCACCAACCGTTTTACTTTGAATGAAAGTAGCCAGAGGCTGCGGCCATTCACGACCCACATAGCGCTGTCGCACCACTTCTTTTAAATGCGCGTCGGTAAAACGCAGATAGTCCGGTGCATCCAGAATGGTTTTATCCCAGTTTATCAGCCCCGCCTGCTTGCGGTATTGCCACTCTTTAGCATACACAGGGAACAAGGTATCGAATTGGTCGACTTGCTGCTGAATGATGGTATCAACCTGAGCACTGCCATCATTGTTCAGGGTAACCACGCTGTAGCCGGGCTGATAGGCAGCCAGCGACGGCACCTGCACATTCACCAGCCCGCCGGTGTCTTCAGGTTGTGCAATGTCGTACAGGTGCATGTGCCCTGCCATGTGCAACCGCAATCCGAGATCAGACAGGATCTGCGTTGTCGGTGCTGACGGCATACGTTTTAGTTGCATGCCGGAGTCTCCGAACAGCTCAGCCAGTTGCTTTTGTGTATTATCGTAGAAGTCCGCCATAGGAAAATGGCTGAACGCAATCAGTCGCTTGTTTTGCTCTTCCGCCCGCTTTACTACGCCCGCTATCCAGTCAATAAGTTCCGGTTTGTAGTCCACCAGCGCGTTGTAACCCGCATTTCCTGAACCATTAAATTCCAGCGACGAAATCTTTCCTTTGGGTGTATATACATTAGCGTCGATAGCCAGTAGCCAAAGGCCTTCTACCGGTTCAACCAGATAGCTGGCATCCGGCATGAAAATACAAGATTCCCCATTCTCTTCGGTCGGGTTGCTGGCCTCGCCCGTATTGCTGTCCTCACTCCCGTTGCCGGGGTCGCACCAGCGCCAGCCGCGCTTACTGACATCGGCTGTCCCAAAGGGTGTTTCATACAACACATCCTGCGATGACGGGCTGAAGCCCTGTGATTTCAGGGTTTCCATGATGTCAGCATAGCCCCATTCCCGCAGTGCATTGCTGCATTGCCATGCCGATTTGTTCAGGCAGTCGGGGTGATCAGGACTCATCACCGCCACTTCTTTACCGCTGCGATGCAGGAAGTCTTTCTTTCCTCCGGCACGGGAGAAGGGGCGCACGGGGTCGTGGTTGCCGGTAATTGCAAAAAAGCGCATGCCGTATTTGCCTGAGTATTCAGCCAGAATGTCAGCCAGCGCCTTCACATTGGCGGGCTGGCCGTCATCAGAAAAATCTCCGGGTAACGCCACCAGCTTAATGCCTTTGGCAGCAATCTCATCCAGTGCTGCGCGAAAAACAAAGTAGTTTTCATTAAACAGCCGGGTACTGTTGAGCTGTGCCTGCATGCTTCGCATCAACACCGGCGTTTGTGCTCCCTGCGAGCTGTCACCTGAGATCGGGGTATCTGCTATCAGTGGCAGTTCAGATGCATCCAAATCTTTAGCTGCAGCGAAAAAATCATGCAAGTGAATGTCTGCAAGAAAGGCAATTTGTACTTCCTGTTCTTTCTCCTGATAATTAATTTCCGGCGATTCCGTTTTTGCCACATCTACGTCGCAGCCAGAAAGTAACAACATGGCAACCGTGCCAGCCAGCCATCTCATCAACAATGCACTTCCCATTTTTAGTCCTGAAAGCTGATAAACCAAAGTTAAAAACACATAAAAACTGCGTCCCAATTCACATAGACGCACACTTTGAGAAAACGGGGACAAATATTACCCAATGTCACAAAAACTTCATCTGCAATGTGACAATTTTATGAATATTAATCGGTTAGCAAGTTTTTGTTGTCCCCGAAATTTTGTTTTTCGCATCTTCCTCACACATGACCTGTGAGAGAAAACCAATGCGACTTTTAACTACCCTGCTTTTATCCATTGCGGCCACGCAACCCACGTTTGCAGATGCGCTGACGGACTATCAATGGATTGGCTCGCACAACAGTTATAAGCAAGGTTTACCAGCGTCGGTTTATCAGTTTTTGGCCAAAAACAATCCGCGAGCTGCCAAACAAATTAATTACGGCCATGGCACTCTTGAAGCACAGCTGGATTCAGGTCTCCGACAGTTAGAAATTGACGTGGTGAATGACCCCACAGGCAATCAATATGACAAACCGGAACTGGCCACTCGCCTTGGCGAAACCTGGCTAAGTAATGAGGCTCAACACGAGCTGGCACGACCGGGTTTTAAGGTACTGCACATACCTCACGTTGATGTGCAATCTCACTGCACCGGTTTTGCCGCTTGCCTGAACAAGTTAAAACGCTGGTCTGAGGCCCATGCTGACCACTTCCCTATCGTGGTACTGATGAACACCAAAGAGAACCAGCCTTCTTTTATAAATAGCCCTGCGCCTGCGCCGTTCACCGCCGCCACTTATGACCAATTGAATGACGTCATCCGCACAGTATTAAAAGAGCGCGTTATCACCCCTGACGATATCCGTGGTGATTTCAGCTCTCTGCGCGAAGCTGTGCTTGAACGCGGCTGGCCCGACGCTGACAGCCTGCGCGGCACATTTATCTTCGTGTTCGATGGCAACTTTGAACAAAACGCGCGCTTCATGGAAAACCATGCAGGACTGAAAGGTCGCGTGATGTTTGCCTCGTTACCAGCAAGCGATGATGGCGCCGCTTTCATGATCATCAACGACCCGATCACGCAACACACTGAAATTAAACAGCGTGTGGCAGAGGGGTTTCTGGTTCGCACCCGTGCCGATGCTGACTTTAGTGCCAGCAATGAAGAAAAAACAGCGCAAAAAATAGCGGCGTTTACCAGTGGCGCGCAAATGATTTCCACCGATTTTTATCCGGGTTCCCCTCAGGCAAAACGTGACGGCCACGTTGTCAGTTTTGCCCATGGCGCCCTGCGCCGGAATAACCCGGTTTCCCAATAATTCACATCACTCGACATTAAAAAATAGGAACACACTATGACAACCACGTTTAAAAAACACGTATTGGCGGCTTCCGTCATCAGCGTATTAGGCTCCGTTTCTTCTGCTGCCGTGGCGCAAGAACAAGCCAGTGCCGACGACATTGAAAAAATTGAAGTGTCAGGCTTTCGTAGCTCACTCATTAAAGCAAAAGATCTGAAAAAAGATGCGCTGGGCACACAAGATACCATTCTGGCCGAAGACATTGCCGACTTCCCCAGCCTGAACCTGGCAGAATCCCTGCAGCGTGTACCGGGTGTCACCATTACCCGTGAAGCCGGCGAAGGCCGTCAGATTTCATTACGTGGTCTAAATGCTGACTTTACGCAAGTACAACTAAACGGCATGGAAGCGCTGGGCACGTCTTCTTCACCCATGGACAGCCGCGGTACCACAAACAACTCACGTTCTTTCGACTTCAACATTTTTGCGTCAGAACTGTTTAACCAAATCGACGTGAAGAAATCATACTCTGCAGACATGGATGAAGGCGGTATCGGCGGTACTGTTGGTCTGCATACTGCCAAACCTTTTGATTATGACGGCTTTAAAGGTGCTATCAGTGCACAAGCGGGTCAAAACTCAAATACCGGGGACACCAGTCCGCGCATCGCGGCTCTGGTTTCGAATACCTGGGACAAGTTCGGTGCACTGTTCTCCATCGCATACAGCAACCGCGATACCAGCGAACAGGGCTATAACACCTATCGCTGGCGTCCTCGTGATGCTCAAGGATCTGATATTTCTGCGTTATCAGCGGAAGATCAAGACGCGGTAAACAGTGGTGATTTGCGCTTCTCCCGTGGTAGCCGCTACTCGCTGTTTAACAGCGACCAAACCCGTCTGGGTGCAACGGTTGCCCTGCAATACCGTCCTACCAGCGACCTCTCGTTCGGCTTAGATGCGCTTTACGGCAAACTGGATAACAAGCGCTCTGAATTTCATCTGCAAAGCCGTGGTTCCAGCTCAACGGCGTTAGGCTGCACCGGGCCGGACTACGATGACGGCGCGCGCTACTACTGTTCTGAACTGACCGACATTGAATACAACAGTAACAATGAAGTGGTGTACTCAGAATGGCAAAATACGGCACTGCACTCGGAAAGTCGCGATCAAACGGCGAAAACAGAAATCACCCAGTTTGTATTCAATGCAGACTGGACAGTGAACTCTGATTTATCGCTATCTGCACTTGCTGGTCACATGAAAAGCGAATATGAAGACAACAGCGCTAAAGTGTATCTTGAGTCCTTCGCCGACATGACACTGGATTTCCGCCCAGACCGTTTCTATGGCCAGAACACCTATATCAACGATTACGATCCGACTAACATCGATGAATTCCGCTACCATGAAATTGACCTGCTTGAAAACGAAGTAGAGAACAGTTTCGACGTGGCTAAAATCGATGCCGATTTGTTCCTGAATGATATCAGCAGCGTGAAGTTCGGGTTGTCGTATAAGAATTTCAAACACATGGACAACTACCTGCAGACCAATAACCTGCTGCGCAGTGAATGGCAGTCGGGTGAAGTGTCTGACATAGTTGACCCTGCCACTGTGTACGTGAACAACGGGCACGAGCGTCAGTCGTGGCTGAGTACTGATGTGAACGCCGTGCTTGCCGACTTCAATATCGACCGCAATGGCACCATGAGCCGTACGCCAAACAAGGTGGAAGAAGAAACCAAAGCAGCGTACGCGCTTTACGATGTGAACATGCTGTTAGGCGATACCGAACTGCGTGCAAACTTTGGTGTGCGTTATTACGAAACAAACATAGCGTCTACCGGCCTGGTTAACGACACCAATTACGTCACTATTAAAAGTGACTACGACGGCTTCCTGCCAGCAATGAACCTGGCGTGGTATGCCACCGACAACCTGGTATTGCGCGCCAGTGCGGGTAAAAACCTTACTCGCCCAACGCTGAATAACCTGGCCGTTGGCGGGAGCATCAACACCGACCCGCTTGCCGGTTCAAGCGGCTTGTCTATCAGCTCTGGTAACCCGTCACTCCAGCCATTCGAAACCCTGAACATGGAAACTGGCGTCGAGTACTACTTTGATGATGTTGGTTACGCAGCGCTGTCTTACTTCCGCAAAGATATCGACAACTTTATCGCCACCACCACCATTCCTACACCTTACGGTGAAACCGGTTATCCTTCTGCCCTGATTGAAGGCGCGGTAGACGAAAACGGTGTGGCGCAGTCTGCCAGCACTCTGTACAACGTGTCACAGCCACAGAACCTGGAAGACAGTGATTTCAGCGGTTGGGAAGTGGCGTTCCAGCGCGATTTCGACTTCCTGCCAGCACCGTTTGATAAGCTAGGCGCCATTGCCAACTACACTTATGCTGATGGCGAGTCGGTACACAATGTTCTGGTAGACGGCGAAAACGTACAGATATCCCGTCCGTTCTATGGGCTGTCGAAAAACACCTATAACTTAACGGTTTACTACGAAACAGAAACCTGGGGTGCCCGCGTATCTGCAGCCCATCGTGATGACTACCTGACACAGGTAGAAACTTCCAGTGATGATCAGGATGAAGCGGGTTTCCACGGCACCACTTACTATGACTTCTCTGCGTTCTACAACATTAACGAGAAACTGAAAGTGAGCCTGGAAGGCATTAACCTCAGCGATGAGCGTGAAGAGCAGTACTCTGACTCTGATGACCGCCTGTACAACACCACACTAAGTGGCCGTACTGTATATCTGGGCGTGACTTACGTTATGTAAGTTCTCACTGAACAACCCAAAAGGGCCGGTTTCACGGCCCTTTTTTTGTTTATATCTGTTTTGTTCTTACCTATCTAGCCCTGATACACATTTTAGTAGTGATTCAAAAACGATACGTTACGCCAACGTAGTAATCCCGCCCGCTTAGTGTAGTGTTGTAAGGGCGGTGAGAGGAATCGGAATACTGAATTTCCCGTTGATTGGTAAGATTTGTGGCTTCCAGGCGCAATTCCCAGTTATCCGCCACATACCAGGCAACGACGGCATCAACATACACACTTTCTTCGAAGCCGGTTTCGTCTTCATCCTGCAATGTCTGGCTATCGACCCTTGCGAGATAATCGTCGCGATAGGTGGCTGAAAGACGAATACTTAAATCGTAGCTTTCCCAGTAAGCAGTAATGTTCGCCAGCCAGGGGGATAGGAACGGCAAGCTTTTCACCGACAGCGCTTCGCCGGTATTGGCATTATGGTAAGTAAGATTGCCCTTGGTATAACTCACACTCCCCACCACACCCAGATGGTATTGGGGCGACCAGGGCCAGGGCGTCTCAAGCTGAGCACTGGCCTCTACACCATAAAGCCAGGTTTGCCGGGCATTCTGTGCAGTGACCAGTGTCACATTGTCGCTTGCAGATAGCGAAAACAAGCCCTCGTATTCCGGAAGCTCACTGATGAGTAAGTTATCACTTACATAAACGATGTAGTCATCCAGATACTTTGTAAAGGCGCTCACTGCAAACCGGTTGGTGTCGGAAAGATATCGCTCCCAGGCCACATCGATGTTGTAAGCACTGTACGGTTTCAGGCTGTCGTTGTAGCCATAAAGCGTATTTTCTTCGCTGTCATAGCGTACAGTCGCGGCCAGATCATCTAACTGCGGGCGGCCCAGCGTTTTACTCAAACTCAGGCGCAATGTGTTGTCTGTGGCCAGTCGATAACGAAGATTCACCGCAGGTAGCCAATGGGTGTGACGCAGTGTGCGGTTGCGGGCGAACTCGCTGTCAGAATCACTGATGCGTGTTTGCTCGCTTTCAATGCGTAAGCCTGCATCCAGCAACCAGTTTCCCCAATCTGTGCTGAATGACGAATACAGCGCCAGGCGCTGCTCGATGATGTCGTCTTGTTCGGTGCTATGCTCACTTTCAGCGGCAGCATGGGTGCCCTTCAGTGCACTTATCTCATAGGGCAATCCGAAATAACCAAATATCGCGTTGGTATTGAGTGTCAGCCAGTTCAGCTTTGGATGAGCAGTGAGAGGGGTGCTGTAGCTTTCAGGCACCGTGCTGTCTCGTTGCCCGCTTGCCCAGTCTGCAGACAGGAGATCCTGAATATCATAGAAATCGGTCTGATTGCGAAAATGAACCAGCTCAAGGCCGGTCTTCCAGGTCGTGTTATCCGTCGGCTTGTAGGCTAATGTATAGCGGGCATTGAAAAAATCCGTGGCGGCGAAATAGGCTTCGGCGTCCAGTTCCTTCATTTGCCAGAAAGTGGGTTGTGTCAGATCGTCCTGATAGGTGATGTCCGCAAAGCGAGCGTCGTGGCGATAATCCACCGTGATATCGGTTTCCCCTTCCATGTAGGCCTTGTTGCTGCGGGGCATATCGTAACGGGCGTGCTCCCGGCCAATCACACCGCTACCGGTTAGCGCCTGTGCCCAACGATGCTCAACATTCATCACCCACTGATTGTAAATGGTGGCCACTTGTTGATAACGACTTTCCGTTCCCACCTGAGCCTGTTCATAGGCCGCATAAATCAGTTCGTTCTGGTCGTTCACAGCGGCATCAACGATACGGGTTTCCCCTTCAATCACCGGAGTCGAATTAAAGCCCCGGGGATACAAGTGATACTCGTAACGCTCACCAGCCAAACGTCCGTGCAACCAATCCAGGGTAACGTGGGCAAAGTCGGTTTTATATTCAATGGAGGCTCCCACTCCGGCGCGGTCCATGTCACTCTGCCATACCGAGTAGCGATTCCCCCGAGGTATGGTTAACTCGCCATTTTGCCATGCATTGGCAAGCGCTGTGGGTAAGGCGGAGATATCCGCCCCATCAGGCGGAATACTGCGCCACCGAAAGGTATTTGCGCCCATTTCCTGATAAGAACGGGTGCCGTAGGCCACAGAGAACAATGCGCCCCAGTGACCACGGGTATTCGACACCATGGCAGATACCCGCTTCGATAATGCGTCGGTAAACTGGTTCTCACCGGTTTGGGCAGACAGGTTCCAGTGTAAACCGGGGTGGTCGAAAGGGTGCGCGGTTTTAAGCGCCACAATGCCTGCCATTCCCCCTGTGGGTAATTCAGCATCGTAGGTTTTCAGCACTTGTATTTCACTGAACAAATCAGTGGCAAACAAATTCAGATCGAAAGAACGGTCCCGCTGCTTCTGAAGTCTGCTATCCATGGGCGAATCGTTGTTCGCCAACACTATCATGCCGTTCAGGGTAACCAGGGTGAAATCCGGGTTGAGCCCCCGCAGCATGATTTGACGACCTTCCCCGGCTTCACGGGTAATCGACATGCCGGGAATACGCTGCATCGATTCAGCCAGGTTACGGTCTGGATAACTGGCAATATCGTTTGCTGCAATCACATCGGAAATCACGTGATTCTCACGCTTACGCTGACGGGAGACATCCAGCGAAGCCCGTAATCCGGTAACTGCCACCTCTTCAATAGGCGCTTGGGGGAGCGGTTCATCAGCCGGACTAATCACGATGCCATCGGCGGTAATGCGGTATTGCAAGCCAGCGGGGTATAGCAGTGCCTCTAAGGCTTGCGGCAAGGTAAACTGGCCATTTACCGCCGGAGCGTTAGTGCTCATGTCCACAGCCGCGTCAGTGACAAAAGACTGACCAAACCGCTCAGAGAGCGCGCGCAAGCTGTCTTTAAGCGGTTGGGATGCAATAAAAACAGGAACAGGAGACGATGAAGAAACCGCTGCGCAGGTGGGTAAGGCAATGCACAAACCTGTCGCCACTGCGATGGCAGTGAACGAGAAGCGAGATAGCGTTAACGGCTTAAACACTTTCACAACCCGCCCTGCTAGTCGGACACCGTTATGACGTAGGCGTCATCCTTTTCCTCCAGTGAAAGCCCATCTGTCTGCGCCAACAATCGCAGGCTTTTCGCTGCTTCATTAAGATTAAACCGTCCGCTAATGCGTTGGTTACCGTTCCCTACCACGTGCACCGGCTTATTCAGATAGCGGGACAATTGCTCGGTTACGATGCCAAGCGGCTGATTATCTACATCCAGCCAGCCACTACGCCATTCAGGCAGCAGGCTGTCGTCGATTCTGAATGTACGGTGCCAGTTGCCATCTTCCAGGATTACTCCCTCACCTTTCACCAGCGTGAGCGACTTGTCAGCAAACACACGAACAACACCTTCGTACACTCTGATCACGGTTTGATGCGCCAGTTTATCGATATCGAACGCGGTACCGACGACCTGCACCCTGGTGGTATCGACATTAACGACGAAGGGGCGCTCCGGAGCGTGAGCAATATCGAAATAAGCCTGCCCCCGGGTAAGACTCACTTCACGCAACGCCTGCGTGTGATTCACCTGCAATGATGTATTGCCGCTCAGATAGACCACCGAGCCATCTCGCAACACGGCCGATTCAGGTGAGCCTGCGTGTGTTTCGACAGACAGTGTCTGAGCCTGAGCAACGGCCACTGGCGACTCTGTTTGCACGGTATTGTTGTGTTGTAACCCCAGCCAAATAACCAGTACTGCCGCCACCGCCATACTGGCTGCAATGGCAAACCACGGGCGCGCTGTACGGCGTATTTCGACGACGTCAGGCACAATGGTGGTTGTTTTATCGTGGCGCTGTCGACTGGCTAGCTGTATTGCTGCCGCTGCCACCTCAGGCTGGCCAATCGCCGCTGCAATGCGCGTGAAAGCTTGTTGATGTTCAGGCACAGCAAGCCACAGCGACAATTCAACCTTGCCCTGTTCGTCCAGTTCATCAAAGCGATCAAACCAGTCTGCGGCCTGATCTAAATGATCTGCGTGTGTCATCTGTGCCTCTGTTACTTACATTCAATTATATAGATGGTGATTTTATGCATTCGGGGACAAAAAGAATGATTATTCTGCAGATTCTGTCCAACCCGCTTCTTCCAGTTTGAGCGTCAGCTCTACCATGGCCCGGGTAAGGTGCTTTTTCACCGCTTCCACACTCAAATCCAGCGCGGCGGCGATGTCATCCCGGCTCATACCGTCTACCCGCCGCATAACAAAAACCTCCCGGCGCAACGGCGACATTTGCGCCAATACGCTTTCAATAAACGCCAGTTTGCTTGCATTGTGATAATGGGTTTCGGGACTGTCGTTGGCGGCTTCCAGTTCTTCATTCTGCCAGTCCACGGCATTCGGCACGGCTTTACGCTGAAAATCATACAGCACCGACTTCGCCACAGTAATCATGTAGGCAAGTGGATTTTCCAGTTCGGCGAAGCGCACACTTTTACTGGTGCGCAGCAGGGTTTCCTGCAGCACGTCTTCGGCTACCACCGGATCATTGGTAAGCCCGCGGATAAACGCTTTTAACGCGCTGCGGGACTGAACGGCTGCCGGGTCGGTAATACCCTGCCAGTCAGCCGGAGAGTTGCTTTCGTTCAATGTTGCCTTCGCTGAAGAAATGAGAGATGACAACATTAATGCAGATTTATGACAGTGAGATGATACTCAAACAGCAAACTTTAATCAGGAAAGCACAATACTCACTTCACAGCCATCAGCAGTAAAGCGATGCTGATAGGTCCAGCCAAGCTTGGCTGTGACCCTTCTTACCAGTTCCAGGCCAAGACCGTAACCTGATTCGTCGTTTCCTACCGGATCATTATACTGTTCTGCATTGTCTTCACGGTTGACGATCGTCAGGGTATGACCAGACTGGCTTATGGTAACCATACCACTTTGGGTATGCTGAAATGCGTTACGGATAAGGTTACCGCATACAATGCGAAGGGCTGTCGGCGGGATAGAGCAAACGACATTGTCCGTGGCGAGTTCCACGTTCACCTGTTTTCCGGTAAGCAAATAATGTAAATCCTGCACCAGCGCAGACAACATTCCTCCCGGCTGAATGTCAGAGACGGCCAGTTCATCGTGATCCTGACGGCTAAGCCAAAGCAGGGTTTCAGTAAGATCTGTCATAGTGTGGGAAGCATGGTCAATGCGACGGATGGCGTTTGCGCCTTTTGACGGCCCTTTTTCTTCCAGTTTATGCAACAACTCCACACTGGAACGGATTACCGCAATAGGCGTGCGAAGTTCATGGCTGGCGTGGGAAACAAACTCCCGCTCTCTCACCAGTCCTTCCCGCACATGTTGCAGGCTGGAATGGACAATACCCGCCAGTTCATTAAGCTCCTGATATTTGAATTCCGGCACAGGTTGTTCCAGCGTTTGTTCATTAAGCCCCTGTGCCCATAACCGCAGTCGCTCAACTGGCCTGGATACGCTGCGCAGCAGGATCATCAGCACCCCGGCGAACAACACCAGCACGCCCAGCCCCAGGAGCATGGACCAGCCTTCATGGGAAATCATGAATTCAGGTTCGTCATCGAGTTTAAGAGAGTCAAACACCTGGGCCACGTACCGGTCGGGATATCTGCCACGGCGATCAGCAATTTTTACCACAAATACGGCACTGGACGGCCTGAAGAAGATAAACGATCGCTCAACGGCTTTATGTAAATGAAATGGCCGGAGTTTGTCCGGGTTAAATTTTGATTTCACGCTGTCCGGGAAATCCTTCCAGTCGGCGACGATGATAAAACTCAGGACTTTCTGAGGCTTGCCCGGCTCCACTTGTGTTTCTCCGGCGGCAGATATCATAGTGCCACGCATGACGCCGTCCATCCCTGCGAAAAAATTCACCATTGCAAGGAAACTGAAACCGGAGATGACGACTGTTCCCATTACCAGCAGGGCAATGAGAATATAGCGTCTCAAACTCAGACTGAAGCCACGAACCATACTATTGCGCTCCGGACACTAATTTGAAACCTACACCGGTAGCAGACTGCACATCCAAACCGCTTTCTTTCCCCAGTGCCTTTCTCAAATGATGAATATGTACTTTCAGGCTATTGGAGTCCGGCCGGTTTTCGCCCCACACGGCCTGGGACAGCATTTCACGGGAGACCGGCGCAGGGTATGCCC
Source organism: Alteromonas sp. ABV2_168 (assembly GCF_056161165.1). NCBI lineage: Bacteria > Pseudomonadati > Pseudomonadota > Gammaproteobacteria > Alteromonadales > Alteromonadaceae > Alteromonas > Alteromonas sp. ABV2_168. The sequence goes on along the minus strand of NZ_JBSWYQ010000001.1, from coordinate 343,905 downwards.
GCACCAGCTGTTCGAGTACGATAAACGCTGTGGGACTCATTTTCACAGGCTCGCCTGCCAGCGTGGCCGTTTTTCCGTTCACATCCACACACAGTTCACCGCATCGCAATTGCTTTACCTGCCCGCTTCGTCTTAGCGACAGCGCCTGCAAACGCGCCACCAGCTCGGCCATGGCAAAGGGTTTTACCAGATAATCATCTGCCCCTTTAGCAAACCCTGCCAGCTTGTCATCTAACTGATCCCGTGCGGTGAGCATGATAACCGGCGTATCATCGCCCTTTTCACGTAACCGTTCACACACAGACAGGCCATCCAGTCTCGGCAGATTAATATCGAGGATCACCACGGCATATTCATTTTCAGCCAGAAAATTCAGTGCCGCCACACCGTTACTGGCATGATCGCAGTCGAAATCTTCCAGTGCCAGATAATCAACAATGTTCCCGGCTAAATCTAAATCGTCTTCAACCAGCAGTAATGTGGTCATCACGGTCTCCGAAACGTTTTTTTAAATGCTCACGGCCACGCACCATCAGGCTTCGCACATCTTCATTAATTAACACCAGTGCAGGAATTAACAACAGGGTGATGACAGTAGCAAACAGAATACCATAGCCCAGCGATGCTGCAGCAGGGATCAGAAACTGTGCTTGTTTGGAGGTTTCCCCGAGAATAGGATACAGCCCGGCAAACGTCGTCACGGATGTCAGCAATACTGCCCGCAGGCGGCTGCTACACGACTCGATAATGGCGTCCTGCACATCGGCACCAAAACGGCGTAACTCGTTATAACGGGAAACCAGCAGCAACGAATCGTTCACCACCACGCCGCTGAGGGCAAGAATACCGTTCAGAGACAACAGACTCATCATCAAACCGTTGCTCCAGTGACCGAGGATAGCGCCTACCACACCAAAGGGGATTGCCATCATAATGATCACCGGCTGAACATAAGATTTAAGCGGAATGGCAAGCAAAGCGTAAATGGCCACCAGTGCCAGGATAAACACCGTTTCCATAGAGCTTTGTGTTTCTTCCTGCTGTTCTGCTTCACCAGCAAAATGCACTGACAAATCCGGATACTGGCGGGTAAGCACCGGCACCAGTTCACTGTTCAGTTTTTCCACCAGCTCAGTTGAGGTGATTTCATCACTGACAACGGATGCAGAGACAGTAAGCGCCCGCAAACCATCAATCCGCGTGATTTGCTTCTGCTGGCTGTCAGGGATAATACGGGCAACCACGTCCAGCGGTACCACAGTGCCGTCGTTCAAACGCACTCTGGCGTTCAGGATATCGGCAGGGTTCGCCCGGTCTGCTTCAGGGTAACGTACCCGCACTTTTACTTCGTTTTTATCGCGCAGATAGCGCTGTACAATTTCACCACCAAATGCCCGCAGCAGCTGCTGAGACAAGCTTTTGGTATCCATGCCCAGTGCACGGCCCTGCGGCGTCAATTCGAAACGCAACATGGCTTCCCCGGGCGTCAGTGAGCTTTCTACACTGTGCACACCGTCGATGTTTGCCAGCGCTTCACGGAACGCAGCTTCTGCTGCTGTCAGCGTACTGTCACTGATGCTCTTCAGCTCCACCTGGAAGGCGTTTACCATTTCCCTGCGGGACTGAATTTTTAATTGCTTCACCCCTTCAGGCTCACCGGCAAGCTCACGCCATTTCGACGCCAGTTCATCCAGCGAGTAAGGTTGACTCTCTGCCAGTGAAACAATGATGCTGCCACTCTGATCACCGGACGCCGTCACCTGCAAATTGGCGATGCCTGAACCTTCAAGGCCCAGATTGTTCATCAGAAAATCATCCGCTTGATTAAGCGTGTTTTCGAGCCGAGTCAGGTTTTTCTCGTTCTGACCGAAGCTGGCATCACTCTGCAACGTCATTGACGCTTCCACTGTGTCACCGGGCATACTGGGGAAAAAGCCTACCCGCACCACACCTTTCATTGGCATACCAATCACCAGAATAAACAGGGCGACAAACAGCATGACGGCGGCATAGCGATATTGAATGGCTTTGCGCAGTGCCGGCTGATACATCCGTTCGTTGAAGAAACTTAAGCCGCGATCAGCACCCCGCTGCACTTTGCCCCACAGATCAGCAATGCCCTTACGGGGTTTTCTGTGCGTAGGTAAATGGGCCAGGTGAGAAGGTAAAATGAGTTTTGATTCCACCACCGACAGCAGCAGACAGATGGTAACAATCATGCCGAACTGGGAATAAAGCTTACCCAGCCCGCCTTCCACGTTAGACAATGCAAAGAATGTCGCAACAGTCGTCAATACCCCGAATAATGTGGGTACGGCAACCCGCATGGTGCCTTTGATGGTGTTTTGCAGTGTGTCTCCGTATTTTTGCCTGGTGGCGTATACACTTTCCCCCACCACCACGGCGTCGTCCACCACGATACCCAGCGCCATAATAAACCCGAAGGTAGTCATTTCGTTGATGGTCATATCAACGAAGCTGTCAGTCATGAAAAACAGGGTACCAAAGAAGATAAACGGCAGACCGGCGGCCACCCAGAATGCCACGCGAAGATTCAGAAACACTGCCAGCGTGATAAATACAAGCACGATGCCGGACAGCGCATTTTTAGTCAGCAAGGCGAGACGGTCGGTAATCATGGTGCTGCGGTCATACCAGGTTTCCAGCTCTACGCCTTCCGGTAACAGACCCCGCTCATGCCACTCTTCTACCACGCTTTTCGCCTGTGCCACCATGTTCACCACATCGCCGTTTTCATCCATCACGATTTGGATCCCATAGCCGTTCACACCATTGTACCGGGCCAGCGTGTAGGCATCATCGGCAAACATGTCGGTCACGTCAGCCACATCACCGATTGTCAGGAATGTGCCGCTGTCGTCGGCCAGTAGCGGAATGTTGGCAAAGTCCTCTGCATAATAGGCCTGCTCAGAGGCTTTAAGCCGGATCACCTTCTCTTTGTTCCGCAGGCTGGTTGTGAGGGCGGTAGCCGACTCCTGATTAATGGCATCGGCAATATCAGACATGGTCAGTCCGTATGCCTGTAACTTAGCCTCATCAATTTCGATGGACATCATGGGGTCAATAAAATTAGGCGTACTGACCTCACGAATTTCGTCTTTGGCGAGTAAATCCCGCTCCAGCTGATCGCCCAGTTGTTGCAATGTAGCGTGGTCAGTATCACCGTAGAGCTGCACCCAAATCACGTGATCCTGCCGCCGTCCTTTGGAGATCACCGGCTTTTCTGCATCAGACGGAAAATTGAAGATACTGTCTACCTTGGTTTTCACGTCCGTAAGTAGCGTATCGAGATCGTAATCACTTTCCTTTTCAATCTGTACGTTACTGCCACTGGCCGTAGACGTAGAGGTAATGCGCTTAATCCCGGGCACACCTTCCAGCGCATTTTCGATGTTAATCGCAATGCCCTCTTCGGCCTGAACCGCGTCACCGCTGTCGTAGGTCATGGAAACATTGATAAAGCGGGGATCCATACTGGGGAAAGCCTCTTTACGGATATCACCCAAAGACGCCAGCCCGACAATGATCATTCCCAGCATTAACAGATTTGCCGCCACCGGGTTGCGGGCAAACCAGCCGATGATACTGCTGTTATTCGCCGCCATTGCCGACCTCCGCTACCGGATTTACTTTCATATTGACCAGGTAACTGTTCAGCGGCCGCACGACCACTTTCGCGGTCTCCATACCGGCAACCGGCGTAATGTAGGCATGACCGTTTTCCATAAACAACACCTGCGGGGTAAATTTATCCAGCGTGTTGCTTTGCGTGACGTACCAGACTTCCTGCTTCTGCGAAATCGCAGAAGACGGAATTTGCCACACATCCTGCCATTCACGGCCGGCAATTTCTGCCACCACATACGTACCAAAATACAGCGGAGATGCCTGAGCAAGCGGGTCGTTGACCACCACGATCGCGCTTCGCTGTCGGGATGTGGTGTCCAAATGCTGCTCTACCCGCTCAACCACACCTTCCCAGCGGGTTAAACCGTCCATGTCGGTCAGTGTGACCGGCCAGGGCGCTTGTTTCAGTGTCGCCGGTGACGGCAGATTGTTCCACTGTGTCGCTGACAGCGGTATGGCGATTTCTGCCACATTCGTGGCATACAATGCAGCAATTTCAGCGCCCGACTGCACAAAGCTGCCGGGCTGAATGCTACGGGTTACCACCACACTGTTAAACGGTGAAGTAATTTGAGTAAAGGCCAGATCACGCTGCGCTTGCGCCAGCGCTTTTTCTGCCTGGGCAACTGTAGCTTCTGCCGCAGCGAGTTGCGGTCCGCGCAGAACCAGAGAAGATGATGGCTCACCTTCCAGTCCGGAGCGTTGCCATTCAGACAGTGCCTGCTGGCCCTGTAAGCGCTCTTCTTCCAGCGCTACTTTTGCGTCTTCCAGCGTAGCCTGTGCTGCCGCTACAGCCTGTTCATAATCGGTATTGTCGATGGTGGCCAGTACATCCCCTTTATTAAACTGTGCGCCGGTTTCAAACCGTTTGCTCAGCGACTGTACCTGTCCGGATACCTGCGCAGATAACGTCAGATTAAAACGGGGGTTTACCTGACCGTAACCTTCTACATTGGCCTTATGAGACTTTGCAGCCACACTGACCACACCCACTTCAGGAATGGTAGTGGTTTGCTGTTGCCCTGCGCCCGGCATCCTGCCTGCCGGTGCAGCCTGTTGTGTCTTCTCGTTACCATTTTCTGTGCCGGCAGTCTCAGGCTTTGCCGCAGTAGCAGAAGACGGCGCGCCAGGCGGTCCCGGTGGTGCACCATTCCCACCAATTAACATAACAGCGAGAATGACCACGCAGACTGCGCCCAGAGTGATGAAAAGGGTTTTACGTTGCTGACTCATGACGATACTCCAAGGCCGAGTGCCAGCCCTAAATCGATACGGTTTGAAAGTTGATTGCGCTGAAGCTGAACCAGTTGTGCTTCCAGGGAATAGGTAGTCTGGGTAACTGACAATAAATCGAGAATATCACTCAGCCCCTGACGATACTGACTGGTGTAGTTGTCCTGACTACGCCGTGAATTGCTGTAAGCCTGACTGATATGCTGTTGCCGGCGCTGATAGCTGTTTTCCAGATCCAGTGTTGCCTGCACTTCCTGTACCGCGGTAAGCAGTGTGTCCTGATAGTTCCACCAGCTGTTCAGTGTATCCAGCTCTGCCAGCGCGATATTTGCCCGCAGCTCACCGCCCTGAAACAGCGGTGCCGTAATACTGCTCAGTAAGCTCCACACGGGGTCTTTGAACAACGACAGCGCGGGTGTGGTACCAGAGTCACTCAGGGCTGCGGTAATATTCAGTGACGGCAGTAATTGCTTGTACGCCACTTTTTCAGAGGATTCGTTAGCTTTAATCTGATAATACGCCGCCATCAGATCAGGACGCCGCGCCAGGTCCTGTTCCGGCAATGCAGTCAGCGGCAATACCACATCAGGGAACGACTCGCTGATGGCAACATCAGCCAGTGACATATCGCTGCGCCCCAGCAAAACCGCCAGCGCACGTTTTGAACTGGCCAGATTATTTTCATATTCAGCAATATTAGCCCGTGACGTTGCACTGCTGGTACGGGCTGTATCTAAATCTGCCAGTGTGCCAAGGCCGGTGCGGTAACGGTTTAAAATGATGCTCTCGCTGTTCTCAAGCGCGGCCAGTTTCTTCTTTTCAATATCCAGAATTTTCTGCTGGCTGATGATATCGAGGTAGCCCTGCATCACACTGGCCGCCAGCGTGGCCCTTGCCGACTGCAACGCCGCCGCATTACTTCGGGTAGTAAAAGCCGCGGCATCCACACTGTCACCGATACGGTTCCAGATATCAATCTCCCAGCTGACATTCACCGAAGCACTGTAGGAGGTGTCAGTATTTTCACTGTTATTACCGGACAAGCTGGCCGATGCCTGTGGCAGGCGGGACGCATTGGCAGATGTCTCCCGTATTTTTGATTGCTTCAGTGTAATGAGTGTTTGCTGCAAACCTGGGTTATGCGCTATCGCTTCATCCACCAGCGCCCGCACGGCTTCTACCGGCAACAACTGGTCAAGACTGGCTGTTCTCATAGCAGAGTCTGACTGAGGCAACCAGGAAACCGTCTTCCCCATTTCCTCAGTCACCCGTTCACTTAATGCATTATCAGTAGTGTCTCCGGTGCTGGCACACCCCGACAGTATTAATGCGATGCTCACTGTGAGCACCGGCAATTTCCTCTTCATTACTACACCCGGTTTACTCGTATGCTGCAACATTACATCAGGCAGGGTTAAGGCCGGGTTAACGCCGGGATTGTGCCGTTTAACATGAGCCATGTCAGAACCGGAGCGGGTGAAATTGCAAGGGGCATAGGATAAACTTGCGCGGTTGTTGAATTAGCAGGTTTTATTCATTGGATACTTTAATCACCCCCCTTTCTGAACTCATTAAAATTGCCGTTGCGCCGGTATTTTTACTTGCCGGTATCGCCGGCTTTCTGAACGTGATGTCTGGCCGTCTGGGTCGTATTTCCGACCGCGTACGGGTAGCTGAACGGAATATCCAAACCTTTGCTGATGCTGAGCGGATCCAGAAAAACAAACGTGAAATTATTATGCTGTGGCGAAGAGTGGGGGTGATTAACTGGGCGATCGGCCTGTGTGTGACAGCAGGTTTGCTGGTGTGCTCGGTGATTGTTACTTTGTTTTCCGGTGAATTATGGCGCATCAATCTCGATACGCTGGTCATCACACTGTTTATTCTGGCAATGGCATCACTGATATCAGCTTTACTGGTATTTCTGGTAGAGGTGCGGCTTGCTACCAAAACCATCGAATACACCCGTAACGTGCACTGAGAGTGCGGGCTGGCTGACAGCATTGCGCTGTCAGCCCTTACTGTTTATGTCCAGGAAACGATGCCGGCCGCATTGAAATACGCAAGATAAGCGGCAACCATCAGCTGCAGCACAATGAATATCAGCACAAAGCCCTTCAGCCAGCGGGATGCATCTGAACGGCTGTAAACTACCGTTTGAATACAGGCCCATATTGTCACTAAAGGCAGAACAACAGAGCTGATGAACAAGACAACCGAAATTAACCCCGGGGCCGCCAGATAAGCAAAGGGATTGCTCATGCCAATGCCCAGCGAAAGCAGAAAAACAAATGCACTGACCGCTGACAGTGACATCCACTTACGGAGTTGTTTTCCGTGTACCGTGGTAATTTTCCCCCTGGCGTTATTTATCAGCCAGACAGGTGTATACAACAAAGCGATAAGTAAGAAGATTAACCAGGCAAATAACACGACTTTATCGGCGACAGCGTTTAAAGCTGAGACTTTCACCAGTACGCGATCACCGTAATGAATAACCTCACCGGCAAGGGGATCCGTGGCCGCTGCCATCACAATCTCACCCTTTTCGTTTTGCCAGCGATTGTCACCGGCGTAGGTTAATTCCCGGTTCCAACCCGGCGGAAACACGCTGGACAGCTTAGCTCCGTCATCCTCCACATCAATCATAACGGGAGCGACCAGACGCTCGATAAAATACTGCTTTTCTATACGGGTATTAATAAACCGGTAGTAGCCGGACTTTTGCTTCCATTCATCCGGTACCGGCTGACTTATCACTGAAGGAGTATCTGTCTGCGAAACCAGGAAGTCACTGATTTTTCTTCCCACCTTATACAGTACACTGGCATCATCGCTATTCTGCAAAATCACAAACCCGTATCCACCCTTTGGAGAATACGCCAGCTCTGATGTCCAGCCGGTTAACGCCCCGTCATGTCCCCGGTAGGCATATCCGCCGTAGTAGCGGGCAAAATTATAGATGCCGTAACCACCATCGAAGTGATACACATTCGTGGTATCACTTACCTCCATGCGGTTAACACTGTCTATGCTGAGCAGTGGCGAACCGCGCCCAGTAAAGAATGCCAGCAACTTAGCCTGATCATTGATACTGGATGAGACGCCGCCTGACGGATACATCAACAAGTGTTGATGAGGCACAACCTGACCACCGCTGACGCCGGATGCAGCATCGCTGTTTTGCTCAGGCTCTGCGTAAAACGTATTTTCAAATCCAAGGGGAATAAAGAGGGTATCGCGGATATAGTCTGTAAAAGGCTGACCGGTTACCTGCTCTATCAGCATAGCGGTGGCCACTGCCGCGGAATTAGAGTACGCATGACGGGTGCCGGGCGCCCAGCGGGATACCCTGCTGTCAGGATTTATCCCGAACGCTTCACTGAGAGGCATGACATCAGCATTGTCATACACGTGTTCCTTCAGCGACAAGTCATCCCAGCCGGTGGTACTTTCAAGTAAATGCTTAACCTTCAGCGGATGAGTCGCTTGCCAGGGGTTTTCAAATTGAAGATCAGGCAAAACGTCCCTGACATTGTCTTCTGGATTGATGCGTTCCTGTTCGATAAGTCGCATAGCAGCGATACCCACGAACATTTTACTGATGGAAGCAATACGGTAAGTTGTGGAAGGCGTTACCGCCTGAGATGAGCCGGGCGCTTTTACCCCGAAGGTATTAATATGGGCGGCCTGGCCGGGTTGAATGACGGCCCATGCCATTGAGGGAATGTGGCTGTCTTCTAAGATTTCTTCAATAGCAGCGTCGAGTTCATCCACAGAGGCCGGCACACTGTCACCGGCAGCACTGAGAGCAGGGAAAAGCATAATAAAAGCGAGCCAGCACATCGCCGGCAGACGGAAAAGACGGGTCATACAAATATCCTTTTGCAAATTGTAATTCTTTTACTGGCCAGTCCCAGACCAAAGACACCGCTATCTTTGCTGCTCAGTGAACAGCATTAATCCATATCGACAATCTGATCCTTGCCTGAATATTTAGCACGGTATAACCGCGCATCAGCTTTCTCTACCAGCTGTTCCAGATTCTGCATCTCTTCCGCACACACGCCTATGCTGCAGGTAAGATTGAGACGATGCTCGGTGAACTCATGCTCGCGGACTCTTGTCAGAAAAATATTCAAATCGTCCAGCAAAGCAGCATAATCACGGGTGGAAATCACAGTGAATTCCTCACCACCATAGCGGGCATAGAGATCTTTACCGAAACAATCTCCCATCAGACTGGCAAATTCCTGCAGCAGATGGTCGCCGGTTTTGTGACCGTAAGTATCATTAACCGGTTTGAAGTCATCAACGTCGATCATAGCAACAGTAAGCCCGCCCAGACGCCCTTCATTTTTGAACAGTGCCTCGCCCTGTTCAAACAGGTAGCGCCGGTTGTACGTTTTTGTCAGTGCATCCAGATTCGCAGAATCACGGATGGTAACCAGCATCTCCTGGGCTTCGAGGTTTTGTAGCACCCGGCAGAAGAACTCTTCGTGATAAAACGGCTTACTCAGGAAGTCATTAGCGCCGCTTTTAATGAACTTGGCAGATAACACACTGTTACCGTTGGCAGATAAACCAATAAACACCAGGTCCTGGAAGTTACGATCCTGACGCACGGCTTTAACCAGTTCAAAGCCGTCCATATTCGGCATCATGTAGTCAGAGATAACCAGCTTGATATCCGGATTTTCAGCCAGTACCTGCAAGGCTTCCACTCCGTCAAATGCTGACAACACCTGAAAACGGAATTTGCGCAGAAAAGCACACAGGTAAGAGTTGCTGGTAGTGGAATCATCAACCACCAGTACTTTGGTGGTCAGATTTTTACGCAGGCGGTCAATCAGCTTGATAACCTGCATGTAGGAATAACGGGATTCTTTGGTGATGTAGTCCAGTACGCCTTTGTCAATGAGAGAGGAACGTAATGTCTCATCAAAATTACCGGTCAGTACGGCCGTAGGTACGTCATGAGAGAGCATCAGTTCTACGATTTCACCACGCGGAGCGTCGGGCAGGTTCAGGTCGACAATCGCTGCCAGAAATTCTTCGCCGCTATCCAGCTTTTGCTTTGCTTCAGCATAATCCGAACACAGCACACTGTGAAAGTGGGGGTTATCTTCCACCAGCTTATTTAAAATTTTACGGACTATCTGACTGTCTTCGACAACGAGAATTTTAAACATAACTACAACCTGAACAACTTGTCATACCAGCATAACCAATAAAAAAGAATAATGCGTTAACAAAATACGAAAGTTATACTGATGTATAACCTTCGCAGCCATTAATCTTCCCTGGCTAATGCGTCGAGTACAGCAAACAATACGTTTGCACCCACCCGCGACACTTCCTGATCGTAGATATGTTCTACATTTACGCCTTCCTGCCCGCCGGCAAGATCGCTGATTGCACGAATTATAACCCAATCTACATCATTTATCGTGCAAACCTGACCGACTGCTGCAGATTCCATTTCTGTCACTTCGGCTTTAAATACATCACGTGTCCACTGGCGGTATTCGCGGTTATCCAGAAATACCGAACCGGTCACGCCGTTACCGCCTACCGTTAATTTTGCTTTGCGTTCGCCCAGAATCATCTGGTCCGGTAAGGCCAGCATGGCACTTCTTGCTGCATCCAGCAAACGGGGAGTCGCAGAGAAATAAGCCGTATCCACCGGCTCATCCAGGCCGTCTTTAATGATCAGCACTTCGTCAGGCTGGATGAAATGAAAGTTCTTGTATGCCGGCAGGTGCGGATCCACTTGTCTGCGCTCCGGCTGCTCCTGCAAAAATCTGGCGTAATATTCCGGCAACACGTAATTGCCCGGGTTTTGTTTATCCGGATTGGTGTACACGCTTTCATCATGATAGTACCAGCGCTCAGGCACAATCACATCGCCGGGCTGCCAGTCCGGATTCACCGCGCCGGCAATCCCCATGTACACCACCTGTTTCACAGGAAAATAATCGAAAGCCATCTGCATGGTCAGTGCAGCATTGGCGATACTCATGCCCGTCGCAAATACAAGAATGGGTTCATCATGGTATTTACCTATACGGTAAGTCACACCTTTGTACTTCACGACCTCCGTGATCTGAGCGCCGGGATCAGCCTCGATACGGCCCAGAATCCCCTTCATTTCAGGCCCGTATGCCACCACCACGGCAGTAAAACCTTCCTGTTGAAACTGCTTTGGTCCGAAAGCTTCTGTTGAAAGCGTGTTATCTGCGGGGGCTACTACGGAGGGCGTTGCACAGCCACCCAGCATCAGCAACGAAAATAATGCAAAAACCAGTGAGCGGGCACCGGTGATGGAAGGGGTCATAGATAAAATCCGGATGTGTAAAAAGAATTAAGGATTTTAAGCGGAAATACTGGAGAAACACAATGCGCAGTTACCTCGTCAGTGAGCGATAACTGCGCTGCCATTTAGCAAAAAATAAATGGTTTACAGAGGTAATACTTCCATTACCAGAACGAACATACCACGGCGTTTCTGCGCCGGTGCTTTTGCGTTGTCATCTTCAAACTCAGCTTCCAGCCAGTACATGCCCGGTTCCTCAAAGGTAACTGCAATCTGGCCGTCAGCGTCGGTTGTAAGGTTCATCGCATCGTCAGTATCACGATACTTTTCACCGTCTTTTACAATAGTCACTTTCGTGCCGGTGGCAGCACCGCCATCCATCAGAAAACCAAGGCTGATTTCTTCACCGGTATACAGGTCATTCGGATGCGTTTTACCATCCAGCTCCAGGCCTTTACCTGAAGGTTTGATGGCATCTTCTGAAGGTTCACCCAGAGTAGCAAATACATTAATACGGCGTGATGATTCGACCACTTCCAGACCGTCTGCTTTTTTCGGTACTGCTTTGTTGAATTCTTCCAGCGTGCCGGTTTTACCGCGACCGGGCCACATCTGGCGCTTACCGTCTGCGTCTTTCCAGAATGCCATCAACGACTGGGATGCTGTTTCAACACGGTACGTGCCTTCTTCCTTCACATTGATGTCGAAAACACTACGGTAGCGCAGTTTCTGTTCGTGCTGCTTCGCCACTTCTTTACCGGAAGGCGAAGTTACCGTAATACCTTCTGTGCCCAGTGCGAAGTGATCAGGGGTAAAAATGCCATTTGCCACTGCAGCATCGAAGCTGATCCACTCGTCATCGCCGGACACAACAGTGGTTGTCGGCTTAATCCATGCACGGTGAGCCAGTGCCGGTGTTGCGATTAAAGACAAAGCAACAACGCCGGTACCGATCAGATGTTTAATTTTCATTTATGGCTCCAAAGTTAATTCAATTTCAGACAGTTCCTGCTCACCTTCTGCAACCTGATGTTGCGATGCAGAAACAGGCAATGTGACAGGCACGCTTAATACTTCGCGGCCACCCAGTTCCCGGGCAGCTTCAACGTACAGGGTGTATTCTCCGGCAGGAATATCATCGAACTGTCCGGACAAGTCGATGGTGTGCTCACCGGGACGACGGGTGGCACCGCTTACTCCGTCCATAGGTAAATCAGCACTGCGGCCACTGCGACGCCACCACAGGCGCAAATCTTTCAGCCATTTCTCGCCTTTACCGTTTTCCATTTCCACGTCATACCATACGGCAACGTCTTTTACCCGCTTCTGCTTAGCATCAGCCAGCCAGACGGCAACATAAGGTGCATGGTATTCAGCGACAGACAGACGGGGCAAGGTAACCTTTACTTCACTGGCATGAGACACAACAGGAAAAACAGCGAGAGATAAAGACAGAACGGCACCAGCTAACCCACGGCGTTTTGCTGATGACAATTGGCGTACCACGGTACATCCCATTAACAGACACTCCTTAAATGAACAATTTTAATGTCAGCGCACATTCATATTCCCGGTATATTCCGGGTCGGAATCTTCCCCTTTCTCCTGATAAGCCCGCCGGAACAAGCTGTTTATCCCGTTGTCCTACAAATTGAACGTGATGGAATCGACTCTTTCAGCCCGCACCCTTATTCTGGCTGAGTAAGGATTACCAAGAAATGAGAATTATTTCCATTTAGACTAAACTGACTCGCATGAATTCTCAACTCATTTCTTCTGAGATTTCACAGGAATCATTCGCTATATGAACACCAAGCTTCTCCGTTCGCTGCAAATTTTCGTTGAAGTTGCTAATACCAGCAACATGAGTATCGCAGCCAAAAAACTTCACATGACCGTGTCTGCCATCAGCCAGCAGTTGCGCAAACTGGAACAGGAAATCGGACTCAGTCTGTTTAACCGTAACACCAGACACATCAGCCTGACAGAGGCCGGTCACATTTATTATAAAACCAGCATGGAACTTATCCGTGTGGCAGAAGAGGCTCAGCACCAGATTGAGCAACTTCAGGAAACCCCCTCAGGCCGCTTACGTATTGTCGCGCCGGAAGGGTTCGGTGGTGGTCTGCTGAGTAAACCTTTGCAGGCATTACTGTCTGAATTTCCGAAAATTAAAGTGGCACTGGAATTAACCAGCCAGACTACTGATGTCATTGCCAGCGGTGCGGATCTTGCGATTTCATTGCAGGAAGTAAGCGACGTCAATCTGCACTGCCGTCATCTGGCCACCTGGGATCTGATTGTCTGTGTGGCAGCAAACCATCCGCTGGCAGATCTGGATACCGTTAACAGTACTGATTTAGCACCCCATGCGTATATTTCTCATCCGGGAATGCGGGATTATGTGGAATCACAGGAAGGAAAAGATAAAGCTCTGCCTGATCCGCCCCGCCTGATGGTGGACTCGGTACAAGCTTTAATCCGCCTGACTCTGGATGGCCTCGGTTACGCCGTGCTGCCTGAGCCGGAAGTCAGAGAGTACATTGAAACTGGCAAACTGGTGAACATTCTGCCTGAATGGAAAGCGTCGAAATATGATGTCTACGCGGTTGCACCGAAACATGATGCAACACCAGTAAAAACACTGGCTGCGGTTAAGTGTTTGCAGGAATCTTTTTCACTGATATAGAACGCTTTGTTCTAAATGAAAAAAGGCCGGTTAAACCGGCCTTTTCTCTTTAATTGGCGTAAACGGGGTGAGATACCGCTTTGTTCACTAGTTGTGAAGTTCGTGTGCCCCGTGCCTTATAGCGATATTGCTTACCGGTACGGGTTTCATTTTCAGCCCGGCTTTCGCCTGTTTTAATGGCTTTTCCACGTTTACGTTGAATTTTGATCGTATCAAGACACATAGTTATCACTCCTGACTAACTTAGACATGCCTGAGCTATTCGCCCGCGGTCGTTAAACCGCGCATATTGTATAGCCCGGGATGATAATCCTTACTGCCGGTTTGTCGCTCAGTTTATGCTGACTGGCGCATCCGGAAATTCATACTCACTGTTGATAAAGCACATTTCAGACCAGACTGATTTTTGACACATGCCTAATTCTCCCGAAACGCCCGTATGGTCAAGCTTTGAGCAAAATCATCTGGTATAACATCTTTCCTCAAACTGGATTTTTAACCACGAATAAAGGATGATAGCGGCACTTTCGAATGTAAAATTGGCATAGCAGTGTGTATGCCTTTACCATTTTTCTATTACCAGGACTTAGGGAACTTCTATGTATAAATTGGTACTTATCCGTCACGGCGAAAGTCAGTGGAATCTGGAAAACCGCTTCACTGGCTGGCACGATGTGGATTTGACTGAAACCGGCGTTGCGCAAGCACAGAACGCGGGTAAACTAATGAAAGATGCAGGCTTTGAGTTTGACATCGCTTATACCTCTGTACTGCTGCGCGCAATCAAAACGCTGAACATCGCGCTGGAAGAAATGGGACAGCATTACCTGCCTGTACAACGCCACTGGCGCCTGAACGAACGTCATTACGGTGGCCTGACAGGTCTGGATAAAGCAGAAACTGCAGCAAAACACGGTGAAGACCAGGTAAAAATCTGGCGTCGCAGCTTCGACGTACCACCTCCGGCAGTTGAAGAAAGCAGCGAACACTTCCCCGGCCATGACCGTCGTTACAGCCACGTTGATCCAAGCATTCTGCCTCGTGCAGAGAGTCTGGCACTGACCATCGACCGCGTACTGCCTTACTGGCACGACGTTATCCGTCCTACCATTCAGGATGGCAAACGCGTTGTTATTGCCGCTCACGGTAACAGCTTACGTGCACTGGTTAAGTATCTGGACGGTATGTCAGAAGAAGAAGTGCTGGAACTGAACATTCCTACCGGTGTACCTCTTGTATATGAACTGGATGCCGATCTGAAACCAATTTCTAAAGAATACCTGGGCGACCCTGAAGCGATTAAAGCGATGATGGATGCCGTTGCCAAACAAGGTAAAGCGAAGTAACTTCATTTCGTATTTATGCCCGCGGCATCCGCCTGCGGGCATCTTCTTATTCAGTCCATGGCTAACGCCCACTCTGCAGTCACCCTGTTCAAAATGAACCATGCCATTCTCAGGCTGATATTTCTCGTAGTGCTTTGTGCATCCATTACCGTAGTTTTTACGCTCTTTCCCTCTTTGTCAGATTTCAACGAACAATGGATAGACACGCATTTCCGCTCTGCCGGAAAGGCACCGGCACTGTATTTCATTTTTGTCGCCACTTGTCTGCTAACCTGCGCTTTACCCAGACAAGTCGTCGCATTAATGGCGGGTTACGCTTTTGGTGTCGTGGAGGGTGCAGTGTATTCAACGCTGGCTGCAACTATCAGCTGTTCAGTGTGTTTCTTCAGTGCCCGATTTCTGACGCAAAATACCGTAAACAAGCTTTTTGCCGGCAAAGTTAAAAAAGTTAACCGGTTTCTGGCAGAGCAGGTGTTCTTAAAAGCATTCACACTGCGTATTCTGCCACTTGGAAGCAACTACATTATTAACCTTGTTGCCGGAGTCACGTCGGTAAAACCGGCTCCGTTTATTGGCGGATCAGCAGCAGGTTATATTCCTCAAATGGTGCTGTTTGCGTTGATGGGAAACGGTCTGGAGGTACAGTCCGGATGGCAGATCGCCTTCAGTGCTGCCATGCTGGCAGTGTCGATAATTACGGGCTATTACATTTATCGTACTTTCCGGCTTCAGCATGCCACGAAGCGGTAAATTAATGAAAACTGTCCACCACACTCAGAATTGCCTGCCAGGCAGGTTTTACAGACGGATAGGTACCGTCCTGCCGTAAACCGTTGTGCTGGCGGTTTGTCAGCATGATGACAATCAGGCCATCGTCAGGCCGGAACATCAGTTGAGTACCGGTAAAGCCGGCATGACCAAAGCTTTCCCGTCCCTCCCCGTCTTCGTAACGCCAGAAACCCAGCGCCTGACCAGTATCGTAAGGCGTATTCAGAAACGCTGCCAGCGTCTCAGGCCCGGTTAGCATGGCGTTACCATAACCACCACCGTTGAGCAGCGTCTGGCAATAGATTGCCAGATCCGGCAGAGCAGAAAACAGACCGGCATGACCTGCCACACCTTCCAGTGCATACCAGGCGTTGCCGTCGTTCACCTCGCCGGTTAACGTGTAATCGCGGTAGCTATCAAAATTGCGCTCAAAAGGCGGATTTTCTACTACAGGGTATGGTGTGGATGAACTTACCATGTGTTGCTCGTAGGGATTGCCCTGCGACGTGGCGGCGATATTATCCAGCCAGCTTTCCGGTGGTAAATAGCGGGTTCTGTTCATGCCCAGAGGCCGATGAACGAACGTGTATACGTAGTCGTTAAGCGGCATTTTGCTGATCTGTTCAACGATTTTACCCAGTAACATAAAACCAATATCAGAATATGCCCGTTTTTCAGCAATCCCGTAACGTCGTTCCAGCGACGCCAGCCAGGCGAAGACAGAGTCACGGCTTTGCCTTTTGTGCAGCCAGAGTGGTTGCCACTCCCATAAGCCGCTGCGGTGGGTCAGCAGTTGCTGCACAGTGATACCGGCTTTATCTGTTTGACTGAAGCTGGGCAGCAAGTCGCCCAACGTATCGTCCAGTGACAACCGGTGTTCACTTACCAGATGCATCACTGCTGCTGTGGTGGAGACCACCTTCGTCACGGACGCTAAATCAAAAACCGTGTCTGCCGTGACCTTGCGGGGCGATGCCAGAGAATGCAGACGGCCGGAGTTCATTAACTGATATTGCGCCATACCCTGACCCGCGGAATACAGCACCTTACCCTGTCTGGCGACAAGGAGAGCAACGCCGGGAAACAGGTGTTTATCGGGGTCAGTGCCAATAAATGGCTGCAACGTTTGTTGCAATGCCTTTCTTTGCGCGGCGTTTAATCCTTCTTCCGGACTTGCAAATTCCAGTTCCGGATAGTCTACAGACACCGCTACATCGCCGGTTTTCACTTGTACTGACAGTGCATTTTCACCAGTTTTCACCGCATCTTTACTGGTCAGTATATATTGTGCATTTTCAGCCGGGTCCAATATGCCGTCGAAGACCACCCTGTCATTCACTTCAATGCGCGCCTCGCTGACAACAGCCGGCATAATACGCAATCTGGCGTGGTCACCGGGCACTGAAAATACACCGGTAAGAGGTGTTGAGGTTGCTTCAGACTGTAATACCAGTTGCCCCTGCAACTGTGCGGCATGGGCTGACACACTGGTCGCCATGCCGATAACAGCGGCTTTCAGAAACATCCGGAATGGTTTAGTCATGAGCCCCGGGCGCGCTTACCTCGTCGAGAGATACCGGGATCCCGCCCTGCGGCTTTAACATGCCGGTAAGTACTCTTACCAGGCTGTCCATCGTGCCGCCAGTATAGGGCGCGTCAGGTTCATCAGACAGGGCATACACATTGGCGTTATAAGTCGCCAGCACCGCATCGCTGAAGGTATTCAGTTGCATGGCGTCGTAAGGCATCCGCAAATACACCAGGATACTGCGTTTTCCTGTTTCTTTGACTTGTTCGAGTAATGAAGGCAATAAAGCCTGCGCCTCATCAAACCCCATGATCTGCTTTGTATTGACGTCCATGTCTTCCATACCGCCCAGTTCTACCAGACTGGGCGCCGGTGTCATGCTGCCAACCACTACGGTATCTGCCTGCGCCATGGCACTGTCCAGCGAAGGCCTGTTAAGTTGCTGCAAGCTCATGCAGGTAACCTGCTGCTGCGGACGGTACAGTGACATGTGATAAGACACCGCACGGCATACGGTTTCTTCCGGCATAAGAACCAGTACGTTGCCGGTTTCCGGAATGACAAAGTCAGCAGGTTTGCCTTTAACAACCGCGATGGCAGCATCGGCAAGTAACTGGGCACGCCGCTTGTTGTCTGCCAGAGAAGCCGCCAGTTTTTCAGGTGACGGGGTAAAGTGTGCAGCCAGCCCGAAGTCAGCTTTTGTTTTCCGGATCCTTGCGGCAGATTCTGCAATTAACTCTCTGTCGAGCTCACCCTGCAATACCTTTTGTGTAAGGGCATCGAGTAATTCATTGAAGGCGCGTATACCCCTGTCACTGTGGACCGGCAGTGGCATCACGACGATATCCGTACCGGCAGAAAATGAAGCCGCTACCGCATCAGTCTGGTCAAAGAATTTTGCGATGCCGGCCATGTTCATGGCATCAGACACGATGAGCCCTTTAAAACCCAGCTCATCACGCAGGATCCCGGAGAGGATTTTTTTCGACAATGTCGCCGGCTTAATTTGTGGCTGACCGGACTTGTCGTTGAGTTTACTGTCATCTAATTGCGGATACTGAATATGCGCCGTCATTACCATGGCCGGCGACGCCTCACGGATAATCGTTTTAAACGGGTACAAGTCCACCGCATCAATCATTTCGCGGCTGTGATCGACCACCGGCAAAGCCAGATGGCTGTCTGTGTGAGTATCACCATGGCCGGGAAAGTGCTTCAGTGTGGCCAGAATTCCCTGCGACTGCATGGCTTCAACCTGCGCTTCCCCGGCTTGCGCCACCACTTTCGGATCCTGCCCGAAAGAACGCACGTTAATGACAGGATTCGCCAGATTGGCGTTTACATCCACATTGGGAGCGAAGTTGGTATTAATACCTAACAGCTTAAGCTCCTGCGCCATGATTTCAGCGCTTTCACGGGCAAAGCGGGTACCATGTTCTCCGATGGTTGCGCCAATCGCCATATTGCCGGCAAAGTCAGTTGTGAAGACCCGCGGAGTTCTGAATACACGCCCCCCTTCCTGATCAACGGCAATAAACAGCGGCTCTCCGTCACTTTCCCCCGTCGCAGCCTGCTGCAAATCGCTGGTCAGCGAGGCAATCTGGCCTGGCCAGGATAAGTTTTCACTGAACAAAATGACGCCGCCCACGCCGGACTCAGCGACGAAGTCTTTTAACTCCTGCGGTAAAACCGTAACCGGCTCGCGGCATTTTTCTTCGTTGCCAGCACAAAAATAGCGGAAGTCAGGCATGAGTTTTTGCGCAATATCGCGCCGTATACTTTGCGTATCAGTGTCAGCAGTCATAGCATTAGCAGGAGTCAGGTTAAGGCAGCTTAAGCATACCGCTATTTGAAAATATCGTCTGCTCAAGTGGCGGATTAGTGGCATAGAATATCTGTACCCCGATAGTCAGTAATCGTAATTCAGGAATTGGCTGAGAGATTTTTTATCTCATGTTACATTTTTGATCAAGAATATTTTATTTTTATATGCTAGGTTTGTCAGGTGTATTTGCCCTGAAACCTGCTTCCGGATAAGTAGTAAGAAACGGTTTCCGGCACCCTGTACCGGCACAAATACCTAACCGGCAAAAGATGATTATGAATAAATTTATTGAACGCCTGTACCATATTGGTAGCAAACCACAGCGAAAAATTCTCGGACTAATGAGCGGTACATCGCTGGACGGCCTGGATATCGCGTTGTGTAACATCACTGGCTCAGGAAAAGAGACTGAAGCCCGTATCGAGCGGTTTATGACTGTCGATTATGACGTCAAATTCCGCCAGGCAATTCAACGTGTATTTGCAAAGCGTGATGTAGACTTGCAGGAAGTCACGTTACTGAATGCGTGGGTTGGCGAATATCATGCGTCTTTAATCAATAAAGCATTGAACCAGTGGCAAGTGGATAAAGAAGAAATCGACTGTATTGCCAGTCACGGTCAGACCATTTATCACTGCCCGCGGGAACAGCACGGTTTGCCTGAATACGGCAACGGCACATTACAAATCGGCGATGGTGACCGGATTGCTACAGGCACCGGCATTATTACACTTTCTGATTTTCGTCAGAAACACATCGCCGCAGGTGGTGAAGGCGCGCCACTGGCGGTTTACGGAGATTTCCTCGTGTTCAGCCACGAACAGGAAAACCGTGTTTTACTGAACATCGGCGGCATCGCCAATTTCACCTGGCTGCCCGCCGGTAATCATCCCGCTGAAGTATTCAGCACCGATATCGGCCCGGGCAATACCATCATTGATGCCTTTGTCTCCCGGCACTATGCACGGCAGCGCTTCGATAAAGACGGTGCCATCGCATTGTCAGGAAACGTGAATGAAAATCTGCTTAATGAATTGCTACGCCATGATTTCTTTTCCTGTCCTGTGCCGAAAACCACCGGACCCGAGGTATTCAACCTGGATTATCTGAATCAGGCACGATTACGCAGTCAAACCCTGTACATTCCTAACGAAGACGTTGTAGCAACACTGACAGCATTTACTGCTAAAGCGATTGCCCACGGCATTATCATGACTGCCACCAGCACATCAGCGATAATGGTGTACGTGAGCGGGGGCGGCGCGCGAAATAAAGCACTCATGGCAGCTATCGCGGATGAACTGCCGGACTTTATCAGTCTTAAAAATTTGTCTGAACTGGGCATAGATGCTGATGCGAAAGAAGCCCTGCTATTTGCCATTCTCGCCAATGAAACGCTGGCCGGCAGCCCTTGCTTTGAAGGCAATCTGTTCGGTATTCCCAATACCAACATGGGGAAAATAAGCCTGCCATAGACGATGTTCAACACGGGTTTACGTCAGCACAGGTTTACGGGTAGCAGTGTGACAGGAAAAAGAGCGTGCCCGGTGAAGGGCACTAAGTATTTGTTATTCCCTTAGCCGATATTCTTTCCGCGCATACGCTGCAACGTACCGTCTTTATCTATGATGTGGTGTTTAAGCGCACCCGCCACATGAAGAATGATGGCTGCGATGAGCAGATAGCCCACTATCTCGTGCACTTCACCTGCCACCTCTGAAAGGCCTTCGTTTCTTGGCAGCACATCCTGAGGATTAACGGGGTCATGGTTAGCGGGAATTAAATCAAACCCGAAAAACGGAACGTTATGCCCGCCCATCGATGACATGATGATGCCGGACACTGGCAGGATAAGCGTACCGGGGATCAGTACCCAGTGAATCACACCGGCCAGCATATGCTCCCACGCTTTATAGTTTCCCGCCGGCACCGGCCAGCCATTTTTCACCCGCCATACGGCACGGGCAAAAGCAAATACCAGAACGACCACACCAAAAGATTTGTGTAACGGATACAGGCTGTAGTCATGATTCTCTGTCATGTAAATACCGACAGCTAATAAAGCGATCATCAATATCGCCACTATCCAGTGAAGAGACACGGTGATTTTACTGAACTGAAATTTCGAATCTGCACTCATGGGCTTTCCCATCCTTATAATTTGGGGTCTGAGTTAAACCGGACCGGGCGGTCAGACACGCTACTAAAGTCTGATATTTAATGCATATTTATACCTATAATAACCACTTTAAAAGCATGGAAATAGATAAATTTCATTTTATTTCAGTTAATTAAGTAAAACTAAACTTTTGACTAACTCACAGAGCTGGCGAATAAAAGTACCATAAATATAAATACTAATAACAATGCGCGAGAAATGAGATGTTAGCTTTTAAGTCTACATACGAAAAAGAAATCGCCGGATTAACACAGGCAATTAACGAATATAAAGCCTTTTCTGACGCAGTAAAACGTCACAATGCCTACGTTATTTTCACGCCGGATGGCAACGTGATTGAATGCAATCAGATTTTTGCGTCTATTTTCGGTTTTCAAAGCGGTGATTTGATTGGCCAGCACCACAGTGCACTGTGTTTCAGTGAGCTAACAAACAGTACCGCTTATGCAGCGCTATGGCGTGACTTGCGCGACGGCCATGCCCAAACCGGTCAGTTTCACCGTAAACACCGCAGTGGTGAAGGTGTGTGGCTGGAGGCTTCTTATGAACCCATTCTGGATGAAAACGGAAGAGTAACTGCAGTACTAAAAATTTGCTGCGACATCACTGAGCAAAAAGAAACAGCAGAAGCCAACAAAGCGATTTCTGATGCCCTGGACCGTTCAATGGCAGTGATTGAATTTACCCCGGACGGCACAATCCTTAACGCAAACGGGAATTTTCTGGCCACCGTGGGCTACAGCCTGAACCAGATTCAGGGTCAGCATCACCGTATGTTCTGTTACGATGATTTCTACATCGACAATCCTAATTTCTGGGACATTCTCGCAGCAGGCAATTTCCAGTCCGGCCAGTTTAAACGCAAGAATGCAGCAGGCGAAGTGCTGTGGCTGGAAGCGACATACAACCCCATTTACTCTGCTGACGGTAGAGTCTATAAAATCATCAAGTTTGCCTCAGACATCACGCAAAAAGTGATTGAACAAAGTAACATCGCCAGTGCATCGGAACACGCGGTGTCGATTTCAGAAGAAACGTCACAAATTGCATTACGGGGAACAGAATCACTGACCAATTCCGTGGATGTATTTAACGCCACTTTGAAAGAAGTTGATCAGGCAAACGTACTGATTGAGCAACTGACTGCCCAGTCAGCCAACATTGAATCCATCGTTTCTACTATCCGCAGCATTGCTGATCAAACCAACCTGCTGGCGCTGAATGCGGCTATCGAGGCAGCCCGTGCCGGCGATCAGGGTCGTGGCTTTGCCGTGGTAGCAGACGAAGTACGCCAGCTGGCTAAACGTACCAGTGACTCAACGGTAGAGATTGAATCGGTAGTAGGTGAAAACAAAGGTCTGGCACAACAAGCCAGTGAGAAAATGACCGAAGTGAAATCCAAAGTTGACCTGAATGCTGAGCAAATCGGCAGTGTGCAGGCTGTGATGGATGAAATATATCAGGGTGCGGTAAGCGTAACTGAGAACGTTTCCCGTATCATGAACCAGTAAGTCCAACCGACTAGGGGCAAGGACGCCCCGAACTTCGGGACGCCATACCGTATGGTTACGATGAATTATGGTGCCATGTGGATCACAGACCGGATGCTCTTTCCTTCGTGCATCAAATCAAACGCTTCGTTTATTTCTTCCAGTGGCATAGTGTGAGTGATGAAGTCATTAAGAGCGAATTTACCCGCCAGATAATCTTCAACAATACCGGGCAGTTGCGAACGACCTTTCACGCCGCCAAATGCAGTACCACGCCATACACGGCCGGTCACTAACTGGAACGGGCGGGTTGAAATTTCCTGGCCGGCACCGGCTACACCGATGATCACTGATTCACCCCAGCCTTTGTGACAGCATTCCAGTGCAGAACGCATCACATTCACGTTGCCGATACATTCAAAAGAATAATCAACGCCGCCGTCGGTTAGTTCAACAATCACTTCCTGAACCGGCTTGTCATAGTCTTTAGGGTTGATGCAGTCAGTCGCCCCTAATTTCTTAGCCAGTTCAAACTTGGATTCATTCAAGTCGATACCGATAATGCGGCCTGCTCCCGCCATGGTTGCACCGATAATGGCAGATAAGCCAATACCGCCAAGTCCGAAGATAGCAACGGTGTCACCTTCCTGAACTTTCGCCGTATTGAGTACCGCGCCCATACCTGTGGTCACACCGCAACCCAGCAGGCACACTTCTTCCAGTGGCGCATCAGGATTAACTTTAGCCAGCGAAATTTCAGGCAGAACCGTGTACTCGGAGAACGTGGAGCAACCCATATAATGATAAATTGGCTTACCATTACAACTGAAACGGGTTGTACCGTCAGGCATCAAACCTTTACCCTGAGTTTCACGTACCGCGCTGCATAAATTGGTTTTACCTGATGTACAGAATTTACATTCTCCGCACTCGGCGGTGTAAAGCGGGATAACATGGTCGCCCACTTTCAGAGAGGTTACCCCTTCGCCAACTGACTCAACAATACCACCGCCTTCGTGGCCCATGATGGCAGGAAATACCCCTTCAGGATCCTCACCCGACAGGGTAAACGCGTCGGTGTGACACACGCCTGTGGCAAGAATTTTTACCCGCACTTCACCCGCTTTAGGTGGTGCAACCTGAATTTCTTCAATAGACAGCGGCGCTTTCGCTTCCCACGCTACCGCGGCTTTACAAGTAATTACGTCAGCCATGTTGTTTTATCCTTTATTCGATGTGTGTCGGACTATTCTAAACAGTCGCAGTTATGTAACAATACACGCAATATGAAAATCACTTTTTCATAAATGCAATAATAGAACCATTTACCAGCAGGGCTTTATGAACAGAGACGGTATTGTTGAATTTGTGGCGGTTGTTGAGCAGCGCAGCTTTACGCTGGCAGCGAAAAAACTGCGTATCTCTACCGCAAAAGTAAGCCGCCAGGTCAGCGCACTGGAAACCCGCCTGTCATCAAGGCTGTTAAACCGCACCACCCGTGTAGTGACGCCGACAGAGCTTGGTCAGCAGTTCTATCATCAATGCCGTCACATTCTTGACCAGCTTGATGACGCAGAACGTTTCGTCTCCGAACAACAGCTCACGCCTTCAGGCAAACTCATGCTTACAGCCCCCGTAACTTACGGCGAACGGATCATCGCACCGGTCGTTAATGACTTTCTTACGCTGCATCCCCGCATTGAGGTCAGCCTGAATCTGACAAATCAGGTTGTGGACTTAGTACAGGAAAACTACGATCTGGCTATCCGGCTTGGTCACCTCGAGAGCTCATCGCTGATTGCCCGCCGGTTAGGCTCGCGGACGTTATTCACCTGCGCCTCACCGGAATATTTTGAACAGTATGGCCTGCCTCAGTCGGTGGCCGACCTTGCCAGGCATCAGTGCATTGCCGGCACATCGGCCCACTGGCAATTTAATGTAAATGGCAGAGTCGTCACCTACCGGCTTCCAAACGCACGACTGCGTTGCAACAGTGGCGTGGGGATCCGCGATGCAGCACGCAAGCATCTGGGCATCATTCAACTGCCTGATTATTACGTCGCTGATGATATCGAATCAGGCCGCCTGAAAGTGATACTGCCTGCACAACAAATCGATGATGACGGGATATGGGCGGTATACCCGCAAACCCGTCATGTATCAACCAAAGTCCGGTTATTACTGGACTATCTGGTTACCCGCCTGAATCCCGGCGCGTAAACCAGTTCGCCACCGGGCCGGCTCTGCCGGTTCACACCTTATGCCGGAATTGCCGGTTCGGTGCTTTCAGGTTCTGGTTCAGGAGGCTGTCCCGTAATGCTGGCAATAAGGTCTGCCGCATTTTTCTGTCGGAATGCACGATACTCTTCCCAGTCAAATGACTTCAGAAACGCCACAGCCGCATCACAGCCATTTACAATCAGCTTTTCTTTGTCTTCCGGCGACATATCAAAGTCGAGCCAGCCAATGTCTGTTGTATCAATTTCCTTCACCACCCGGTTGTAGTCTTCAAAATGCTCATGGCGGTATTCTTTATCAGTGTTGCCTTTGGCAATATCCACCACATTGGAGATAAAGTTCAGCAGTGATGAATTATCGAAACGGTCTACATCAAAGCCCAGCTTGGCACCAAACGTGGGCATTGAAGGAACCTTACTGGGTTTCGCGTGAAATTCGTCAAAGGGAAAATTTGATAACAGGCCGCCGTCGACGAAGGAGACCGACTCGCCATACTTCTGAGGGTCTTTCAGCGTCACTGAAAAATCCCGTTGAAGCCGGTCTTTCACATCGCTGTAAGGGGGGATGTTTGTCAGCGTGAAGGGATCAAAAAAGATGGGAATAGACATGCTGGCACGGGCAAAATCTGCAACAGGCGCATCGTTTTCCGGGCGGTAGAATAAATCAGCATCTTTAGGAAAGGTCACCTCAACACCGACAGCCATACAACTGGCTTTTACTGCCAGTCCGCCGAACGGGGCGGATTTATCATATGCGAACCGTGGCGGATGGTTCAGGGTGACCGTTTCCGGCAGCGTCCATTTTGACGCCAGGCCGGTGAGATGTGCTGCGCCGAAAGGCTTCAGCACTTTACGTTCCATCCAGTCGTAAAAGGTTTGACCGGGGTTTAATCCCCGCTTTGCTTTCAGCCGTTTGTAACCGGAAATTACACCCTTCGTCCAGCGCCAGCCTTTACTGAACATATTACCGCCACCGGGATTCTGCACCACATCCCTGACAGCTTTAGGTCCGTCGACAAAACTGAAAAATGCCACTTCATCCAGCACATCTGCAATCGCCATGGTTTTAGGCTGATCAGGCGTACCGGCTGCACTCAGCCCTATCGCATTGATTGCACCGGCAGACGTGCCGGCTATTTTACGAAAACGGATATTACACTGTTCAAGCACGTAGGTATAACCCACGAGACCAAGCCCGAGCATGCCGCCGCCTTCCATCACAAGGTCGACGAAATAGTACTTTTCACCGTCTTTTTCGAAATATACATCTGACCAGGCTTTGCTTTTCAACTCAGCCGGGATTGAATAGGCCGACAATATGTCCTTCACAGACTTAGCCGGTGTAGTTTGCGCGTTCATTACAGCCTCCCTGTCCATAATTTGTTCAACATGCTAACGCAGGGTAGGATTAATGCAATGGTCATTCTGTACTAAGCCAATACCATTTATGAATAAAACCGTCTCTGAGATTGAATTAAGACACAGAACTCTGCGTTTACCCCACGGTGAAGATGCGCCACTGATTGGCTCAAAGCAGCACTACCGGGAAGAACTGAAAAAGTGGCAGAAAAAACTGCTGCATGTTCAGCAGGCCATTTATCACCAGAAAAAACGGGCAATTGTGGTTTTCGAGGGCTGGGATGCATCCGGTAAAGGCGGTGCCATCAGGCGTCTGACCGGCCATCTGGATCCCAGAGGGTTTGCCGTGCACCCCATTGCAGCCCCCACCGATGAAGAACAGGGAAGGCACTATTTATACCGGTTTCAGACAAGGTTACCCAAGCCCGGCCGAATCGCCATTTTCGACCGTTCCTGGTATGGCCGGGTACTGGTAGAAAGAGTGGAACAACTGACACCGGATGATGCCTGGCAACGGGCTTACCGGGAAATCAATGAGTTTGAACGGATGCTGTCTGATGATGGTGTCCGCATCATTAAGCTGTTTTTACACATCTCTCCCGACGAGCAGCTACGCCGGTTCGAAGAGCGGCTGCACAATCCCTACAAACGCTGGAAGCTTACAGAAGAAGATATCCGCAACCGCAGTAAGTGGACTGATTACGCGTCAGCCACCGAAGACATGTTTGATGAGACGGATACCCGACCGGCTCCCTGGCATCTGATACAGGCAGAACACAAATGGTATGCACGGGTGGAAGTTTTAAAGAAGGTTGTGAAGGCATTGCGAAAAGGCACCGACACCACACCCCCGCCACCGGATGAGAAACTCATCCGTCTGGCAGAGCAAAAATTGGGGATAAGCGTGCCGGATACAGACACGCCGGCGCCGCAACAGTCAGAGCAGGATAACTAAAACGTCAGCTTGTATTTCTCAAGCAGGTAGTAGTAAGGAAGCGCTTGCTCACAAACTTCCTGTAATGTCTCTGAAAGTACCGGTACAGGTTTCCGTGCCGTGGCTATAAGCCCGGTACTTTCCCACACCGCATTGTACCAGTGCTCTGCCCAGACGCCGTCAGCTTTGTTGCCGCCAGCCGGCCAGCTGAGCATGCCCGCATCGTAAGATATCCCGATGGCTTCACACAGCGTCTGCAGCCCCGTTGCCGGGTCGGTCAGCAAATCGTCACTGTCAATCACCACCGGCGGTTCGCCGTTCAGCGTCATCTGGCGGTTAAATAACTCCGCCTGCTGACGGATGCCGATATCATCCAGTAAGGGCTTTTCCCGTTTTTCATTGTAGCTGGCAATCACCCTTGCCGGATGACGCAACAGAAACACGTTAATCACATCGTCTGTCCAGGCCAGCGGAAATGCGGGTAACATGTGATGTGACATGTGTTTCTGATAGAAAATATCTTTACCGTCAGGGACCGGACCCAGGCATTGCGCAATAACCTCTGAAGCATGCTGTGGTTGCGATGCCAGTATCGCTTCCTGCATCGGGTGCACTTCCCCGCTTTCCTTCAGATACGCTGCGTAAAAGGGCTCGTCAACTACCGCGCAGTCACTGCGGGCGGCAAACGCATACATCATCGCTGTCGATAAGTTTCTGGGGCCGGACCACATAGCAATACGCATCAGTGTGTCTCCTTAACCAGTTGATAATATGCCTCTCTTATCTGCTGCGTGAACGGTCCCGGGTGCACATCGCCAATTGCTCTGCCATCAATGTGGGATACCGGCGTCTGTGCGCCAAACGTGCCGGTAAGGAAGGCCTCGTCAGCACCATAGGTTTCAACCAGCGAGTAATTACGCTGATGCACCTTCAGTCCAATCCGCTCACACACGTCTATCACCTTCTGCCGGGTGATACCGTTCATGCAGTAATCGCCGGTAGAGGTCCAGACCTCGCCTTTTCGTACAATAAAGAAATTACAGGCGTTGGTGGTGTTTACAAACCCGTTTACATCCAGCATCAGCGCTTCATCGGCACCGGCTTTTTCGGCGGCAATACAGGCCAGTATGCAATTGAGCTTGGAGTGAGAGTTGAGTTTAGGATCCTGCGTCATGGGCAGGCCACGCATATGCGGTACAGTAGCCAGCTTGATTGGCCGCGCAATGGACGCTTTGGAGTGCTCACATATAATAACCAGCGTAGGACCGTGCACAGAAAGCGCCGGATGCTGAAACGGCTTTTTCTTTTTGCCACGGGTGAACATCAGCCTTGCATGTACATCGGTGTGCATATCATTGGCTTTACGGGTGACTTCCAACGCCTCTGTAACCTGCGCCCTGGTCATGCCTAAATCCATGTCAACCACTTTTGCAGCTTCAAAAAGCCGGTCCATATGCTCATCCAGAAAAGCCCATTTACCGTCGTATAACCGCAAGCCTTCCCAGATGCCATCACCTAACATAAAGCCACTGTCGTATACCGACACTTTGGCTTCGTCGCGGTGAACAATGTCACCGTTCACATAAATGAGAATATCATCATTACGCGCATCTTCCGCTGCGGTGTGGGTAGAGACATCCGCCATACTCATTGATTGTTTTTCCCTTTTTTTGTACAGCCAGAAAAACAAAAATACCGGCTGACGACCCGTAAAGTAAAGTCGTACCGCCGGTATTTGCGATGATATTAAGCGATGATTAGTTAAACAGATCTTTCAGCTTGTCTTTGCCTTTCTCCATTAACTTCTCTTTTTCTTCATCGATTTTTTCCTGCACTTTCTCTTTGGCTTTTTCTGCCAGCACTTTTTTCGCTTCTGCTTTTGCCTGTTTGATGGCGTTATCCAGCATCTGATTTACGATAGCCGCACCGACCTGATCAGCCGGTAAACCGTCAGGCTGACCAATAGCACCGGCACTGAACGTTGGCAGAGTGACTTCATAAGCTTTCTTATCAATTTTGAAATCACCGGTTTCCAGGTTTTCAAAATTCAGTTTCAGCTTCGCATTACTCACCGTTACCGCATCCACAATCAGTTTTGGCGCCGGAGCGGAAGATGGCTCTGCAGGCTGGCTGTCGCCCTGAGGCAGGTTAGCCATCAAATTCTTTTTAATGACCATCAGGTTGCCCTGTCCGGATGCGTCTACTTCATAAAGGATTTCCGGACCGTCTACAGTCACTTCCTGGATGCGGTAAGGCTCTTCGGTAGCCCCGGCGAGATCTAATGTCACACCGTCAAGGCTGAACGCGTCTTCTTCACTGAATCCGTCAGGGTTTTCTACATCAATGTCAGTGATAGTCAGACGCCCGTCACTGAAAGACAAATCCACAGCTGACACGGTAACCGGCGTAGCCAGATATTTTGTGCCCTGTGTTTCAATTTGTTCGCGGATAAAGTCATTGGCCCCACTGGCCAGATAAACCACACCGCCGGCAATCACCACAATAACCAACAATAAAATAACCAGAACTTTCTTCATTATTTCTCCCTGCATAAATGAGATTAAATACCGCACTGTTCACGGCATTTGCGCGTATTCCCTGTATCAGTGTTTGAACGACTGCTTTACACGGTTTACGGCGTTTAGGTTTTCCATACGACCACTGCCTGTTATTGTGATCACAACACTGCATCAGACAACGTCTTTTTGCAGTCACAAGACTAATTTGAAGAGTAAAGGAAAGCAATGAATAAACTCTCATGGGTGCTGGCATCAGCACCGCTGTTATTTGCTTGCTCCCAGCCGGCAGACAACACCACAACGACAGAATCAAAACCAGCCAGTGCACAACACACTGGACACCAATCCACGATAGCATCAGGTACGGATTATCATTCATTTTCGAACCCTGACGCAGTGCGGGTAACACATTTGGATCTGGATTTAACCGCAGACTTCGACAACCGTGAGCTTACCGGTTCAGTGACGCTGGATTTCGACCGTATTCAACCGGATGCGGACACGTTAATCGTTGATACCCGCGCACTGGATATCAAACAGGTAACCGCAAATGGTAAAGCCGTTGAGTTTACACTGGGTGAAGAGGACGATAATCTGGGTTCTCCCCTGTCGATAGCCTTACCTGCATCGGCCAGCGCTGTCACCATCGACTATGTGACTTCACCGGAAGCATCCGGCGTGCAGTGGCTTACTCCGGCACAGACTCAGGGCAAAGAACATCCGTTCCTGTTCACTCAGGCTCAGGCCATTCATGCGCGCAGTTTCATTCCGCTGCAGGATTCACCTCAGGTCAGAGTCACATACGACGCCCGTATTCATACTCCGGCAGATTTGCTGGCAGTCATGAGTGCCTCGAATGACCCTGATACGCCCCGTGACGGCGATTACAGCTTTACCATGCCTCAGCCTGTACCTTCTTACCTGATTGCCCTGGCCATAGGTCATCTTGAGTTCAAGCCTATGGGTGAACGTACCGGCGTGTACGCCGAGCCTGAAGTTCTCGATGCAGCCGCCGCCGAGTTTGAAGACACGGAAAGCATGCTGGAGCTGACAGAAAAAACCTACGGCCCCTACAGCTGGGACCGTTATGACCTTCTTATCCTTCCCCCCTCCTTTCCTTTTGGTGGTATGGAAAACCCCCGTCTGTCATTCATCACCCCTACGGTGATTGCCGGCGACAAAAGTCTGGTTTCCCTGATTGCCCATGAGCTGGCGCACAGCTGGTCGGGTAATACTGTGACCAACGCCACCTGGCGGGATTTGTGGCTGAATGAGGGTTTTACCACCTATCTGACTTACCGCATTATGGAAATGTTGTACGGTACAGACCGCTTTAACATGGAGGCGGTACTGGGCTATCAGAGCCTTGAAGCAGATATCGCTGCGCTGCCGGCCAATGATGAAATACTTGCCGTAGATTTACGCGGGCGCAATCCTGACGATGTATTTTCAGATATCCCTTACGAAAAAGGTGCGCTGTTTCTCCGTGAACTGGAACAAAAGGTGGGCCGTGAAAACTTCGACGCTTTCCTGATGCAGTATTTCAAGCATTTTGCTTTCCGGAGTATCACCACTGACACCTTCATGGCGTATCTGGAAGACACCCTGCTGAAACAATATCCGGACAAGCTCGACAAGCAACGCATTGAAGAATGGGTGTTTAAGCCGGGCATTCCTGATGGTGCACCTGTGCCGGCGTCTGATGCCTTCGATAAGGTGGACAGTCAGCGCACTGCCTGGCTGAATGGCGACAAGCCTGCTGCAGACATCAAAACAGCAAACTGGACAACCCACGAATGGCTGTATTTCCTGAATAACATGCCTTCTTCACTGTCTGCTGCGCAGTTAAAAGATCTGGATTCTGCCTTTGATCTTACCAACAGCCACAATAACGAAATTGCGCACAGCTGGCTGATGATTGCCGTACAGAATGAATACAAGCCGGCCTGGCCCCGTTTGCATGATTACCTGGTTGAAATAGGCCGGAATAAGCTGGTGAAACCGCTCTACCGGGCGCTGTCGCAAACACCGGAAGGGAAAGCGTTTGCGAAAAAGGCATTTGAGGAAGCCAAACCCGGTTATCACCCGCTGACGGTGCATGCGAATGAAGGCTTCGTAGAGGACTGACATCCTTATTTAGCATTAAATAAACGTCATAAGGCCGTATCAGCGAAAGGTGATACGGCTTTTTTTATCATTTTTGTTCTGAAAACGCCGCCCGTCAGCCTTCTTTATAACCAAAGCGAACAAAAACCCTCCCCGATAAAATGTTAAAAACTATAGCCATATGTTTATTTTATGTTAATACTAAGAGTGTACGTTCTTTGACCAGCAGGAGTGTTGACTATGAGCAATCACATATGGGGACTGATCCATCATCCCGATAAAGAATGGCGTTCCATTAATGAAGAACATGAAACGGTTAGCCATTTATATACCCACCATGTACTTTGGTACGCGCTTATCCCCGTGGTTTGTTCCTTCATCGGCACCACACAGTTTGGCTGGACTTTTGGCGGTGAGGAAGTCTTTCAGGTTTCTGTCGCCAGCGGACTGGTGCTGGGCGCCGCATTCTATGCATTGATTTTATTAGCCGTAGCTGCGGTTGGCAGTATTATTCACTGGATGGCAAGACGATTCCCTGAACGCCCGTCACGGGCAGAATGCATCGTATTTGCCGGCTACACAGCAACCCCGTTATTCATGAGCGGCGTGTTTGCTATTTACCCTGTGTTCTGGCTTTGCGTAACAGCAGTGGCAGCGGGCCTGGTGTACACGGCTTATCTGCTTTATGCAGGTACACCAAGCTTCCTGGGTATCAGCCATAAAGAGGGCTTCATCCTTTCCACGTCGACGCTCTGCATGGGTGTGCTGGTGCTGGAAGCATTAATGATAGTGGCCGTTGCTCTGTGGAGCATGGGCTCGGAGCACAGCATTATGTGGTACTTCTTCCACTAGCATTAAGTGCATTATTCATCACGGATTGAACAATAGTTTCATTCCTCTGTTACTGCGGGCCCGGGCCCGCTTTTTTTGTTTCCGGCTCCGGGGGCAGTTTCACCTTTTGCGGCAACTATTTTCTACCCGCCGAACATCTGGTCAGTCAGTGCCAGCGCGGCTTCTACGGTATCATCCATATCGTAGTATCTGTAGTCTGCCAGCCGCCCGCCGAAGAGGTACTTAGCTGCATTTTCAGGCTTTGCCGCCAGCGCTTTGTATTCTGCCAGCATGGCGTTATTTCTGGCATCATTGATGGGGTAGTAAGGTTCGTTATCTTTGCTGAATTCATGTGGGAACTCCCGCGTTATCACGGTTTTTTCCTGTTTACCGAATTCAAAATGCTTATGTTCAATAATGCGTGTCCAGGGCACTTCAGCTTCGGTGTAGTTAATTACCGCGTTACCCTGATAATTCTCGCAGTCCAGTACTTCGGTTTCAAAATGCAGGCTGCGGTATTCCAGCTCCCCTAAGCACTTATCAAAAAATTCATCAATTTTACCGGTGTAGAGCACTTTACCGGCCAGCGCTTCCCAATCCTCACGATTTTCAAAGAAGTTCACACCGGTTCTCACTTCTATGCCTTCGAGCAGCCCGTCAATCAGCGCGTTGTAGCCACCATGAGGGATCCCCTGATAAAGGTCGTCAAAGTAGTTATTGTCGAAAGTAAACCGGAATGGCAAACGTTTAATGATGAAGGACGGGATCTGCGTCGCCGGTCGCCCCCATTGCTTTTCCGTATAGCCTTTAATGAGTGTTTCGTACAAATCTTTGCCACCGAGATATAACGCCTGCTCTTCCAGATTTTGGGGCTCAGTTTGACGGTAAGGGGCACGTTGCTCTTCAATTTTTGCCTTTGCCTCTGCAGGGGTAGTGACTCCCCACAACTGGTAAAAGGTATTCATATTAAATGGCAGGTTATAAAGCTTGTTGCGGTAATTCGCGACAGGAGAATTTACATAGCGGTTGAAGCTGACAAACTGATTCACATAATCCCATACCCGCTGATTACTGGTGTGAAAGATATGTGCGCCGTACTTGTGCACGTTGATGCCTGCCACGTTTTCACAATAAATATTACCGCCTTTGTGATCACGCTTATCAATGATCAGAACGGACTTTCCGGCAAGGCGCGCTTCTCTGGCAAACACGGCACCGAACAGGCCCGCACCGACGATCAGATAATCATATTGTTGTTTTGTCATCAGACAATCCGCTGTTTTGTATATCCGTTAACAGTATATACCCAAAGTTGTTGAAAAGGCTGCGCTATCAGGCAAACAGCCCTTTCATAAAATCATAAAAGGCTTCGGTTTTGCGTGTGGTTAAGCTGTTCTGCGGCTTGAGAAACCATACCGGCGCGTCGTTATCTGCCAGTGCTTCCGGTAATACTTCCACCAGCTGCCCGCGGGCTAATTCATCTTTAACCGCAATATAAGATTTGATCCCCAAACCGTGACCGGCCAGCACAGCCTGCGTCATGTTGTCGGAGTTCGACACAGTAAACCGCGCGTTCACGTTCAACGTCCGGCTGTGTTCGCCTTCCTGTATTTTCAACTGGCGCTGCCAGGGAAGTACAACCCAGCGATGCGCCGCCAAATCATCAATACTGCGGGGATGGCCGGCCCTGGCCAGATATTCAGGTGCAGCGCACAACAAACGGGAATTATTTGCCAGTTTCCTCGCTAATAAGCCCGAGTCAGCCAGTTTGCCTACCCTGATGGCAACATCCTGCTTATCTTCAACCACATTGACGAACTGGTCGTTGATCAGAAAATCCAGCTTAAGATCCGGATACGCCTGCTCAAATTCCATAAGTTTTGGCATCACAAATTTTGAAAATACCCAGGGCGGCATGGTAACCCGCAGAATGCCACTGACAGACGAGCCCCTCGCACCAATCTGATATTCCGCATCCCGCAATGCTTCCAGAATGTCTCCCACACGTTGGTAAAACACCTCACCTGCCGGCGACAAAGCAAACTTTCTGCTGTCACGAAAGACCAGCACCGTGGATAGTGCCTTTTCAAGTTTACTCAACCGCAGGCTCACCGTGGCAGGTGACACTTGCTGTACAGACGCAGCAGCGTGAATCCCCTTGTTTTCCACAATGGCGATGAAGGTTTCAAGTTCATTCAGGCTATACATACTTTAAATATCTTAAACACAGGTTTCGATTTACAGGGCTTCTTTTAAGAAATTAAAACAATAGAATCGTTATGTACACCACCATCGTAGGAACAACTTACATTGAGACATATTCTTTTTATTGCCGTCGCCTTACTGGTAACGGTTATGAACAATGCGGAGGCTGACACCATGCCATCACAACCCAAAGTAATCATTTTTGACGTTAACGAAACCCTTCTGGATATGGAAGCAATGCGTGAATCAGTAGGCGAAGCCCTCAATGGTCAGCAATCATTGCTTCCCCTGTGGTTCTCAACCATGTTGCACCACTCACTGGTATCAACCGTGTCAGGGGAATATCAGGACTTCGGGAAAATTGGCGTGGCAGCATTAATGATGGTGGCAGAAACCAATGGCATAGACATCACGGAAGAAGAAGCCAAAACAAGCATTGTGACGCCACTGCTCAGTTTGCCACCGCACCCGGACGTAAAATCAGGGCTGACGGATTTAAAAGCACGGGGCTATAAGATTGTCAGTTTAACCAACTCGTCCAACTACGGTGTGAAAACCCAGTTTGAAAACGCCGGCCTGACAGACTTTTTTGATGCCCGTTACAGCATTGAAGATATTCAGATTTACAAGCCTGATCTCCGCGCCTATGCCTGGGCACTGAAGCAACTGGGTGTTAAACCGGAAGATGCCCTGATGGTAGCGGCTCACGGCTGGGATATTGCCGGAGCAAAAGCTGCAGGTATGCAGGCCGCTTTTGTAACCCGTCCGGGTAAAGCCATGTATCCTCTGGCTCAGGAGCCCGATTATGTGGTTAACGATCTGCGCGAATTAACAGGTATTCTCGACAAGCAGTACGGCCGGTAATCAGAAACAACACGCTTAAAACATCAGGCCCAGGCTCACCACGAACCTTCGGCCTGATTCTCCAATCTTCATCAACGCCGATGGCTCAACCGGCTATACCTCTGCGCCAGTCTCCAAATCCGGTAATTACAAAGAAACCCTGCCAAGCGTGAACTTCACGCTGGATATTACCGATGAGTTATTGTTCCGTGCTGCTGCGTCAGAAACCTTCATCCGCCCTGCACTGACTGACATCGCTTACAAACGTACCGTGAGCTTAAATGAGTTTAAATACCGCGACGGTAACCCGGATCTTAAGCCTACTTATGCCGATCAGTGGGAAGTGGGTCTGGAATTTATCGTTCAGGTGCCTTTCGCCCGTTTCCATGACGTGCTCGACGGATTTGGTGTGAATGCAAACTACACAACACTGGATAACTCATTAACAGGCGCTTCTGATTTAGGTATTCCTACGCCGCCGGAAGGGCTGGCTGACGAAACCTATAACGTGACGTTCTACTACGAAGACGACGTATTTGATGCCCGCGTGTCTTACAACTACAAAGACAAGTACGTGGAATATATCGAGCGTGACATGTATCCGGTATACCGCGATGCCTACGGCCAGTACGATGTGTCTTTAGGCTACCGCATCAACGAAACGTTTAAAGTGACACTGGAAGGCATCAACATTACCGACGAAGCCACCAAAGGTTACACCATGGACCCGGCCTTCCCGACCATGTATGAGTTCTCCGGTCGCCGCGTCTCTCTCGGCCTGCGGGGTAACTTCTAAGTTTACTGCGTGTTTCTTCCCTGAAACTGTTAGCCGGGCATTGCCCGGCTTTTTATTCCCGTAAATTCACAGAACGCTACAACCAAACTTCCACTTCAACACCGATGATACGCGGCGCGTCAAGCGGACTGTAAAACAATCCGTCGGTGCCAAAAGCCATATTTTCTATGGCAAGCCCGCTGGCAATTCGCTCGTCTGTCAGATTTTCGCCAAACACTCTGATAGCAGTCTGTCCACCGTCGTACCCTAGCTGTAGTCCCAGCGTCGAGACTGCCCGCTGGACGGCATCGCCTTTTGCCCGCAGCGCGGTCTTCCCGGTAAAGTTAGCTTCAGCTCTGACATAAAAGTTCTCATCCAATTCATACCGGACAGCCACTCCGGCATCATAGTCGGGAACAAACTGAACCGCCAGTCCTGCAGCATTCAGTGACTCACTAATCTGAAGATCGGTGTATTCAGCGTCCACAATTCCGAAGTGGCTATTTATAGAGAGCGAGTCTGCAGGTCGCCAGACCAGTTCTAGTTCAGCGCCTTTGCTTTCTACTGATGCGGCGGAGCCGATATAATCAGAGCTGACAGGGCGACCATTCGCGTCGGTAGCGACCTGAATCTCCTGCCAGTTATCTGATTCTATAAAAAATAGTGCGCCGGAAGAGCGCCACTTTCTGTCTGCGGACATCCACTTGAAACCGACTTCTCTACTGAGCAGCGTTTCACTGTCATAAAACAATATGCTGTCATCTACCACATCGTCCTGTATGGCAGTAAGGTTGAATCCGCCCGGAATATAGCCCTTTGAAACTGACGCATGAAAAGACAGGTTGCGATTAAATTGGTATAAAGCGCTGATGCGTGGCAGCCAGTTTTCAAAGGTGTTCGAAAGGTCCGCATCCTGATAGTAGGTAATGGCTCCAAGACCTAAATCCAGCGCGCCGGCGGTTTGTACCGCAGATCTTTCTGCATGCTCGTAACGCAACCCTGCGCCAAATTTAAGCTTATCAGTTACATACCAGTTCAATGACCCAAAGAGACTTTTGTCTTCACCTTCTTTGTACTGTAGAGGAGCGGCCAGATAGCTATCAAGATCGCCACTCCCCATAAATGTCGACTTGGTGTTTTCTTCGCTTTCCGCATAGTAGGAAACACCAACAATATAATCGAACACGCTATTTTCAGGCGAACTGTAGCGCAGTTCTATGTTTTTGTAGTCTTCACTTTTCTCTTCACGCCCGGACACATACGGCGTGGCAGTAAGATCAAAATCCAGCCCTTTGGAGTCTTCTTCCAGAGTACGATAAGAAGCCGCCAGATCAATAGTGCCAACTTCAGTTTCGTAGGTCACACTCATACCGGCAACAAATTCTTCCGAATTGGTATATTTGGGCGCATCTTCTAACGCCGTCCACTTATCAATCTGGCGCCCGCCGTTCATCGTATCTGCATACAACTGATTGTACAGATTGATATTTAGCGGCACATATTGCTGTACGAACAGACCCGGCGCATCTTCATCAAGCCAATAAGACGTAGCGTTAACGGTAAGTGCGTCTGTTGGCGTCCATTGGAGTTTACCCTGAACGAAGTTCTCCTTAATTTCACCGCTTTCGCCCGTGGACGTTCCCGCATTCTTTACGTAGGCATCCTCCATCGATGTACTGAACGCCAGGGAGCCACTAAGTGAGTTTTGATTCAGTGGTCCGCCGGCGAATCCGGTTCCCACGTAGCCCTGGCCAGAGGCGTAACTTGAAGCCGATACCCGGTAGTTCTGCTCCATGACTTCCGAAGGTGTTTTTGTGGTAACTAAGATGAGACCTGACTCTGAATTTGCACCGTAAAGCGTTCCTTGCGGACCGCGAAGCACCTCGATGGAGTCAACCTGACTAAGTACTGAGTTACTTAGCTCACGAAAAGGAATGCCATCTATGTACACCGCGGCTCTGTTAACAACAAACGGATTGGACTCAACGCCGCGAATCGTTATGTAAATACTGCCAGTCTGCCCGGACTCGTTAAATTGCACGTTGGGAACAAGTTCATCTATCCGGGTAAAATCACGTATTCTCGCTTCATCAATCATTTTTGAATTGATAACCGTTACCGAAACATCGGCTTTTAACAGCTCCGTCCCCCGCTTCGTCCCCTTAACGACAATTTTCTCAATAGCATCTCCGCCATCAGAACCCACCGCGTCTTTATGCTGTTTTTCTATACGTTCAGGTTCATCTTTACTGGCAGATATTGCATACTCGCTGGACATCGCTGCGACAGAAATGAAAGCCAGCCCGAGACCAGAAGATACATATAGCGTTTTTGTTAACCGTCTCTTTTCAAACATACTGAAGATATTCCCTTACTGATTGCAAAGTGACGTAGTTTAAAAACCCGCTGAATGAATACCGCTCCAAAATGTCCCACCACTCCATTTTGGTATTTTTATTATTTTTACCAGGTGAAACAGATGGATAACGGAAACCCTATTGTCGACAGCCTGAAAAGTAGCACTGCACAACCGGCTATAATGAGTCTGGCCTGTGAGAGCGCTGTACTCGTTCGCTCACACTTCCCTGCAACTGCAGGAAAAATGGTTGCGGGAAGACATCTCAAAATCGGGGTTTGCTTGTCTGATGGTGGTATCGTCAAATATGGAAATCGATCGTGGCGCTGGAAGAAAAGGAGTATTTTGATCACTGCTCCTCACGAAAACGGTGAATTCTCATCGCCTGATGTGAATATGCTGGGCATTGCCATTGATACTGAGAAGTTTTGTAATGTTTGCCAGCCAGCAAATAACTGCTACCAATCTACTGTACTTGAAGATGAATTAATCCTTACGGTAGCGCTGGCGATGTGGGAATGTGCTGAGCAGCAAGATCCTTGCACATCATTTTTGCAAGAAGGCATATCCGTTATCTTGCGACGTATTGCAGCCCTCTCTGACAACCTTACACAGCAACAACCGGTATCAAGACTAAGTCGCCGGCAATTGAGCTGTCTGTCTGATTACATTCAAACGCAGATTGAACAGGAAATTAAGACAGACGAACTGGCCGGCCTTTTAGGAATGGGAACCAGGCAATTCTCCCGTGCAATCGAAAGAAGCACCGGCACAACGCCATACAAATATATTCTGCTGAATAAGATGCAGGAAGCCAAAAGGTATCTGCTGCAGGGATATTGTGTGACGCATGTTGCAGGTATGGTTGGTTACAGCAATCCAAGTAAATTTTCTGCGGCATTTACCCGTGTAGTAGGATGCGCACCTTCTCA
Source organism: Alteromonas sp. ABV2_168 (assembly GCF_056161165.1). Classification (NCBI taxonomy): domain Bacteria; kingdom Pseudomonadati; phylum Pseudomonadota; class Gammaproteobacteria; order Alteromonadales; family Alteromonadaceae; genus Alteromonas; species Alteromonas sp. ABV2_168. The sequence continues at coordinate 303,786 of NZ_JBSWYQ010000001.1, read as the reverse complement.
ATGGAAGCAGCGGAATTTGCATGATACGGAGCTATCATCTTAAACCGTGCTTATCAGAGATTTTCCGCCACAAAGAATAAAAAATTCCAAACACATCACGCCACTGTAATAAAAATATCTCACTAACGTCACTCAATCCTGTAACGCTGGTTTGCGCAGTACTCCATCTATTTTTCTCTCAATTCGTTCAAAAGGAATGTATCCATGTTGTGGAAGTTACGCGTCGCGGGCACCCTCGGGCTCCTGCTTACTCTTACCGCTTGTGGTGACGATGAAACGGTTGAAATTGAAGTTCCCGTTGAAGTAGAAGTGCCGGTTCCCGTGAACCCTGAGCATAAAATGCTCACAGACCCGTTTTTACAATTACCCACTGCTTCCAGCGTTAATGATTCTGCTGACTTCTGATTTGCAGTCGAAAAAGAACGTTGTCGCAAACTATCAGAAGGTAGTGGAAACCGTTGGCACGCCAGACGCAGTATTCTTTGCCGGTGATTTTGTGAATGCACCCGACCGCGCTTCAGAATGGTTCGATCAGGTCAAAGACAATGCGCCTGCATTCTTCCCGGCCCTGCAGGGACACTACCAGCAATACATGCCTGGCTTTCCCTACAATGGCGGTGAAATTCTCCAGCATGCACCGGTGTTCGGTACTATTGGCAACCATGAGGTCATGGGCCGTTATACGCCAGATGAAGAAAGCTACTCTCTGAACGGCGGCTTTGGTGATCCTCAACCGGCATGGTTTGCAGAAGTCGCCTATGAACAGGTTAAAGCCGACGTTAACCCGTCTGACGATGAAACGGTTAAAGCACAGTGGATCGCCGATCACTCTCACAACCAGATGAGCTTTCTGGATATCTTTTCCTTCCCCAATGATGGCCCCCGTGGCGAAGAATACTTCGCGGTATCTTTTGGAGACGTGTTCCTGATTTCTATGAATGTCTCCCGTATCTGGCGTTCGTGGAGTGTTACCCCGAACAACAAAACCAAATTTGTTGAAAACGCAGAAAACTACACCGACCCGACACAGTGGGGATTTGGTGAATTTTTGTTTGAGCGTTTCGATGCTGAGTCAGAGCAATACACCTGGCTGACGGATGTTATGCAGACTGAAGCATTTCAAAATGCTAAGTACAAGGTGGTGATGGCGCACCAGGGCGTTTTCGGACTGGGTGACAACACCGTTCCGGTGCTTGCACAGCCGGTGCTGCAGGTTGTACAGGACAATGGCAGTGGAGGTGAATCTGTCGCTGAATACACCTTCCCCATTGAGCCGGCCACATGGACTGACACCATCGCGCCGTCACTGGAAAGCGCGACGGAAATTCGTTACCAGTATCCGCTTACCGGTGATGTGTGGCTGAACGATATTGAACCCCTGCTCCTTGAAAACGGTGTAGACCTGGTGCACATCGGCCATTCTCATTTGTGGAACCGCGCGCAGGTAGAAGATCTGCACTACCTGGAAAGCTCTAATGTGGGTAACAGCTACGGTGCATATTACGATGATACCACCGGCACTTACACGGCAAACCGGCGTCCGGCTACAGCTGATTTCTGGGAAGATGTTTATTCAGCCAATCCGCGCTGGTCAGAAACAAATTATCCGCCTAACGGTGATCCACAGGGGCGTGTAATGAGCTTCCCTACGCAGTTCAGTCCCATGAGCATGGAAAATGACAGCTATCCGAATTTGCCTTTTGTTGCCAGCAATGTGCTGTCGGTATTCTCTGTCCTTGATACCAGCACGGGCACAGTGAAAAGCTATGTGTTTGACCCTAGTGATTTGGATTCTGAAGTGACATTATTTGATGAGTTCTCGATTGAGTAAGTAAACGCTTACCACTTACGATTCAATCCGGCTACCTTGTATTGCCGGATTTCGCCAGGTGCAAAAAATAAAGTTATCCTTATATTTCCCGCACGCATGCCGTTATAAGCATGAAGCACTTAGCTGGAAAAACCTGGTCTCAGCGGCTTAAAGGCAACGTGCATAGGTATATTTACAGATAACCCTATACGCCGGATTCTGCTCTACCATAAACAAGTAGTATTACGGTGTATTTAAATTATCGACTGAACAGGTAAGAAATCGGGCAGGCCAATGCGTTATCAGGTATCCAGACAATCCGGATTCACGCTTATTGAACTGATCATCGTCATCATTATGCTTGGCGTATTATCGGTCACGGCATTGCCGCGCTTTGTGAACCTGTCATCTGAAGCCAATGCTGCTGTTATTAATACCCTTGCCGGCGCACTGAAATCCACCGCGAACATTGCTCACACTAAAGCCATCATCGCCAAAAGAAATGGCGGATTTAATAATGGTTTTGATTTTGACGGCGTTTATTTTGATAAAGGCTATCCGCTGGCGCTTTCTTTCGGTGACAGTGACGGCATTCCGGAAATCATGGAACTGATGAGTTTTGGTGCCGATGATTTTACCTGGGCCGATAATTTCAACGGCCAGTCTGCCAGCGGCGATCTCACCCGTGAAATTTACATCACCGTTCGCAGTAAAATTAACCAGGGTGTGGGGCATAACGAAGTGGTTGCCACGGCCTGCTATGTTTCCTACGAAACTTTTGTTAACACTTACCAGCCACCTGAAATTATTGTTGATGTATCAGGGTGTTAGAATTAAAAAAGAGGCGCCGGGCGCCCCTTTGAATTTATTGAAAGCCGCGTTTAGTTGCGACCTTGACGGCGTGTCCAGCACAATCCTGCCAGCATCATCAGTGCAACCACAAACGTGGACGGCTCTGAAACAGTGGTGGTCACTGCGTCTGCATTCAGCGTGTAACTGAATGAACCAAAGCTGAAACCTTCATTCCCACCTACAGCCAGCGTGTACCAGCCACTTGTAAGTAATCCCGCATCGAGGTCATTAGTCCCTGCCGCAGGTACGAAAGCGTCGGTACCAGTGATATACGTTAAGCTGCTACCCCAGAAATCAGAGAAGTCACCTGCATTGTCAAACAGGAAACCGGGATCCGTCGCCAGTTCGCCTGAATACAGGCTCATGCCCATTGATGTAAGAAGTGTATCCAGTGAAAAGCTCAATTCAGTGTCAGCAGATAATTCGAACGTGTAAAAATCAATTGCTGAAGTATCACCGTTTAACCAACCGCTTTCGTCACTCAGAGAGCCGCTTGCCGTACCCGGAATGCTCAGGTTCATAATGGCTGCATTCGCCTGAACAGCGAGTAACATTGATGCTAAAAAGACCAGTGCTTTCATGTTTATTCCTTAGAGTCTGAAAAGGGGCAGCAACGTGCCCCCGTATTGTTTTATTAAATTTCTATGTTTATTCCGGCTTACAGTGCGCCGTTTTCCCACGGGCCGGTAATCGCGAACGTGACACCCGGAGACTGGATATTCACGAATAACCAGCGGCCATAGAAACATGCACCACACCACTCACGACTGGTAAAGCTGCGGCGGGCAGAACCATCTGTGCTGGTACCCACGCTGTCGGTAAAGTTGGCTGAAACGCCGGGGTAAATGTTGTCAATAACAGCAAGATCACCCTGATCCAGCTCCATGCGGTTTTCACAGAACGTGAAGGTTTCGCCGCTTTGTGTTAAGCCCACCAGACGCTTGGGATCAGAGCCACCGTCTTCACACATCAGGATGCTGCCACGGGGACTGACAGCAATATTGTCAGGACCATCGACTTCTGACGTGCTGATAGATTCAAAAACAACCGTGAGTTGCTGACGACGGGGGTCGAAACAGAAAATTTGTCCCAGACCGGCTGCGCCACCTGAAGTAGAAACGAAGTAGATTTTACCGTCGTCATACCAGCAACCTTCACCGCGGAGAATGATGGCCGCGTCACTGGCCTGACTGAAACAGGACTCACTGAATGCGTCCGGATCAGGGATTTCCTGCCAGCTTACGTTGTAGGTTGAGCCTTCAACCAGTCCGCCACGCAGATCAACACGTGGTGTGTTATCCAGCACCATTGCGTAAAGCGTACCGCCTGATTTCAGATCACCCCACTGGCCTGCAGGTTCGAATTTATAAAATGCCGAAGTGCCCGTGTCTTCTGTCATGTAGACAAAGCTTGTTGCAGGGTCCACTGCCACAGCTTCGTGGGTAAAGCGACCCATCTCACGGATTGGCTGACCGTCTGATACACCAAAACCCGGAACTTCGAAGATGTAGCCGTGATAAATGCCCTGAGCAACCTGGAAGGTCTCTTCACAGGATAACCACGAACCCCATGGTGTGGAGCCACCAGCACAGTTACGGATTGTGCCGCCAAGGCTGTTGTAGGAAGACAGGAACTTACCATTTACTACATCAAACATCAGGTTGGTAGTACCGCCATATTGCGCCGGATTATAGATACCACGGCCGCCCACAGGGTCACACTTGTGGCCTTCGCCCTCGCTTAACTCATGGTTACGCACCAGACATACGATATTTTGCTTTGCAGCAACCACTGCCATACCGTCATGGTCGGTTGGTGTCGGGTTACGGTCAGACTGGATCTGACCTGTCCAGCCGTAAGAGGTATATTCAAAGCCATCCGGTAAAGCCAGCAACTCCAGACCTGTTGCTTTACAGGCTTTCATGCTCAGTGGGCCGTAAGAAGAAGAAAATGGCAGAGTCGCAGCCTTGGCAGACAGTGATGCCAGTGCTGTACTGGCAGCAACAACAGAACCGCCTTTTACAAAATCACGACGGTTAACCGTCGCTTCGGACAGAATCATCCCGGTTGTTTCTTTAGACATTTTATTGCACCTGTTCGATTGGTTTTAGAAGTAGGAACCCCGACCTCTGAAAGGGGACAACATCCGGTCTTGCCGGGAACCAATCTACGGAGCAAAAATGACACTCAGACGCCATTTTCTTGACGGGCAGGCTACATGTTCGTGACAGATTTTTTTAATTTATATTTCAGCAGCTTCCTGCGCCGCCTGTGCCCGCCGCTCTGTCATAGCAACAAGGTAAACAGATACTTCATAAAGCAACACGATGGGCGTACCCAGTGCTATCTGGGAAATTAAATCAGGTGGTGTAATAAAAGCAGCGACAAGGAATATCAGCACAATAGCGTGGCGCCGGTAGTGTCTTAGTGTTTCAGCCGTTACCATGCCGGTTTTAGCCAGGATAAGCAGAAATACAGGTAGCTCAAAACTCAGTCCGAATGCCAGAATGAGCTTAATCACCAGCGACAGATATTCACTGACTTTTGCTTCCAGTTCGACTCTGATGGCCTCATTGCCGCCTGCGGTTTCGAAACTCATAAAAAACTGCCATGCCATCGGCATCACTACATAAAACGCAAGCGCAGCGCCGGTAATAAACAAAACCGGGGTCATAATAAACAGCGGCAAAAAACTTTTTCTTTCGTGCTGATACATACCCGGAGCAAGAAAGCGCCAGACCTGGATCAGAATAAGCGGCACCGAGAAAAACAGAGCAGTAAAAAATGCCAGCTTCAGGTAAGTAAAGAATGCCTCCTGCAAGCCGGTATAAATCATTCGCCGTTCACTGCCTTCACCGAATTGCTGAAGCAATGGCTGTTGCAGGAAATGGTATATGTCAGCAGAGAAATAGTAGCCGGCGCCGAACATCACCATAAAAAACGCCAGGCAGTAAAGCAGGCGGGTACGAAGCTCAATAAGGTGAGTAAGTAAAGGCGCAGTGGACTTATTGATCTGTTCGTCATTCATTGCGCTGCTCCTTCGCCTTACGCGCTTCATCAGCCTGCTTGCGCGCCTCGTCAATTTTGTTCCGGCGCTCAGTATGTTGCTCTGCAGACATTGAGCCCGGCGTAAAATCTGCCGGCAGATTTCTTATATCTTCAGGCAAAAACGCTTTCCAGCTTTCGTCACCCGGTTGCGCTTTGCCGTTCACAATATTCACTTCTTTCGTAAGCTGGTTCATGCTGCCCTGCATGCCAGCGTACATGCGCTTCAGCTTTGCGGTAAAGCGTCCGAAAATTTGAAACAGCTCAGGTAAATCTTTGGGGCCGATGATAATGAGGGCCAGCACACCCACGAAAAAAAGCTCAGTCCAGCTAAGATCAAGCATGGGGTTGGCCGGCTTTCACCGGTTGCTCTGGTACACGATTGGACTGTGCGGATTCAGACTCTGTCTGATCGGCAGGTGCTGTTACATCCAGCTTTTGTTCTTCGTCCTGCAAACCCTGTTTGAAACTGCGGATACCGGAGGCAATATCGCCCATCAGGGCAGGAATACGGCCACGACCGAACAGTAGTACTACGATTAGCAGTACCAGTAAAATCTGCCACAGATTCAATCCCATTACCCGTCTCCTTTGTCAGTGTAAAAGTCCATGCTGTCCGGGAACTGTGACTGCCACGTGACGAAATGATGAAGATATGATGAGACCGGATATTTAGCTAATTCAGGACAACTCTTACTGACTAGCTCACATTCTTCATTGAATTAATTCACCAAGTAAATTAACTTATTTATCACATTTCCAGTGTTGTGATAAATAAGGATCCTGTCATTGAAACGGTTTACTTCTGTTGTATCGAAAAGCAGTCTGGCGCTGCTGGTTTTTGCGAGCTCTCATGCACTCAGTAACACACCGCCGCCGGTGGATGAATTTACCGGCAAGCCCAGAGTGTTTGTTTTCACTGATATGGGCAACGAGCCGGACGATCAGATGTCCATGGTGCGCCTGCTGACCTATTCCAATGAACTGGACCTTGAAGGCCTGATTGCAACTACGTCTACCTGGCAGAAAGAAAAGCGGGAAACAGACACCATAGCCGGTATTATTTCCGCTTACGGCGAAGTACGCAGCAACCTGATGAAACATGCTGACGGCTGGCCGGAAGCAGCGTATCTGCAAAGTCTGGTGAATGTGGGCCAGCCGGGCTACGGCATGGCCAGTACAGGCAAAGGGCAATCTTCCCCGGGTTCTGAAGCGCTGATTGCCGCCGTCGATAAAAACGATCCACGGCCGGTTTGGGTAACAGTGTGGGGTGGCGCAAATACGCTGGCACAGGCACTGATGGATGTGAAAGCGAACCGCTCAGAGGCTGAACTTAAAGCATTTGAGAAGAAGCTTCGCGTTTATTCTATTTCTGATCAGGATGATGCCGGGCCGTGGATCCGCAAGCACTTTCCTGATGTCAGCTATATCGTAAAGCCTTCGTCTCCCGACGGCGGTGAATATGCTTACGCCACCTGGACAGGCATCGCCGGTGATGAATATTATCAAAACGGCAAGGGTGCTGACTTCACCACCGTATCGAATGAGTGGCTGGAAGAAAATATCCGTAAAAAAGGCCCGCTGGGCAAGCATTACCTGAGATATGCATTCATTATGGAAGGTGACACTCCGGCCTTTTTGGGATTAACCGCTAACGGACTGAACAGTTTCCGCAGCCCGTCCTGGGGCGGCTGGGGAGGACGCTATGTTTACCGTCAGCCGTACGGAGAAACGCATTCAATCTGGACTCAGGGCGGTGACTGGTTCCCCCGTGTCACGTCTGCCGATACGGTCACAGGCAAAGACGGTGAAACTGTAGTCTCTGATCATGCGACCATCTGGCGCTGGCGTGAGCAGTTTCAGCATGATTTTGCGGCCCGCATGGACTGGACTATCAAGCCCTATGAGGAAGCAAACCACCATCCCGTCGTATCGGTTAACGGAAGCACAGGCACAGAGGTGGTTTACGCTGATGTTAAACAGGGGGAGACGCTGGTTCTGGACGCTTCTGCCACAGAAGATCCTGACGGAAATAAACTGTCCTGGCACTGGTTCCATTACGAAGAAGCAGGCTACAGCGGCATGCCGGGCACTCCGGCGCTGGCGGCACTTTCACTGAAAAATACCGGCAGCAAAAGCGAAGTTACCGTGACTAAAGCATGCAGAGAGATGTGGCACGATACGCCGGTACCCTGTGATAACGGCGGTGAAGCTCACGTTATTCTCGCAGTAACAGATAACGGCACACCGGCACTGACCAGCTACCGGCGGATCATTATTAAAACCAGAGAATAATAATTCTGCAACGTGGCCGCAGCTAAACGGAGAAGCTGCGGTTGGTCAATTCCAGTAAGCCCCGCGTGGCAACGCCAGTATCCGGCTCGTAAGTAATTGAAAGGCGGGATGCAATGGCCTGGGTACTGCCATGACGCTCAAGCGCTTCTTTGATGGCGGCCCCCAGGTACTCGTGCAGAATGGCCGTTTCACCGTTTAAGTAGATGTGCCGCACATCAAGCATGGCCATTAGCTGCACGGCAATGTGCCCGAGGACATCCCCTGCCTGATTAATGATGGCCTGCACAGCCGGATTGCCTGCATTGAGTAGTTCACTGATATGGTGCAGCTTTTCAACTGGCGTTGCGCCTTCCAGCGTAATACCGGCTTGTTCAGCCTGCCCGAAAATCGCGTTGTAGGTGACGTACTGCTCAGCACAACCACGGGCGCCGCAATAGCACACAGGGCCGTGTTTATCGTAAGTCAGATGGCTCACTTCCGGAGCAAGGCCATCCGGTCCGGCAATTAATCTGCCATCAACGCAAATACCGGTGCCCAGACCATAACCCAGAAGCAATGCTATATAGCTTTCTTCAAACTGATTAAAGGCGTTGAAACAGAATGTCGAGCACCAGGCAATGTTATACAAATGTACAGGCACACCCAGCGCATTTTTTAACATGGATGCCAGCGGCACGTTTTGTTCATCAAGTAATTGTGACTGATAAATAATGCCGGTGTGCTGCGCTATTTTACCCTGAGTAGCAATACATACCGATTTAAGTACATTTACTTCAATACCATGGCCGGCGCATAGTGAACCAACCAGCGCCTGCAGCTTTGCGGAAAATACGGACGGGGAAAACAGGTTTCCTTGTTTGAATGATACCTGCCATGGCTGATTCAAAGAACGGTGAACTTTGCCTGAAACATCCTGCAAGTAAGCACTTACACCTTCGATCGAAACGTACATAGCAGCACTAAAGTAATGTCCCTCATTCAGTGCCAACTCTGTTGCCGGCCTGCCTGTACGATCTGAGGAGTCAGTGTCAGCCCCCGGGTTCTCACGAATAAGGCCCACTTCAGCCAGCATTCTGGTTACTTTAGTCAACGCCGGTTTACCCAAACCGGTAGCCTGCGCCAGCGCTACCCGCGAGTATGGTTGTTGACGAAGTAGTGTGACGACTTTATTTTTTCCGTTCAAAAGCTGATATTTCGATAGTGTCTATAGTTAAAATAAGGCCGTTTTCACAAGCCACGCAACAGGCGAAAAACCTGCGTAGGCCTAGAATACCTTATCCGCCGCTTTTCAAAACCGGAAATTCACATTCAGTTCATCTGATCTACGATGGCGCTGAGCATCTGTGTATGTTTTCCCGATAAGCGGCGTACTATGATTCATATCACACAAACCGGCAGAAACTCTGTTCAACACCGTAAAGGAATTCCATGAAAAAGCGTATATCGGCTTTGCAAATTGGCACTAAACCACAGGACACTCAGGCGACATTGGAGGCCATCCTCAGTTTTGAAAACGCTATTGAAGAAGCACAAACCGATTTAGTGGTGATGCCCGAGGCTTTGCTGGGTGGCTATCCTAAAGGAGAAATCTTCGGAACCCGTCTTGGCTACCGTTTACCGGAAGGCAGAGAATCCTTTAAGCAGTATTTTGATGAAGCCATCGCCGTCCCGGGACCGGAAACCCGTGAACTGGCAGATTTGGCAGCGCGCCTGAATACGAACCTGGTCATTGGCGTTATCGAAAAGCAAGGTTCGACGCTTTACTGTTCCTCCCTGTATTTCACGCCGGAAGATGGCCTGGCAGCAAAGCACCGCAAACTCATGCCCACCGGCACTGAACGTCTGATTTGGGGACAGGGAGACGGCTCCACCCTGCCCGCCATCAATACCTCAGCCGGGCGGATATCCGGTGCTATCTGCTGGGAAAATCACATGCCCCTGCTTCGTATGGCACTTTATGGCAAAGGTGTCGATATCTGGTGTGCGCCCACCGTGGACGAGCGGGAGATCTGGCAATGTTCCATGCGCCATATCGCTCACGAAGGCAGAATGTTTCTGGTCAGTGCCTGTCAGGTGCAACCGTCTCCGGACGCATTAGGCATCAAGGTAGAAAACTGGGACGCACAACGCCCGTTAATTGCCGGCGGCAGTGTTATTGTCAGCCCCATGGGCGACATTCTTGCAGGGCCACTTAAAAACGAAGAAGGTCTCATCACCGCAGACATTGACCTTGAAGATTTAAAACGCGCCCGCTACGACTTCGACGTAAACGGCCATTACGCCAGACCAGATGTGTTCAGCCTGCAGGTTGATGAATCTGAGAAAAGGTCGGTGGTATACTCTGGGTAAGAAGCACTAATCAGGCAACCAGTTACACGAAAAAGCACCGCAATAATTCTCTATCAGCGGATAAATCAGGATCTGCATCGTGGGGATAAACGCCTATGATGTTTTTTCCGATAGCGTCCCATGCTGTTGCTTTCCTCTGCCCGGAAAATACCGGATGAATGACTAATTCATCATTCTCGCACAAATCCAGACTACCGGGCATGGAGTACTCAAACTCTGCGTTTATATAGCCGATATCATTTCCTGAAGGTTTACTTATAACTCTTCCTATAATTCCGGTCTCTAATAAACATCTCTCAAATCTGTCAGGAGATACTTCGACTTCTCCTTTCATACCCTGCAGAACTGACTTGCCGGTGTTTAGAAACTCCCTGCTGTCATAAAATTTTCGTAAATCCTTATACGTAAAAAGCAGGGGAATATTAGGCAATACCTTTTTCCTTATAGAGGAGGCTTCAGGAAACATTTTACTGTAGGCGACAATAATTTCTTCGGCCATCAGAGCTTCTTTACGTCTTACCGCTCCGAGAACAATCTGTGCATCCAGGTTAGTAATAGATTTATTGTTTCTTATCGACATAGCTAGAATTTCGTTAAATACGTCGACAATTTGTCTTGGCAGAACTTGAAAGTGTCTTAAGAAATAAGCTTTAGTACTTTCTTCAAGACCCCTGCCGTTCTTTATTTTAGTAGGTAAAATTTTGTCGAAAAATTCCAAAGCCCCCTTCCGGGTGTAAATTGGAAACTGTATTAACTCGTCGTATGGCCCACCCAGAATTGGCTTCTCGTCTTTCCAAACATGCAAGTGAAGTAAAAAGCGATGCGCAACTAAAGAAAGTAGTTCCCCTACAGTCCAATGTAGTAGATGTAAGCGACCGAAATCTTTAACGGGGTTCTTTGCCAACTCCTTAAACGCGAAGAACTGTTCAGCAGGAATGCAGTATCTAAGCTGTACATTTATCGCGCCTTCATTTATCCTTCCAGCTAAATTTAGAAGACCCTTAATCGCGATTGCCTTAGCAATCTGCAGGTTTGGAGCGTTCTCAATATTAATGTCATCTAAGACATCTTCTTCATTATCAAAGAGAATAATAGCTGTCAGATTATGCTCTCCCAGAGTATTCGAGAGCTTCATTTCTAAATCATCAATTGCCTGTGTTTTATCTTCCAGTAACCATGCTACAGACGACAATTCTGCGTGTTCCGCGCCCAAATTATTCGTTACGAGCTTCGAAAGCTTATTCTTTGCAAAAGAAGTAACAGCAGAAATACCAATGTCTTTAAATTCTTTAACTGGGAGTAGTTGGTAGAAGTCTTTAAGAGTTTTATCGGAAAATAGGGTTTCACCACACTTTAGAATGACGGCGGAGAGAAAGATCCATTGCCAGATATATGATGCTCTTTCAGCTCTTATATCAATGCCGTTATCCAACAGGTTTGATATAATTTGCTGGACTTCGCCAATAGCTTGCCACTGTCTGATAGGTAGAGCTGTCACACCACTTTTAAAAGATAAATTATTCAAATAAGTTGTTTTTCCAGCTCCTTTTCGCCCTACAATGATTGAAGGACGCTCTCCCTTCTGTTCGTAAATAAATCTCGAATGGCCATCAAATAAGTATTGATAAAGCTCTTTATCCTGATTCCCGTGTAGCTCGAGCACCGAACCGCCAATCGGCTTTTCTGACGTAAGAACTTCATCTCTGAGCCTTACTTTTATATTATTTTCAATAGAAGTTGTCGCATATCTGAATCGTTCTTTGTTCATATCAACGTCCTTGTCATAAACAACTGTCATCAAATCAAAATAGATTAAATTTTAGACTACATCCTGTTAATGAAATGATCAAATATCAGCTCTTTGTATATACGTGGAAGGCAATGAAACACAGCTAAAACTAAACTCACGCCGGCAAAGTTCACTAGTATTAGAGGACAGCTAGCTATTTCACTTTGTTTTTCCGTAAAAAAAAGCAGGTCTTCAATTCAAGACCTGCTTCCGGATATAAAACTATTTTCTATATTTGTCTAAATTAGAGATTTTTGCATTTTCCTGATCCTCTACTCCACTGTCACCGACTTCGCCAGGTTACGGGGCTGGTCCACGTCGGTGCCTTTGATCAGTGCTACATAGTAAGAAAGCAGCTGCAAAGGCAGGGTGTAGACGATAGGTGCGATGGGGGCTTCGCAGTGGGGAACGTTGATTACCCGCATGGTTTCGTCGCTGGCAAAGTGTGCATCTTTATCAGCGAACACGTACATGATACCGCCGCGGGCACGCACTTCTTCCACGTTGGATTTCAGTTTTTCCAGCAGCTCATTGTTAGGCGCTACCACGATGACAGGCATTTCCTCGTCAATCAGTGCCAGCGGGCCGTGTTTCAGTTCACCTGAGGCGTAGGCTTCGGCGTGAATATAGGAAATCTCTTTCAGCTTCAACGCGCCTTCCATTGCGATGGGATACTGGTCGCCACGTCCCAGGAATAATGAATGGTTCTTGTCGGCAAACTCTTCCGCTAAATCTTCAATACCTTTTGTGATCGCCAGAGTTTCTTCCAGCTTGGCTGGCAAACTGTGAAGGGCACTGACGATGCTGCCATGATCTTTGCCTGACATGCCGTTGTGCTTACCCAGTGCCAGTGTGAGCATGAGAAAAGCAGTAAGCTGAGTCGTGAAAGCCTTGGTTGAGGCAACGCCAATTTCTGCGCCTGCACGGGTCATAAAGGCAAGATCGGATTCCCGTACCAGCGATGAGCCGGGTACGTTACAAATGGTCAGGCTGGCCATGTAGCCCAGATCTTTGGCCAGGCGCAGTGCGGCAAGCGTGTCGGCGGTTTCACCGGACTGGGAAATAGTCACCAGCAGGCTGTTTTCATGTACTACCGATTTGCGGTAACGGAATTCTGAAGCGATTTCGATACCACAAGACACATTCGCGTACTGTTCCAGCCAGTAGCGGGCAGTCATACCGGCATGATAACTGGTACCACAGGCGATGATCTGAACGTGTTTAACCTTTGAGAAAATCTCATCGGCACCGTTGCCGAAAATGTCCGGTAACAGTCCTTTTTCGTCCACCCGCTGTTGCAGCGTGTTACGCACAACCGTTGGCTGCTCATGGATCTCTTTGAGCATGTAATGACGGTAACCCGCTTTATCACCTGCATCGTGTTCGATATTAGATTCAATAACTTCACGCTCAACCGGATTGCCGTTAACGTCAAAAATGCTGACTTCCCGACGGGTAATTTCAGCGACATCACCTTCCTCAAGGAAGATAAAGCGGCGAGTCACCGGCAGCAAAGCCATCTGGTCTGAGGCAATGAAATTTTCCCCCAGGCCAAGACCAATCACCAGCGGGCTGCCGGAGCGTGCCACAACTACCCGTGACGGGTCTTCACTGTCCATAATTACCGTACCGTAAGCACCGTGGAACTGCTTCACACTGTTTTGTACTGCTTCAAGCAGGCTCACGCCTTTTTGCATTTCAGCATGTACCGTGTGTGCAATGGTTTCTGTGTCGGTGTCACTGGTGAAGGTATAACCTTGCGCTTTCAGTGATTCACGCAAGGCTTCGTAGTTTTCAATGATGCCGTTGTGGACAACGGAGATACGCTCTCCGGAGCAATGAGGGTGCGCATTACGCTCAGTTACGCCGCCATGGGTTGCCCAGCGGGTATGCGCGATACCGGTAGAACCCAGCGCTTCACCGTTCGCCACAGCATCTGCCAGTTCCTGTACCTTGCCGGTACGACGGATGCGGGTAAGTTCACCGCCTGATTGTAATAACGCCACACCGGCGGAATCATAACCACGGTACTCAAGGCGCTTTAAGCCTTCCAGTAAGATTTCGACTACATTACGCTCTGCTACAGCGCCGACTATTCCACACATGGTTATTCTCCGTTTGCCGGGGCAATCATTACGGTGACGCCCTGCTGTTCAATTTGTTGTTTAATTGGTTCGCTGATGTGCTCATCGGTTATGAGTACATCAATGTCTTCCCACGCCAGTTCAAGGTTAGGCATGCGGAAGGTAAATTTCTCTGACTCAGCCAGTACCACGACTTTTGCCGCAACACCGGCCATGGCTTTGGAAAGCCCGGTCAGTTCGTTAAACGTGGTACTGCCTCTTTCGACATCCAGCCCGGACGCACCGATGAAGGCCAAATCAAAGCTGTAGGCACTGATCATTTTCTCCGCCATATTGCCCTGAAACGCCTGCGAGTGTGCATCCCACGTTCCGCCGGTCATGAGTACGGTGGGTTCGTTATCTGCGATCGTTAATGCGTTGGCAGCACGCAAAGAATTGGTCATGACAACCAGCTTTTTGTGGTTAAGAAAAGGCACGACAGAAGCGGTCGTGTTACCGCTGTCGAGGATCACTTTCGCGCCGTCTGTCACGAGCGAAGCAGCTTTAAAACCAATGGCTGTTTTCGCTGAAGCCGGCGTGGCTGAGTTTTCGCTGTCAGATCCTGTATCCGCCCCGGAAGACGGAAAAGGCGCAGCACCGCCAAATTCACGCAGCACTCGCTTCCCGCCGGCAAGCACGGCAAGATCTTTACGGATAGTTACCTGTGAGGTATTGAACCTGGCAGCCATCTCATCCACATGAACATGGCCGGCCTGATTCACCCATTCAACGATTTCATCGCGTCGTTGGCGGGTATTTCGCTTTTGCATTTCGAAACTTATAAATTACGACTTGAAACCAATAAAGCAGTTAAAGTTTCGGTTTGCAAGATATTTTAGTTATTTTCTTTCATATTTACGTATACAGGCATGACTTTGCCCGTTTCCGCACTTTCGATGGCCAGTTCAATAAGTTTGATCACCGGTATGACCGTTTCCCCGTCTGCAGGCAATTTGGCACCGTTACTGACAGCTTCACCCAACTGGCGGTAGAAAGTGACATATTCACCGGCAAGTGTAGGAACAATATTCGCACCCTGCGCCGTAGCCAGTTCACCAAACGCCTCTTCCGGCTCACGGGCCCATTGCCCGTTGTCGAAAGTGAGCCCTTGCTTTAACTGATCTTCCTGAGGATCCAGCCCGAATTTCCGGAAACTTCCTTCCGTACCCTGTAATTCAAAACGTAAGGTACGGTTGGCCTGAAATGGCGAACTGCCCAACTGTACAGTCAAGTTGTTGTAAAACAGAGTGAGGTCGAAACTGTCGTCACTTTGTCCGCCTTCACGGGCAATCTGAACAACACCGTGGATCTGTTCCGGCACACCGAACAGTTGCAGCGCCTGGTCGATAAGATGCGGACCTAAGTCCCAGAAGATGCCTGCACCCGGGCCGGCGTTTTCCCGCCAGCGGTCCCGTGGTTGCGGGCGGAACCGGTCAAACCGGGAAACCAGGCGCTTAACGTCGCCCACACTGCCGTCGCTGATCAGTTTTTTCAGCGTAAGAAAGTCACCGTCAAAACGGCGGTTATGAAATACGCAGAGTTTTTTCTGTTTCTGCGCTGCCAGTGCAACCAGCGCTTCAGCTTCATCACCGGACAAGGTAAATGGCTTTTCTACTAGCACATGACAGTCGTTCATCAGCGCCTGCCGGCTTTGCACTTCGTGATAGGTATTCGGTGTGGTGATGACAGCGAGGTCAAAGCGCTGATCAGCGAACGCCTTTCCCATTGAGGCATACACCGGCACGCCCGGTAACACGGCAGCAACGTCGTCCGGACGGGATGACACTACGCCGCTTACGGTAAATTCAGATAACTGATTTAAAAAAGGGAGATGAAATGTAGTGGCGGAAAAACCGAAGCCCACCAGAAGAGTGCGGATCATGAAAAGTCCTGTGAATCTGTCAGTGGAAGCACCTTACCTTAATCAGCCCGAAGCCACAAAGCACAATGCCCGATGGCGGTAACAGTAAACAGCGTTTCATCGATAAACACCGTAGTTACGTAACAAAAAATGATGACAAGCGTTGAAAAACAAGGCAATAGTAAAAAGCTAATAAATAGAAAAGAACAGGCAGACGGATTGATACCGTCCTGAGGAGAAGTAGATGGCAAGCAGCAGAGAAGTAACCTTGCGTTTTCTGGCAGAACCGGGTGATCAGAATTTTGGCGGAAAAGTACACGGTGGCGCAGTTATGCGCTGGATTGACCTTGCGGCCTACGCCTGCGCGGCAGGCTGGAGTGGAAAATACTGTATTACTGCTTATGTAGGCGGGATCCGGTTTGTTAAACCTATCCTTGTCGGCAGCCTGGTAGAAGTGACAGCGAAAATTATCTATACCGGCACCACGTCAATGCATCTTTCCATTGATGTCAGTGCCAGAGATCCCAAAGAGCAGGATAACGCGAAGACGACACACTGTATTGTAATCATGGTGGCCGTTGATGAAAACGGAAAGCCGGCTCCGGTCCCGGAATGGAAACCGGAAACGGAACGGGATATTTATCTGAGGGATTACGCTATCCGTCTTGCCAAAATGCGTACTGAAATTCACGAGGAAATGTCGAATACGTTGGCTACTTTGGAATAAGCTAAACCGCTTTACGGCTGACTGCCGGTGCATGATGCGCCGGCTATTGTTGCACAGACCGGCGGGCAGATTTCCCGGTGAACCGTCGTACGGCGTAAACTATACCGAAAGTTCCCACCACGGACGGTAATACCCAGAACACCACCTGCCATTGAGCCAGCACGTCCAGTAATGCCCGTCCACCAAAAGCCAGGAATGCAGTGTAAATACCGATACCTGAACCCAGCATGTGACTGATATGCTGTTTCATCCAGTCACGGCGCTCAGCCTGGTGGGAAAGACAATAAAGTACGGTTCTGATCCCGCTGAACCCGCCGATGCAGGCAAAAATTTTAAACAGGATCATATCTGCAACCATACCACTGTAAAACAGCCAGAAACTGGCCAGTGTCAGTGTTACCGGCAGTATTACGTGCCCGTTGGTCAGTAACTTACGTGTCTCTTTACCTGCTTTCAGCACCATTACAGCGTGACGCACGTTAGTCAGTACCAGTAAGCACAAATAAATCAGAAACAACCAGAACCGTCTGACGGCCTCTGTCATCCCTGCTACATCGTCAGTACGGGCAAAGTGACCCGGTTTAAATAGTTGCGGATCAGTAATAACCATTAAGGATGAAATGAATCCTGTGGCGGTAAGAAAGTACAGGAACCATACATAGCCTTTTCCCGCCTGTATGTGCAGGCGGCTTCCTTTTTTACTGACTACAGGCACCCAGAACAATATTAGTGATACGGCACCGGCCGCAATATGGCAAATAATGATTGTCCGGTAGAGTGTTAGCATCAGCTCAGTCATGGTGTTCTCCTTCCCTTTAATGAAGACACAACCATTGTTCCTTCTCTCTGGTTTTGCCGGTAGTGCCGGAAGTCACGTTGTCAAAAGTGACTTCCGGCCTATTGAGCCGGAAGTGGAAAAAGGGAATAGTAATGTAATGAACCGCATATTTTCTTTTTCCACTTTACAGGCTTTCGCACTGGCAACCTGGGCACTGGTAACCTTGCTCAGCCATGTTCATGTGTTCACCGGCGATGCTGCCATTCAGTGGCCGTTGCTCACGCTGCAACTGCTTTTCGGTGCAATCCTTTTCATGGCAACCGTTCCGGATGCAGCTGACGGCCGTCGTTTCGGTTTACTGCTCACTTGCCTGTACCTGCTTTATGTATGTATTTGTCTCGTTTCGCCGTTTGGTTTTTCAGGGATTTATCTGGTGCTGCTGTCTTCCCTGCTGGTATTGATACTCCCGATCAGAACGGCACTGTATCTGTCCCCTTTCATGGCGGTACCGCAGGCACTGAGTCTGACCATCGTGTGGGAACAATCTCAGGGCTGGCTGACCGCTATTCTGTTCTGGTCATTTAATCTGTTTGCCATGCTGATGACGGATTCGAGAAAGCAGGCTCTGCGTGCAAAAGAAGAGGCTGAATCACTGAACCGCGAGCTGCAGGCAACTCAATCATTACTGGCCTTGTCGGTGAAGGAAGCAGAGCGTACCCGCATTGCCCGCGACTTACACGATGTGGCCGGGCATCACCTGACGGCACTGGCAATTCATTTACAGGTTGCAGAGCATAAATCTTGCCCTGAACTCAAACCGGTGATTGGTCAGTGCAGAACCATCGCCGCGGAATTATTGAGTGATGTACGCCAGGCGGTTTCAGATATCCGCACAGACACCTTTCTGTCCCTCCATGCAGCTTTATCACTGCTGGCAACCTCTACAGAACGCTACACGGTAACAGTAAACACAGGCCATGCACCGGCGTTACCTGCACCTCTGATTGAACCGGTTTTCAGAATTGCGCAGGAGGCCGTTACCAACAGCCTCAGGCATGGCAGAGCCTCACATATCACGGTGACAGCTGACACCGGAAAACAGGCAGGGCTGGAGCTGACCATATGTGACAATGGTACCGGCAGCAGCGCACCGGTTGCCGGAAACGGGATGAAAGGAATGAAAGAACGGGCAGTCTCTGTCGGCGGAAACATCGCATTTAACAGTTCTGAACACGGCTTCGAGGTAAAACTGTCATTGCCGGGAGATGCAAAATGATTCGTGTCATGCTGGCAGATGATCAGATCCTGGTTCGTCAGGGAATAAACAGTCTTCTTAGCCTTACCGACCACATTAAGGTAATTGCAAACGCCGCCAACGGCGAAGAAGTACTTGAGCTCCTCAACCGGGGGGAAAAGCCGGATGTTATTTTAATGGACATCAGAATGCCAAAAATGGACGGCGTGAGTACCCTGGAAGCAATGGCCGGATTGCCGGACATGCCACCGGTTCTGATGCTGACCACATTCGATGACCATCAAACCGTGATCCGGGCACTGAAAAATGGTGCTAAAGGTTATTTACTGAAAGATGTGTCACTGGATGTACTGGTAGACGCCATTGAACGGCTGGCTGCAGGCAGCAACCTCTTTCAGCCCTCGTTATCTCACACATTACTTACTCAGTTGCAGGCTGGCAAACAGAATTCAGAGCTTTCACAGGATGCCGAACCGTTATCAGACAAAGAAACAGAGGTACTGAGGCTGGTTGCTGCGGGATTGTCTAATCAGGAAATTGCTGAGGTGACATTTAAATCATTGGGCACGGTAAAGAATCAGATGTCGTCCATTTTGTCCAAGCTCAACGTGCCAGACCGTACCCGCGCTGTCCTGAAAGCCCTTGAGCAGGGCTGGATTTAGCCTGCCACAGAATAGGACAGGCTAAAAAGTAAGCACTTACTTTTTGACCGGTCTGGGCCAGTTGGCAATCACACGTTGCTTGCTGCGTGCAATTGCCAGCGCTTTGTCTTCTACGTTTGACGTGATGGTTGAACCGGCACCTACCGTTGCTCCCTCGCCAATCGTAACCGGCGCCACCAGCGCTGAATTAGACCCGATAAAAGCATTTTCACCGATGATCGTTTTAGATTTATTTACCCCGTCGTAGTTACAGGTAATCGTACCTGCACCGATATTCGCACCGGCTCCGACTTCAGCATCGCCAAGGTAAGTCAGGTGGTTGGCTTTCGCACCTTCTCCTAACACGGCTTTCTTCATTTCCACAAAGTTACCTACTTTGGCGTTAGCTTTCATCACTGCGCCCGGGCGTAAACGGCCGTAAGGCCCTACAGTACAATGCTCACCTACTTCCGCTTCTTCAATGATTGAATTAGCTTCAATTACCGCACCGTCAGCTACCGAACAATTCCGTAAAATACAATTCGCACCGATTTTTACGTTGCTGCCAAGCGTTACCTTGCCTTCGAAAATTACGTTAACGTCTACCGCCACATCATTGCCGGTAATCACTTCGCCTCGAATATCGACACGTGCAGGATCCGCCAGCGTCACACCATCCATCATCAGCGCATGTGCCTGACGGGCCTGTAAGGCTCTTTCCAGAGCTGCCAGCTGTACACGGTTATTTACGCCTTCCACTTCTTCAACAGCATCCGGTTGGGCAGACTGAATTTGTTTGCCTTCCGCTGCCGCCATGGCAATGACGTCTGTAAGATAATATTCGCCCTGAGCATTATTGTTGCTCAGATTACCCAGCCAGCGTTTTAAATCACTGCCCGCCATCATCATCATGCCGGTATTGATTTCTTTAATTTCACGCTGAACATCAGTGGCATCTTTGTGCTCAACAATCGCAGTGATGTTGTTGTTCTCGCGAACAATACGCCCCATACCTGTAGGGTCGTCGAGTTCAACGGTCAGCAAAGCAAGATCGCATTCTGCTTTCACCGCAGCCAGCCGCTCCAGCGTCGCTTTCTGAATTAATGGCGCATCACCTACCAGCACCAGCACATCTTCGTCGTCTTTGATGTGGGGCACAGCCTGCTGAACCGCATGACCTGTACCCAGTTGTTCTGCCTGCAAACACCAGTTCAGATTGTTGCCCGTTACCGCTGCCTGAAGCTGATCGCCGCCATGTCCGTAAACCAGATGTACCGCACTGGCATTAAGCGCCTCAACCGTATTGATTATACGCTGAACCATCGGGATCCCACCGACAGGATGGAGGACTTTAGGTAATGAGGACTTCATACGGGTGCCTTTACCGGCGGCGAGGACGACTACAGAAAAAGCCATGGATTATCCTTAAAACAATGCTGCACATAAAAATTGACGCTCTAGTGTAACCACATGCTGGTGACAAGTCAGCGACATCGTCAGTTATTTTCGCAGGGGAAGCGTTATTCTTTAGTATCGGGCAGCCCGGAATCGACGAATCCGGGTAGTAGTTTCATTGGTGAAAAGGTATACTGCGCGCTCATATCTTAGTCATCTATCTATACAGAAACAGGCCAGGGAGAGCAGGTAGTCTGTGAAAACGTTCAGGACACTTCACCGCAGTATTTTACTGTTATTTGCAGTGGTGGTGATAGCCATCGTGACGCTCGTTCACTTCAGTGTAAATAAAATTGTGGCGGAACAAAGCCGTGCGCAACAGCAATCGTTGTCGCCCGCAATTTCTCTTATCGTTAATCAGTTACTTAAACCCCTTCATGTGTCTGAGGCTCTGGGCCATTCACGTGAACTGGTAGAACTGATGGATAAAGATCAGGTGAACGAAGAAGACATTTTCACAGCGCTCTCCCGCCTTGAGGAGGAGTTCGGCCTGTACTTCTTTATCGCCAGCGAAAAAGCCCGCATGCAGTACAACTCAGACGGCTCCACCATTCCTCTGGTGAAAGGTGAAGTAAGCTGGTATTTCAAATACAAAGAACGTCCGGAAGACCGTGTGGCGGATATCGGTAAGTGGGAAGACACCCATTTTTATATCGATATTAAAATTTATAACGAGAAGAAAGAATTTCTCGGCTTCTTCGGTGTAGGGAAAAGCCTGAAGAGCTTCGTCAGCATCTTCGATTCCTACAAACAGCAGTATGGCTACGACTTTCTGTTTGTGGATGAAAAAGGCGATATCATGTTGTCGTCAGATGCCAACCTGATGGCTGAATATTCCGATTTTACCAACCTGAATGAACTGACCTGGTACGCCAGTCTGCCTGTTGACGTAAAAGATCAGCGTGCATTGAATAACCGGCTGGTGACAATCAATCAGCAGGAGTACCTGATTGCAGAGGTTAAACTCAACCAGTTCAACTGGACCGTGTTCCTGCTGAGCCCGCTGAATAAACGGCAGGCGGATATTTCACAAGCGTTCGTCATCAGCGTAGTGACCCTGCTGGTTGTGGTGTTCTCACTGTTTTTGATGATTTATCACCTGCTGTATTATTTCCGCAAAGACATGCAGCCGGATATGGTCATTCGTAACACCCAGCGCCTGCCGGATCGTCAGAAAATGGAAGCGGAGTACCGTACCCTCCTCGACAATCACTCATCTGTCAGTGTCATCATAGTGGGCGTGGATAACTTCCCGACAATCAACGATACCTACGGCCGCAATACCGGTGATGAGGTGCTGGACAAAGTGTCAGGCCATCTGCTGACCAGTATCCGCACAAAAGACATTCTGGGCCGCTGGAGCAGCGAAGAGTTTATTATACTGCTACCGGAAACCGGCCCCCACGAAGCCATGGATATTGCTGAATCCTTACGTTCGGGCATTGCCAGTATGGACACCAGCGACATGCAACCGCAAATCCAGCTGACCGGTTCATTTGGCGTGTCCTTCTCGGCATCCAGTAAGCCGCTGAACGAATTAACAGCCAACGCAGAAGATGCCTTGTATCAGGCCCGGCGCGACGGCAGTAACCGTGTGTGTAAGCAGTTAATCAGTTAGCAAAAACGCCCCGTTCAGGACCAGCCGTCCTGCCACACCGGTAGTCAACGCAACCCCGAATAGTATAAGCACACCACCTGTCATGGTTTGGAGGGACAGGGTTTCGTTGAGGAATAATATTCCCCAGATGATGCCGAATAAGGGGACCAGATAGCCGACAGATATGGCTTTGGCCGGACCGGCACTGGCGATGAGATGGAAATACAGCAGGTAAGCGATGCCGGTACCGCCTGCTGCCAGCGCCAGCGCATTCACCCAGGCAATGGCAGATGGCATGGCTTCGGGCAGAGTTGCCAGGGAAAACGGAAGCAGGAAGAGGGATGCCCATATCTGACTGCCGGTGGCAACGACCAGGGGACGCACACCGCTTAACCATTTTTTCATGGCGCAGGCTGCCACACCGTAGCAGGCAGTAGCGGAACAGGCGGCCAGAATTGGCACAATACTTACGTCACCGCTACCGGTTTTATGTGCGCTCAATACCACCACGCCGATAAATCCGGTGAGCAGTCCGGCCAGAGAAGACAGGCGCAATTTATCTCCCAGCCACAGCAGTGCCACCAGAGCACCGAACATAGGCGCAGTGGCATTCAAAATGGCATTGATTCCGGCTTCCAGATACAGGCTGCTATAGTTGAACAGCACGAAGGGTATTGCCGTATTGGTTAAGCCGATAAAAGCAATTTTCCAGCCGTGAGCCCGGATATCCCGCCATCCTCCTGCGGCCAGCAAAAACGGTAACATGATCAGCGTTGCCATTACGGTTCTGACTTCCACCAGCGCAAATACACCGAACTCAGGTGCAGCCACCCGCATAAAGATAAATGAACCACCCCAAATCGCCCCCAGTATTACCAGGGCGAACGTATCTCTGGCTGACATGCGTTACAGCGCTCCTTCTAAAGCTAATAGTTGTTGTTTTCTGTTCAGTCCGCCGGCATAGCCGGTAAGTTTACCGTTAGCACCTATCACACGATGGCAGGGCACAACGATGGCCAGCGGGTTTTTGCCATTGGCCAGTCCCACAGCCCTCACACCTTTGGGATTTCCGATTGCTCTGGCAATATCACCGTAGCTGCAGGTTTTGCCATAGGGAATGTTGAGTAATGCCTGCCAGACCTGTTGCTGAAAGGTGGTACCGGCTGCGGCCAAGGGTAAATCAAAGGTTGTCCGTTTACCGGCAAAGTATTCCTGCAACTGGGCACAAGCCTGCGATGTCAGTGCAGAGGGTGTTTCTGCGATGTCGTCAGACTCTGTGAAGCGGATAGCGGTTATCCCCTTTTCGCAGGCTGTAACCTCTACCACTCCGCAAGGGCTGTTTGTTGTTTCGTTATACATGCGGGTTTCATTATGCATCCGGTTTTTCCTGTTTTAGCTGATCGGCCATGTGCCAAAGTTGTAACGTCAGGTAACTGCGCCAGGGCGCTGCTTTTTGCGGTTCGGGATTGAGCTTGTCTGCCACCTTACGGACAATCAGATCACCGCTCAGGTAACGGTCGGGATCACTCACGCCCCGCATCATCAAATAGTCAATGGTCCAGGGACCAATCCCTTTCAATGCCAGTAAAGTACTTTCCTTGTCACCCTGAGCGCCGGTTAAGCGGTCCTCCTGAGCATAAAAGCCGGCCAGGTTTCGCAGCGCCTGCTTTCGGGCACCGGGCATCCGCAAAAAAGCAAGCTCGCTACTGGCTACCGCTTGCGGTAAAGGAAATGCTATGCCTTCTCCGGCAGTCTCTCCAAGCTCGTTCACCAGTAGCGCCACGTTGTTGACTGCCGCTTTAACCGATACCTGCTGCCCTAAAACCGCACGGCAACCTGCTTCGAACTCACTCCACACGCCGGGCAGCCGTAACCCCTGAACAATGTCGCAGGAAGGGATCCCTGCCGCAATCAGTGCCTGATTGATTAAATGCGGGTCGGCATGTAAATCCAGCACCCGGCTGAGGTTATCCAGAACAGCTCTGGCTCCCTGCAGAAAATCAGTGACCAGCGTAACTGCAAAGGCAGAGCGTTGCGGCTGATGCTCTGCCACCACGGTTCCTTTGCCATCAGGGCCGCTGAATACCCGCCGGTAAGTATTATCAGTCACTGATTCTGTACCGCCTAAAGCACGGCCGGAAAGAAAATGCTGAACATGCTCCCAGTTGTAAGGCGGACGATAATACAACATAACCTTGATTACCGGCGTGACATCCCGGCCTGACGCTTTGCTTCCCCGTATCTGGCCGGGTGACATAGACCAGGTTTGCTTCATAGCAGCCTGCAAGCGTCTGGCAGAACCAAAACCGGCGGCAGCGGCAACAGACTCCACAGACATATCAGACTGCTGTAACAGCCGTTTAGCGAACAGTAGTTGCTGATATTTCTGCCACTGTGCCGGTGGCATGCCAAGCCGTGAACTGATGAGTTTGCGCAGGTAACGCTCTGAAATACCCAGCCGTTCAGCAATTGTCGTAACCGGTTGCGGGGGAATGGCACTCAACAGGGTTTCTGCACGTTTTACGGTCGTATTCACACCATTCCATGCACCCGATAAAGGCGCACTGTCGGGGCGGCAGCGTAAACAGGGGCGGAATCCGGCGTGCATTGCCTGTGCGGCGTGGTAATAGTAATCCACATTTTCTTCTTTAGGCAGCCGCGCGGGACATACCGGACGGCAGAAAATACCGGTGGATTTCACCGCAACGAAAAACTGGCCGTCAAAGCGGCTGTCCCGTGACAGGCGGGCCTGACGGAAACGTTCAGTATCTTCGGGTTGTATCGGTGTGGCGGTCAAAGCCGGTGCTCCTGCCATTATCTTCAATAGCAGGCAGTGTATAGTATTTTCATCATCCGGGTGCGACGAAACCGGCACTCACTGATAAACGGTGTGGCGCCGGGTTTACAACTCAGCGGTACAGCATCTGACCCCGCATCTTTGCCAGTTCAGCCAGCAGACGGTTTTGCAGGGGGTGAGGGACGCCGGATTTGTCCATGGCGTTAATCAGCAAATCGACGGTGTGATTGAAATGGGTTTCGGTAATGTTCATACCGGCATGAACCTGCTCCATGGTGTCACCGGTGTAACTGCAACCACCGCCGCTGACCATACAAATCTGCTCCTCCAGTTTGGCGCGGAAGCGGTCAATATCACTGCCTTCAAAATAAGGAAGGATAACGGGGTCATACTCAATCTCTGTCACGAAGTTATTTACAATCTCCTCAACTTTCTGTTTTCCGCCAAGCTCTGAATACAGTGTCTGATTGTGACTGGCGCACCCGTTTAAAAGCAGCAGGGTAAAAATACCGGTTAGCAACTTCACCATAACTGGCCTCCGAGAGATAAGTAAATGCCATTCTGATCCGGTGCGCCGGCGATACTGCCAAGTTCTGCCCACGCCAGGGTGACATTGAAAGATTTAGAAGGAATATAGGTAACGAATACGTCCCACCAGTCTTCTTCTCCCAATCCCAGGTTATCTGGTTTCTGCCGGTATTCGGCCCCCACAGCAACATGGCGGTTAAGCAGCACCCCTACCGAACCTTCCATCATCACTTCATAGTCATCATCCGCTGTGTGACCGAAGCCCAGCAACCCCATCTGGTTCGCATTTGTCATTCTGGCGGTGAGATTCCACACCAGGTTATAACCTGCCACAGCGCCAAGGTGCACTTTAGTAGCCGACACATAAAAGTCGGTACCACTGTTGTCAGCACTGCCGAGGGCGTAGGCAATAGCATCATCCTGCAATTCTTTGAACTGCACACCGGCACTGATTTGCGGTAAATCAGAATACACCACGTCTCCCCACAGCCTGACTTTTGCACCGTAGATATTCTGCGAAATATCTCCGCCGATGGTGGTCAGGTCGAAGGTTTGTCTGGCAACAGATAACTCAGCGCGGTCATACAGTGACACACTGGCGCCGGCAACCTGTAAACGGTAATCGTCCAGATTCACGCGGGTGAGAAAGGCATTGACTGACACTTCGCTATCGGTGTCGTAGCCGGACAAGGTGGCCCAGGGCACAATACCGCCTCCGCCGCTGCCCTCAACCTGATTCAGACCGGCAGTACCGGTGAGTTTGCCGGAACCGGCCAGCGCCGGCAGTGACACACTCAATAACAAAACACAAACCCGTTGCAGCAATGTCATGTTGTCTCCGTTCGTTGTATACCGTAGTGCGTGGAACCCAGCCATTCGTACATAGCGGGTACAGTCAGTGGCCGGCTGATGAAGTAGCCCTGTGCAATGTCACAGCCACCGTCTTTTAAAATTTGCCATGAGCGTTCATCCTCTACCCCTTCTGCCACCACACAAAGATGAAAAACCGCTGCCAGATTCAGCACGGTACGCACAATTTGCTGATCGCTGTCGTCGCTGGCCAGTTTGAGCACGAAGCTCTTATCAATTTTGATGGTCTGCACCGGTAAGGTTTTTAAATAAGCCAGTGACGAATATCCCGTGCCGAAATCATCAATAGCGAAATGAAAGCCCATGGCTTTAAGTGTATTCAGATTCCTGATTGCCAGCGCCGCATCTTCCACTAAATCACTTTCTGTAATTTCCAGTTCCACATCAGAAGGAGTAAGCCCTTTAGCGGCAATCTTTTCAGCCAGACTCTGCATCAACTCAGGGCGCTGAATATCCTGAGTGGATAAATTAATCGCCACAGAAAAAACATAGCCCTGCTGCCGGAATCCCGCAAGGTCGTCTAAAGTGCGGTCCAGTACCCAGGTGGTCACCTGCTCAATCAGACCAGCCTGTTCGGCAATGCCGATAAATTCATCCGGTGGCACAAGTCCCAAACTTGCACTGTTCCAGCGGATGAGTGCTTCCACGCTGCACACCCGGTTAGTTTGTAAGTGGACTTTGGGTTGATAAACCATGGAGAGCTCTGTCTGGTCGCCGGTAAGCACTTTTTTCAGTTCGGTGATAATAGTAAGCCGGCGCAGATACTTGGTTTGCATTTCTTCTTTAAATGCAATGAGCCAGTGATCATGTTGCTTGCTTTCATCCGACAGGATATTAATTTTCCTGAAGACTTCTTCGGTGGTATCTCCGTCTGACGGGCAACTTAAATGAGCAAAGAAGACTTTCATGGGGATCACCAGACCGTCGAACTCCACCGGCGCTTCCAGTTGCTGACGAAAGGCATCGATAGCAGTTTCATCCAGCGGCACATCGGGGACAAAGAGAAAATCACCGCCAGCGAGTCTGGCCGCCATGCCGGGCCATGACAGGGTTCTCTGCGCCATGGTTTTTATGCAGAAGTCTCCGGTGGTATAACCATACAAATCGTTGATGGTACGGATCCCCATAATATTGATACCAAGGATTTGCAGTGTCTCGCCTGCATCCAGGCGCAGATTGAGCTTTTCTTCAACAAAATGCCGGTTATAGAGCCCGGACAACATGTCGTGCTGAGCCTGGAACAGAATGTGATCTTCCCGTGAGCGGATACGGGCTTGCATGGTGTTAAATGCACGGGCCAGTTCGCCGATTTCTGACACTCTGTCGTCCGACTTTACCGGCTCCTGATAATGGCCCTCTGCTATCTCATTAACAGCAGTCACCAGATGGTTTACCGGCGTGCTGACCCGCTTGGCTAAAACCATCGAAATAGCCAGCGACAACACAATAATGCCCAGAGCAATCACAATCACCACCGTCTGCAGATCCAGCACACTCAGGTACTGTTCACTGACATCCAGCGCGATGCGAATTTTGACCGGGATATGGTCAATTCCCGGCAATTCCAGTTCTCTGACTTCATACAGGCTTTCATCCTGCGCCATGATCCGGAACCAGTTGATTTCCCGGTCGCTGCGCACAATAAGCCTTGCCGCAAAATCATGGGAAAGGCTGCTGTTCAGCACACGGGCACTGTTGTCAACGGACGTAATGATCACTTCGGCCTGCACCACTTCGCTTAACAGGGCGAGGAAATTGTCGTCCAGTGCAAACGCCGCCCCCAGATATCCGATAACTCTGGGTGCCGCCACCGGCGCTACCACGGCGTGGTACAAGGTGTCATTCATAAACACGTAATCACGGGTTATTTCACCCGGATCTATATTGCGGTACCGTTCGCCAAAGGAGCGGTCACCTGACACCAGAATATCGTCCGGAAAGGAAGTAATCGTTTCATCCTGAAGATTCAGCATCACCAGAAAATCGAAGTCCTGTCTGGCATCCATAGTCTGCAGGGCGCTGTTGATGGTGGGCGGATCGTAACTGGCAAATGCGGCTCTGAATTCATAGGCCGTGGATAACGCTTTGGTTGATGCGTAAAGGGCTTTGGTGCGTTCCTCAACAATGTGCTGCAAAATGTTAGTGTCGATGGCGAGTTCTTTTTCCAGATTCTGCTGAACCAGGTCGTCAGTGGCATTCCAGACAGACAGCAGAATTAACCCTGCGGTCAGCACGGTGCTGCCAAGCAGAATGCGAAACAGGCTGTGCCGCAGAGACAACGATCTCATCATCAGTTTCCGAACTTCTTACTACCGAAAGTGCGTGACTTTTTCACAGGCTCAGCCGGAATGGCAGCTTTAAGCGTCAGGGTAATGCTTTCACTTCCGGCAGACTCATCCAAACTGACCGTTTCCTGCCGGCTTTGCACAATATCCAGTTCCGGGTGCCATAACGTGACGGACTGAACGCCGTCGGGGATCACAACACTGCCATCGTTTCCAGTGATAAATACCCGGGCATTTTCATAAACATAGACGTACCCAATCATCTGGTCATGAATATTGCATCCAAGCGCGACGATACCAGGTTTATCAAACTCCACAGGATCCGCTGACAACCCGCTATACAGCTTAATTTCGAAAGGTTTCGCCTGTGAAAAGCTGTATACATGGTGGCGGATATTGTCGCTGTTTGGAAACGTAACAGACGTACCGGCAGGTACGGCCAGCACGTGAGGGACAAACTGTTTGTCGACCTGATCCATGACCGCTGTGCCTGCTGCAGGAGTGCTGTCAGAAGTCACACTGACCACGGCATTGACCACCGGCTTGCCAGCCGGGTCGACGATGGTCAGATTTTTCGCCTGCACGCCGCAGGTAATCAATGACAGATAAGCGGCTAAGGTAAGCGCGAAGGTTTTAAACTGCATAAACACGGCACCGGGCATCAGGGCATGGGTTATCTTTTAAACATAATCCATGGGGTAAAAGCGCGCAAACTGTGGCAGGGTATTTTGTCAAAGTTGATAAAATCTTTGCCCGTACGCATAATACAGCGCAAATAATAGCGCAGTTTCACGGAACGAAATTGTCATATAAAACGACGGAGTTTTACTTGTCTACAGGCCTGTCAAAATTGGTTATCCGCGCATGCATGGCATTGATGCTGGCGTGCTCATGTGTTGTCGCCGTGGCTGCAAATGAAGCCTGGCTGGACGACTACGCCCGCTATGTGAAACGGGAAGCCATTAAATACAACGTGCCGGGCTATGCCTTTGTGTATTATCAGCAAGGAGAAACACCCAAGGTATACGTGTTCGGCCGCACAAAGAAAAACGGTGAGATGATTGACGGCGATACGGTGTTCCGGCTCGCATCTGTATCGAAATCTTTTACCGCCCTGCTCACTGCAAAGCTGGTACAGCAGGGGAAAATGCGCTGGGACATGCCGGTGAGCGAACTGGTACCGGATATTCCGTTCACCGGTCAGGGCATGGATACGCTGCAACTGCAGCATATTGTCAGTCAGTCCAGCGGCTTTATGCCCAACGCCTATGATAATTTAATAGAAGCCGACTACTCACTGGAGCGGGTACTGCAACAGCTCGCCATTCTCGACCCGTTGTGTGCTCCGGGTGCCTGTTATACCTACCAGAACGCCATGTTCGGAGCGATTGCCTATTATCTCGGTATGCAAAATACGTCTTATCACCGCCAGTTGGATGAACAGGTGTTTATTCCCCTTGGAATGAAAACGGCCAGTGCCGGCAAAGCTGCACTCATGGCATCAGAAAGCTGGGCCAGACCGCACATTGCCATTGCACGCGATAAGTGGCGTGAAGGCATGGTTGAGAGCAATTACTACCGGTTCGCACCGGCAGCAGGTGTTAACGCCAGCATTAAAGACATGACCATCTATCTGCAGGCTATGCTGGGGGAATTCCCCACTGTTGTTCCGCCGGAGCTGATTGAAGAAATAACCACGCCGGTGGTGAAAACCACCCGCGAGGTTTACCGTCGCGGCTGGCGGGAGCATCTTAACAGCGCGTGGTATGGAAAAGGCTGGCGAATTTACGACTTTGACGGCAAACGCCTGAATTATCACAGTGGCTGGGTAAAAGGTTACCGCGCTGATGTGGCGTTCTCACCGGAATACAAAGCCGGCTATGTAATGCTGATGAACGCCGAATCCAACATGATTAACTCCACCACAGCGGAGTTCTGGGACCGGTACTTTGAGCAGGCTGATGAGAAGAGAGCGCTCGCACAGACAGAAGAAAACAGGCCGGCAGCCGGCCAGTAAGCCGCGAAAAAACAACACTCACAAAAAAGGCAATGTTCACCGGAACATTGCCTTTTCTTTATCTACTTAAAATGCCGCGCTGTTTACGAGCGGGTTTTCATATAAGTATAACCACTTAAACAATTTTCGTAGAAGTCAGTCCATTTCACCGCTTCACGGGGGTTTAAGTTGCCGCTTGAAATCTGACGGTCAATCATACGCTTCACATCAGACGCCATAGCGCGGGGGTTGTACTGCATGATTTCCAGTACATCCTGCACCGACGATCCTTTCACCACTTCCTCGATGTAGAAGTCTTGTGGATCATCGTCGTAGCTGAAGATGTGCACTTCGTTCAGACGACCGAACAAATTGTGCATGTCACCCATTACGTCCTGGTACGCACCGGTTAAGAACAGACCAACGTAATAAGGCTCGTCTTTCTTCAGCTTGTGCATAGGCAGAATATCGGTGATTTCACGACCTGCCGTGAACTGGTCAATCTTACCGTCACTGTCACAGGTAATATCCACCAGCGAACAGTTAACCTCCGGCTTCTCGCCCATGCGCGTTACCGGCACGACAGGCAACAACTGGTCGATAGCCCACGTATCGGCTGCTGACTGGAATACCGAGAAGTTAGCCAGATACTGGGAAGACAAGCTGTAATCCAGACCCTGAATTTCTTCCGGCACATACTCCGCTGTGGAATAGTGAGCCTTCAGGCGCGTCATGATGCGCCAGTACAGGGTTTCGATTTTACCCAGTTCATCCAGAGTCAGTACGCGCAGTTTAAACGCATCCATTGCCTGCTCTTTCCACTGGGAAGCATCGTTGAAGACTTCCTGCATGTTCTTTTGTTCATCGAAGGTTTCTGACAGCTCGCGGATATTGCTGACAAATACATGCTCACCTTCTACCGGAGTCACATCCACTTCTGCCATATCTGAACGGATTTCACCCACGATTTCAGTAATTACGCAGCTGTGGTGCGCAGTAATCGCCCGGCCACTTTCGCTCACCAGATTCGGATGCGGCACGCCTTCCAGGTCGCACACTTCTTTCATACCGTATACAACATCAGAGACATATTCCTGCATGTTGTAGTTACGGGATGATTCATTGGTTGATGCACTGCCGTCGTAGTCGATACCTAAGCCACCACCCACATCAACATAATCCAGCGGGAATCCTAACTTGTGCAGTTCAGCATAAATCCGTGCGCCTTCGGTCATGGCTTCTTTTACAGAACGGATGTCTGTTAACTGGCTGCCGATATGGAAATGCAGCAACTTGAAGCAATGCTCCATACCTTCATCCCGCAGGAAACGGGCTGCTTTTAAGATTTCAGCGATGGTCAGGCCGAATTTGGCTCTTTCACCACCGGAGCTTTCCCACTTGCCCCGGCCTTTGACGGTCATTTTTGAGCGCATACCGATTATCGGGTCGATATTCAGCTCTTTGGCCGTTTTAACCAGCAATGTGAGTTCTGAATACTTTTCAATCACCACAACAACGCGGCGACCCAGCTTGCGGCCAAGCAGTGCAAGCTTCATGAACTCTTCGTCTTTATAGCCGTTCAGTACGGTCAGTGAATCTTCGTTAGTATTCAGTGCCAGTACGGTGATCAACTCAGCTTTTGAGCCGGCTTCCAGGCCGTAATTAAAAGGTTCGCCGGCATCAACGATTTCCTCTACCACTTCGCGCATCTGGTTTACTTTTACCGGATAAACGCCCTGGTATTCACCGTTATATTCAGCCTCAGCAATGGTATTACGGAAGATAGTGTTTAAATTCGCAACCTGCGAACGCAGCACATCGTGGAATCGCACAACCACAGGAAACTGCACGCCTTCTTCACGGATTTCGTCAATTACCGCTTTAAAATCAATTCGAATACTGGGATCAGAGGGGACAGGAGTAACATGCACGTTACCGTTGTCACCAATGGTAAAGTAACCGCCGCCCCAACGTGAGACGCCGTACAATTTTTCCGCTTCTTCGATGCTCCACTCAGCCAATTGTTTTCACCTTAAAAAATCAAACGCCCTTTCTCAGATACTGGACAAGGCGAGTTGTGGATTATTCGTCATATTTTGGAGCGCCATTATAATCGTCTTGCAAGTCAGTGCTATGAAAATCGTCATAATTTTATGTCACAAAAAACGAATATCTATTCACTGGCATTATGAGGCAAAGCACACTGGCTGCAGACCAAAAAACAAACTGCCGGTCTCTCACCATACCGACATTTCTCTGAAGCGCAAATGTTAAGAAAAATCGCTTTCCCGTTCTCATCCGTAAGCTATTGTTATAGAAAAGGCTCAGCGTAAGCCTGTCAGACATAACAAGAGGAAAGTAGCATGAGTGCCCCTGCAGTTAATCCGCAACGCCCCGCCATTTTAACCATTGATCAGGGCACCACATCCACCCGCACAATCGTGTTTGACGGGCAATTTTCACCGGTCTTCACGGCGCAGGAAGAATACCCTCAACATTATCCGAAACCGGGCTGGGTCGAGCACAATCCGGAAGATATCTGGCAAACCACGCTGAGTGCTGTGAAAGAAGCACTGACGTTCAGTGACAAGGAAGGCTATCACGTTGCCGGTATTGGCCTGGTGAATCAGCGGGAAACCACCGTGGTATGGGACAGACAAACCGGAGAAGCGATATATCCGGCCATTGTATGGCAGGACCGGCGCACAGCATCCCAATGCAATAAAATGAAAGACAAAGAAGAATGGCTGCATCAGCGCACGGGCCTTCGCTGTGACCCTTATTTTTCTGCCACCAAAATCCGCTGGATTCTGGATAACGTGGAGGGTGCACAGCAAAAAGCAGATAGGGGCGAACTGGCTTTTGGCACCATAGACAGCTTCCTTATCTGGCGTTTAACCGGCGGAAAACACCACCTTACCGATACTACCAACGCCAGTCGCACAAACCTTTTTAATATCAATACTCTGACCTGGGATAACGAATTACTGGATTTATTCGGTGTGCCCGCTTCTATGCTTCCCGAAGTAAAAGATTGCGCCGGTGATTTTGGCTGTCTTGATGAAAGCGAGTTCGGCTGTGCAGTGCCTGTTTACGGCGTGGCAGGCGATCAGCAGGCTGCGCTGATTGGTCAGGGGTGTTTTCAGGCCGGTGAAGCAAAAACTACCTTCGGCACCGGATGTTTCGCGCTGGTGAATTCCGGCGACTCACCGGTATTTTCCGGCCAGAATTTACTGACCACCGTAGCCTACACCATTAACGGTAAAGCCTGTTTTGCCATGGAAGGGTCAATCTTTGTGGCTGGCGCGGCGGTACAATGGCTTCGGGACAGTCTCTGTATTCTTAAGCATGCGGCAGACTCAGAAGCACTGGCCAGTCAGGTAGAAGATGACCATCAGGTTGTGGTGGTACCGGCGTTTACCGGCCTGGGCGCACCTTACTGGGAGCCGATGGCGCGGGGCGCGATTTACGGTTTAACCCGTGGTTCCACCGATGCTCATATTGTTCGCGCTACGCTGGAATCCGTGGCTTACCAGACACAGGATTTGGTTGACGCGATACACAGTGACGGCATATGCACGACGGCAATAAACGTGGATGGTGGCATGGTACAAAACAGCTGGTTCTGTCAGTTTCTTGCCGACACGCTGTACATTCCGGTGAACCGGCCCGAAATCATGGAGACCACCGCGCTGGGTGCTGCATTTCTGGCCGCCCTGCAAGCCGGATGGCAATCAGATTTACATGCATTTGCAGGTATGAACCCCTGCGATTCTGCATTTACGCCTGCGGCAAACAATGCCTTAAGAGTAAAACGTAAAGCCCGCTGGCAGGCAGCGGTGAAAGCCACGCTGATGATGGCAAAAGCAGAGAGTGTGCTATCGGAATAAATAAGCATTTGTCTATACCATTGCTCCGTTAGCCTGTTCCGGCTTGTACAAAACAGGGGATTTGCGTAGTGTTGGTCTCCTCTTATAAAGACAATATTTCCGGGAATCATGTTAAAACAGCTCTTTTTCGGCAGTGCACTTCTCACTGCCACCGGCGCTTTTGCCGCCACACCGGTTTCACCTGTGGGTGAAGCGGTGAATCTGAATAAATATCGTGAAGATGTAAAAATTCTGGCCAGCGATGCCTTTGAAGGCCGCGCACCGCTTTCTGCCGGTGAGCAAAAAACCATCGATTATCTGGTCACTCAGTTTAAGAATATCGGGCTGGCTCCGGCATTCGGCGACAGTTACATCCAGAAGGTCCCGCTGGCGAAAATCAGTGCTGACCAGGATATGACACTGACCATCGGCGATCAGTCTTTCGAAAACGGGGCTGAATTTGTGGCCCGTACCGAGCGCATATCTGCTGATATCACGCTGAATGACGACGTTGTGTTTGTGGGATACGGTATTAACGCGCCGGAATACCACTGGAATGACTACGCGGACGTTGATGTAAAAGGCAAAACCGTTATCGTGCTGGTTAATGACCCCGGTTTCGCCTCACAACGCAAAGACTTCTTTAACGGTAATGCCATGACCTACTATGGCCGCTGGACATACAAATACGAAGAGGCAGCCCGTCAGGGTGCTGAAGCCGTATTTATTGTGCATGAAACCATGCCGGCGGGTTATGGCTGGGGAGTCGTACAGGCTGGCGGCACCACCACCAAATACTCGTTAATTGATGACAACGATAACCAGTCAAAAGTGGGTGTGATGGGCTGGATGCATCTGCGTGCTGCGGAAAAAGTATTTGAAGCAGCGGGACTTAACTACCGGGAAATGAAAGCTAAAGCTTCAGCACCGGGTTTCAAAGCCGTTGATTTAAACGCTAAAGCCACGCTTAAACTGCACAGCACATTCGAAATGGCGGAGTCGCAGAATGTTGCCGGTATCCTGCCCGGACACACTACACCGGATGAGTGGGTTGCTCTGCACGCACACTGGGATGGTTTAGGAAAAGGCACTGAAAATGGCAAGGAAGTGATCTTAAACGGTGCCGTAGACAATGCTTCAGGTGTTGCCGGTGTACTAAGTCTGGCCCGCGTAATGAAAGGAATGAGCGAGAAACGTCCTAATGCCAGAACCATGATGTTCGGCGCGTTTACTGCCGAAGAAACCGGCCTGATTGGGGCTGAGCACTTTTCACTGAATCCGCCGGTGCCTGCTGAAAATATTGTGGCCTTTCTGAACATTGACGGCATGAACGTGAATACAGCCACCGACTATATTCTTCAGTACGGCGAAGGGTTGTCGGAACTGGAAGATTATGTGGCGAAAGTAGCCAAATCACAGGGCCGTTTCGTGAAACCGGATCCCCGTCCGCAAAATGGTTTGTTCTTCCGTTCAGATCACTTCGCCGCGGCAAAACAGGGCATTCCGTCTTACCTGTTTATGAGTCTGGGAGACACTGACCCGTCGTTTATTGCACAGCGCTATCACAAAGCAGCCGACGACTACCTGCCGGAATGGGATTTAGGTGGCGTAGAGCAGGATTTGGATTTGATTGGTCAAATCATGGCGCAACTGGCGAATAACGGCGACTGGCCGGAATGGACCGGAGAGTCCGATTTTAAAGCGGCCCGGGAAGCGTCTAAAAAATAACCCGCCTTATCACAGGCGCTTACAGTGATACCTGAGCGCCTGTCTATCTTCCCTAATCCACGCTTAACTACCTCCTGCCGGTAATCTTTGCCGGATAACGCCTTCATTAAAGATCTTTCGCCGCCAAAAGTTCGCATATTCCACACTTCACATTAGCCGTTTGATTTACATATATTTTTGATCGTGTCAGCAAGCTTTTAACTGGTACGTTTTGTACGAAACAGCTGGTCTTAGTTCAAAGAAACGCAAAGATACGTAAAAGCACTAGACTAAAGGCGAATAACAATGCTTCGCATTTAGATAATCACTTTGGTAGACTCCGTCCCGATTTTTATATTACGGATTATTTATTTACCGCCAATCGGGATATGACTCAATGAAACCTGGAACTGTGAAAACACGTTACACCCTGCTCGCCTCTGCCATCATTGCCTCTTTTTTTCATACCGCTTCTTTTGCACAGGATGAAGCGCCGGCTACACCGGACGGCAGCGATATCGAACATATTGTTATTTCAGCGACCGGCTTCGAACAAAAACTGACAGAAGCACCAGCCAGTATTTCCGTTATTTCTCAGGAAGACTTACAGTCACGCCAGTTCATTACGCTGCTGGATGCCGTGCAATTTCAGGAAGGTATCGACATTGGTACTACCCGCGACAAAACTGGCCAGGGCACAGTCAGTATGCGTGGTCTTACCGGCGAATATACGCTGCTGCTTATTGACGGCGTTCGTATGAACAACCACGGTGACATCTACCCGAATAACTTTGGCGGTAACGCGTTCGGTCACGTACCACCAATGGAAGCGATTGAGAGGATCGAAGTGATCCGTGGTCCGGCTTCTACTCTTTACGGTGCCGATGCACTGGGCGGCGTTATCAACGTCATCACCAAAAAACGCTCTGAAGACTGGACCGGCTCTATCAACTTTGGCCGCAGCATTCAGACTGACGACCAGTTCGGTGACGACATCACCACTGACTTTTTTGCACAAGGCCCGCTGATCAAAGATTTGCTGACACTGGGTGTACGGGGCAGCATGTACGAGCGTCAGGCATCCAATCCTGAATTTGCACCTGATGTGGACCCTAACGGCGATATCCATATCCGTGAACTGGGCTTCGGCAGCGGCGGTAAAACCGTAGACAGCGACAGCAAACAGTTTGGTTTTACACTTTTCTTCACACCGTTTGAAAACCAGAGCTTCAAGTTTGATTACGACAACTCGAATCAAACCTACGACAACACCCCGACTTACAACATCGATACCGGTGAAATTTCTTATCCTCTGGGTACCAAAGATAACATCGAGTCTATCTGGGCAGACCGCCGTGGTGTGGTTAATCCCCGCGCCGGTTACGCTGCGGATCAGGAGTTCAACCGTGAGTGGTGGTCGATTACTCACCAGGGCCAGTTTGACGGCTTCTCATCAATGGTAGCCTTGTCTCACGTAGACACGACAAACGATGGCCGTACGTTACCGTTGAGCGTAGCAGAACGTTTATTACTGCAGGAAATGTATGACGGTACAGGTGCTTACGAAGGCATGACAGAAGAAGAACGTAAAGCACTGGCAGAAGATACTTTCCTGCCGCGTCCGGAGCGTCCGCTGGAAAGCAGCCAGTATACGCTTGATGTGCGCGTCGATATTCCTGTAACAGATGTTATGGGCGACCACAATATCGTGCTTGGCGGTCAGGTAATCGACGGGGAACTGCTGGACGGCGTATTTGGCCTTGAAGACAGCAATGCAGGTGGTGTTCAGGAACAAAAAATGTGGTCGTTGTTTGCAGAAGACAACTGGAGCCCGAATGACTATCTGACACTGACGGCCGGTGCCCGTTATGACGAGCATGACGTCTTTGGCAGTCAGGTTTCTCCGCGTATTTATGCGGTTTACACCTTCAATGATAACTGGACCGTTAAAGGTGGTGTGAGCACCGGTTATAAAACGCCGAACACCACAGATCTTTACGACGGTATCACCGGTTTCGGTGGCCAGGGTACCTCACCGTTCGCAGGTAACCCTGACTTACAACCTGAAACCAGTGTAAACAGTGAAATTGCTGTTTACTGGAACAGCGATGCAGGCCATAACTTCAACCTGACTTACTTCAATACACAGTTTGAAGACAAAATTGCCAGCGGTGATACGGTTTACAGCTGTGAAGTCA
This sequence comes from Alteromonas sp. ABV2_168, assembly GCF_056161165.1. Taxonomy (NCBI): domain Bacteria; kingdom Pseudomonadati; phylum Pseudomonadota; class Gammaproteobacteria; order Alteromonadales; family Alteromonadaceae; genus Alteromonas; species Alteromonas sp. ABV2_168. The sequence goes on along the minus strand of NZ_JBSWYQ010000001.1, from coordinate 264,959 downwards.
CCGGCGGCGTGCGTCCTTGTGTTAACTTAGGTGATTACGACCAGCTGGGTTATCAGACTTACAGCCAGAAAATCAACATTGATAAAGTTGATTTGCAAGGTATTGAAATGGCCGGCCGCGTACAGATCAGCCCGGAATGGTTCGTTACCGCTAACTACACCTGGACTGACAGCGAACAGAAAAGTGGTCCTGAAGCCGGTCAGCCACTGACCAACACTGCAGAGCACATGGCGAACATTACCGTAAACTGGGATATGACCGAAGACTTCAGTGTTTATCTGCAGTCGCAAATCCGTTCAGACCGCTACCGTGGCTGGGACAGCACACTGGATAAGCCGCTGTACTACAAAAACTATCAGCTGATGACGCTGGGTGCCCGTTACCGTATTACTGAATACGTGTCGGTTAATGCCCGTATCAACAACCTGCTGGACGAAGATTTCACGTCTTACACCACCGAATACAACGATTTGAATGGTGACGGCAGTTACGAGTATCTCACCGGCCGTGGTGTGGTAAGTGAAGTCGTATTCCTCGACGACTACAACATCAAAGACCGCGCGCGTAACCTGTGGGTAGGCGTTAACGTGAAGTTCTGATGTAATACATCACTAACGTAAAACAAAATGGCCGGTATCCTTCGATACCGGCCATTCTTTTTTAAACGGCTTCTAAACCGCGCAGCGTAAATTCATCTGCCGGCACCCGGACCTTCTCAGGCACCACAGCATCTTCAAGGCGGTAACCGGCCGCGCATATGACACAGGCATTCAGTCCGCGCTCAGTGAGCCCCAGTGCCTTGTTAATCCCGGCAGGACTAAATCCTGTCATCGGGCATGTGTCCACACCACGGAGTGCACCTTCAGCAATCAGCGAACCCAGTGCGATGAAAGCTTGCTGCTGCGCTACCTGTACCTTTTGCTCAGGTGTCTGACCCGCATAATAAGACTTAATGTAATCGGCATAGCCCGCCTGACTACCTGCTTCTGCGCTGGTCTGAGAATAGATGCGGTCAAAGTATGCATCCACCGTTTTGTCAGTAATCTCAGTTTCGTTGGCAAAAATAAACAAATGAGAACAGCTTGGCAGCTGAGTCTGACCAAAGGTGTGCGCTGCCAGTGCATTCAGCGTGTCTCTGTCGTCAATCACGATAAGACGGTAAGGTTGCAGGCCAAAAGCAGACACCGAGAGACGGGCCGCTTCAGTCATGCCGTTGATGTCCTCATCACTGACTTTTTGTGACGAGAATTGTTTTAACGAAAAGCGTTGGGAAAGTGCAGGAATTAAGCTCACAGGTGTGTCTCCGTAAAGTAGATGATGGGGCTACTTTAACCGGTTAGCGACAAGATGAAATTAACATTAGTTAAAAACACAGAAATTTGTTTTGAATGGCAGCCATGTTTATTTCGTTACACTTAACACCGGTTAATTTCATCATCTGAACGATACCTTAGAGTACGGCTTACTCTCTTTAAACAGGTACTTCACAATGTTCGATGTCTATCTTTCACAACTCAGTTTAATCCCGCCGGAAACGCCGGATGTTGATTTCCTCAATAAACTGGTTGAACGTCACGTCGCCACTTATTCGTTTAACAATACCGGTGTTTTGCTCCGCGAGACTTTGTCACTGGAGCTCAGCGCCATTCTCCACAAACTGGTGACACGTAAAGCCGGCGGCTTCTGCTTTGAGCACAATAAACTGGTTATGCATTGTCTGGATTCGCTGGGTTACGACACCCGGCTGGTGATGGGACGCGTCTTCAATAATCATATCCGCGATGTACCCCGTACTCACCGGGTAACACTGGTAACCCTCGACGGTGAAGACTATCTGATTGACTGCGGATTCGGAGCGTCCGTTCCTCAGGCGCCACTTAAATTGAGTGAACAGGGTATTCAGCAGGCCGGAAACAGACAATACACGATTAAACCACTCCCCAACGGAGAATACGACGTGGTGTTGATTAAAGACGGCAGCCCCTTCGTGCTCTACCGTATTGACTCCGCCGTCTATTCGGAAGCGGATTGCACTGCTGGCCACTTATATTCCATCGCCCATCCGCAGGCCGTTTTTGTCAATAATTTAGTGGTCAGTATCAATAAACCTGATCAAACTCATGCGCTGATTAATTACACCCTGACCAGCACATTTCAGGGGAGACAAGAAGAAACCCGGGTGACATCAGCAGAGCAGCTCACCCATATTCTGCAGCGTGTTTTCACGCTGCCGGTGGATACCGCGATATGCCACTTTTTGTTTGAGCGCTATGTGCAACCGCATTTATATCAGGACGGGCAACCCGCTGCACCGGAGCAATCCTGATGAAGTCTCCGTTGCTTCCGGCTATCCTCTGGTCGTGGTTGATGGCATCCTCTTTTGTTGTCTCTGCACAGGTGACCGCTTATGCCTCACCACTACCGGTGACATTTCTGCGGTTTCTGATGGCTTTACTCATAATGACTCCATTTTATATTGCCGGCCGCAGAAGTCATCCCGCCCCGTTAATTTCGTCAATGAAAGCAGGTGCGCAACTAGCCCTGGTCAGCGGGAGTCTGACCGGATTCTTTGTTTGCCTGTTTACCGCTTTGAAGACCACAACATCCTTGAACACATCGGTGATGTACACCTTCGTTCCGTTTCTCGGCGCACTTACCGGACTCTTTTTTTCCATCCGTACCACCTCCCGTCAGTGGTTCGGCTACCTTTGCGGCGCAGCCGGCGCTATTATCGTATTGCTGTCTACACGCAACGGCGGACTGGTATGGCATTCAGGGGATGCGATTTATCTGGCAGGATGTATTCTGCTCGCAATACATGTTGTCTCTGTACAGCGTTGGTTTGGTCAGTACACCGCATTTGGCGGCGCATACCGTATCATGTTCGCCGGCACCTTATGGTTGTTACCCTTCACACTGCTTGCCGGAGGCTTGTCTCAGGTGCAATGGCAAGCCGTCACCTTCTGGCAGATGATTAGTTACCTTACTATCGCTACCACGCTCTTAACGTTTGTACTGCAACAGCGTATTGTGGCGCAGGGCGGTGCGCGGTGTCTGCTCGGGATCAGTTATACCATTCCGGTCTGGGTGGCCTGCTATGAAAATATCAACGCACCGGCAGCGTTATTTTTATCACCGGGATTTGTTGCTGGCAGTAGCCTGGTTGTCATTGCGTTAGTGCTGATCGACAACGGTTTTAATCATAAGGGAGCCGTAAATGGACAAAGCATGCCTGAAAAAACAGCTTGAGGATTTCTTTGGACGTTATCAGTCCGGCATAGACTGGTCGGGCTTAAACTTAACGCCGGAAGTACATGTACTTCCCAAAGGTAAAACCTTATTCAGACAAGGTGACTGTTCAACCAGAGTTTATTTTCTTAACACCGGCCTGGTGCGTTATTACAGTGTGTCAGAGGAGGGAAAGGAGTATACCCAGACGCTGGCTAAAGCTCCCAGAATCGTTGGTTCGACCCGCGCAATGACAATGGGTTTACCGGCTCAATTTTCCATAGAAGCACTGCAGGACTCTGTGGCCATTTCGTTTCACTGGCCATCTTTCTTTGAAAGTATGAAGAATAACCTGGCGTTTATGCAGGCTTATGCGCTGTTCCTTACCGATATTTTTATCAGTAAGGAAGAAAAAGAAAGCATGATGGTGAAGCACTCAGCAACACACCGCTACGTGACTTTTTGCAGCGATTTTCCCGAGCTGAACACCGTACTCACCAAACAACAAATTGCGTCTTATCTGGGAATAACGCCGGTAGCATTAAGCCGCATCCGCGCCAGATTGAATGACAGTGAATCCCGTGAGAAAACCATCTGACAGCGGTGAAGTGGTCACCTGCTGCCCTTCACCGTTACGCTCTCTTTGCACGCTTTCCGGACAACAGGATAAGATCACACCGTTTTCATGGCGGCGATGAAATCTGCAAGGCGCGCCACTGCGCTCAGCGACTCTTCAGGATCGATATTGGCTGCCGGATTACCAAAGTCGTGATCACCACCCGCCTGCACCAGTAAGCCGTCGCGCCGCGGATAAACAGATACATGCTTATTGAAATACTGAATGCCGTACTTCACTTCCGGCTGCGGGATCAGCTTACAGGTTTGTCCCCGGACCGGCGTGATACTGTCATCACCCAACAGGGCTTTGGCACCGAAACCTGTGCAATTTACCAGCGTATTCTCATCGAAGTTGGCAAAGTCTGACGGGCTGGTCAGTTCCCGCGTCACAATTTCACCGCCATTTTGAATAAATTCGCTCATCAGTACCCGTGAATACTCGCTGATATTAAACATCAGTAACGGGTAACGACGAACGTAAGGCACCGGGAACGGATTCATATGCGCCGGGATATCCCAAGACTGAGGCGTGATATCTCCAATGAGATCCCGTTCAAAAGTCGGATACGCAGGCTCACCTTTCGCCTCGTAGTGCCCCGTTTCTGAAAATGGCGTATCTGAAGCACGGAATATAGTCGTCCATTCCACCGGCGTACCTGTAAGCCCTAATAAGGTCTGATACCGACGAAAGGAAATTCTTGCCATCATTTCCCATTTTTGTGCAAACGAATCCGCATGGGCTAAATCAACAATGCGGGAGTCCGGCGACCAGATCCCCGTTGCAAATGACGAGCGCACATAAGGCGGACGTTCTTTGGCGTAGATTTTAACCTTGTAGCCCGCGCGCTGACATTGGATTGCGGTGGTTAAGCCAATCGCACCACAGCCGATAACCGCAACTTCCTTGTTCATTGCCTCAGCGACCAGTGATTCCGCCAGTACAGCAGTCCCCCAGGACAGCGACCAGCCACTGCCGCCGTGCCCGTAGTTATGAACAATCGACTTTGCACCCGCCTTTTCAAGCTCGATTCTCGGTCCCTGAGCGCGGAATGGCCGGGTACACACATTCATAGTGATAATGCGGTCAGGACGGGCTTCAATGCGCTTAAGTGGTGGCATTTGTACCGGTAAGCCGGTGTGTAATTTACCTGATGAAGATTGGGAGGACGAAACACATGCGCCAAGCGCAACACTTGATGCTAAACCCGCAGATCCCTGTAGAAAACGTCTTCTTTGCATAGCTGCTCCAAATTAACGTGTCCCGGGGAAAGATTGATAATAAATTGAAATATATCTGAATTTCAGAGCATGCTGTTCTTTGCCAGCTTAAATGCCAGCATATCTCTTTGATTAAATAACATGCAATACTTTTGCCCTGAATGTCCGGTAAATGACGATAATCAGAGCATTAAACTGCGTCTCCGCCAGACGCAATGATTGCGCACCTTAAGCTTATTGCCGGCAGTGGAAATCAAAACCGGTAACCGTTCAATACGATTTCCCGCGAAAATACACGCTCAATCAAGGCCTTCTGTTTGTCCGTATATATCTCCCGGTAATCCGGTTTGCTCTGCCGGACTATCCTGCCGGCGTTAGTAATCACGCCCCTTCTGAAAGGCACACCCAGAGCGGCAAACAGATCCGCCAGTTCATCTTCCAGGTTTTCATAATGCAACACTCTGTCGACCAGCACATTCCCGGAACGGTCACAGTAGCTGGGGTAGTTAAAACAATATTCTTCCCGTGACAGGTAATCTTCAAAATCGCCCGGCGGATTGCGGTAATGCCTGCAGGTATTGTAGTGCGAAACCGTTTTCTCCCAGGGATTTCTCTCTACACAGAACGTCGTGTATTCCCGCCAGATTTCCGGATTAACCCTGGCTTTAATCTCCGCTGCCGTAGAGTGATTCCGGAAAGGACGTTTCCCAAGCCAGTCCAGCACAGCCTGTACTTTGCCAGCGTACCCGGCAGCTCCCAACTCAGACCGGATATCCCAGCGACGCTTATAATTCCGCGGCCGGAGGCCCGGTTCAGGCGGAAAGACCGGCGTAAACACATCGCAGCAATCACACAAAGAGGATAAATAAGTTTCAATACTTCTCCCAGCCGTCCTGCGGGTTTTGATAAAGATAAAGCGGTACTTGTGAGAAATGATCATCTCGCCCCCTGCCAGTTCTGAACAATGTCACGGTGTTATTTCATTGACCGCTATTCAGCGCAGGAATCTCAGGACTTACGCGTTTCTTACAATATTCACGGGAAGTTGATGGGAAAAGTGAGCTGGGGATGGGTTTACAGCGTGTTTCTGATGGCTGTAAGACAAAGTGTGCCCCGAAAGCGGTTAAGTCTCTTCCGTTTCCAAACCGTCTGCCGCAGGGACGCGGCTGCCGAGCTCCCATGGATAAGTTTAAAGCGTGTTTGTTAACAACCTAAACGCGCAGGGCGAAGGGCTGCTTTCATTCGGAACCGTCTGCCGCAGGGATGCGGCAGCCGAGCCCACATGGATGTGTTTACGGCGTGTTCCGAAGGAAAGCAGCCCTTCGCACGAAAGCGTTTAGTCGTCGCCGAATTCGCGGATGATGGTGTTGATGGTGTCTTTGGCGTCACCCAGTACCATTCTTGTGTTGTCTTTGAAGAACAGCGGGTTGTCGACGCCGGCAAAGCCAGCGTTGGCTGAACGTTTCAGTACAAACACAGTTTTTGCGCGATAAGCTTCGATTACCGGCATGCCGTAAATCGGGCTGCCTTTCATCTCTTTCGCAGCAGGGTTTACTACGTCATTAGCACCAATAACAATCGCTACGTCGTAGTTTTCCATACGCGGATTCACATCATCCATTTCATACAGCTGATCGTAAGGCACATCCGCTTCTGCCAGCAGTACGTTCATGTGACCAGGCATCCGGCCCGCCACAGGGTGAATAGCGTATTCCACCGTACAGCCGTTTTCTTCCAGCAAGGTTTGCAGTTCACGTACCGCGTGTTGCGCCTGAGCAACCGCCATACCATAACCCGGAATCACCAGCACAGCCTGAGCCGCTTCTAATACATAGAATGCATCCTGCGCCGCCATGATTTTCACTTCGCCTTCGATTTTCTCTGCCGCTTCCACAGGCTTAGAGAAGCCTGACAGCAGTACATTCATTAGCGAGCGGTTCATCGCCTTACACATGATGTTAGTGAGGATCAGACCCGATGCACCAACCAGCAGACCGGTAACAATCAGAATCGTGTTGCCCACGGCCAGACCAGCCGCAGATGCTGCCACACCCGAGTAGCTGTTTAACAATGCAATCACCACCGGCATGTCGGCACCACCAATTGAAATGGTCGCCAGTACACCAAAGCTTAGCGCCAGTGCGATAGTCACGTACAACCACATCAGATTTGTCGGATCGGTAACGAACAAATAACCTACCACCACAAAGCCAATCAGATGAGCAATACTGAGTTCACGCAAACCGGTGAAAATAACCGCTTTGGCGCCCATACGGCCAGACAGCTTGCCCCAGGCAATCACCGAGCCGGAGAACGTAACACCACCGATCAGAATCGTGAGGATCACCGTAATCAGCACAAAGTGCGTGGCCCCCATGAAGCCAAACGTGGCCAGCTGGCTGATGGTCGCCCAGCCCAGCAACAGCGATGCCAGACCACCGAAGCCGTTAAATAACGACACCATTTCCGGCATTTGCGTCATTTCTACCGACTTTGCTTTCCAGGCACCATAAGCGCCGCCAATCACAAAGCCCAGTAATATCCAGTGGTACGAAATGATTTGGTGATCAAGCAGTGTCACCACCACCGCCACCAGCATACCCACCGCAGACACCAGGTTACCTTTTCTGGCAGTAGAAGGATGACTCAGTAATTTAAGTCCGGTAATAAACAGTCCGGCAGCCAGTACGTAAGCCAGATTGATAATCAATGCTACAGATTCCATCTCCCTGACCCCTTACTTCTTGTCTTTCTTTTTAAACATGCCAAGCATGCGGTCGGTTACCAGGTAACCCCCCACCACGTTAATGCTTGCCAGTGCCACCGCAGCGGTACCCAGCACAGTGGTAAGCACGTCGTTATCTGCACCGGAAGCCACCAGCGCGCCAACCAGGGTAATACCTGAAATTGCGTTAGAGCCCGACATCAGCGGCGTATGCAACGTAGCCGGTACTTTACGGATAAGCTCGAAGCCTAAAAATGCCGCCAGCAGCACAATAAAAATCAAATAGATATTTTCCATGATCAGGCCCCCTGATAAGCGTTTTTAAGCATGTCGTTGGTGATTTGCCCGTCGTGGGTGATCACGCAGCCTGCCAGGATCTCATCCTCAAGATTAAGGTTGAATTGCTTCGATTCATCATCAAAAAATTCATCCAGCAGGTTGTACACATTGTTGGCATACATGTCGGTGGCATCTTTCGCCACAGCCTGACTCCAGTTGCCGGTACCAATAACAGTGACACCGTTCACGGTCACCACTTTACCGGCTTCAGAGCCTTCCACGTTGCCACCGGATGTGGCAGCCATATCGACAACCACGCTACCCGGACGCATCAGCGCAAGGGTATCTTTGCTGATCAACTGCGGCGGACGGCGTCCGAACAACTGCGCTGTGGTAATCACAATGTCAGAATCAGCAATGGCATCGCGCTGGGCATCCTGCTGCTTCTGCTTTTGTTCTTCAGTGAGCTCTTTGGCATAGCCGTCTTTCGTCTGGCCGGTTTCACCCAAATCAATTTTCAGGAACTTACCGCCCAGCGACTCAACCTGCTCGGCTACCACCGGGCGCGTATCGTATGCCAGTACGTTGGCACCTAAGCGCTTTGCAGTTGCAATGGCCTGCAGACCGGCAACGCCGGCACCGATAATGTAAACTTTCGCCGGCTTGATGGTGCCCGAAGGCGTCATCATCATTGGCAGAATGCCCGGCAGATGCGTAGCAGCCTGCATCACCATGACATAGCCAGCCAGACTCGCCTGCGAACTCAGCGCATCCATTTTCTGGGCGCGGGAAGAACGCGGGATCATTTCTACCGACAAAGTGGTCAGTTTTTTCGCCGCCAGTGATTCCACTAATTCCTGCTGGAAAAAGGGGTCAATGTGTCCAATCACCAGGGCAGACGGTTTCAGTCGGGCGTATACCGCTTCGACAGGACGATTCACGCACAATAACGCATCCGTTTCCTCAAGCGCAGCGCCGGCATCTTCAACCACCATAGCACCAGCTTCAGTAAACTCTGTGTCCGCATAACCTGACAGAACACCAGCGCCCTGTTGCATGACCACGGTCATACCTCGCTTCACCATTCGCTTCACACTGGATGGCGAAACCGCACATCGCTTCTCTGTGTAACCTTGTTGTTCGAGTCCTTCATTTAATATCAGTACTTTCAATGTGTTCTCCTCAGGCACGGGATACTGAGACTCATGATCCGAACACATGCGTGCTCGCATTGTTAATTTATAATTTTTATTGTTAACCAAATCTAATATCTATTGCCACCGGTGGCAATATGCATATTTATATCAAAAAGGAATATACAAGGGGTCAGTTAGCGCTGAATGTTTAGCCAAACTTCCCTGTATATTTAGAAATTTTAAACACACTATCGAATGAAAAATTTGAGCTTAAAGAACGGAAAATTATTAAATACAATAAGTTATGCTATATAAAAATTTGACTATATCTAAGTCTATGATGTGAACAGACTATTTATGATCCTGCCAATAAGTGAAATGATTGACGAGATAATGCTCATTCACAGAATCAATAAAAGCATTCAATTGTGGAACTTTTAAACAGGGAAAATGACACGAAACAGATCAGAGGAGAATAAAAAACAACCAACTGTCAAACAAAATGCACACCTGTGGTTCAGCATTTTGCTCATGAATGGTGCGTCTGCAATTATTATGTGATAGCGACTGAGGGAATGGATAGTCTTCCGGTTCGGGAAGACCTTGAATTGAAATCAGCTGCGGTACAAGGTTTTGATCAGGTGATAGCCGAACTTTGTTTTTACCGGTCCGTGCACTTTAAGCACTTCTTTTTTAAACACTACGTCATCAAATTGTTTCACCATCTGTCCGCGGCGAAATTCACCCAAATCTCCGCCCCGCTTTCCCGACGGACACGTTGAGTGTTTCTTTGCCAGTGTGGCGAAATCTTTGCCTTTCTTCAGTTGTTCAAGAATGGAAAGGGCTTCTTTTTCGGTCTTAACCAGAATATGAAGAGCAGATGCGGTAGCCATAACAGATGTTCTTATAAAAAGTGATGCAGAGAATTATAACGAAAGCGGGGCGAAAAAGGCATTTCTGCACACAATGCCCTATCATCATATTTTGTTATAGAATTACAGAAAGACGATGGTGATGACGGCACGAGTGGACGTTACGGGGTGGGAGAAGAAAAAATATGTCTGAATTGTTGGTCAGGCGGGTCGTTGCAATACTATTAATGCTCATATCACATTCCGCTGCTGCTGAGTCCTTTTCTGTGGGCATTGTTCCGCAGCACTCGCCGAAAAAGCTCGCTGAGGCGTGGCAACCTTTGCTCAGCTATATCGGATCTGAGACCGGACACACTTTTCACTTTGAAACCGCGAAAGATATTCCGACATTTGAAAAAGCACTGTCAGAAGGCAAATACGACATTGCTTACATGAACCCTTATCACTTTGTCGTTTTTCAGAAAAATCCCGGTTACCGCGCGCTGGTCCGCCAGAAAGATCAAACCATTCAGGGCATCATCGTTGTGCCGCGTGACAGTCCTTTTACACAATTGTCTGATCTTAATGGCACCAAAATCGCCTTTCCGGCCCCTGCCGCTTTTGCCGCCAGTATTATTCCCCGTGCGACCATGCAAAAAGAAGGTATCAACTTTACACCCGTTTATGTGCATTCCCATGATTCCGTCTATCTGAATGTAAAGAGGGGATTCTTTAAGGCCGGAGGCGGGATTTTCCGGTCTCTGCAAGCCACAGACGGCGACGTTAAAGAGAACCTGAAAGTGCTCTGGTCAAGCCCGGCCTATACGCCACATGCCATAGCGACGCATCCCCGGCTGTCAGAGGAAGTTCGCGGACAACTACTGAATGTTCTCACAACCATGACGCCAGGCGGAAAAGGCAATGACGCATTAAACAGTCTCAAAATGAAAGGATTCTCGGAAGCATTTTCTGCAGACTGGGATGACGTCCGGGCGCTGAACATAGACTTACTGCAGCAAGAGAACCCGTAGTTCCTATGCGAATATCATTAAAATTAAAAACAATACTGGGTGTGGCCTTAATAGAGGCAACATTGCTCGCACTGCTGCTGACGACAACCTTTAACCTGCTGACCAACCTGGTTAACGATGCGGTGGTAAAGCGCGCGAGTACAACGGCTAACCTGTTTTATTCAACAACTAAAAACGCATTTTTGTCATTCGATCTGGCCGGCATTGAGGCTGATGTCAACGAACTGCTTACTGATTCCGACATTCATTACGTCAAAATAACTGATACCTCCGGCAGAGTCTTCGCATCAGGTGGCAACGAACAATCACTGAACGCAGACTTTCAGGCCGATACGTCTGTCAGCCTGGCCAGTGACGGGATTTACGATATCCGCCGCCCGATCATGGTTGATGATACCTTGTACGGTTATATTGATCTTGGAATTGATATTGCGGCGGTGAAAGCGTCGCTGAGCGACATTCAGCAGTGGGCTTATACCATCGCAGTCATTGAAATGGTTCTTGTTGCGCTGTTTTCCTATTTTCTCGGAAGTTATCTGACTAAGCAGATCAACATTCTTCAACAGGGTGCCCGCAGGCTCATTCAGGCTTCAAAAGAAAACAAATATGAAGATATTAAAGTAAATGTGCGTACCAACGATGAGCTCGAAGAATTGGCAACAGTATTCAATCATTTAATCTCGCACCTTGAAGAAGAACATATCCGCAGAGCCGAAGCGGAAAATGCTATACATAACCTGAATCAGTCTCTGGAATACAGAGTCCGCGAACGCACCAATGAATTAAACAGAAAAAATGAAGAGCTGTCACAGTCAAACAAATCGCTGAAAGAAACCCAGCAGCAGTTACTTCAGGCAGAAAAGATGTCGTCAGTGGGTCAGCTTGCTGCCGGTGTAGCTCACGAAATCAATAATCCTGTGGGATTTGTCAGCAGTAATCTCGACACGCTGAAAGAGTATTTAGCCAGTTTTGAAATACTCTACAGAGATCTGATGGAAGTCACACAAGCACCTGCCAATGAAGTTGCACTGGAAAAGTTAGCTGCATTGAAGAATTCTCAGGCTTACCAGTCAATGGATTTCATAAGCAATGACGTTTCCCATCTCATCAAAGAATCTGAACACGGTTTACAGAGAGTGGAAGAAATTGTCAGCAGCCTTAAACAATTTTCCAGAATCGACACGGATCAGAAGCAACTTTTTGATTTGAATAACTGTGTGAAAACCACATTAGCGCTGGTGAACAATAAGCTCAAATATGCCTGCGATGTAGACATTAATTACGACCAATTGCCCCGCGTTATGATGAACGTTGGCAAAATTTCTCAGGTTATTACCAACCTGCTGATTAACGCCGCGCAGGCAATTGAAGAAACCGGGCGGCGAGGTAAGCTGGAAGTGCGCACCAGAGCAAACAGCAACGGCACCGTAGAACTTATCGTCCGTGACAATGGCTGCGGGATTTCAGACGAAAACTTGCAGAAGATATTCAATCCTTTCTTCACCACCAAAGACGAAGATACGGGTACTGGCCTGGGCCTTTCCATTTCGTATGAAATTGCGAGAGAGCACGAAGGAATGCTCAGCGTTGAAAGCGAGCTCTATACCGGTACTGAATTTACGCTGACCTTACCTGTTTACGGCGCAGCATAAAGCAGGAGCGCTCCGGCAGGGTTCACGGAATAACCGTGGCAACTTCCTCACAGCCGGGATGATCTGAACTCAGGTGAAAACAGGTATCTGAATTCACCTGAACGCCCTCATCAATCAGTGGATCAAGTACATCCCTGCTGACGTACCAAGCATAACTTCTAAATCGCCGGATTCAGAGCGTCGGGCACGCAGCGCACCTTTGCCTGCTCTGCCGTTCAATTTCGGACCGGACCAGACAATATTGCCATTAGTTGCGATGCTGCGCAGAACAGAATGAGAGCTGTACCAACTGCTGTCATCGCCGGTTACCACCAGAATGTTAGACGGGGTAACAGGGTCCACAATCATACCGGTGATCTCAAACGGGAAGTTGTATTCCCCCACCAGTTCCACACCACTGTCTGAAAATGCCAGCATGTTCATTTCCTCGTCGTTACCACCGGAACAAACAAACTGACGGCTGTTTTCACCGCCGGTAAACAGTACCTGCGGACATTCAATGTCATACGAGCTGCCGGTGATAAATGCATTACTTCCCAGCGTCAGCAACTGTACCTGTTGGTAACCGCTGGTCACGACCAGATTCAGTACATCATCAATAAATACCGCATCAAAATCACTGACTCCCTGAGGGCTGGTATACGATGCCACCAGCAGCTGATTCTGAATGTCAACAACCTTAATCGCCGACCCGTCCTGATAGACCGCATCCTCATAGCCGTCGCCGTTGACGTCTATGGCCATTATCTTGCCGATAGTGCTGTCGTAGTCACCGTCAATGGAATACTGAACTGACATATCGCTTAACTGCACCGCACCGAATGCGCCGTCATACAGGGAAGTCAGAGGCAGGAAAATATCCCCCGCGCCATCGTTATTGAAATCAGTTGTCACCGCCTGAGTACTGTGGTCCCAGTTAGTAGACAGCTCTTCACCCACAGTTATGGTGCCATCGCCGGTGAGCGTAACGATAACGGAGCCGTCATAACCGCTTTCAGTACTGGGCACAAAGAACACGGCGCGCTCATCACCGGAAGTGATTTCAGACCAGCCCGCAGCATAGAAATGGTCAAGCTGAACACCGGTGGTATTTTCTTTTACCGTTGCGCCACCGGCAGTGTAGTCCGCAGTGATCAGGCGGTCTGCACCGGAACTACTGGTGCCCGAACCCCATAAGATTTCCGCACTGCCGTCGTTGTCGATATCACCCATGGTAAGCGATGAGGAACCATGGTCCTGCAGCCCGACTTGCCATACAGTATCCAGCTGATTACTGCCGTTAAGAGTGTACGCAGTTACATTGCCCCACTGACAATCACTCACCACGATCTCATCTGTCGCATCATCGTAGAGATTGTATGCATGCATATCGCAGGTATCGTCAAGCGACAATGACGCCAGCTGAGATTTATCAACAGCGGAATACACGTAAAGCGCATCCCAGGCACCGGCACCAATGATCTCATCGATACCATTCCCGTTGAGGTCGCCAACTGTAACAAATGAACTACCAAATCCGGAGCCGAAAAACCATTCATTCGCACCAGTGGTCAGGTCGTACACCAGACCGGTGTTCATAATCAGCTCTACATTACTGTCGGCATCCACGTTACCGGCAGCGATTGTCTGGAAGCTGTTAGTGCTGAAGCTGAGTGTTGTAACCAACTCACTTCCCAACTCACTCACAAAAATGGTTGTTTCACTGGCGTCGTAATCCGCATTCTTAACAGAATAAATCAGTTCATTCACACCGTCGTTGTCGGTATCAGCCAGTAACGCTTCACTGAAATAATCGTCGGTTTCCAGTAAAACCCGTGCATCTTTGGTTAAATCATCAATCAGCCAGAAGGTTTTTTCAGTGATAACTAAAATTTCAGGTGTACCGTCCTGGTCCATATCTGCGGGCAATACCTGCTGAATATTCTGTTCATCAGACAGCGCGTAGGGATATGCCCATTTCTGTTGATATTTACCATCAACCAGCGTCAGTAAAAATACCCGTGAGCCATTGTCTGTTCCCAACAATTCATTGCTACCGTCGCCATCAAAATCGGCCACCCACTGGGAATTATTCCGGTGAGGCACTTCTACGCCGGAACGGAACAACGGCTGCGCTTCATCAGCGTTCACCGTCACATCAAAGTATTCCTCAATGGTGTCATTCGGGTTCTGACTGTTGCTCACACCGAAGGAATACACCATCTGACTGAAAAGCTGATTGTCCGGTACAACCCAGGTCACAGTACCATCCGAAGCTAACGTTGCTCCCTCCGGTGCGCTCGCCAGTGCCGCCAGGTTTTCATTACCAGGTACATCTGCATCGGTCAGTGATAATGAGAAAGTAATGGTATCGCCAGCACGGATGTTTTCCGGCACATTACTAACCGTAACAACCGCAGGAGTATCTTCCACATAGATGCTGATGGGATAGGATTCCACCGTGTTGATTGAGTCAGACACCACCATGGACACTTCAAGCCACTGATCAACCGTCACTGAGTATGCGGGCAGGGTGTTACCGTGAACGCCTTCAAGCAACCTGCCGTTCAGATACCAGTTGTAACTGACCGTCAGATCTTCATCCGGGGTATCGAGGTCATAATAGTTACCGGGCAGCACAACAATTTCCTGTGCCACAGACAGCCCTTCAGAATTTTGCAGATAAGGCGACTCTACATAGGGTGTTAAAGAGATTTCAGTGAGATTATATAAATCAGTATCACTTACCGGTGTTGTAACGAAGCCGTATACACTTTCAAAGTACTTACCGGCATCCGCCTCGCCGTCATTATCGAGATCCTGCGTGTACATCACCATACCCTGCAAGAACTTCAGCTGTGCTTCACCGTCGTTGAACACAACGGTACTGCCGTAAAAGTACGGCATATCCAGCTCGTCAGTATCCAGCGACACATCTACATAACCTTCAGACCCCACACTGACACGGCCTTCAATCCTGAGTTCTGGCGACTCCCAGTCATCTTTGGTGGTCATGCTGGCATCAATCAGATAGCTTTCATCGCCAACCGTAGCACTCACGTATTGCTCACTGACCGACGTCGTCACACCGGTTTGCATTGAAAATGAATCACTGAAGGTGATCAGGCCTGACATAGACACCGGGACGTCGTCTTCCCAGTTAAGATTGGAGAAATACAGGGTGTATTCCATTTTGCTGTCGGTGACGACATCAATAGAAACCGCCGCCACTCCGGACAACGCAAAGCTGTTGTAGTAAGACTGACAGTCACTGAAATCCATGGACAACTTACCGGTACCGTTATCATCAAACTTACCGGTATATTTCACAGTGCCGCTTTCATCACACTGAAGAGTACTGTTAATTGAACCGTCACTGCTGAGTTCATTTTCAATATCATGTTCACCGATATCGGGCACGGTGAGAATATTGTCGTCAAACAATACACTGTACACATGCTGAGCCAGGGCAATATCTATTTCTGCCTTGGCGGACTCACCACTATAACGGGTATCAGCCTGCGTTTTTGCAGCTGTGGTTAACTGTGATTTGGAATGAGATTGTGCGTCAGAAATGATCTGTACAGGGGTTTTTGAAGGCGTTTGTGTGCCACCGCCGGAAGTACTGTCAGAGCCACCGCCGCCTCCGCATGCAGACACAGCCAGCGCCAACGCAGAAAGAGAAAAGACACGTACAACGTTATTCATGTTTTCATCCTTGAACTTTAGATACTACAACTACAAAGTTCGGCTAATTTAGCGTCTTTTATTTGGACGGTCGAGAAAAATGTAAAGGATGTGTCAAGACTTAATCTTTCGACTAATAAGCCGCTATCTCTCGCTAAGTAGCTCGTATTTCTCTATAAATGTTGCTAATCCAATGCTGGGACCTGCCAATGAACTTGGCGCCATGCATTCTGCTCAGCGAGGCCAGCGATATGCCTATCACCATTTACTACAATCGGCGTATGCGCAAATTCAAGTAGCGATCTGTCGTTAATAGAATCGCTGTAGGCATAAGTCAGCGACGAGCCCGTCAGGCCATGTTGAGAGAGCCATTTTTGTAAGCATGTGAGTTTACCCGCTCTGTAACTAAGCGGTTCAATCAACATACTTTGAATTTGTTGGTGTTGAATGTGTACGTTTAAACCGATGACATGTTCTATGCCAAGCATTGCAGCAATGGGGTGAACAATAAGTGAAGGACTTGCAGAAATAAGTAAAACCGTATCCCCCGCCTTCCGGTGATGTGAAACCCGCGCGACGCCTTCAGGAAAGAGTCGCTGTCGAATGGAGGTTTCAGCAAATTCTATGGCGAGGTCATTAATGTCTGACACCAACATCCCTTTGATGGGCATTACCCAATGACGCATGTATTCATGCATGTCCATGCGACCTGAGTCGTAGTTTTTCATAATTGCAGCGCAACTTAATTCGGCTTCAACTGCTCCTGGAAATGTCTTTTCCCGCAAAAATATCAACCATTCCTGCGCACAATCAGCGTCGATGAGCGTGCCATCTAAATCAAATACGACTATTTCAGACTGGGGCATATTGGATCCGAACTATCAGGCGGGAAGCCGTCCCGCCATTTGTATATAACTAGTTTTATTGCCACCTAAAAATACAGTGACATCGTACCGCCCGTTGCTATCAACCGGCACAGTCACTTTCATGTCCCGGGGAAGCGACTGGGCTGACGGTTGAGTATGATTCAGCGTTAATGTCATACCGTCAACCTTCGCTGTAACTGCACAATCTTCAGCCGTCACATCAAATACGAGTTGACTAAATAGCGCCCAATGCTGCTTCTTCATCTTAATTCTACGATGAAAGCCTTCTGGTCCCATTACCTGAACATCAATACGTTCATCCGATGCCGCTATGGTGTCAGTAAACTGCTGATGCTGGTCAATAGTATACCGCTTGGGCACGGCATCTAAGTTGTAGCGATCGTAAAGATGAAAAACAATCGCTTTACTTCCCTCATTCATAAAAGTTAGGCGGAGATTACTGTCCTGCTCACCGAGTGATACTGCAGGCCGGTACTGATTAGGCCGCTGTGGACGGAAGCCTTTTTCTTGTACTGGTATTGTAAATTCTTTCGGCATGATGGGCACCGTACGCTCGGGAAGTGCGGCAGCCAAGCGGGCTTCGCTTCTGGGATCTGGCATTGTCGGAAGTGTCGATTTATTGGGCGTTTCAAAATCGAAAGCACTGGTGAAATCACCGCAAACTGCTCGTCGCCACGTCGAAATATTTGGTTCTCTAACACCAAATCGTTGTTCAAGAAAACGAATGACAGAAGTGTGATCCATGACCTCAGAACATACAAAGCCACCCCGACTCCAGGGCGATATAACATATGCAGGTACACGAGGGCCTAATCCGTATGGGTTACCCATTAAATCCTCACGCTCAAGATCTTTGTCAGCTTGAGAAAAGTGCAAATGGTACTCACCTTCAGTGGAAACCTGAGAATGGCCGGCATAAGTACCATCGCGCTCTTTTGAAGGGGGTGCCGGCGGAGGCATATGATCGAAAAAACCATCGTTTTCATCAAACATGATAAATAACGCAGTTTTTGCCCAGACCTCTGGGTTTGCGGTTAATGCATCCAGCACATCTGCAATATAGGCAGCGCCCTGCGCCGGGCTTGACGGACCCGGATGCTCAGACCCTTGTGCTGTAGCGATAATATACGAGACCTCAGGCAAACTATCGTTAGAGGCATCTTTGCGTAGTTGGTCCAACGCTCTTGTGGTGAGTGCGCGCTGTGCTAGCGCCGGTTCACTGTCGTCAGCGCCCGAATATGAGGCCTGAAACGCGTGAAATCCTACCAACGGATTATCAGTAAAGTTATCCGCCATGTCTTGATAAATGGTCCAGCTAATACCAGTTTCTTGCAGTCGTTCGACGTAAGTTGTCCAGGTATAGGCTTCTGGATACCCACCATTTTCGGGCAAATTATCGTGGGAATTACCAATAGCGGGCCCACCCTGATCACCATCACCATTGTTCGTTCCCGACCACAGAAATAGCCGGTTTGTGTTAGTACCCGTCTGCGATGAACAGTGGTACGCATCACATAATGTGAATGCCTCAGCCAGCGCAAATTGAAACGGCATGTCGTCGCGCTCATAATAGCCCATAGCATGTAAGTACTTGGCATCGGGCCAATGACTCATGCGCCCATGGTCCCAGGCATCTTGTGCATCAGGCCAGGAGTGCGGCGTACCTTGTACCCGCATGTGAGCAAAATGCTGGCGGGTATTTAGAGGAAAAGGTGTAACCCATTCAGGCCCTTCTTTTGTTGTGTTCCGTTGTAGAAAAACATTCCTGTTCTGCTGTTTTTCCCAGTTTTTGGCTGGGGCAGGATACGGATCAGAAAAACCTCGAACACCAGATAATGTGCCAAAGTAATGATCGAATGACCGGTTTTCCTGCATCAGTATGACAACGTGCTCTACGTCCATAATGGTACCGGTTTTTACCTTGGCAGGAATAGACAACGCCCGTGCGATTGATGGAAAAGCAGCGAACAAGCTGGTGGCGCCAGCGGCGGCAATAAACTGACGGCGAGTAAAGTCGGCCATGAAATTACCTTGATAATTAGTGAAGAAATATGCCCCCGCGGGGTAAACAGGGGCATAGTGGTCATGCTTTATGACAGCATTGATGCTAAAAATTAGAAGTCTGCACCAACTGTCAAGGACACTGTGCGCGGAGATCCAGGATAAACGCTGTTCGTGCCTACGCCTATGATGTACTCGCGATCGAGTAAGTTATTAACGTTCAAGCGAACATGCACTTCTTTAAGTTGTGGCGTTACATTCACAAAATCTGCGCCAATGTATGCATCTACAACATCGTAAGCTGGCGCGGACGCACTATTTTCAAAATTAATAAACCGGTCACCGATATGTCTTAATGACAAACCCGAACTCATCGCATCGCCCATATAATCAAGTGCTAACGAGTAGAAGGTTTCAGGGCCACCGTACACCTGATTGCCCGCCACAATGCCCGAGTCAGCATCCAGACCTGCATCCCCTGTCCCCAGGTATTCGGAATCGTCATATGTGTAAGATCCAGACAACCGCAGTGCTCCGGTTAGCTGATAAGAAGCCAATAGTTCCATACCTCTGCTTTTCTGACCACCTGCATTTATGTACGAGCCATCCACTTCTTCCTTGTAGTCTATGCCATCAAGCACACTGGTATCCAGTTGTACGATGCGGTTATCAAACTTGATGTCGTATAAGGTCACAGCAGCATTAAAGTCGCGGTTGTTATAGCGAAAACCCACTTCAATATTGTCGGAGGTTTCAGGGTCGATAGTCCCCAATTCATTGTTCGATAATCCCGAGTCAATGATCCCCGGCGTGATTGATTTGTAGTTTTCTGAGTAACCGGCAAAAACTTCCAGACCATCAAGGGGCGTAGTGTATGTCGCGCCAACGTACAGCAGAGGGTCTGACGTGTTATCCAAATTCGCGGTGCGATCATCGTTGTAGAAATGGTCGACTTGAGTATCAACCTGATATTGCTTCACACCGACACTGGCAGCCAAAGGCCCGACTTCCAGGTTTTCCTGAATGTAATACATGAGCTCTTTGGTGTTAGATTCTGTTTTGTATTGCACCCAGTAAGGAGTCTGACTAAATTCAACACTGGTTTCAGGATTATTAATAAGGTGCCATTGTCGTGTAACGTCGGCATCGTAATATTCATACCAAATACCCGCACGCACGGTATGCGCCACCGAACCCGTTACGAAATCGTAAGATATATCCCCATTTAAACCGAAGCGACGGTTACTATAGTTTGAAGTACGATACGAACTCACCGGCTCTACATTGCCTTCATAACAGTTGGGATCTTGTGCTGCACTTAATCCATAACGTCCTTCACAACTATCAATCAAAGTGCCTGGTGTAGTGGTACCAGCATTGACATAATAGATATCATCGCCTTCGTAATCACCGTAAATGGTATTTCCTGATAATTCGGCGTCTAATGTACCATCGCCATCCACATCAGTGACGTAAGGCGGGATCCAATCACCACGACCATCCATGCGATGGAAATAAGCAGATGTAGTAAAAGCGAAATCGCCAAAGTCTTTGTCTAACTTCAGGCTGTAAAATTTATTTTCTCGTAGTGCTCGCCAGCCATTTCTGTTGTTTTCATCTAGTCCAGGAATGCCCGTCCAGTTAGCATGAAGTGCATCATGACGCGGGTTTTCATAGTAATCTTCCAGCGATACATACTCATATTCGTTTTCGTTAGAGTCGTTAAAAGTGGCAAAGGCAGTAAGGTTATAGCCGTTGATATCGCTAATAAGCTTTCCTGTTAAATAATCTTTTTCAGTAACCGCTTCATTGTCCCACACATCTTTGTTTTCTGCAGATGAACCACTGATAAAGAAATAGGTATTCTCAAACACCTCTCCTGAATCGTAACGGAAGCGATATTTGCGCGCATCCTGATCCCCGGCCATGTAGTAAACACTAACATTTTCATCCATTAGTGGATCAGTTGTGATGAAGTTTAGCGTACCGCCTAGCGCCTCATTTGAGCGCGAACTGATATCAGCAGTTCCCTGACTTACCTCAACGGTTTCTAAATCGAATACGTCGATGAATTTATTCGCTTTGCTACCACCACCGTAGCCGGAGCCGCCATTTGGTAAACCATCTAAAGTGGTACCAATTTGTCCATTGCTGGTATTAAAGCCACGCATGCGAATGTTGGTCATCCAGTCAGATGACCCAAATGTGTCCGCTTCCTGAACGATCACGCCCGGTAACTCCTGCACAACAGTATTCACTGAAGCGTTGGCTGGACGGCGGGAAATCATGTCCATCGAGACGGTATTAGATGCAAAGGTTTGCTTCTGACCAATGACAACGATCTCTTCGGTTTGCTGTTTTTCTTTTTCTGGTGCTTCTTCTGCAAGTACTGAAGGACCTGCCATTGCGAGCATTAATGGTGAAAGGGCAAAGCAGTTAAGCTTTTTCATTTCGTTTCCTTGTGTGTGGTTTTATGTGAAAAGCGAACGTCGGGCAAGACAAGCCCGATAGGTCGATGAGGCTGAGAGTAAGGAAATAATGTGACAATTTGTGTGAATTGATGTGACATTTTGTGGATTAATGTGGTTTTCACTTGAGTACGTCAAGGAAGTGCATATACTTATCTTCGATAAAAACTCGAGACAACACCATGACAGACCGGCAAACAGCAATTCTAGAATTAGTAGAACTTCACCGTTCTCTTACCGTTACTGCGCTATCACGTCAGTTTGATGTATCAGAAGAAACCATTCGCCGCGACATACGCCAATTAGAATCGGCTGGCAGGGTTGAGAAAATTCATGGCGGAGTAAGATTACCTGCGTCTCAGTTGGAACCGCCCTATTACCAACGTGTAAATCGCAATGCCGAGAGTAAAAAGCGAATTGGCGAGAGGGCGGCAATGTGCATCACTGACGGAATGACAATATTTATAGACAGCGGCACCACCAGCTTTTGGCTGGCAAAATCACTCGCAAAACAAAAGAACCTCACTGTTATTACCAATTCTTTAGAAGTCGCTGGAGAAATTGCCGGTAAGCCCGACTTCAACCTGGTAATTATTGGCGGTGTGGTGAATATGGATTATCGAGCCGCATTTGGTATCGATGCAATTTGTCAGGCTCAACGCCACTTTCCAGACATTCTTTTTTTATCAACGGGCGGAGTGAGTGCAGAAGGTGGATGGCTGGACTTCAGTACGGAAGAAGCTGAATTTAAGCGTGCCTTACTCACGCTTGCCAGAAAAAAGATCGTACTGACAGATTCCTCAAAGTTTGACGCTGCGGGCACCGTTCAATTTGCGCAGCTTGAACAAGTCGACACGCTCATTTGTGAACAACAGCCATCAAACATATTAATTAAAGCACTAGCGTCTTCACAAGTAGAGGTAATTTGCACAGGATAATTACTGGCTCAATAAATTGTTCACACTTTACCGTTACCCTGTCGTCAGAAATGTAAGAAGGGGTCGCTTTTTATGTGTGAGCGCATTTTTCCTCGTTGGAAAAAGGAACAGATCGTCTTTATTTTAAGTACTGCTGTTGCCGCCTTCAGTACCTATTTTTGTATGTATGCCTTTCGTAAACCCTTTACGGTGGCGAATTACGCACAAGCAGAAGAATTATTCGGTCTAGACTTTAAAAGCGTGCTTATTATTGCTCAGGTGGTGGGGTATGCAGTATCAAAATTTATTGGTATTCGCGTTATTGCAGAAATGAGCACAGCCCACCGGGGCAAAGCTATTCTCTTGCTAGTCATGGCATCGCAAGTCGCGCTCATTACATTCGCCCTTCTCCCGGATGACGTTAAATGGGTGGCGCTGTTCTTCAACGGACTACCACTAGGAATGATTTGGGGACTCGTTTTTAGTTACCTGGAAGGTCGACGCACCACAGAGATCCTTGCGGCCATTTTATCGGTAAGCTTCATCGTGTCGACGGGAGTAGTTAAATCGGCTGGACTGTTTATTATGCTCCACCTTGGCGTAAACGAATACTGGATGCCCGCAGCAACCGGTCTGTTATTTACTGTGCCACTTTTTTTGTCCGTTCGATGGCTGGCCAGCACCCCAGCGCCGTCAATACGAGATATTGGTGAACGACGCAAACGCCAGCCCATGTCCCACCATGATCGCTTAACATTAATCAGTTACTACTTCACCGGCCTTGCCTGCTTAACTCTGGCCTACATGTTACTTTCTGCTATTCGCGACTTCAGTGACAATTTTGCCACTGAGTTATGGCAAGAATTGGGATACGGAGATGCACCGGGCATATTCGCAGTTTCCTCAATCTACGCCTCTTTGGTTGTGCTTATACTCCTTGGTTGTGTAATGTGGATAAACAATCACTTTCGAGCGTTAATGGTGAACCACATCATGGTTGTTGCAGGCTTTGTTGGCATGGGGGTCAGTTCGTTGCTTTTCCAGCAAGGTATACTTTCAGGGCTTAGCTGGATGATAAGCCTGACCGTCAGTATTTATTTGGCCTATGTGCCTTTCAACTGCATTGTTTTTGAGCGACTGGTTTGTTTGGTCAATGTGAGAGCCAATGCTGGATTCCTCATTTACATTGCCGATGCAGCAGGCTATGCAGGAGGCGTGGCGATATTACTATTTAAAAGTGGGTTCGAAGGCGATGTGAGCTGGGTACATTTTCTAATAGACAGCGCCTATTTTGTATCAATTATCGGCATGGTGCTGATGCTATCGGCTGCGACCTTTTTCAGGCGAAGGCTTGCGGGAGGAACGCACAACACGTTAAAAGACGCACCTGGGCGCGCCTTTTAACGGTTGAGACAACCTATTGACTTACAGCGACGGACGATATCGCAACGATACCCCAATGGAACGACCCACCACATCATAACCGCTGACAGTATTGAAGCGGGTTGCGCCTGCAGACGGAACTGGTGGCTCTTTGTCGAACAGGTTGTCCACACCGGCGCTCAGCTCCAGTTCACCGGTTGCCTGCCAGGAGGCCGCCACATCGATGTAATTCTGTGCGGAAATCCCGATACTGCGGTCGCTGGCATAGTCCACATCACCAATCCGGCGCCAGCTGACCTGCACGTTCCAGGCATCCAGCCCCCAGCCGAGTGACAGACGATGCTTATAGTCCGCCTGCAGTGAGCTGGCGTAGTCACCGGTACAGGCCGTACCGTAGGTGCCTTTACAGTCTTCAAATGGCAGGGTCGGATCAAGCTTTTTCTTAGCTTCAGTAACCAGGTTAGCTGAGTAGTTTAGGGTAAAATCACCACCCATCGCTTCCGGCGCTGCAAACTGATACTGAGCAGAGATATCCAGACCTTCCTGAATAAAGGTACTGACGTTGAAGTCATTGACCAGAGCCGTAGTGATAAAACCAGTTTCCTCATCACGCAGCACTGCGCCACACAACGGGTTGCCCGCAACAGGGTTATCGATATAACAGTTCTGCAGCGCCGCTGCTGGCTGAATAACCCAGATAGCATCATTAATCTCAATGCTGTACCAGTCAATGGTCACGTCCAGGCCGTCAACGTATTCCGGTGTATAAACCACACCGATGGTAGTGGAATCCGCTTTCTCCGGTTTGATATCCGGGTTACCACCGTAGGTATACAGCGCGGTAGAGGAATCCCACTCAGTGCCCACTGCCGGTGCGCCGTAGCGGGCACACTGGTCGGCATCGCCGGTACCTAACAAGCAGGGGTCACCCTCAAAACGCCCCGCTAAACGGCTGATAAACTGGTCGCTATACGGGTCAAACAATGCCAGAGACAATCCGGAAACCGGCCCTGCGAATTCGCCAAGGTTAGGCGCACGGAAGGCGGACTGACGAGTCCAGCGCAGACGCCAGTCATCATTCACCGTCCAGTTCAGACCCAGCTTGTGAGTGTTGTCAGCATCGGTGTTGGAATAGCTGGAGATGCGGTATGCGCCTTCAAAATCAAGCTGCTGCACGAAGGGCATGTCGGCAAGCAGGGGTACCAGCACCTCAGCAAAGGTTTCTCTGCTGTAGAAGCTGGCGTCTATTTCTGCTGAACTGCTGGATGAAAAAGTGGTGCCTAGGCGGAACGCGTCGCCCGGCATCTGCACGCCGGCTTCGCGGCGATATTCATAGCCGATAGCGTAGCTTACCGGCCCTGCCGGCAATTCAAACAGCGGCGTTGATTCACCGGAGAAGGTGATAGCAGCAACGTTCTGCGTGCGCTCGCGATCATGGTAGATCAAAGTGGTCTCTAGACTGCTGAGCGCTACTGACGGATCGAATAAATCTACAGTGTTGGCGATGGCGGCAAAAGTACTGCTGCCCGAGGCACTGGTGTCATAACCGCTACCGTAAACCTTATCGGTTTCTTCAGTTTTGCCATGCTGGGCATAAACGTCGTAACGCAGATAATCGGTGATATCACCCTTAAAGCCCGCCTGGAACTGCACCGTGTCACGCATAGTCCGGGTGCGCTGAAGGCCAAGACCCAAATTACGGTTCACCGTCACCTGAGCCTCACCATTGTCATCAAAGGTCAGGCGGCTGGCGATATCGTCAGTAATGTAAGGGTTGTCCGTGGTCAGGGTAACCGTCTCATTCACGGAAACCGGCGTCTGACCTACACTGCCTGCCGACATTACCTCAACCCGGGAGTACATAGCGCGGCCGTAGAAAGTCACATTGTCATACAGATCAACGTCCCAGAATAAGCCGGTTGATTTACGGGTCATGGGCGATACCAGGTACGACGCTGCGGTCACATCGTTGGTGTTCATCTCACCGGTGATGCTGCCGTCATCGGCAATGCCGAAACTGTTGCCGCTGGCCACATCGGTGTAATAACCGCCGGTGTTAACCACACTGGTGCTGTTGAGCATGGCAAAATCACGCTCGCCGGCCAGCAGGGCATCCCGGTCGGAGTAGCTGACAAAGCCAGTCAGGTGACCTTTACCATCGAGTATATCGCCACCAAATACCGCTTCAGCATTGAACTGCTCCGCGCCGCCATCGGGAAATTCGTAGCTGGTAGAGAACTCCATCCCGGAGAAGTTATCATCGAGAATAAAGTTAACCACACCAGACACGGCATCTGCGCCGTATACGGCTGCCGCGCCGCCGGTCAGCACGTCTACCCGCTTAATAAGTCCGGCCGGAATAGCATTCACGTCTACAGCATTACGGAAGCCGAAAGGCACTGCCCGGGTACCATCCAGCAGAACAAGCGTCCGGTTCTGGCCCAATGCACGTAAGTCGATGGTGGTGGCTGAACTGCCACTGGCACCGTCACCCGGCGCCTGGGGCAGTTTGAAAATAATGTCTTCAACGTTTACTGCACGGTCGAGCTGAAGCTGGAATTCATCAATGGAGGTCACAGGGCTGGTAGCCACTATCTCTGCTCTGGGGATTCGCGTACCTGTGATGCTGACCACTTCAACATTTGCTGCATCATCACTGGCAGCTTCCTGCGCATATACGCCAGCAGAGCCCAGACTCGCGAATAACGAAAGATTGATTGTGAGCGCCAGCTTAGTCAAGCGGCGATTCGGCCTTACATCCGTGTTCATAGTCATAAAAACTCCGGGTTGTGTGTTCGGAAAATCGGTTTGGCCCGTCGACGCTACAGCCGGGTATCAGCGCAGAGAGCAGAAAGTTGAGATGCGGAAGTTTTGTCTGAGGCAATACCACCACCACATAACAATTTTTTATCTCATATGAATTACAAATTCAAGAATATTTTATTATGAAGTCCAATTTTTCAGCTTTCTAGTGTTCGATAAAACATCAAATCAAACAGGTAGCAATTTTCTATGAAAGTGTCCGGTTTACGGCTCTGTAAACTCATTTAGTGCGGGATGAAAAGGTGCTCCAGCAATGATGTGAAAAATGAATTTGTGATAAAGCAGTAACCTGCGATTAAGTTCCGCAATCTCAAAGAGCAACACAGGGCTTAATTTTTAGGGTAGAGGAAATAAAAGACAGCTATTGGGAAGCTGATGGAATATCGTGGGAAAAGATTAAGGGAAAAGTGTGAAACTAACCGTGATACAAATCGTACCACAGTTAGTTTCAATAGGCTTCTAACTCATTGAATTACAACGAGTGGCTGAAGCGGAGAATGATTACATCATTCCACCCATGCCGCCCATTCCGCCCATACCACCCATATCAGGTGCACCAGCAGCTTCTTCTTTAGGCAGCTCAGCTACCATCGCTTCTGTGGTGATCATCAGAGAGGCGATAGAAGAGGCGAATTGCAGCGCAGAACGGGTCACTTTAGTCGGGTCAAGGATACCCATTTCCAGCATGTCGCCGTAAGTGTCGTTACCTGCGTTGTAGCCGTAGTTACCTTCGCCGTTCTTGATTTCATTAACAACAACCGATGCTTCTGCACCAGAGTTGATAGAGATCTGACGCAGAGGCGCTTCCATCGCGCGCAGAGCCAGCTTGATACCGTGAGTCTGGTCTTCGTTTTCGCCAGTCAGGTCTACCAGTTTAGCGGCTGCACGAACCAGAGCAACACCACCACCAGGGACTACGCCTTCCTGAACCGCAGCGCGGGTAGCGTGCAGTGCATCTTCAACGCGGTCTTTCTTCTCTTTCATTTCAACTTCAGTAGCAGCACCTACTTTGATCACCGCAACACCGCCAGACAGTTTAGCCAGACGTTCCTGCAGCTTCTCTTTGTCGTAGTCAGAAGTAGAATCTTCGATTTGACCACGGATTTGAGCGCAACGACCTTCGATAGCGGCTTCGTCACCTGCACCGTCAACAACCGTAGTGTTGTCTTTATTTATAACTACACGCTTCGCAGTACCTAAGTCTTCCAGCTGAACTTTTTCAAGCTCCAGACCAATCTCTTCAGAGATAACAGTACCGCCAGTCAGGATTGCGATGTCCTGCAGCATAGCTTTACGACGGTCACCGAAACCAGGTGCTTTAACAGCAGCTACTTTCACGATACCGCGCATGTTGTTAACAACCAGAGTTGCCAGCGCTTCGCCTTCCAGATCTTCAGCGATGATCAGCAGAGGCTTACCGGCTTTAGCAACGCCTTCCAGTGTAGGCAACAGTTCGCGAATGTTTGATACTTTCTTGTCAACCAGCAGGATGAACGGGTTGTCTAATTCAACAGTGCCATTTTCCTGGTTGTTGATGAAGTAAGGAGACAGGTAACCACGGTCGAATTGCATACCTTCTACTACGTCCAGCTCGTTTTGCAGAGCCTGACCTTCTTCAACAGTGATAACACCTTCTTTGCCTACTTTTTCCATTGCTTCAGCAATGATTTGACCCACTTCTGAGTCAGAGTTAGCAGAGATAGTACCTACCTGAGCGATAGACTTGCTGTCGGCACAATCAGTAGACAGAGCTTTTAATTCTTCAACAGCTGCAGCAACAGCTTTATCGATACCGCGCTTCAGATCCATCGGATTCATGCCTGCAGCAACAGATTTCAGACCTTCAGTTACGATAGCCTGTGCCAGAACAGTTGCAGTAGTAGTACCGTCACCCGCTTCGTCGTTTGCTTTAGACGCTACTTCTTTAACCATCTGCGCGCCCATGTTCTCGAACTTGTCTTCCAGCTCGATTTCTTTGGCTACAGATACACCATCTTTAGTGATGGTAGGGGCACCGAATGACTTATCCAGTACTACGTTACGGCCCTTAGGACCTAATGTTACTTTTACTGCGTTTGCAAGAATGTTAACGCCTTTCAGCATCTTCGTGCGGGCGTCATCACCAAAACGTACTTCTTTAGCTGCCATGTTTAAATTCCTCTAAATACGGTTAAAACGTTAAACGTCTATTACTCAACGATTGCCAGAATGTCGCTTTCGCTAACGATAAGCACTTCTTCACCTTCCAGCTTCTCGGTTTTTACACCGTAACCGTCGTTGAAAATAACGGTGTCGCCAACTTTTACGTCAAGAGCTTTAACTTCACCGTTCTCAAGGATACGGCCGTTACCCACAGCGATAACTTTCGCACGGGTAGATTTTTCTGCAGCAGAACCGGTAAGCACGATGCCGCCGGCAGATTTAGTTTCTTGCTCAGCGCGCTTAAGGATTACGCGGTCGTGTAAAGGACGAATTGCCATTTTCAAGTCTCCTGAAAATTCCAACTATCTAAATGTTAGTTAACAAGGACGTACGGTCTTGTGTACGCCATTTACTGTATAAAGAAAGCAGTCTCCTGCCTTCAAATCGTGTTCTGCGTGGATAGATGGGGGAGTCACCCTACAACTTCAAGGGGATTTGGTGAAAAAAATGCAAATTTTTTTACTTTTCTCAGGGGGAGCGGGATAAATAATTGAAGAACAGAACAATCAGGCCACACGACGGAGCGTGCGGCCGCAGAAGCTTATTTAAGGCGGGGCTTATCTTCACCGGCTGATTTGTCGGTGTACTGACCTTCAAATACATCGCCGTCAGCATTGTACTGGCCACCCTGAGGACGCTGACCGAATGGATCGGCGCCACCGGCAAAAGGTCCCTGTTGCTGAAACGAGCCTGCCGTGACCACACGCATCTTCATATGCTTGCTGACAAATCCGGCGATAAGGTGACGGGTACCGGGCAACACCAGTAAAATACCGAAAATATCTGTGATAAAGCCCGGCGTTACCATTAACACACCGGCCACGGCCAGCATCAGGCCCTCTACCATTTCTTTGCCCGGCATTTCACCGCGCTGCATTTTTTCCTGCGCTATCTGTAAGGTGTGAATGCCTTCCCGCTTCACAAAGTAAGCGCCGATGAAGGCGGTTAATAACACAATTCCAATGGTGTTCCATCCGCCGATGATGCCGCCAACTTTTACCAGTAAGGCAATTTCGATAATGGGCATAATGGCGAACAGCAAAAATAAAAGTCGCAAAACTAAACCTCGTTGCTTAAGTTTAATGCCGGCTGCAGCACAAATTTTCGTAGACTGTTACCAGCAAACTGAAAGGGTAAAGTGGGGTTGCTCACTTTAAACACAAGTTATTTCTTATGAGTACGACAGTTTTCACGGTAAGGGATTCGTTCTGAACAGAAAAATCTGAAAGAATACCGCTACTGCCACGGTCAGTTATGGGAAATGTCCGTTGCACCCTGATAATGCAGTATCCGGATCGGGACGGCTGAGCCACCATCCGCGATATTGCGCTTTTTCTGAAGGATAAGCTTGTTATGAAGTATTTTTCGTCCCTGCTGTTTATTTGCCTGTGTTTATTGCTGCCCGCACAGACCTCAGCACAAATTCCGGATTTCAATCAGGGAGACGCCTTCCCGCAACAGGAAGAGCCTGACTTTCTGCCTGTTGATGACGCTTTCGTGTTTGATTTTCAGCAAAACGACGATGAACTCACCCTTAACTTTACTATTGCAGATGATTACTACCTTTATAAGCACCAGTTCAAACTGGTGGGGAAAGACGTCGAATTAGGTGAGCCGGTATTTCCTGAGGGCAAAGAAAAAGAAGATGAGTTTTTTGGTCTCACCGAAGTGTACTACCACAATGTTTCCTTTACCGTTCCGGTAAACCAGTCCAAAGAGGATGGCGTGGTGAAGGTCCGTTTCCAGGGGTGTGCTGACGCCGGCCTGTGTTATCCCCCGACCGTAAAAGTGATTTATCTGTCTGCTGTGGGTAATGCAGAACCCGCTGAGCAGGACAGCTCGTCTTCAGAAGCCAGCGGCGAAGCGGTAAAATCTGAGCAGTTCGGGCTGGCTGAAAGGCTGGCTGACAAAGACAATCTGCCTGTGACTCTATTACTGTTTCTGGCACTGGGCATTGGCCTTGCCTTCACTCCATGCGTATTCCCCATGTACCCCATTTTATCCGGCATCGTGCTGGGTCAGGGTAAAGGCATGAGCTTAAGCCGCGCCTTCACCTTAAGCTTTGTGTACGTGCAGGGCATGGCGATCACCTACTCCATTTTAGGTCTTGTGGTTGCTTCGGCGGGCGTACAGTTCCAGGCAGCCCTTCAGCACCCGGCCATTCTGGGCGTGTTTATTGTGCTGTTTATTGCGCTGGCTATGGCCATGTTCGGCGTGTATGAAATTCAGTTGCCGTCGTCCTGGCAGAGTAAACTTAACGATGTAAGCAATAATCAGAAACGCGGCAATTTTGCCGGCGTGTTTGTGATGGGTGTGCTGTCCGGTCTGGTGGCTTCTCCCTGCACCACCGCACCACTTACCGGTATTTTATTGTTTATCGCACAAACCGGCGACATGACATTGGGCTTCATTTCACTGTACGTACTTAGCCTGGGAATGGGTATTCCTCTTATTCTGTTTGGTATGACTGGCGGAAAACTGCTTCCGAAGGCCGGTAACTGGATGAACGTGGTGAAGGTGAGCTTCGGCTTTATGATGCTGGCCGTAGCGATTCTGTTTATCGAGCGCCTGTGGTCTTCGTCCTGGACTAATCTGCTATGGGCATTAACGGGTCTTGCTACCTTCTCTTACTATAGCGTAGTCAATCAGCCCACACAGCCGTCTTTCATGAAGGGTGTACGCACCTTGCTTGTTTCACTGGGCTTATTCGCCAGCGCCATGACCGGTTATGTCACGCTGTTTGGCGGCACGTCATCGCCGGTTGCGCAACAAAGTGGTCAGCACGGGAATGATGCGGGTCATCCGGAATTTATGGTCGTTAAAAACCTGGATGACTTTGAGCAGAAGCTGGCTGCTGCAAATGCCGAAGGCAAAACGGTGATGGTCGACCTGTACGCCGACTGGTGTGTGGCCTGTAAAGAATTTGAGAAGTACACCTTTCCCGATGAGGCGGTCATCTCTGCGCTTTCAAACACGGTATGGATGCAAATCGATCTCACAGAGAACACGCCGGTGAACCTGGCTTTCCAGGACGAGTTTGATGTACTGGGATTACCTACTATTTTGTTTTTCAATACTGCCGGTGAAGAAATCAATCAGTCCAGGGTAACGGGGTTTATGAGAGCAGACGCATTTGCTGACCACGTGAACCGCGCACTGGGCAATCAATAGCAGAACAGCCCGCTAAACCGCAAGCATAAAAAAAGCCCCTTGGGAGAAGGGGCTTCGGGTCCGGGTGAGACGTTATTTTAGTAACGCGCCTCGAACGTTAATCTTACTGAGCGCGGAGCCTGCCAGCTGTAAGCTGCGCCATACCACTGGTTAACTGTACCTTCACTACTCTCGTAATGCTCATTCAGTGCCAGCGCTTCCTGTGTATTTAACACATTGAAGATGTTAATGAACGTACGCATATCGACACCCTCGTAAGAGAATGCGTAAGCTGCTGACAAGTCAACCTTGAAGGTCCACGGTGTACGACCTGCACTGCCACGTGGTGCATAGCGGTACAGCTTGTCTTCCTGTGCACAGGTATCACCCTCTACAGCACAGCCCTGATAGATGTAGAACGTATCGCCGTAGCTGCCGTATACATTCGGATCTGTATCCGGGTAGCCCTGACCAAACGCAGACAGCGGACGACCGCTTGAAAGCGTAGAGTTAAAGCCCACAGTGAAGTCTTCAGTGACGTCATATGAACCATACATCTTGAACACGTGACGACGGCTTTGATCTACTATGCAGATATGATCTAACATCGGGGACTTAATCGCATCTTCCCTAACAAAATTAACCGTACCGGCAAGATGCGCAGAAACAAATAACCAGGTAGGTACACGTGGCTGCCGGGAATAAAGTGCCGGTGACGACATTAAGTGCAAACAAATGTTCGCGGAAGAATGGAAAAGCGTCTAGCTGGTATAGAGAGTGTTAAAAAACCATAGATTATCATCTAATCTTGCGTCTATTTCCCCTGATTAGACCAGTATTTTGCTGCGAAAACTATCTCATCCTCTATAATCTGCCGTTAACCTGGTGGAAATCCACAATTCATGGTCCAAAATTCGTGCAAGCAGAGTTATTTTCTGTTGAAATGCGTTGTAAGCAATCATTTTAAGAAAGATAGCAGCAAGTTTATGGAAATTTTGTTACTTAATGGCCCCAACCTGAATATGTTGGGCAAGCGTGAACCGGAAACCTACGGTTACCAGACGCTTCAGGACATTGTCGATAATCTGGTAGAAAAAGCCAGCGCGGCAGGTGCATCGCTGAGCCATTTCCAGTCTAACGCAGAACACGAATTGATCAACCGCATTCATGATGCCATGGGAAAGGTCGATGCTATCATCATCAATCCTGCGGCATTTACACATACCAGTGTCGCCCTTCGTGATGCACTGTTAAGTGTAAACATCCCTTTCATTGAAGTGCATTTGTCTAATGTGCATGCAAGGGAACCTTTCCGCCATCATTCATATCTATCTGACGTTGCTGCAGGTGTCATCCTTGGCTTAGGTGCCATTGGTTATGAACTCGCATTGACGGCAGCCCTGAACCTGAAAAACTGAATTAAAAACGAGAAATGACAATGGATATCAGAAAAATTAAAAAACTCATCGAACTGGTTGAAGAATCCGGTATTGCCGAACTGGAAATCACTGAAGGTGAGGAATCTGTACGCATCCACCGTGGTCCTACTGGTGCTGCTGCACCAATGGCTTACAACTATGCTGCACCAGCGTCTGCTCCTGTAGCAGCACCTGTTGCAGCACCTGTTGCTGCCGCTGCGCCTGTTGCTGAAGCACCGGCTGCCGAGCAAGGGCCTACTGGCCATCAGGTTAAATCTCC
Organism: Alteromonas sp. ABV2_168; assembly: GCF_056161165.1. Lineage (NCBI taxonomy): Bacteria > Pseudomonadati > Pseudomonadota > Gammaproteobacteria > Alteromonadales > Alteromonadaceae > Alteromonas > Alteromonas sp. ABV2_168. The sequence goes on along the minus strand of NZ_JBSWYQ010000001.1, from coordinate 231,026 downwards.
GATGGTTGGTACGTTCTACCGCGCTTCTTCTCCTACTGCCAAGTCATTCGTTGAAGTCGGTCAGTCTGTAAACGTTGGCGATACCCTTTGTATCATCGAAGCAATGAAGATGATGAACCAGATTGAAGCTGACAAAGCGGGTGTTGTTAAAGCTATTCTGGTTGAAAACCAGGAACCGGTAGAGTTCGATCAGCCTCTGTTCATCATCGAATAATCAGGCGGCCGATATGTTAGATAAAGTACTCATAGCTAACCGCGGAGAAATCGCGTTACGTATTTTGCGTGCCTGTAAAGAACTGGGCATCAAAACCGTAGCCGTGCACTCTACCGCGGACAGAAACTTAAAACACGTACTGCTGGCAGATGAATCCATCTGTATCGGTGGTGCTTCTGCAACTGAAAGTTACCTGAACATTCCGCGCATTATTGCTGCGGCGGAGGTAACCAATTCAATTGCCATTCACCCCGGCTACGGCTTCCTGGCGGAAAACGCAGCGTTTGCTGAAGCGGTCGAGAAAAGCGGTTTTATCTTCGTTGGTCCGAAAGCGGACACCATTAACCTGATGGGCGACAAAGTGTCAGCGATTAACGCCATGAAAAAAGCCGGTGTACCTTGTGTACCGGGTTCCGATGGCCCGCTGACCGACGATGAAGAACGCAACAAAGCCATTGCTAAACGCATTGGTTACCCAATCATCGTTAAAGCTGCCGGTGGTGGTGGTGGTCGTGGTATGCGTGTTGTACGCAGCGAAAGCGAACTGATCCAATCTATCGCAACCACACAGGCAGAAGCCGGTGCCGCGTTCGGTAACCCGGTTGTGTACATGGAAAAGTTCCTTGAGAATCCCCGTCACGTTGAGATTCAGGTACTATCAGACGGTCAGGGCAATGCGATTCACTTAGGTGAACGTGACTGTTCAATGCAACGTCGTCACCAGAAAGTTGTGGAAGAAGCGCCGGCGCCTGGTATCTCAGAGCAAATGCGCAACAAAATTGGCGAGCGCTGCTGTAAAGCTTGTGTAGAAATTGGTTACCGCGGTGCAGGTACTTTCGAATTCCTGTACGAAAACGGCGAATTCTATTTCATCGAAATGAACACCCGTATTCAGGTAGAACACCCTGTTTCTGAAATGATCACCGGCGTTGATCTGATTAAAGAACAGCTTCGCATTGCTGGCGGTCAGCCACTGTCTGTTGACCAGTCACAGGTACAAATTCGTGGTCACGCCATTGAATGCCGTATCAATGCGGAAGACCCGGACACGTTCATTCCAAGCCCTGGCACAATCAACACTTTCCACTCACCGGGTGGTCTGGGTGTACGCTGGGAATCGCATATTTACAGCGGCTACAGCGTACCGCCGTATTATGATTCCATGATTGGTAAACTCATCACTTACGGTGAAAGCCGTGATGAAGCCATTGCCCGTATGCGCCACGCGCTGGACGAACTGGTAGTAGACGGCATTAAAACCAACATCCCGTTACAGCGCCGTATCATGGCCGATGAAAACTTCTTTGCCGGTGGTACTAACATCCACTATCTCGAGAAGAAACTCGGTATGGCGTAAACGTCAAAAATCGATAAAACACCCGCTTTTGCGGGTGTTTTTGTTTGTGCTGTTTTCACCGTCCTGAGAGTATGAAACGAAGAAAAGGAGAAAACTGTGCGAAAATTTTTGTTACTCACGCTCATTATGATCACCGCTGGATGTTCCAGTCAGGACTGGCGCAGTGCGTCCAGAGAGCCTGCGGGCATTGCTTATGCGCCGGATAACTTTTCTGACGCGGTTATCGAAGTCTATGCGGCTGATGCCTACAGCTGGCGTGGCTGGTTTGCCGTGCATACCTGGATTGCGGTAAAGCCGCAGGATGCACCGGAGTACACAGTGTATGAAGTCACTGGCTGGCGGGTAAAAAGTGGCCTGCCTGCGCTGAGGGAGTACACTACGCCGACGCCGGATCGCTACTGGTATGGAGCAAAGCCGGAGAAAGTCCTTTCGGTTACCGGTGAAAAAGCCAGAGCTTTGCTACCTAAGGTGCAGGAAGCCGTTGCCCGCTATCCCTGGGCAGATGAATATACCCTTTTTCCGGGACCGAACAGCAATACCTTTCCGGCCTGGGTAGGCCTTCAGGTTCCTGAGCTGGAACTGGATATGCCTTTTACCGCAATTGGTTCAGGTTACGCCAGGTAATGTTTGGTTACACTTCGCGGGTGGCTTAACAGCGCGTCAGCATCTACCTTATGAGTGCACCGGACGGACTGGTGCATCAGATTCCTGCTCTTTACAGGTGTGTCTGACGATTCATTAAGGAGTTGTTTTATGTCGTCTTTTTTCAAAGCTGCCCCACTGTTAGCTTCTGCAGTTGCCGCCGGTTTGTTTGCTCCCTCTGCTTTAGCTTATGAAGACAGTGGTCTTTACGCCGGAGCCGGTTTTTTCACAACTACGTCTGAAGATTGCAGTAGTTGCGGCTACTCCGGTCAATATGTGGAAGCCGGATACGATTTCAACGAAATTACCTCTGTAGAATTCAAATATGGCCGTGAAAAAGGGATGATTACCATTGCTTACGCCGGTTTAAATTTGGGTCACGATTTCAATACAGACTGGTTTCGTTTCTATGGGAAGCTGGGAGTATCGCGGATAGATGAAGACAACGCAGTGATAGACTCCGTTATCTGTAATGAATTTGAATGCATTCCCGGCTCCTACTCTAGTACCTATCGCAGAAATGAGTTTACTGCCGGAATAGGCGCGAGATTCACCTTTTCAGGTAAAGCACAGGGCTTTTATGCCAAGCTCGAATCAACAGCAGTTTCAGACTCTGGCGATGACGTTTCTGCGGCATTGATGGCAGGTGTTGGTTACCGCTTCTGATTTTGCGTGCTGGGAGGCGGTGCTTCCGCCTCTCTCATATTCCTCGTAAAATCATTCGCAAGATCATTCGTAAAATACGATTTCACTCATCGCTTTTTCCCGATATCCGGACCAGCTGGTCAGCGCTATTATAATCTCAACTTCAAACGGGAAGACCTCTTCCTGAACATCTCTCCCGATGTGTTTGAGTTCCCAATCTCATTGCGTTCCACTTCTATGCCAGCCCCGTGCTGGCTTTTTTTTTGCCCGAACATTTGTCGCCTGAGCTAATGTAATAAATTCATCGTATTGTGTTTGGTTTATTTGTGTCCGGTATATGGAAAGCAGTGTTATGTGGCGGTATTTTTCAGGTTTGTGTGTTGCTCTTTTTATCAGCACCAGTGCTTCGGGTCAGAGTGAATGGTCTTTTAACGACAAGCTGGATTTACAGGTTCGTTCAGATGCCCGCTCAGACAGAGATCACCGCACGCAATACCGGATCCGCTATTATCCTCAACTCGCTATGGGGGAAAGCTGGAGCCTGAACAGTTTTATTGTCACCGGTAATGACTTCTCTTCAAGCCACAACACCTTGTTTGACGGTAGCAGCCAGCAGCTTCATGTCCGTCGTTTATATGTCAGACATACGTCATCTGCAGGCAAGACGGAGATTGGTATTATTCCCACCTACAAAGGGCGGGTATCTTCCACCGGCTTGTCGAAGGACGGCTGGATTGAAGGTATTCGCCATGTGGTTAATCTGAACAGTCATCACGCCGTAGAACTGGTTGCCGGGCAACTGGATAATCAGGATCCCTCAGATGCTCTGCAACTACCGGCGAAACTGGATTATGCAGAGCTGGAATATTCGGGCCGTTTTTCAGATAAAGCCGGCTTTGAGATCAGTCTGGAGCGCATGACAGGCGGTAATTTTGTCCGCAGTGAATACCGCTATGCCTGGCACCCGCAGCACGAAGTATTTATTGAGTGGATCCAGCGTCTTGACCAGTCACGCAATAAAGCCATTATTGGCGTTGCCGGGGAAGGTGCCATTAAAAACTATCCGCTGTCCTACTTTGTCTACGCTTCCCGGGTTGATGAAGGGCTGGGTTCCCGTGCGGAACTCACCGAGGACTTTCTCGGATACGGTCATGGCTTTTCCGGCGAAATAGGCGGCAGTGCGCTGTTCGCAGAAGATGCAGAATGGTTTATCCGGCTGGACGTGGTGGACAACGTTGAGCGTATTCTCACCGGTTTAAAAATGAAGTTATAAAAAAAGGCCTTCCCGGAGAGAAGGCCAAACAGCAAGAACGCGTACACACTTCAACAGTGCATAATAAAATACGCAGGAGAAAACCCGCGGGTTCAGCAACGATGCATTAAGCATTTTTAATCCTGTTGCTGCGTCATCACCAGCAGTTCGCCTGACGCCCTTGCATCAGATAATGCCCGGTGATGCTGTTCCATATCAATGCCGAAGTGTTTTGTCAGCGCCGCCAGTGAATATGAGGCAAGTCCGGGAAAGGCTTTTCTGGACTCTCTGACAGTACACAACTTGGGCCGCCGGAAAGGCTGCTCAAGACGGGCAAATTCCTGCTTGATAAATCCATAGTCGAAATTAACGTTATGGGCGACAAACACACAGTCGCGGGTAAACGCTTCGATGGATTCAGCTACGTCGGCAAACACCGGTGCACCGGCGACCATGTCATTACTGATCCCGGTCAGCCGGGTAATAGACGAAGGAATGTGTCGCTGCGGATTGATTAGAGACTGCCACTCATCCACCACTACCCCGTTGATAATTTTCACAATGCCGACTTCGGTGATCCGGTGATACTGGCTGTTGCCGCCCGTGGTTTCGATATCAACGACAGCATAGGGCTGCTCCGGGTCACGGTACCAGCTTACCTGCGTTATTTGCACATCAAATCCGGCCTGCTGCAGCTTCTGAATACTGACAAGCTGGTTGCGGCGAAGCTGATCGCCGGGCGCCTTAATTTCTTCAAACCGCAGCGCCCCGTTTTCCACCACCATAATATCGGGAAAACCGTCACGCAGACTGGCAAAGTCCTGCGCCATCATTTTCAGCATGGCTGTCACCTGTGTAACCGGCGCATGCTTCAGCAACCCTTTGACCGGGCCCAGCAATTTTGTTCCCCACAGGAACAGGCTGTTCGATTCACCATAATGGGCAGCGGCCATGGCCGTTACGTGCTTCATCAGTGCGTCTGCAGTAGTAAAACTTGCCAGCAGTTCATCAATTTTTACCGCAAATGACTCGTAGAAAGCATTATTCTTCAGGCTTTGGGGACGCCGGTCGAAGGCAGTTACCGGCGCATCCTCTTCAAACAATAATGTCCAGAACGTGAGGGCAAACAGACTCCGCCACAAGCGATTCTCGGTTCGCCAGGCTTCAGCGCCGTGACGCTGATACCAGGCAATGACGCCCCGTTCAACAGACTGATTCTGACTCTCGTCAAGTTGCAGTGTACGGGATGCGTTGCGCAACATATCCGTCACTATACTGGTGCGCTTCTTATGATATTTACGCTGATAAAAATCTTCTGCGAAAGCCAGCAATGTATCAGAGGGCGGGGAGTCGATAATGCTTTCCAGGCTTTGCTTCACCTCGTCTTTCGACCCTTCTTTGTAAGCTTCCCGAATCCATTTTTCTTTTGCTGTGTCGCCGGGAGACTGCTCAAGAAAAGTCAGTGCAGCCTGCCGGTCGACAGAAAGCAGCTTTGACCCCAGTTTTGCGTGGTATTTTTCCGCCAGCACTGCTGAAATGGTGGAGAAGGTTTCCGGCACGGGGGCTTTTGCTGCTGCCAGACAGGCCTCATCATCAAGAAAATCCAGTTCGCCGGTGCGTGAAGCATAGTAAAAAGCAGCGCCGGCATCCTCCGGCAATTCGAAGCGTGCCTGATCAGACACAGCCTGGCCCCGCGTACGCATAATACCGAGATCACGCATGGAAAACTGATTCAGCCGCCCTTTGATGTTGCCGAAGAACAGAAACAGCAAATAACGCATAGTGGCATCGAAGCGGCAAAACAGTAAATGCTCCACCGACAATGACGCCGGCCAGCCATGACGTTTTATGCCATCGAATAAGCCTGCCATCAGTACACTTTTTTTAGCTGAAGCAGGCTGACCGCTGATCCCGAGATCATGCAGATATTGAAGAATATCAGCCTTGGTCAGCATACCGGCCAGTTCCTGCAGCGGCGCTTCTGTTACACACCCGAACCAGCCGGAGGCGGAAAGCGCATCTATTTGCTGCTGCGGATGCGGTATTTCTTCGTAGTAGAAATGCTCACGGTTGATGATGGCGTATTTGCGGTTTGCTGCACGGGCGATGATGCATTGCTGCGGTTCCGGCAGTGCATCGAAATCCTCAATAAAACGCCGCGCACTGTCGTCCAGCAATGCGCCACTGGCACCGTCGAAAAAGGACAAAAACTCTCGGAAGTGATCAAGATAATATTTTTCAGGCAACGTTTTACGCATCATCTGCACCGGATACTGTACACCTGACCAAGTGTATATTTATACAGCCACTTTAATCAACCCGCCGGATGCAGTTTCCTTACAATCCGGTTATCTGTTTTCTTCGTATATCAAAGGTTAGCAACATCATTTTAATCAGTTATCCGGAGTGGTTATGAGTCTGACGACCCCTAAGTTATTTCACTGCCCCTATTGCATGGAGCCGAATGAAGTAGAAATTGATGAGCAGAACGATATCAATGTTATGCAGGTACTGGATTGCCAGGTCTGCTGTCAGCCTATTGAAATGACAGTGTACAGTGACGGCGACAACTTAACTGTGCAGGTTGAGCAGGAGAATGCCTGATATGACTGACCCGTCCATGCGGCATTTTTCCTCTGCTGCTATTAATGAGCTGGAAAAACAGACCCGAACGAACCTGATCAACTGCTTGTCAGGCTACAAAGGGGCCAACCTTGTAGGCACCACTGACGGTAAACGGGATAACCTGGCCATTATCAGCTCTGTATTTCACGTGGGGGCGCATCCTCCTCTTCAGGGCATGTTGTTACGTCCGCACACTGTGCCACGGCAAACGCTGGAAAATATTCGTGAAACCGGTGTGTACACCATTAATGCAGTCAGCGCCGGCTGGACAGATAAAGCTCACCAGACTTCTGCCCGCTATGATGAACACACCAGTGAGTTTGATGCCACGGGCTTAACACCGCTGAAAGAAGACGGATTCGCCGCGCCTTTCGTCGCTCAAAGTCCTTTGCGTATGGCCATGGCGGCAGAAGAAATAACCACGCTGCAATGTAATAAGACAGTACTGGTCATTGGCAGGGTGCTTGATATTTACGTGATGGAGGGGGCCACCGGTGAGGACGGACAACTGGATTTGGAGAAAATGAATCTTGCCTGTATCAGCGGGCTGGATACTTACCACCGTGCGGAACCCATCGCCCGTTATGCCTATGCGAAACCGGACAAACCCGTCACGCTGGCAGGTAAAAACGCGTAAATGCACAGGTCCTGCGGTGAAGAAAAGTTAATCTACATCAAATATGTGACGGAACGATTTGGCAGTCCCGTAAATGTGTCGTATAACTATTGTCATGGTAAACCTGTCATCGCGGCAGGTTTTTTACGTTATAAGACCAAATAAAAACAAATCATTCTCGTTTAAGCTTTATGGGAGCAAATTATGAGTAATGTGAACCGTCGTGATTTCCTAAAACTGTCAGGCACCACACTGATCGGTTTGACGTTAGGTGGCACTGCACTTCGCGCACAGGCACAGGAGCAACTGCAGACCGACGACCCCACAGCACAGGCATTGAAATATACCCCGAAATCAACGGTGGAAGGGTCTCAGTGCGGTAATTGCATGTACATTCAGGGTGAGGACGGACAAGCTCACCGTCCCTGCGCCATTTTCCCGGGTAAACTGGTTAACACCAACGGCTGGTGCAGTGCCTGGGTAAAACGTCCGGGCTAAGTTTGAACCCGGACAGTTGGATCAGCGGGGTAATACCCGCTGAAGCCAGCCTCCCGGCACACACCAGCGCCATACAAATGCCAGCGCATCCTGCTGATAAGTAAACAGCAAAGACACCAGTACCGCTGCCACATGCAGCAATCCGCACCACACAACCAGTCCGATTTCAGTTTGCCAGCCGGCTATCGCCGGAAACGTCGCTACAGTCAGAAAACACACTGCCAGCGTCTGAAATATCAGCCTGCCCCCGGGCACATTTTCAATCTCATCACCGGTGACCGCACGGAAATGTTTCGGATTAGCCATAGAAAAGTGCAGGAAACCGGCAATGCACAGCAGTAAACACAGAAATGTCATCATGCTGTCTGCTCCCCGGTGCTGCCCGCTTCCGGTGCAGGCCGTCTCCGGCGGGCAAGGCTGTCTTTGCGGCCTGACGGCGCGCGTTTTGACTTAGGTTCTGCCTTAAGCTTACTCACCGCATACCAGGCCAGCGCGGCCAGGATAAGACAGGCTGCATCGAATATGATCCTTAACGTATCAGGCACCGGGACAGGTGATGTAGCGACATCCAGCAACGGAATAAAGGTGAAGAGCACTGCAGCCGCCAGCGTTTGCCAGAGCCAGCCTTTCCGGTCGCGTCTGAACAGTCCGGCTACCACACAAAGCCCCCACACAATGAAAAAGCTACGTATTTCCCAGTCACTGCGTGTCGCCAATTCTACAGGCAACAGGCGGTTCGCCCAGAAATAAGCACCGGTAGCCACCATCAGCCCGGCGATAGCGCCAATGTTCGTGCCTCTCACCAGTTCGAAGCCTCTGCGTCCCATTTGCTTTTTGGCGCGCTTCTCTACCCAAAGGATAGAACCGGTCCCCACCATTAACGTGCCCAGGATACCGGCAAAAAAGAGCAGCCAGCGGGTAACACTGTCGGCAAAACGGGCCTGATGCAGCATATCCATATAGTTATAAATTGCCTGGCTGGTATTCGGTGCAGAAGACGCCTCTTCTACTTTAAGAATTTCACCTTCAGAGTTAAAAACCAGCCCGCTGTTCCCGCCACGACCGGCGGATAACTCAACACGGTTGGGACCGGATACAGAAAATGTCGCTTTATCTGTGCCCGGATTTTTAATGGTGATGCGGTCAGCAGGTACGCCCCATTCAGCAGAAGCACTGGCCATAACCTGTGCCAGCAGGGCGCTATTGTCCACAACCGGCGCTGCCGGCTTATGTTGTATTGCCCGCGCTTGCGGTGCGCCCCGTTGCGGCCCGCCCTGTCCCTGCGGACCTCCGCCACCGGGAGGTCCACCATGACCACCACCACTGCCGTTCCACGGAAGCAAAGTGCCTCCTAACAGTAACAAGCCGGAGAATGTGATCATCAGATGAAATGGCAGCGCCAGCACGGATGCCAGAACGTGCCCGTCTATCCAGGAAAGCAGCTTCTTCTTTGGCCTGAACATGAAAAAATCTGCAAAGATTTTACGGTGCATGATCACGCCGCTGACAATACCAATGAGCATCATCATGCTGACAATGCCGACGAAGGTCTCACCTGCAGCACGCGGTACGCCGTATAGTTCAAAGTGGAAGCGGTACAGAAAATTGCCACCGGCGGTTTCTCTCGGTGTCAGCTCCTCACCGGTAGACGCATCCAGGACGGCACGTTGCGAACGCATTTGCTGGCGATTTTCCCCGCCATTGCGCCAGCTTGCACTGACCGTTTCTTCTCTGGGTCCCGGTAAAGAAATTTGCCATTCCTGAGCCCCCGTGGCCTTGCCCTGCAAATAGCGGTAAGCCACTTCAGCGCTGTTCTCAGCCGGCACAGACACATGTAATTCAGGCTGCATCCAGTGAGTAATTTCACTTCTGAAAAATGCCAGCGTACCGGTAAAAAATATCGCGAACAGGATCCAGCCCGCGGTGATGCTGCTCCATGTATGCAGCCAGGTCATCGACTGTCTGAGTGAACCTTTCATTGCCGTCTCCCCTTCATGACGCTACACCGGACCACACCAGTCCCCACGCCATGGCGTTAATTGCCAGCGCGGTGATGAAGGCTTTTACATGGTTATTGATGGCGAATATCCAGATGATATAAACCGTCCATGCAAGGAAAAACACCATACGGATAAAGGCAATTTCCTGGCGGCCGGACACCTCTGACCCGGCCGCCAGCAACAAACTGATTGCGGTAGCCGCCGCATAACCACCCGCCACCGCCAGAATGACTCTGACAGTTACCGTAAAGGCAGGTGCTGAATAGAAAGGGAGATGTTGTGTTGTCATTATGATGCGTTCTTCACAATATTTTCCAGAGACTGAATATTGCTCAGCAAATCACTGCGTCCCGGATTCGATTTGTACACCTGACGAAGCAACGTCAGTGCATCAGCGTAAGCGTTCTGATTAATGGCGACCTGTGCCCGTCCCAGCATGGCCCGTTCTTTATATTCGGGGAGTGCTTCGGCACGCAGGTAATACATTTTTGCACGTTCGTCTTTCTTCTCTTTACGCAGAAGTGCTGCCAGCGTCATCAGCGCATCACCGTTCGCCGGCGCGGCTTTAATAGCAGTCAGCAGGTAGTCCTGCGCTTTACTGTTCTGATCCTTCGCAATGGCGAGGTTCGCCTTCATAACGTTCAGCATTGCTGTGTTACTGCTATCAAGGCGTTTAGCGTTTTTATCCAATGTACTGACCAGAGCACCCAGGTTTTGCCAGTCCTGACTGGCCGCCAGCCAGTTGGCAATACTTAACATGGTCTCTGCGCCATCACTGTTGCCGGCCAGCAACGTACTGACGTTATCGTTAAGCAGCGCAACCGCACGATGCGGACTGCCGGACTTCACATGAAGTTTTGCCAGAGTCGTGAGATTTTCCGCACGCTTTTCCCCCAGAGACAGCGCCGTTTCCAGGCTGCTGATAGCAGTGAGATCATCCTGACTTTTCATCGCAATCTGACTGCGTTGCAGCCATAACCTTGCGCTGTCTGGCTTTTCACTGAGCATTTCTCCCACCAGTGAAGACGCCTGGGGAAGTGCGTCACTGGCAATCAGCGCAAACAGCAGCCCCTGCGCCCACTGGGCATTACCGGGTTCCAGCATCATGGCATTCTGGTAGGCTGCGGTAGCACTGCGGGGTTTTTCCAGTTGCAGGTTAAGGTATCCGAGCTGGCCATACACCTGACTGTCAGACACCCCGAGTGCCAGCGAAGCCACCACATGTTCACGGGCCTTTTCGTAAGACTCATCAAGCATATAAATCATGCTCAGGCCACGGTGTGAAGTTGACGATGAAGGATCTTCCTTTAACGCCAGTTCGAAGTGTTTTTTCGCTTCACTGTTTTTCTTTAAGCTTAAAAACACCTGGCCCATCATTTCATGCAGCATGGCACTGACTTTTTCGTGTTCCTGACGGTAGGTGTTCCAGGCTTGCTCTACGCCGTTGAAATCCTGCTTTTGCAGCAACGGCTGTACGTTATGAAAGAACTCACCTTCGTCACGGTTTACTCTGTTCCTGTGGGCATCGCTTTTACCGGCGCGGTAACTGAATTCCCAGACCGGCTCTTCCAGCGATACTTTAACCTCTGCCTGCGCGCCCGCTGTGAAAGCAAGTAGTAACGCACAGCACCCTAATCGTTTAAACGTGAATTTTTTCATTATGCTTCAATCTCCACAGGCCAGATAAATCTTGCTCTGACAGCGTGATCGGCTTTGTGCGGAGCAGTGAATTTACTGCCTTTCACAAAGCGCTGAATTTCCTTATTAAGTTCATGATGCGGGTTGTCGACGATATCAATCAGGGTGACGTCACCCTTCTCATCAATCATTACATCCAGCTTCACCACAACCCGTTCAATACCGCGATGTTTCAGTTTTTTCGGGAACCGGATTTTTACCGGAGTCAGCAAGGTAGGCTTGCCGTCCAGTTCACTGAGAGCGTAAGCCTCCCAGTCTATTTCCGGTGCAGCCCAGTCCGGTTGCGCCATTGCCACGTCCGGCCGCTCCGGTTTATCAATTTCAATTTCCGGATCCACCTGAATATCCGCCATCGATACAGGCGCACCAGCACCTTCCACCTGCATATTCACATCTGCCTGCTCAGTCACCTGCTGACTTTGCGGGGGCGGCGGCGGGGGCGGCTGTGCAATGGCAATATCAAGCTGTCTGACTTCAAGCTCAGGGCCGTCTTCACTGTTGAGGTAATAACCCAGAGTCAGTATTCCCAGCGACACCATCATGACACCGCCGCTGAGTAAAAATGCTGAAAGTTGCTTTTTCATTCTGCATCCTCACAATTTTGCTGTGGCAATGTTGACGTCAACAGCACCGGCCATTTTGGCGGCATCAATCACTTCCACCAGCAGATCTGTCGACACGGTTTTATCTACCTGCAGTACCACCGGACGCACTTCCTGCACCATCAGTTGCTCTACCGTTCCCCGTACCCCGGCAACACCGATGTTGGTGCTGTCGTACATCACCTCACCATTAGCAGTGATGGCAATAAGAATGGACATCTGGTCAAGCTTTTGTGCCGAGATGGCCTGGGGCTTATCTACTTCGACCCCGGTTTCTTTAACGAACACCGTGGAAACGATGAAGAAAATCAACAGGATAAACACCACATCCAGCAGTGGTGACATATCAATAGACTGAATGGGTTGTGCTTCCAGCCGGCGTTGTAATCGACTAGCCATGTTTCACCTCACCTTCCTGCGTATCGTGCAGATGTCCTTTCACATATGACAAACATAACCAGCCCGGGATAGCCATCACCAGCCCCAGCTGAGTTGTAAATAACGCATCGGCAATACCTGCAGACACGATTTGACTGTCAGCCCCGTCGGTCATCATGCCGGTAAAGCTGCCCTGTAATCCCATGATGGTGCCAAGCAGCCCCATCAGCGGCAACGCCCCTACCAGCACGGACGGCGTCATTAACGGGTCGCTGTCTTTACTGCGAACGTCCTTGTCGAACCGGTTCAGGTACAGCATCCAGATTTGCTGAAAGGCAAACCAACCGGTCAGTACCATGACCCAGCACAAGGGGTTGCCGGTGAATAATTCGATCATCAGCCTGCTCCGGATGGATGTCCGGCCCCTGACAATTCAGTGTCAGTATCCCGTGCCTGCGCATCCGGGTATTCCTGATGTGTGTTGCCCTCGTCGCCACTTAAAATTAGTGCAAAGTTCTCCAGTTCCGTGTAGTACTGACGCGCTTTGCGGCTAAGGAGAGCATTCAGGATCAGTGCAGGAATAGCGACGATCAAACCCAGCTCCGTCGTCACCAGTGCTTTGGCGATACCGCCGGAAATCACTTCAGGGTCGCTTGAGCCGAATGATGTCATCATGCGGAAAGTTTCGATCATTCCGCTTACAGTGCCCAGCAGTCCCAGCAGCGGAGCCACAGCGGCAGTAACAGCCACAGCATTGATCCACTTATCCAGGGTCTGACGGTCTTGTTGCAGTTGTACGAACAGCTGATCGTCACGGTCACGGAACGTTACCGCCTGCTCAGCAATTTTAAGTAAATCTTCCTGCATGCCTTTAAATTGGGCACGGGCCGCGCCACCTGACTGCAGAATCTTATCCAGCATCGCCTGGGACCGCACCGGAATCACTTTAGGCAGACGAAGCAGTTGCACCACTTTAAGCAGACCGATAACCGTAGCAATCAACGCGAACAGTAAAATAGGGACTACCCAAATACCGCCTTTCACCACGTGCTCAATCACACCTTCGTTTGCAGACTCACGGGTAAGTGCACGGCCAAGGGTCGGGTCCAGAACAACTGTACCCGCCTGTTCCTGCATAGTTGCCGCCAGTCCTGAGGGCAACATCCCTTTGGTTTGCAGTCTGCCGGATACAGTTTCAGCCAGTCCTACCGCATCATTGTGTTTAAACCAGGTAACCGGTCCTACCGACAGTGACGGTACACTGGCCAGTTCACCGTTTTCCAGCACCAGCGTACGGGGCTGCCAGCCGGGAAGAGAGGCTGTTTTCACTGCAGCGTCAGACACAGCCGCCATTTTCGCGGCGGTATCCATGGCGTTGACTTCATTAAACGGTAAGCCCTGCTGTTGCAGGAAACGGTTGAGCAGGTTCTGTTGGTAGGTTTGCTGCTCTTTCCATTCAGATAAGCGTTCTTCCAGCTTGCTCAGACTCAGTGTTTTTTCATCTGCGAGACGGCGGGCGACCGCAGTCTTGTCCCGTAAAGACATCACGTCTTTTTCTAACTGACTGAGGGTGGAGGACAACGAAACCCGCTCTTTTACGATGCGTGATTCCGCGCTGTTCAGACTGCGCTTCGCGCTTTCAATTTTGTTCAGCATGTCCTGTTGCTGTGCACCGGCACCAGCAGAGGCCCACGCCAGCATAATAAGTAGTAAAGTTCTTTTCATCTTAACGACCTCCGCCACTTACCGGATTTTGCGCAGTAAAAGGCAAAGGCAGTGCAATAAATTCAGGTTGCTGACGGCGCTCGAAAACCGCCAGTGCGCGGCTGATGGCTTCACCATCAACACTGTCATCGAAGTGCCATGTCCATTGTCCGTTCTCCGGGTAGCCGGAACCGGCCACACTACCGTCGTTGTTTGCAAACCAGGCCAGCTGTGACCCCAGATATAACTGTTTCACCACCACTTCTTTACCGTCAGGCGCCGTGAGCACGTCTTCGTTTACTGTGAGCTTGCTGTCGAATTGTTCCAGCCGGGATAATTTAGCCAGTGCGACCTGCAAAATTTGCGAAGGGTTGTCGCCACCGTCACCGGCCAGCGCAGCATCTTCCTTGTCCCAGTTAAACTTCAGAGGCGGTGGCAGACTTTCATATAAACTATTGATGCGGGTAACCAGAGAAGATAATGCACCTGTTACATCAGCCTGCTGACTTTCAAGGGTGTTTTGTTCGGCCAGCAGAGCATTCCGGCGGGCATCCACGTCATCCTGTGAATCATTACTGGTCGCAAGAATCTTCTGCAACTGCGATTTTTCAGCTTTCAGCAGGTCGATCCGCTGACGGACCACCGGTTCCTGTTCCTGCCAGTCCATGACCAGCTTGCGCTCCTGCGCCTCAATGTGCAGCCACTGGCGGGTCAGTCCGTCCATATCATCTGTCACGGCAGCCATGGCGTTACCGGTCAATAGTGATGCAGTAAGCAAAATACCGGCACTGCATGTAGCCGGTATTCTCAGATGCCCCATTTGCATTGTCTTCATTCCCGTTCCCTTCATTACTAAAAACCGGTAACACAAACACTGTGTTACCGGCTGGTATCATCAAAAGTGGTAAGTTGCCGACAGCAGCCAGTTACGGCCCGGCTCGTTATAGGTATTCGCCCCTGCGTTAGTTTGCGTACCTTCACGTAAAATCGTTTTATCAAACAGGTTCTTCACTGAGATGGTAAAATCGATGTTTTTGTAGGTATACACACT
Organism: Alteromonas sp. ABV2_168; assembly: GCF_056161165.1. Taxonomy (NCBI): domain Bacteria; kingdom Pseudomonadati; phylum Pseudomonadota; class Gammaproteobacteria; order Alteromonadales; family Alteromonadaceae; genus Alteromonas; species Alteromonas sp. ABV2_168. Next base: position 215,744 of record NZ_JBSWYQ010000001.1, on the reverse strand, counting down.
GTTCAGGTTAACGATGGTGTAAGGGTCACGCGGTTCAGGATTTTCAATATCTGCACCACTGGTCGTGCTGGTTGTCGGGCTTTCTGTTTCGCCGTAATGCTGGGCGCTGGCAACCAGTTCCCAGTTTTCTGTGACAGTCCATGCTACCTGCGTATTAATCGTGTAATCAGGCACGATAGACAGCGGCTGACCGGTTTCTTTGTCTTCCGATTCAATCATCACTGTGGCATTCACAGACCATTCGATGTCGTCAGTAAACGGCACAAGCAGGTTACCTTCCAGACCTTCAATAACGGCTTCCGGCGTGTTGTACCACTGGAAAACCTGAACAGTACCGCCACGGCTACCTTCCAGCACATAAATCGGTGCGGTATTTCCGGTCACGATTTTGTTTTTATAATCGTTGTGGAAATACGTTAACCCGGCATTGATGCCATCATCATTACCAGCGTAGTTAATACCGATTTCTTTGTTTACCGACGTTTCATGTTCCAGATCCGGGTTACCCAGAATTGAACAGCCGCTTCCCTGGCTGGGGTAATCCACCGGACAACCGTTACCCCGGGTGGTATAAACATAATTCGGGTTAGTCTGATACAGGTTTGGTGCTTTGAACGCACGGCTGATACCAGCCTGGAAAGAAATTTCAGACGTTGACTGCCAGCTCATGTTCAGGCTGGGAGACGCGTTGTTGCCCGCTACGCTGTGGTGATCTAAACGTACGCCCGGCGTCAGCATAATGTCATCGGTCAGAACGATGTTGTCCTCGACGTACAGGCCGAACAATTCTGAGCTCATGTGAGGGTCGCGGTCGGCTGCGTCAATGTCAGTACCATCAATAACAACGCCGTCAGCTACATTAATACCGGCCTGATTAGACGACGCATCATCCTGACGTTCACCACGGAATTCGGCACCCACTGTCATAGTCTGGGCTTTTCCGAACAGATCCAGCGGAATGTTCCACTCAGATTTTGCAGTCAGATTGCGCAGCATGATTGTCACGGTTTCACCGGTCTCGGTGTTGAAGCGACCTTCCGTACCACCGGCCAGCCCCTCGCTCAAACGGGTGTTATCTGTTTCTTCAAACTGGATGTAAGAGAAAGAGTCGCCAAAATCGAACGTTCCACGATGGGTACCGGAAAGTGTTTTACGTCTTACAACATTGGTTTCCTGGCCAATGTATAACTGACTTTGCGCGTTATCTACGCCCTGGAATGCGTTGTCGCCGGCGTATTCATTACCCTGACGGCTGTAAGCCGCTTCTACTTCCCAGGTACTGGTTTCGTCCTGGTCAAAGCGAACCAGCGTACGGAAGTCAATATTCTCAACACCTTCAGAGCCGGCAGCAACGTTACTGTCTTCAACGGTGGCATCGCGGTTGATGTCAGGAGAATCACCTTCCTGTTTGTTGTAGTTCAGCACGGTACGGTGAGAGAAGCGCTCAGATAACGGCCCGCTGACCACAACATCTGCGCGTTTATTGCCACCTTCCAGCGAATTTTCAGGAATTTCGGTTTGTACTGTAATGCTGCCTGCTGCTACATCCGGTTTTTTAGTAATGATGTTAATGACACCACCGGAAGCACCTGAGCCGTAACGGGCCGCCGCAGGACCACGGATAACTTCGATGCTTTCAATGGCTTCAGGTGGTACCCAGTTACTGTCACCACGGGTATTACGTTCGCCCGAGCGACCCATTTTGACAGCGTTGCGGGAAAGCACAGGCTTACCGTCGATAAGAATCAGGGTATTTTCCGGGCCCATGCCGCGGATATCAATTTGACGGTTATTACCATACTGTCCAGTGCTGGAGTTACCGGTCAGGTTGATACCCGGCATAGTTTTAACCAGCTCGGAGATGTCATTGGTAACCGGACGACGTTTGAAATCTTCTGCTGTAATAACCGACACACCCTGGGCTTGTTTAAGCTCTTCTGAAGCGGCTTGAACAACAGTGGTGTCGAGGGTTTCTAATTCTTCATTTTCTTGCGCGAAAACAGCGGCTGATAAGCCGGGAAATAATGACGTGAGCAGTACTATCTTACCTAATTTAGGCATTACTTTTTCCTTGAAACTCAGAGTGTTTTTATGTGGATGAAAAATAACTTACGAGAACACGGGAATACCGGCGGGTGAAAACGCTCTTCTAATCTTTTAACTATACTTCCATTCAAAGCGTATTAAAACATATATACCAATGAGAATCATTATCATTGGTCATTAAAATAAGTAAAGATAATTTTTAAACAATTTTAATAGTCGGAGGGGTGTTCGAGATGTGTCAGGAAGGGGTATTGGACATAGCTGTCGAGCAAATTGATCAGCGAGAACTCGTTGGCGAGGGCCTGGTAGTCACCGCTTTCACGGAATTTCGTTAACTCAAGATTGAATTTGTCCCGGAGCTGTTTATTCGGAATGACGGCATGATAAGGGCTGACGTCAAAGAGTTCGTGCACGGTCACTTCCACATCCTGCCCTTTAGGATGTTTACTGCGTATTGCTTCAAAAATATTCCGGTCCAGTACAATAGCATCCACACTACCAAGCAGCAGCATGCTGACCTGACGGTGCTGATCAGCCATTTCAAGATAGCCCTTGTGCTTTGCTACTGCTTGTGAAAATTGGGGACCGAGAGCTTCTGACGCAGTCTGAAATGCCACAACGGTGTGGTTTTTCAGATCTTCCACCCGCTCGATAGACAAATTACGGTTCTTCAGTGTCACCACAACATTCTGGTATACAACATACACGTCACTGAACCAGGCTTCGGGAATGTCGTTTCGACGGCTCACTGAAAGGGCCACATCCACATCACGCTCTCTGACAAGTCTTACTGAGCGGCCCATAGGTACATACATCATGTTAGGTTCGTAACCGGCATTTTGAAGGACAGATTTAACCAGCTCGATCTCAAATCCAGTATCACCCTGAGCGATCACATAGGGTGGCTTGTCCCAGCCGGAAACCACATCCACACTGCGCACCACGGCGCCGTATGCCGGAGCAGCCAGAAAAGCTATCATTACCAGTTTGGCCAGCAGTCTCATTGGTTTTCCTGTCTCAATACCTCTTATAAAAGTAGCACCTGCCAGTGAGAAACGAAATCAGACATAAGGATACTTCTTCCGGGGGGATTCAAAATTCGGGTTAAATGGCGCTGTGGGGTGCGTTTTGCAGGCAGTAGCTGATAAAATATCTGCTGATTAACGTTTTCCCTTGAAAGAGTACCCATGTCCTGGATCCAGTTACGAATCGATTCTGACTCTGAACACGCAGAGCAAATTGGCAATATGTTAAGTGCCAATGGCGCGCAGGCTGTTACATTTGTTGATGCCAAAGACACGCCTATGTACGAACCCAAGCCCGGTGAGACCATGCTGTGGCCGGATACGCAGGTAGTCGGGTTATTCAGTGCAGCCGACGACATGAAAGCGGTGATTCAAAGACTTGAACAATCGAAGGTGCTGGGAAAAGGCTTTAAACATAAACTTGATCAGTTAGAAGATAAAGACTGGGAACGGGAGTGGATGGATAACTTTCATCCCATGCAGTTCGGTAAGCGTTTGTGGATTTGTCCCAGCTGGCGTGATGTGCCGGACCCTGATGCGGTAAACGTTATGCTCGATCCGGGTCTGGCTTTCGGTACCGGTACGCACCCTACCACAGCACTCTGTCTGCGCTGGCTCGACAGCCTGGACCTGGAAGGCAAAACCGTGGTCGATTTCGGTTGCGGTTCAGGTATTCTCGCGCTGGCGGCACTGAAACTGGGAGCAAAAGAAGTGATCGGTATTGATATCGACCCTCAGGCCCTGCAGGCATCCATGGAAAATGCCCGCCGCAACGGTGTGGAAGACCGCTTAAGTGTGTATCTGCCTGAAGATCAGCCCGAACTGGAAGCCGATGTGGTCATGGCCAATATTCTCAGCGGGCCACTCATAGAACTGCAATCCGTTATCACTGCCTACTGCAAAACCAGTGGAAAGCTCGTTTTATCAGGCATTCTGGAAGAGCAGGTGGAAAAAATTGAAGCAGCTTACCAGACCAGTTTTTCCCTGGAACCCAGTGCTGTAGAAGGCGATTGGGCAAGAGTCAGCGGCATAAGAACCCACTGAATCTATTCATAAAACTGTCAGAAATCTGTCAAATACAGGGGCTGTGGCCTTTTTCGGCGAAAGGCTGACGGGTTATTTCACACGCAAAACTCGCCAGCACTGTCAATAGCCCGGCTTGAAATTTTGTGTGATTTTTAGCCTTTTCAAGGCTTGCGAAAACACGTAAACTTAGCGCCCCGTTTTGGCCTGGTGTATAAATTCTGCGCAACAGTTGGCTGTAAAGTATGCGAATCGGACCTCACACACTCCAGAACAATTTGATGCTCGCGCCTATGGCTGGCGTGACAGACAGGCCCTTCCGGCAGATGTGCAGGAGAATGGGGGCAGGGTTAGTTGTATCTGAAATGTTGTCCAGCAACCCCAAGGTCTGGAAAACCGCAAAATCCATGCATCGTATGGATCATACCGGTGAAGACGGGATCCGCTCGGTACAGATTGCCGGCGCAGATCCTGACCTGATGGCGCAGGCGGCACAATTTAACGTTGAGAACGGTGCGCAAATCATCGATATCAACATGGGTTGTCCGGCCAAAAAGGTGAATAAGAAATTAGCTGGTTCAGCGCTCTTGCAGTACCCGGAGCTTGTAGAAAGCATTGTCCGGGCAGTGGTAGACGCTGTTGACGTACCAGTCACTCTGAAAATCCGTACAGGGTGGGACACAGATAACCGCAACGGGGCAGACATTGCCCGGATTGCGGAGCAGAACGGCATACAATCGCTGGCAGTTCACGGCAGAACGCGGGCTTGTATGTACCGGGGAAATGCAGAATACGACACCATTCGTGCCATTAAACAGGCGGTGTCTATTCCTGTAATCGCAAATGGCGATATTACTTCTCCGGAAAAAGCACGTTTCGTACTTGAGTATACCGGTGCTGACGGCGTAATGATTGGGCGCGGTGCGCAAGGTAATCCGTGGATTTTTAAACAAATCCAACATTACCTGCATACAGGTGAAAACTTGCCGCCTCCTTCGTTGTCAGAACAGCAAGCGGTATTGCATGAGCACGTTGTAAATGTACACGACTTCTACGGCGGCATTATGGGTGTGAGAATAGCCCGGAAGCACGTAGGGTGGTATCTCGCGGAGCACGACACGGAAAATCAGTTTCGCCGGACATTCAATGGTCTTGAGGAAGCTTACGCTCAACTCAACGCCCTTGATGCGTATTTTCAATCGCTGCAAACGAGAGATAAGCGACAGATCTCTCCTGCGGCATAGTAATGACTAACTAATAGAGCAAGAAAGTATTATGTTCGATCAAAATGTGACTTCACCTTTTACTACAACAGTAACGACTCCTTCACAAACTCAGGCACAGAAGCCTTTGCGTGACTCAGTAAAGCAAGCGGTAAACAAATACCTGAAGCAACTGGACAACGCTAACATCGATAATCTGTACGAACTTGTTCTGGCTGAAGTTGAAGCGCCGTTACTGGAAGAAGTAATGACTTACACCCGCGGCAACCAGACACGCGCCGCCATCATGATGGGCATCAACCGTGGCACACTGCGCAAAAAGCTGAAGCAGTACGGCATGAACTAAGATTAAAGGGCTTAGCCCGACTTTAAGAGCACCAAACGGTGCTCTTTTTTGTTCCACTCGTTAACTTACGCAAAGAGCTCAACACCACTATGCAAACACCTAAACCTATCAAGCGCGCCCTGTTAAGTGTTTCTGACAAAACCGGCATCGTTGAATTTGCCACGTCATTACACAACAAAGGCGTTGAACTGCTATCTACCGGCGGTACGGCAAAATTACTGGCGGAAGCCGGTTTGCCGGTTAAAGAGGTTTCAGAACACACTGGTCACCCTGAAATCATGGACGGTCGTGTGAAAACTCTGCACCCGAAAATCCACGGCGGCATTCTGGGTCGTCGCGGTCAGGACGAAGGTGTAATGGCTGAGAACAATATCGCGCCAATCGATCTGGTTGTAGTGAACCTTTACCCGTTCGCTGCCACTGTCGCAAAAGACGATTGCACGCTGGAAGACGCGATTGAGAACATCGATATCGGTGGCCCTACGATGGTTCGCGCTGCAGCGAAAAACCACAAAGATGTGACGATTGTGGTTAAAGCAGCGGATTACAGCCGCGTGCTTGCTGAAATGGAAGAAAATGCAGGTTCACTGATGTACCAGACACGTTTCGACCTGGCCATCAAAGCCTTCGAACATACCGCAGAATATGACGGCATGATTGCCAACTATTTCGGTACGCGCATTGATACTGTTGCGTGTGAAACAGGTTGCTGTGAAGCTGAAGAATTCCCCCGTACGTTCAACGTACAGATGAGCAAAAAGCAGGATCTGCGTTACGGCGAGAACAGCCACCAGTCTGCGGCTTTCTATGTTGAGAACAACATTCAGGAAGCGTCTGTCGCTACTGCTGAGCAACTTCAGGGTAAAGAACTGTCTTTCAATAACATTGCAGATACCGACGCAGCGCTGGAATGCGTGAAAGAATTCGACGTACCGGCTTGTGTCATTGTTAAGCACGCAAACCCTTGTGGTGTGGCGCTGGGTGACAACATCCTTGAAGCCTATGACCGCGCTTTCAAAACTGACCCGACGTCTGCTTTCGGCGGTATCATCGCGTTTAACCGTGAACTGGATGCCGACACAGCGAAAGCCATTGTTGACCGTCAATTCGTTGAAGTCATCATTGCCCCTACTGTCAGCGAAGAAGCGAAAGCCATCGTTGCTGAAAAGAAAAACGTACGTCTGCTGGCGTGTGGTGACTGGCAGGGTCAGCTTACCGACGGTTTCGACTTCAAACGTGTTAACGGCGGCCTGTTAATTCAGGAACGTGATTTTGGCATGGTGGATATGGAAGATCTGAAAGTCGTATCTAAAGTACAACCTTCAGAAGAGCAATTACGCGACCTGATGTTCTGCTGGAAAGTAGCAAAATACGTGAAATCTAACGCTATCGTTTATGCTAAAGACAGCATGACCATCGGTGTGGGTGCAGGCCAGATGAGCCGTGTGTATTCTGCGAAAATCGCCGGTATTAAAGCGGCCGATGAGAACCTGGAGGTAGCGGGTTCAGTAATGGCGTCTGATGCGTTCTTCCCCTTCCGCGACGGTATTGATGCAGCCGCGGCTGCCGGTATCAAAGCGGTAATCCAGCCGGGCGGTTCAATGCGTGACGATGAAGTTATCGCAGCAGCTGATGAACATGGCATTGCTATGGTATTCACCGGCATGCGTCACTTCCGCCATTAATTGAAAAAGTTGTTTACGGTAAAGGTTGTGGCTTTCGCCACAACCCTTTTGCGTTTTTACTGTCCTGCGTTAACCTAGCTGCTGCAGTACAAGGTATTACTTTAAAAATGCTATGCACCGTTAAAACAATTAAGGATCAATTATGAAGACCACGATGCGTGTAATTGCCGCTTCTTTGCTTGCTGTATCTGCTTCACTCACATCAACACTGGCCAGCGCAGACGCTATTACCGATGCGGTAAAAAACGATAACCGCTCAGCGGATGCCAAAGCCCGTGACGAGTACCGTCATCCTCAACAAACTCTGCGCTTTTTCGGTATTGAACCGGACATGACCGTTGTTGAGATCTGGCCCGGCGGTGGCTGGTATGCCGATATTCTCGCACCTTTATTAAAAGACGACGGCAACTATATTGCAGCGCACTTCTTTATGTTCGACGGTGCACCGGGTTATTACGCCGGTTCACTCAACGGCTTCAAAGAAAAAGCCAAAGCGGGCGGCCCTTATGAGGGTGCCACGATTACGGCTTTCCATCCTTCAAAGAGCCCTGACATTGCCCCTGACGGCAGTGCAGACGCAGTGCTGACCTTCCGTAATGTCCATAACTGGTACATGGGCGGCGATAAAGAAGGCGTGACCAGCTCGTTTAAGTCGTTCTACAAAGCCCTGAAGCCCGGCGGCATCCTGGGCGTAGTTGATCATGAATTACCGGAATCCGCTGCTGACGAAGCAATGAAAAGCAGCGGTTATATGAAAAAGTCTTTTGTCATCGATGCTGCTGAAGCTGCTGGTTTCAAACTGGTTGCGGAAAGTGACGTAAATGCTAACCCTGCAGACAATGCCGATCACGCTAAAGGCGTGTGGACCTTGCCACCTTCACTGCGCTTAGGCAAAGAAGATCAGGCAAAGTATCTGTCTATTGGTGAAAGCAACCGGATGACACTTAAATTTATTAAACCTGAATAAGAGATAACGGAACGCTTTGATGAACGTACTAGTTATTGGCAGCGGTGGCCGTGAACACGCATTAGCGTGGAAAGCCGCACAATCTGACTCTGTCTCCACTGTTTATGTTGCGCCGGGTAATGCAGGCACAGCCACTGAACCTAAGCTGAAAAACGTGAACATTGGTGTAACAGACATCGAAGGTTTGCTGGCGTTTGCCAAAGACACCGCGATTGACTTAACCATTGTCGGCCCTGAAGCGCCGCTGGTTGAAGGTGTTGTTGACGCGTTTCAGGCTGCCGGTCAGATGATTTTCGGACCGACACAAGCTGCGGCCCAACTGGAAGGTTCCAAAGCGTTTACTAAAGATTTCTTAGCCCGCCATGCCATTCCTACAGCGGAATACCAGAACTTCACTGAAATCGATCCTGCTATCGCCTATGTGCGTGAAAAAGGTGCACCGATTGTCGTGAAGGCTGACGGTCTGGCCGCCGGTAAAGGTGTTATCGTTGCGATGACGTTACAGGAAGCTGAAGATGCCATCCGTGACATGCTTGCAGGTAACGCATTTGGTGACGCCGGCAGCCGCGTGGTAATCGAAGAGTTTCTTGATGGTGAAGAAGCCTCTTTCATCGTGATGGTAGACGGTAAAAATGTTGTGCCTTTCGCCACCAGCCAGGATCACAAGCGCGCAGGTAATGGTGACTCTGGTCTGAACACCGGCGGTATGGGTGCATACTCACCGGCTCCGGTTGTGACGCAGGAAATCCATGACCGCGTAATGAAGGAAGTCATCATGCCTACCGTTGAAGGTATGGCAAGTGAAGGGAATCCTTATACAGGCTTCCTGTATGCAGGCCTGATGATCATGGCAGACGGTACGCCAAAGGTTATCGAATACAACTGCCGTTTCGGGGATCCTGAAACCCAGCCTATCATGATGCGTTTGCAGTCTGATTTAGTGGCAATGTGCCAACTGGCCTGTAAAGGTGAACTGGCCGGCAAAACCATTGATTTTGATGAGCGCGCTGCGGTTGGTGTTGTACTGGCTGCAGGGGGTTACCCGGGCAGTTACGACAAAGGTGATGTCATTGAAGGGCTGGATAAAGCTGCTGCTCACGAAGGCAAAGTTTTCCATGCCGGCACTGCCATGAAAGACGGTAAGGTAGTGACTGCAGGCGGTCGTGTACTATGCGCTACTGCATTGGGCAACAATGTTACTGAAGCTCAGCAGAAAGCCTATGAATTACTGAATACCATCAGCTGGAAAGATGTGTATTTCAGAACAGATATCGCATACCGCGCTATCGCCCGCGAAGCAAGCGGTCAGGCATAATCCGGTAAGGGCGCTGCGGCGCCCTTTCTTTTTGCCTTTTCTTCCCGTTCCCCCAAAGAAAGACCTTATTCTCTGGTCGTAACCCGACAGTCCCGGAAAATTCCCCGCTATATACGACCAAAGCACGGTGTGCCCGCCGGCACTTTCCAATTAGTCTTACAGGTCTGTACAAAAATGCTTCAAGATAGTCAGATATGGCAAAATTTATCGAGCAAATTGAAAAACTGTTGCTAATCCTCATTATGCTGGCGACGCTGGTTGCTGTGGGCGATGAAATCATGCATATGTTTCATCAGCGTAAGGTTGAACTTTCAGATCTGCTGCTATTGTTCATCTACGCCGAAGTCATCGGCATGCTGGCCGCGTACTATAACAGCAGCCGGATTCCGGTTACGTTGCCGCTGATCATCGCCATGACAGCGCTAAGCCGCATGATTATTTTGCAAAGCAAAGAGCTGGATAAAATTGTGCTTCTTTATGAGTCCAGCAGTATCTTGTTGCTCAGTATTGCCGCAGTGATCATGAGTCTGAAAGATAAAATCAGTTTGGAGAAACTGAAAAACCGGCATCTGAATCCTCCCGGTTAACGGCGTACAAAGCACGCCCGGCAATGGCCGGGCACTATAAATCAGGTGAATTTCGAACCCGTTGCGGACTTATTCTGCAACATAGTTCCCCTTGATTCTTCCGTGCTGCCAGCTTATAACAGAAGTCCGGTATTCCTATTCTGTGATTATGTCAGCCAAACATCCGATTATTGCCATCACCGGTTCTTCCGGCGCAGGCACCACAACAACGACAAATGCGATCACGCACATCTTCCGTAACCTGAATGTCAATGCGGCAGTGGTTGGCGGTGACAGCTTCCACCGTTTTACCCGTCCGGAAATGGAGGTGGAAATCCGCAAAGCGCAGGAACAGGGCCGCCATATCAGTTACTTCGGCCCCCGCGCCAACGATTTTGAATTACTCGAAACCCTGTTTAAAGAATACGGACAAACCGGCACCGGACAATTCCGCCAGTATCTGCATACCTTTGATGAAGCCGTCCCGTTTAACCAGATGCCGGGCACATTCACGCCCTGGCAGGCGCTGCCGGAAAACACTGACTTACTGTTCTATGAAGGTCTGCACGGTGGCGTTGCCACAGAAGAAAATGACGTGGCGAGCCATGTAGATTTGCTGGTAGGCATGGTACCGATTGTAAACCTGGAGTGGATCCAGAAAATTGTCCGCGATACCACTGACCGGGGACACTCCCGTGAAGCGGTGATGAGCAGTATCGTGCGCGGACTGGACGATTATTTTCAGTACATCACACCGCAGTTTTCCCGCACTCACGTTAATTTCCAGCGTGTTCCCACTGTCGATACATCTAACCCGTTCAGTGCCCGGGAGATCCCTACCCAGGACGAAAGTTTTGTCGTCGTGCGATTCCGCCGTGAAATGAAAAATGTTGATTATCCGTACCTGCTGCAAATGATCGACGGCGCCTTTATGTCCCGCATTAACACCCTGGTGGTACCGGGTGGAAAAATGGGTCTGGCGATGGAATTAATCCTCACACCGCTGATTGAAGATATTCTTGATCAGAAGCGCCGGGCAGGCAGTCAGATGGACTGGGTGAGCGAGCAGTAAGCAAATCGTACATAGCCGTTAACAGCCCGTTTTCATTGTGTTTTCATCATTCAAATGCATAACGGATATAACTGATTTTCCGCGGTTTACAACGCACCGGGCGTTCAGCCGCGGGCCCTGAAAACGTATAATTTACCCCTTACAATTTGGGGGTAAAAACCATGCTGGATTATGTACTCGTCGGCATAGCTGTACTGGCGTTACTTGGCGTCGTTTTCGAAGAAGTCATTCACGTAAACAAAGCCAAAACGACGCTTTTTCTCGGAACACTTGCCTGGATCCTTCTCTTTATAAACGCTAACCGCGGGCCCGGTTTAGAAGAGCTCAACGAACACCTTACTGAAAACATCAGCGAAATTTCCACCCTGTGGCTGTTCCTCGTCGCCGCCATGACATTTGTTGCTTACCTTAACCGTAAAGGCATGATTGAGAATATGCTCAATATCATCATGCCGGCCAAAATTACGCTGCGAAAGCTTATCTTCTTCACCGCCATCTTCAGTTTCTGTTTCTCTTCTCTGGCAGACAACATCACCGCCACTCTGGTGTCCATAGCCATGGTACTGTCACTGGGATTACCGTTTAACCAGACCATGCGGTTTGCGGTACTGGTGGTATTTGCGGTGAACTCCGGCGGCGTGTCACTCATCACCGGCGATGTAACCACTCTGATGATTTTCCTCGACGGCAAGGTTACTATCACGCAGTTGCTGCTGCTCATCATTCCGTCCCTTTCCGCCGTACTATTCCTGGCAATGATGCTGAGTATAGGTATGAACGGCACCGTGAAGATAAAGAAAACCCGTCATGATATGCGTACCGTTGACTATGTCATTGCCGGTATATTCTTATCCACCATCATACTGACTCTGGTTGCCAACGTTCTGTTTGCCATCCCACCGATGCTGTGTTTCCTGGCTGGTATGGCTGTCATGTTCCTGGTCGCGACCTTCATGGGCGAAGAGAAGTATCAAGACCCGATCCTGGACTACATCCGCCTCATTGAGTTCGACACCCTGCTGTTTTTCCTCGGTGTACTGTTGCTGGTTGGTATGCTGGACCATATTCACGCACTGGGTGCATTGCTTGAGGTGTACAACATCTTCCCGTCAACCGGCGCAAACTTCATCATGGGCGTGCTGTCTTCAATGATTGATAACGTGCCACTGACAGCCGCACTGCTGAAAGCTGATATATCCATGTCTACCGCGGAGTGGATGGCGTTTACCTATGCCGTTGGCGTAGGGGGTTCACTGCTGATCATCGGTTCTTCGGCGGGGATTGTTACCATGAGTAAAGTGAAAGGGCTGACCTTCGCTAAATACGGCAAATTCGCCTTGCTGTTGCTGCTGGCTTACTCTTTCGGTTTTGCCATGGTTCTGATGATGGCGGACCTGGTACTCGGCTGACGGCAGACCTGATGCCCGACTGACATCATTTGTAACATTCCACGGACATTCGCAACATCTCTGTGCTTTTGTCCGTGACCTGAAGTGGTTATAGTTAAGGTAACTTAAGACAGTACCCGCCGTTTTGCGCGGCGTACTGCTTTTTATTACCGGTTACACAGCCACTGTTCAGGAATAACAATCATGGGTCAGGAAACGTCCAAAATACTTGTTGTCGATGATGATATGCGCCTTCGCAGCCTGCTGGAGCGTTATCTTGTTGAACAGGGCTTTCAGGTGCGCAGCGCAGCCAATGCAGAGCAAATGGACCGCCTGCTTGAGCGTGAGAACTTCCATCTGATGGTTCTGGACCTGATGCTGCCGGGTGAAGATGGTTTATCTATCTGCCGGCGCATGCGACAGGCAGACAACGACATGCCCATCATCATGCTCACAGCCAAGGGTGACGAAGTCGACCGCATTATCGGCCTGGAAATGGGGGCCGATGATTACCTGCCCAAGCCGTTTAATCCCCGCGAACTGCTGGCCCGTGCCAAAGCCGTATTACGACGCAAAACCACAGAAGCGCCCGGCGCACCGTCCAGAGACGAGCAAATTGTTGAGTTCGGTGATTACAGCCTGAACCTCGCTACCCGCGAAATGACAGCCGCAGGTAAGCCGCTGTCGTTAACCAGCGGCGAATTTGCTGTACTTAAATCACTGGTCACCCACCCCAGAGAACCGCTCTCCAGGGACAAACTGATGAATCTGGCCCGTGGCCGTGATTACAGCGCGCTGGAACGGAGTATCGACGTGCAGGTTTCCCGTCTGCGCCGCATGCTGGAGAAAGACCCGGCAAGCCCGCGCTATATTCAGACGGTATGGGGCCTTGGCTACGTGTTTGTGCCGGACGGTGGCGCAGCATAAGATGATGTTCCTTGCGTGAGGCTGCTTCCTAAAAGTGCATTCGGACAAACCGTACTGCTGATCGGTGTACTGCTGCTGATCAATCAGGTGGTGTCCTATTTGTCAGTCACCTACTATTTTGTGCGTCCTACCACCCAGCAGATCAGCAGTTTGCTGGCAACGCAGGTACAAAGCGTGCAATCGCAGGGGTTGATGAGCGCGCCTCTTGAGCAACGGCTGGCCTACGCAAAACAAACCAAAGTCGAAATCATGACCACGGAGCAGGCGCTGCAGCAGGGTCTGCGTGATGCCACACACTATAATTTCATGTCTTCGCAGGTATCTTCCCAAATTGGTGTCAAAGCAGATGTGCGGATCAGTACGGCTGAAACCGCAGTTGGCAGCGAGCCTTACCGTGTGTGGATATCTCTCAGCACGCGACCGAATATCTGGGTCAGTATTCCGCTGATAGGCGGCAACGACGCCCATATTTCACCGCCCCCCACCATGTATCTGATGGTAATCGGTATTTTGAGTGTGACCGGCGGCTGGTGGTTTGTACGCCATCTTAACCGGCCGCTGCAGGCGCTGCAGCAGGCCGCATTGCAGGTTGGCAGAGGACAGTTTCCGCCCCCGCTGAAAGAACAGGGCAGCAGCGAAATGCGGGAAGTGACCCGCGCATTCAACCGGATGAATCAGGGTATAAAGCAACTGGAGGATGAGCGGACATTAATGACCGCCGGTATCTCTCATGATTTACGTACCCCGCTTACCCGAATCAGGCTGGCTTCGGAAATGCTGCCGGAAGAAAGTGAGTGGGTGCGTGACGGCATCAATGAAGACATCGAAGATATGAATGCAATCATCGATCAGTTTATTGAATACGCCCGCTTTGACCGTACCGGCGAATGGGAAAATGCCAATCTGAATACGCTTATCGGTGATATGGTAAGGGTGCATGAGCGTTACGAAAGCCATCATATCACCCTGAAACTGACTTCTTTGCCGGATACGCCGGTACGCACGGTAGCCATCAAGCGGGTACTGGATAACCTGATTGAAAATGCCTTCCGCTACGGCGGTGACAAAATTTCGATAAGTACCTTCTTTGACCGCGCGAAACAACGGGTTTATTGCCGCATCCGCGACTTCGGCCCCGGCATCCCTGACAACGAGCTGGATAACGCTTTTATGCCGTTCAAACAGGGAGATAAAGCAAGGGGCAGTCTGGGCTCAGGGCTGGGTCTGGCTATCACCCGTAAAATTATCAATATGCACTTCGGCAACATCACACTCAGGAATCACCCCGAAGGTGGCCTGGTCGCGGAATTCTGGCTACCCGGCGCTCACTAGCCGCCATTCAGTCATTACTGCTATACCTGCTGCTTAATCTGGCGACTGTAATACCAGGTGGTGCTCCACAGCCATATGCTGGCAAGCGGGATGATCCAGAAGGCGATATGAAGCCCCTGAAAACTGGCCCAGAATCCGGTAGCAAAAGAGGCTACCTGCACCCCGATAGCATTCCCAATCAACGAAATCCCGGACAAAACCGGACCTTTTGACGGATCCACATTCATTGCCGCCGAAAGTACCAGAGGAAAGAGACCCCCTAATCCCAACCCGAGCAGGAAATTGAAGCTGCCAATAGCCACACTGCCTGCGGCAAGCTTAATACCGAAAGCACCGGCAAGGGTCATGGTGGCCAGAATTATCATTAACCGGTAAACACTGTAATAGCGCAGGAACCAGGAAAAAATCAGCCGGCTTAATGTCATTCCGGCGGTGAAACACGCCAGCAGATTGCGGGCCTGTTCACCATCGTAACCATCGTTTTTTGCGTAACTGACAAACCAGTTCGCATTACCGAACTCCACCGCCCCGTAGCCGAAACTCACCAGACACAGCAGCAGAAACACAGGCTGCCTGAGCATATCCATGTATTTGAGT
This sequence comes from Alteromonas sp. ABV2_168, assembly GCF_056161165.1. Classification (NCBI taxonomy): domain Bacteria; kingdom Pseudomonadati; phylum Pseudomonadota; class Gammaproteobacteria; order Alteromonadales; family Alteromonadaceae; genus Alteromonas; species Alteromonas sp. ABV2_168. Next base: position 200,232 of record NZ_JBSWYQ010000001.1, on the reverse strand, counting down.
GATGATTTCTTTTCTGCCGGTTTACCTTTGCTCAGTTTTCTGTGCTGGCCGGCAATCATAAATGTGTAGGCCGACACGCAAAGCAGAAGGAAAGTCAGAAATTGCAGGGGCTTCTGCCACTCGTGAGAAAAGGTGTAGATCAGGGTCACATAGAAAGACGCAGCGAAAGTACCGAGGCTGAACATAAAGTCCATCACCCCCATCATGGCAAACCGCTTCTCTGCGTACAACTGGGCTATGAGTGTATGTCCGATGGTGATCACCGCAGAGCTCACCACACCGGTGAGAAACACCATCAGCAGCATCCCTTGCCAGGCGGTCATCAGGGAGACCCCGAACACCAGCACCGCATCCACAGCACACAACCAGGCCAGCAGATAAAGAAAATCGAATTTACTGACGTATTTGCCGCCAAACAGCGCACCCAGCATCATGCCCAGCGAGAACAGCAGGAACAATGCTCCGCTGACGGTTTCACTCATTTCAAGATCGGCAGCAATCTCCGGCAGCAAAACACCCCAGAGAATAAAAAGCATCCCGAACAGAAAAAATCCGCCAAATATGATCGCGGTAACCGGCCGGCGGCTCACAGGCACGCCTTACTGTCAGACGTCAGGACTACCGTTTTCTGTAACGAACTTAGGAATATTAAACGCAATGGCCAGTACACCAAACACAAACAATAACATGGGGTACCAACAATACATGGAAACGGACAGCGGAGATAGCCCGCCCACAGCGGCGATTGTGAGGATTTGCGCACCGTAAGGCACCAGCCCCTGAAAACTGCACGAGAACACGTCCAGAATGCTGGCTGTACGGCGGGGGTCAACGCCATACTGTTTATTCAGATCGCTGGCTATCGGACCGGCTGCCACGATAGAAATCGTGTTATTCGCCGTGGATAAATCCAGCAAACTGACCAGAGCCGCAATACTGTACTCTGCCCCCTGACGACTTTGCACACGCCGGGTTAGCACCTGAATCAGCCAGGTAATACCGCCGTAAGCATGCATCAGACTGACAATACCACCGATTGTCAGAGCGATAACCGACAGATTCTGCATCCATCCCAGGCCGGTTTGTATACTTTGCCACATCCCCATAGGTGCGAAACTACCGGTGATAAGGCCGATAACCCCTGCGGACCCGATACCGATAGCGAGCACCAGTACCACATTCAAACCTGCCAGTGCACAGGCAATAATAAGCATGTAGGGCAGAATGCGGATGAGTTCGTAATCACCCTGCTGTAACGAACTGGTATCCGCCACGCTGACAAATGCCAGAATGATAATGGTGATCACGGATGCCGGCAGGGTAATAAGCAGGTTAGCCTTAAATTTGTCGGTCAGCCTGACGCCCTGACTGCGGGTTGCCGCGATGGTGGTGTCTGACACAAAGGATAAGTTGTCACCAAACATGGCTCCGCCAACAACCACACCGGCCAGCAATGCCGGTGACACACCCAGCCCATCAGCCAGTCCAAGCCCGATAGGAGCCAGCGCCGTGATAGTGCCGGTAGAAGTCCCCATGGAAAAAGAAATAAAACAACAGATGATAAACAGACCCGGCAATATCATGGGCGTTGGTATTACGCTTAACGCCAGGTTGACGGTGGCATCCCGCGCGCCGATATCGATGGTCAGCGAATAGAATGCGCCGGCGAGTAGAAATATCAGCACCAGCAGAATAATGTTCTTGTTACCCGCTCCCTCGCAGAATTGCGCAATCTTCTCATTCAGAGTGAGCTTCTGATCCTTCGGGTTCAGCAGCAGGGCATATCCGGCGGCCAGGAAAAGGGCTACCAGAACTGGCATAGCGGTAATGTTGTCGCTGATAATGCCGGCAATCAGCATAGTGACAACAAAAAACAATATAGGCGTTAGCCCCAGAAATTGGGCAGGTGCTGACTTTTGCACGGGACCTCGTTGATTGTGCAGATGAATCCGGTAAGGATTTTATCGTAAACACGCTGTCCGGGTGAACGTAAAACAGCGGTAAAACAGATACTTTAGCCTATATTATTTCACGCTATCTTATGTAATCCTTCTGCATGACGATTTTCATCCGTCATACAGGCGAGCGGTAACCGGCATGGAGATACCCGGCTGGCACTGCACACAAGGAACAGAAGAAAGGTGTAATATGAAGAAGTTAATCGGTGCTTTAATTATCAGCGCGTCGGCCCTGAGTGCCGCACCCGCGATGTCGAACGAATTAGGCAGTTGTCTGATCGATTCCTTAAACGGCAAAGAAAGAAAATCGCTGGCAAAATGGATTTTCTTTTCCATGGCCGCTCATCCTGAAATAAAAAACTATGCCGAAGTATCGGAAAAAGACCGCCTTGAGTCTGATAAGGACATCGGCGACCTGGTTACCCGCCTGCTCGCAAGCGACTGCCCGGCGCAGTTTAAAGTTGCCTCTGAATCTGATCCCATGGCACTCCAGCGTGCCTTCGAACTGGTTGGTCAGGTCGCAATGGGCGAGTTAATGCAGGATCCGGTGGTTACTGACGCTATCGGTAATTATTCCCACTTCATGGATCCGCAAGCCATTCAAAGCGCACTGGCCGGCGGGCAGTAACCGCCAGCCAGCAACTACATTGCAAAAAAAGCCCGCAGACACACTGCGGGCAATAAGTCGACTAACGTCGGATAGAAAGCTGTCAGAAGCCGGGGCCGGCTTTCACGATGGCATCACTGACATCGTATTTTTCGAAATTGGCTTTGAATTCCTGCACCAGATTTTCAACATAGGTTTGATAAGCCTGCTGGTCGGCCCAGGTTTCTGCCGGCACCAGCAATTTACTGTCGACACCCGGTACCGCTACCGGCACGTCCAGATTCAGACCATCAATATGCCGGGTTTCCACATTGGCAAGTTCTCCGGAAACGATGGCGTCGATGACTGCTCGGGTAACAGGTATATCGAAGCGCTTGCCGGTGCCGTAGGGACCACCTGTCCAGCCGGTATTCACCAGGAACACTTTAGCGCCGAAACTCTTTACCCGCTTAATCAGTAGTTCCGCATACACGCCGGCAGGACGTGGGAAAAACGGTGCGCCAAAGCAGGTTGAAAAAGTCGATTCAATATCAGCAGTGGACCCTATTTCTGTCGAGCCGACTTTTGCTGTGTAACCACTTAAGAAGTGATAGGCCGCGGCTTCTTCACTGAGCACAGAAACCGGCGGCAATACGCCACTCACATCACAGGTGAGGAACACAACGGAGCGGGGCTCACCGCCCTTATTCTCAGCCACACGCTTTTCAATATGCTCCAGCGGATAGGCGGCACGGGAGTTCTGTGTCAGGCTGACGTCGGCATAATCCGGGGTGCGTTTTTCATCCAGTACCACATTTTCCAAAATCGTACCGAAACGGATGGCATCCCAGATGACAGGTTCATTTTTCTGCGATAAATCGATGCACTTTGCATAACAACCACCTTCCAGGTTGAACACGCTTCCGGGCGCCCAGCCATGCTCATCATCACCAATCAGAAAGCGCTTGGGATCGGCAGACAGCGTGGTTTTGCCGGTGCCGGACAATCCGAAGAATAAGGTGACATCACCTTGCTCTCCCACGTTGGCTGAGCAGTGCATAGGTAACACTTCTTCTGCCGGTAACAGGAAATTCTGTACGCTGAACATGGCTTTTTTCATTTCACCGGCATAACGCATACCGGCGATAAGCACCTTTTTCTCAGCAAAATTCAGAATAACCACACCGTCACTGTTGGTGCCGTCACGCTCAGGATCACAGGTAAAACCGGGCACATTGAGGATCTGCCATGCCTCTTTGTTATCCGGATTCCACGTTGCGGGCTGAATAAACAGGTTGCGGGCAAAGATATGCTGCCATGCCGTTTGTGTTCGTACTTTTATTGGCAAAGCATGTGTAGGGTCAGAGCCAACCTGTAAATGAGAAAGGAAATGTTCCTGTGTATTTAAAAAAGCGTCTACGCGGTCCCACAATGCATCAAATTTATCTGCATCAAAGGGCTTGTTCACCTTACCCCAGTCAATGTCTGATTCCGTAGAGGGCTCTTTGACAATAAAGCGATCCGCAGGAGAACGACCTGTCCGGTGTCCGGTTTCTACTACCAGCGCACCATTGTCTGCAAGGCAGCCTTCGCCACGTTTAAGTGCAATTTCTATTAACTCAGCTGACGTGAGATCAGTGAGCACGTTTACTGCTGTATCTGAATTTAAAAGTGGTGCCGCGGTCATTTTGGTAAGCCCTTTGGTAAGTTTACATTTTAACTTTCAAAAATCCTTTTCAATTCGATTGTATATAAAACAAGGGCAGAGACAACATCATAAATACAAATAGCGATTATTTTTTGATCTGAATGACTATTTAAAGAAATAAACTTTCAGAATGAGTAAATCATGGAAAGTTGGAATGAAAAAATAATAATTAATTTTCAATAAATTATGAATAAACGAGAGGATTGTAACTTGATTGTAAAATTAAAATACAGGGAACAGAATTTGGTTTACACACAATTAAACGTTGGTCGCCCTTTCCGGAAGCAGGGCTTTGCAGCTGCAGCATGAAAGCAGGACCTGCCGGGGCTTAACCGGCAGGCGCTGTTGTATTTCCGCTTTTTGCGAAGCGCTTTCGGAGGCACTTCGCAGGGCTTTTACTGATCTTTACGGGTTTCCACAAACTGGCCGTTGTGAATGGCTTCCACATCGACGCTGTCGAACAGATATTCAGAATGACAATACTGGCAGTGCATTTTAATGGCACCATCCTCTTCAATGATCTGCAGCAATTCTTGTTTGTCCACGTTTCTCAGTGCGTCAGCACTGCGCTGTTTGGAGCAGGAACATGAGAATGAAACCGGGTGAGCCGGATACACTTCAACTTCTTCCTGGTGGTAAAGACGATACAGAATATCGTTCACCGGCAGACCAAACATTTCATCTTCTTTCAGGGTTTCTGTCAGCTTGCAAACATGCTCAAAGTCAGTATCCTGCGCCACATTTGTTGCGGCAGCCTGACTGGGCAGAACCTGCAATAGCATACCCGCAGCACGGGCGCGGGTAGGTTCCTGCAAATCAGTCATCAGAATGATTTTCGTCGCCAGTTGTTCAGACTGCGTGAAATAGGCTTCCAGACATTCAGCAAGTGTAGGCTTGTCCAGCCCTACAACTCCCTGATACCGTTCACCTTCTTCCGGCGTGATGGTAATCACCAGTACAGCATCTTTTACCAGTTCACCAAAGCTCTCAGGCAAAACCGTCAGCGTTTCATCCCAGCGGGCTACGCCACGAAGTTTGTATTCGTGGGTGGCGTTGATTACCGCGTAGCTCACCGGCCCTTTACTCTGAATTTGCAAACCGATTTCGCCTTTGAATTTTAAAATTGCCGTCAGCAAACAGGTTGCCGCTGCCATTTCACTCAACAGGTGCTGGATTTGCACCGGGTATTCCGTGCTGTGCACAATGGATTGCAGACTTTCTTCCAGCCTGACCAGCTCGCCGCGTACGTTTGCTGCATTCAACAAATAGCGATGTAATTCATCATAGTTGCTCATGAAATTTATCCTGTCTTAGCAGCTTACTGCTGCTTAAATTTAATAATCTGTCTGCGTTGTTTTTTGTCCGGTCTGTTGTCAGGACGCGGACTGTGAAACGCACTTAATTTACGGGCCTGCTGATTGGATTCCCGCTGGGCAATACTTTCCGGTGTTTCCTCATAAAGCGCTTCAGCGAGCGGTGCGCTCAGGCGTTTATCACTCAGTCCCAGCACTTTTATTTCTTTAATGTCCCATCCGGCCGGAACTTTTATCATGGCACCGGGCTCTACGTTTCTGCCCGGCTTCGCACGCTGGCCGTTGTAATGCACTTTACCGGCCTGCACCATCTCCCGCGCCAGACCGCGGGTTTTGAACAGACGAACAGCCCAGAGCCACTTGTCCAGGCGGACATTTACGTCAGTATCGCTTTGATTACGATTGCTCATGTAATATTTTTGTCACTCTTTCGTTTTACTGTTGTGACCCCCGCCTCGACCGGGCTATGATGGGTCGGCTAGCTCTAAATCTATTATTAAAAAAGCAGTACCTTCGACAACGCATGACACTCGACAAATTGAATTCTCAGTCACTGGCACTTTTCTTCAGCCGGCATCAGAAACAAGTGCATCTCGCAATTGTTGTTTTGCTGAGCCTGTACCTGTTAGCGTTTGCTGCAAAACTCATCTGGCGAATTATACCCGAACCAGCCGGGCCTGCCACACCAGCCGGACTCACTTCACAGCCTGAACGCATTACATCTGCGCAAGGTGGGGTCGATGTTGCCGGATTACAACAGTTGAACCTGTTCGGAACCGTCAACCGGTCTGAACAGGCCGCAGACGAACAGCCGGTGACAGACGCGCCGGAAACAAAACTAAATTTAACGCTGACAGGCGTGGTAGTCAGTTCGCTTAAAGAAGAAGCCACGGCGATCATTGAAAACCGGGGTACCCAAAACGTATACGGTCTGGGCGAAAAAATAGAAGGAACTAACGCGACACTCGATCAGGTCATGAACGACCGCGTTATTATTAAAAACGGTATTCGCCGTGAAACCCTGATGCTTGACGGTGTGGATTACGACGAAGCAAACCGCCAGCGCACAGCGCGCGCTGATGACAACCCCCGTGCCGCAGCCCCCGCGCCTAAACGCCGCATTCCGCCTCCTCCGCAAAATCAGGTGGAGCTGGATGAAGACGTCGCCTCATCATTACGGGAAAGCCCGGCAGATTTCATGGATTTCATCGCTATTACGCCCAAAATCGGTGATGGCCAGTTGGTCGGCTACGAAATCAAACCGGGTAAAAAACCAGATCTGTTTCAATCAGCCGGCCTGCAGGCGGGCGATGTTGTCATCCAAATCAACGGATTGGATTTGACCGATACCCAGCAATCAAAGGAAGCCATGAGTGAACTTCGTCAGGCCGATACCATAGAGCTGACGCTGACACGTGATGGTGAGTACATTACCTTGTACCTGGAAATCCCGGAGGCGGGTAATGACTAATAAAAACAGGAAGACAGACTCATGAGGCAAGAGAGCCGGACTTTATTCTCCCGGATTACTGCAGCTATCTGTGCTGCCGCGCTGTGCGTCTCTGCCACAGCCGCAGAGTACATGCCGAATTTCAAAGATACCGACATCAATGAATTCATTTCCATTGTTGGTAAAAACCTCAAGAAAACCATTATTGTCGAGCCCAATGTCAGGGGCAAAATCAGTGTGCGTTCATACGACATGCTCACTGAAGAACAATACTACCAGTTCTTTTTAAACGTACTGCAAGTCTACGATTTCGCTGTGGTAGAAATGCCCAGCGGTGTGCTGAAAGTCGTGCGCTCAAAGGAGGCGAAGACCTCCAATATTCCGGTTGTTGAAGGTTCGGCAGTGGACGGTGACGAAATGATCACCCGCGTTGTACCCGTTTACAACGTCCCTGTGCGTGAATTAGCCCCAATCCTTCGCCAACTTAATGATCAGGCCGGTGGCGGCAACGTGGTTGCTCACGATCCGTCCAACGTAATGATGCTCACAGGCCGTGCGGCTGTGGTAAACCGCCTGGTGGAAATTATCGAACGCGTTGACCGTGCCGGTGATGAAGAAGTGGAAATTGTTAAGCTGCGTTACGCATCGGCATCAGAAATGGTGCGTATTGTCGACAGCATCAATAAGTCTCAGGGCAAAGCCGCTAACACCGGCAAGTCAGAGCCCCGCGCTGTGGCAGATGACCGTACAAACTCAGTGATTGTCAGCGGTGATGCTAAAGCCCGTGCCCGCATTGTTAACCTGATCCAGCGTATGGACCAGGAGCTGGAATCTAGCGGCAATACCCGCGTTGTCTTCCTGAACTATGCCAAAGCAGAAGATCTGGTAAAAGTACTGCAGGGTGTATCTGCCAGCATTCAGGCTGAAGCACAGGGCGGCAACACACAAAGCCGTGGCAGTGCCAAACGCGATATCAGCATTGATGCCCATGAAGACTCCAATGCCGTGGTTATCACAGCTGAGCCGGACATGATGCGTTCTTTAGAAGAAGTTATCCGCCAGTTAGATGTACGCCGTGCGCAGGTACAGGTTGAAGCCATTATTGTTGAAGTATTTGAAGGCGACGGCGCAACCCTGGGTGTGCAATGGGTTACTGAAGAAGGCGGCGGCACCCAGTTTAACAATGGTGTTGTACCGGTTGGTTCACTGGCTGTGGCGCTGAAACAGGCAGAAGATACCACCACCACAGAAGCCTACATCACCGATGAAGGCAACGTGGTACAAATCGATTCCACCGAAGAGGGTGATTACACCGCCCTCGCAAGCCTGCTGAGCGGCGCTAATGGCCTGCTTGCCGGTATCATTAAAGACGGCTGGGGAGCCGTCGTTCAGGCAGTCAGTAACGATACCAACTCAAACGTACTGGCAACGCCTCACCTGACTACCATGGATAACGAAGAAGCCTTCTTTATCGTGGGCCAGGAAGTACCTATCATTACCGGCACGACCACCGGCGATAATAATTCAAACCCTTTCCAGACCGTTGATCGTCAGGAAGTGGGTATCAAGCTGAAAGTCACCCCGCAAATTAACGAAGGTGATGCCGTTCAGCTGACCATCGAGCAGGAAGTATCCAGCGTAAGTGGCGCGACATCTGTAGACATTTCTATCAACAAACGCCAAATCAAAACCACGGTTATTGTTGATGACGGCGGCACCATTGTACTGGGCGGCCTGATTGATGAAGATGTTCAGGAAAGTGTGTCTAAAGTACCGCTGCTGGGTGATATCCCTATTTTAGGTCACCTGTTTAAGTCTACCTCTACCAGCAAGCGTAAACGTAATCTGATGGTGTTCTTAAAGCCTACCATCGTGCGCGACGGTGTGCGTATGAATGAAATCAGTCACCGTAAGTACAACTATATCCGTGCCCAGCAACTTAAGCGCCACTCTGAAGGTGTGTCGCTGATGCCATCACAGGAACAGCCTTCCATGCCGGAATGGGATGATGCGCTGGCGCTGCCTCCCTCTTTTGAAGATTACATTCTGGAAAAAGAGAAGAACAAGGATAACGATTGATCATGGCTGCGAATGAAGACCCGCTAGAGCAGGCTATCGCAGCACAGGAAGAAGCTATGGATAGCCTGCCGGATGATGAACTGGCAGAAGCAGCAGGCCCGCGCCAGCTGAGTTTCAGCTTTGCCAAACGGCATCATGTGTTGCTGGAAACGAATACGGATCCGGCCACCCTGTATTTCACCGAAGCCACGCCATTTGCGGTATTTGCTGAAGTGCGCCGCTTTTTCGGTGAGCCGTTTACCTTAACGGAAATTCAGCAGGATAAATTCGAAGGCTTGCTGACACAGGCATTCCAGCGTGACTCTTCGGCTGCCAAACAATTGATGGAAGATTTAGGTAATGAGAGCGATTTGTTCTCATTAGCCGAAGAATTACCGGATACCGAAGATCTTCTCGACAGTGAAGACGATGCGCCAATCATTAAACTGATCAACGCTATGCTCGGTGAAGCCATTAAAGAAGGCGCCTCAGATATTCACATCGAAACCTTCGAGAACCAGCTCATAGTGCGTTTTCGCGTTGACGGGGTATTGCGGGAAATTTTACGCCCTAACCGCAAGCTGTCTTCCATGCTGGTTTCCCGTATTAAAGTTATGGCCAAACTGGATATCGCCGAAAAGCGCGTCCCTCAGGATGGCCGTATTACCCTGCGTATAGCCGGCCGTGCGGTTGACGTGCGTGTATCGACCATGCCGTCCAATCACGGTGAACGGGTCGTACTGCGTTTATTAGATAAGAACAATGCCCGTCTGAATCTTGAAGATTTGGGCATGACCAAACGCAACCGCGATATCTTTTCATCGTTAATCCGCAAGCCTCACGGCATTATCCTGGTTACCGGTCCTACCGGTTCCGGTAAAAGTACCACCTTGTATGCGGGCTTAACGGAAATTAACTCGAAAGACCGCAATATCCTCACCGTTGAAGATCCTATCGAATTTGATTTACCCGGCATCGGCCAAACTCAGGTAAATCCCCGTGTAGATATGACTTTCGCCCGCGGCCTGCGTGCGATACTGCGTCAGGATCCGGACGTGGTGATGGTGGGTGAAATCCGTGATATTGAAACCGCGCAAATTGCGGTTCAGGCCAGTTTAACCGGTCACTTAGTGCTTTCAACACTGCACACCAATACCGCTGCCGGTGCCATTACCCGTCTTGAAGACATGGGCATCGAACCGTTTCTGATGTCTTCCAGTTTGCTTGCCGTGCTTTCCCAGCGCCTGGTCAGAACATTGTGTCCTGAATGCCGTATTCCGGTGAAACCAAACGAACAGCAGGCGGAATTACTGAATCTGCCCGCCGGTGAGCCACTGCCGACCATTTATCAGCCCAAAGGCTGTGCCGTCTGTAATCAAACTGGTTATCGCGGCCGGACAGGTATTCACGAACTGCTGCTGGTTGATGAACCTATCCGCGGCATGATGCACGATGGTAAAGGTGAGCAGGCTATCGAAAAATACATTCGCCAGACCACCCCCAGTATTCGCGAAGACGGCTGCCATAAAGTGCTGGCCGGTAAAACGTCGCTGGAAGAAGTGTTGCGCGTGACCCGCGAGGATTAATCCATGGCAGCGTTTTCATACAAAGCGGTAAACGCCAGTGGTCGCAATAAACAGGGCGTACTTGAAGGCGATAATGCCAGACAGGTACGTCAGCAATTGCGTGAAAAAGGGCTTATCCCCTTAGAAGTTGAACTGGTAGCGGAAAAATCCGGCGGTAAATCACAGGGCTTTTCTCTGTTCCGCCCGCGTATTTCGGCCGCGGATCTGTCGCTGATCACCCGTCAGCTCTCTACCCTCATTGAATCTGCACTGCCTATCGAAGAGGCGTTACTGGCGGTGGCGGAACAAAGTGAAAAACCCCGTCATAAAAATATGATGATGGCAGTTCGCAGTAAAGTTGTGGAAGGTCACGGCCTTGCGGATGCCATGAACCAGTTCCCCGGGGTATTCGACGAACTCTACCGCGCTATGGTGGCAGCCGGTGAAAAATCCGGTCACCTTGACGTAGTATTAAACCGTCTTGCCGATTACACGGAACGAAGACAGCAAACCCGCAGTCAGATAACTCAGGCGCTGGTGTACCCGTCCATTATGCTGGTGTTTGCCATTGGTGTTATTTCACTGCTGCTGACCATAGTCGTGCCTAAAATCGTGGGTAATTTTACCAACATGGGGCAGGAGCTGCCGGCCATCACTCAGTTTCTTATCGATTTGAGTGAATGGATGCAGAGTTACGGTCTGGTTGTTTTACTGCTGATTTTCATTCTGGTTGCCGTGGGTAACCGGCTTGTGCAACAGCCTGCCATGAAGTTGAAATATCATCAGTTAATATTACGCTTACCCGTGGTCGGAAAAGTCAGTAAAAGCCTGAATACCGCGAGGTTTGCCCGCACATTGAGTATTTTGACATCCAGTGCGGTTCCGCTGCTTGAAGCCATGCGCATTTCAGCGGATGTGCTGCAAAATCAGCATATCAAGAATCAAATAAACGAAGCGGCGGTCAATGTAAAAGAAGGCAGCAGCTTACGGGCAGCGCTGGATAACACCAGGATGTTTCCTCCGATGATGATGCACATGATTGCATCCGGCGAGAAATCCGGTGAATTACAACAAATGCTGGGCCGCGCTGCGGATAACCAGGAACGGGAATTTGAAACACAGGTCAGTATTTCCCTGAAAATTTTTGAACCTATGTTGATTGTGGTGATGGCCCTTGTGGTGCTGTTCATTGTAATGGCCATCCTGCAACCGATTTTAGCTATGAACAAAATGGTGAATATCTAATGAGAAAAATGAGAAGACATGCCGGTTTTACCCTGATTGAAGTCATGATCGTACTGGTGATCATCGGCATCATCGCTTCAATGGTATTACCCAACGTTATCGGCAACCAGGAAATCGCTCAGAAGAAAAAAGCAGCGGTAGACATTCAGCAGCTTGAAGGTGCTATTGCCATGTATAAAATGCAGGCAAACCGGTTCCCGACCACGGAACAGGGCCTTGAAGCACTGGTTCAGGCTCCGACTATCGAACCCATTCCGAAAAACTATCCCAAAGGCGGCATCATTCAGCGCCTGCCGGAAGATCCGTGGGGCAATCCTTACCAGTTCATGAGCCCGGGCGAAATGGGCGACTACGACATTTACTCTAACGGTCCTGACGGCGAACCGGGTACAGATGATGACATCGGTACATGGAACGTGAACGAATACCTGTAACGACTACGTACATGAAACAGCCCCGGCATACATTACAGCGGCATTTGCAGTGCGGGTTTACGTTACTCGAACTGATGCTGGTAATGGCATTAATGGGGCTCGCTGCCACTTATGTGGTATTCAATGTTTTTACTGTCAGTCAGTCTGATCAGTTAAAAAAAGAAGCTCAGCGCCTGCAAGTGCTGGTTGATATGGCCAGCGACTATGCCGTACTGAACCAGCGCCAGTTGGGATTACGCATCGAGCAGACGGATCATGAATACTATTTTGTATTTCTGAACGACGAAGACGAATGGCAAAAAATCGATGATGAGAAGCTGTATGCGCCTCATACCCTCGCGGAACCTTTCACCTTTGCACTGAACCTGGACGATCTTCCCTGGGATACAGAAGATCAGTTATTCGACCGTGAAGTATTCGATGAAAATTTCTCTCTGGATGACGCCGGTGTGGAAATTGGAAATGAGGAAGATAAAAAATTGCCGCCTCCGCAGGTTCTCATTATGTCCAGTGGTGAAATCACGCCGTTTACCCTTGTGTTCAGCTATGAACCCTCCTTCAGCACCGACGCACCGGCGTATTTTCAGTTATTAAATCAGGATGTGCCGCCGCTTACGCTTAATGGTCCGCTGGAGCAGCCACCCGAATGATCACACCGGTAAAACAACGGGGCATGACCCTGCTGGAAGTTATGGCGGCGCTGGTGATTTTTGCACTGGCCGGTACTGCGGTAATGAAATCTGCAGCGGAACATCTGAGCAGCGTGAGCAGAGTGGAAGAAACCACCTTTGCTACCTGGGTGGCCAATAACCGCTTAAATGAGATAAAACTCACCGGCAAATGGCCCCCTGCGAATAACGCTAAAGGCACCATGGATATGGCAGATCGTACCTGGTACTGGCAACAGAAGGTCACCAAAACTACCGACAACGATTTACGTGCCGTTGAAGTCAGCGTCGGGCTGGACGATCAATACGAATTTTTTGAAACCTCGGTGACCACCTTTGTGGCAAAACCTGCTGAAATTGCAGCAACAGCCGGATCATCAAATTCCCGCGCCAACGGAACCAGCGGAACCAATAGTACCTCAGACGATGATGACGGGACACCATGATGCAACGGGGATTCACGCTGGTTGAAATACTCATTGCCATCGCTATCTTTGCCTTTATCGGCGTGGCGTCTACGGCAGTGCTGACTACGGTTATCGACAGCGATGAACTGTCTTCTGCCCGGTTCGAAAAGTTTCAGCGCCTGCAACGCGCAGTCACCACCATCGAGCGGGATATGCAGCAGGCTGTACCAAGGGCAGTACGCACCGACGGTCAGACAAACACCATTGTTATGCGTGGCGGTGAGTCAGATGAAAGCGATAATGACGGCCTCGCTTTTGTGCGCAGTGGCTGGCAAAACCCGCAAATGATGTTGCCGCGAAGTACTCTGCAGGCCGTGGCCTACCGCGTAAGAGACGGCAAACTGGAACGGCTGTACACCAATTACGTGGATAATGTAGTGGGCACAGAGCCGAAAGTGCGCGTGCTGCTGGAAGATATCAGCGAATTTAAAATTGAATTTATTGCTGATATTGATGAAGAAGAAAACTCCCTGTCAGACAACGGCGAACTGAACTGGCGTGAGAGTTTTGTCGGAGCCACCCTGCCCAAAGCCATCGCGTTTGAATTTGTCAGCGACGATTTTGGCCGCATCCGCCGTGAATTTACCCTCAGCGGAGCCAGTTTATGAAGGGGCTTCAAAAGCAGCGTGGCGTAGCACTTATCATCGTATTTATGATTGTGGCTATTGTCGTGGTTATAGCTACAGACATGGGCTCCCGCCTGCAAATACAAATTCAGCGGGCTGCTAACTTAAAAGATAATAATCAGGCTTACTGGTATGCCATGGGAGCAGAAGCCTTCGCCCGCAAGTCGATTAAAACCATTTTTGATGAAACCGGCGATAAAATTGTAATTACCCAGCCCTGGTCGCAAAAATTTGCTTATCCGCTGGATAACGGCGGTATTGAGGCGCAGCTGGAAGACGCCCAAAGCTGCTTCAACCTGAATGCGCTGGGTGAAAGTGACGATAACAACAATCAGAGCAGTGCGACACAAACAACTGAAGCCATGGAAGCTTTCGGCCGTATGCTCGAGGCCACCGGCGATAACATCGACAATTACACCGCAGAAACTGTCCGCGACAGTCTGGCTGACTGGCTCGACAGCGATACGCGCATGCGTACCTACGGTGCTGAAGACAGTGAATATGAAAGTCGTGAGCATCCTTATCTGGCTGCCAACAGCTTAATGACCAATCAATCGGAGCTGAGGCTTATAAACGGTGTCAGCCCTGTGTGGTTAAATGCTATTCTGCCTCTTGTGTGCGTGCTGCCGGAAGATACCGCTCTGGCTATCAATGTGAATACGCTCACAGAAGAGCGGGCGGCCATTCTGGCGGGACTAACCGGACTGGATATGTCTCAGGCCACCAGCCTTATCAGCAGCCGGCCACAGGATGGCTGGGCAGACGTTGACAGTTTTCTGGGTGAGCCCGTGCTGGCGGCACTGGATTTAAGTGATGAACAGCGAAGCTGGTTCACCGTGACCACCGGATATTTTATTTTGCATACGAAGACCAGCTACAATAAAGCCACTTTTTCGCTCAGTACGCTGTTTAAAGCTCAGGGTGGAGAGAACGTAAGCGTTATCCGACGTGAATTTGGAGGAGTAAAGTAATGGAACAATTACTGGTCAGGCTGGGCTCCCGGCATGAAGATCCGGTGCAGTGGCTGGTATGGTCGGGCGGTGAACAGGTGATCATTGCGTCCGGCGAATTACCTGATGCCTCGCAACTTACCACCCTGAAGGAACGCGCAGGCCAACGTGCCGTTATTGCTCTGGCACCTGCCAGTGACGTGTTATTGCGTTGGGTGACACTTCCTCCCCGCGCCAGCCGTAAAGTACTCACTGCAATCCCTTTCATGCTGGAAGATGAGCTGGCACAGGATATCCACAAACAGTTTTTTGCCATGGGTCCGAAAAAAGGTGACCAGCAGGCAGTTGCTGTTGTCAGCCGTGAGAAAATGGATGAATGGCAACAATGGCTGAGTGACGCAGGGTTATTTTGCGACAAACTCATTCCTGATGTTCTGGCTGTCCCCCATACGCCGGGTGCCTGGAGCGTACTGACTATCGGTGATGCATTGCTGGTCCGTGAAGACGAATGGCAGGGGATGCAGGGGGAACTGAGCTGGTTGCTTCCGGCGTTCGCAAGCCAGTTACGTCGTTCTGATACCCTGGTGCCGGTGAAAAACTATTCCGACATCGATTTAGTCTCAGTACCAAATGCAGATATCCAGCAAACAGAGCTGGAATTGCCCATGCACATACTGGCAACGGAAGCCGTTAAGACAGACTTTAATCTGTTTCAGGGCGATTACCGCATTAAACGTAAAAAGGCCGGTCAGTGGCATCAGTGGCGGGTCGCCGCAGTACTGGCGGTTGTCGCTCTGACCACCAGCCTCATTGATAAAGGCGTGAGTATTTATCAGCTTAAGCAGGAAAATGCCCGCCTGAGTGCACAAATCGATCAGGTTGTTAAGGCCGGATTTCCCGGGCTGGGTCCTTACCGGGATCTCAGGCTGAAGATCCGCAGTGAGATGGCATCAATGGAACAGGGAGGCGGTGGCGCTTCCATGCTGGTGATGATGGATCAGCTCACTAATGCGTTCTCCTCATCACAAATCAAACCGCAAACGTTGCGTTTCGATGCCTCAAGAACGGAAATCCGTATGCAGGCACAGGGCAGAAATTTTGAGTCGCTGGAGCAGTTCCGCAGGCAGGCTGAGACCGCCGGATTCGAAATAGAGCAGGGTGCAATTAATAACCGCGATGACATGGTCATCGGCACAGTCGCGATACGGGGTTAATCATGAAGTTAATGGATAAATACCGTGCATTGAGTGAGCGTGAGCAGCGCCTGGTGATCATTACCGGTGTAGTCATGATTATCGCAATGTTCTACTGGCTGATCTGGCACCCCTTATCTGACGGATTAGCGCAGGAGAAAGCCCGTCTTGATAACCAGCAGGAGTTGCTGCTGTGGGTGCAGGAAAATGCAAACCGCGCACAACAACTTCGTCGCAGCGGCGGGATTAAAACCTTTAATGGCTCACTGCCACAGGCGGTCAATACTACCTCGGCCCGTTTTAAAATCGCCATAGCCCGTATGCAGCCCCAGGACGAACAGATTCAGGTGACGGTGGATGAAGCGCCGTTCAATGATGTGCTGGCATGGCTGCAAACCATGGAAGAAATGGGGATCCTCATTCTTCAGGCCGACCTTACCGAAGGGAACGCCCCGGGCATGATCCGCATCCGTCGACTGCAATTGGGTAAATAATGAAATCGAAAATACTCTGGACCCTCGCTGCTGTTTTTGTGTTTCTTTTCTTTGTGGTGGCTTACATGCCCGCCGTTCACCTTATACAGAGTCAGACACTCCCGAAAGGCGTAAAAATTTATGGTGTCAGCGGTACTGTCTGGCACGGTAAAGCGCAGGCGGTAGTTGTAGAAGGCATTCCGGTAACCAACGTGGAATGGGATATTGCGGGCTTACCCATGCTGATTGGCAGCGTGCACGCCGACATTAAAGGCGGCAATTTACGTGATTCCGACGAAGTGTCGTTTAAAGGCGAACTGCGCACCAGCCTGCTGAATCCTGAAACCGTGGAGTCGGACGACTTTTTGCTGTTTCTGCCGGTAGACCGTGTGTTAGCGGAAGTGCAACTGCCACTGCCGGTTAACGCCGGCGGCCGGTTCAGAGCCAGAGTCGAAGCATTATCTTTCGGTCCCGACTGTAACGAACTCACAGGCTTCGGCGACTGGCTGAATGCCACCGTAGCCGGCACCCGTGGCCCCATCGACTTTGGTAACTATTCAGCACAGCTACGCTGCGAAGGGAAAGGTATCGGTATTACCGTTAAAGAGCCCAACATGCTGGGTCTCTCACTGGATGCTATCCTGGAACAGGGTTTCTCAAACTTCTCAATTAAAGGCAAATTTAAGCCCGACCCGTCATTACCTGAAGAAGTGCATCAGGCCGCTGCCATTTTCGGCGCTCCCGGTCCAGACGGGTATACTGAAATTCAGCTTTAGGCTGTTTAAAGAGCAAAGCCCCGGACGTCACCTGACTCTGGGGCTAATTCTTATTCAGGCCTTATTTTTGGCCGTCAGACTGGCCTACTCAGCGATGAAAATCGTTTTCTCATTCACGAATTCACGCATACCGAAACCGCCGTGTTCACGGCCATAACCGCTGTCTTTCACACCGCCAAATGGCAGGTTAGGCTGTGCCAGTGAATAACCATTAATATTCACCATACCGGTATCGAACTCTTCTCGGGCCAAACGGATAGCTTTCTCTTTATCCGTGGTGAAGATACCGCCGCCCAGACCGTAACGGGAGTCATTGGCAATGCGCATGGCATCCGCATCGTTTTTCGCACGGATAAATGATGCCACAGGGCCAAACAGTTCATCATCATACGCAGGCATGCCCGGTTTGATATTTTCCAGAATAGTGACCGGATAGAACCAACCTGTGGTGTCAGGGATCTCGCCGCCTAATGTGACTGTGGCACCGTTTTTCACTGACTCCTCAACCTGCTCGTGCAACTTGTCACGCAAATCTTCACGGGCCATAGGGCCAAGATCGGTTTCAGGATCGGTGGGGTCGCCCACTTTCAACGCTTTAAATGCAGCGACGAATTTCTCACGGAAGGCATCATAAACACTGTCAACAATGATAAAACGCTTAGCCGCTACACACGTCTCGCCGTTATTGACGATTCGCCCCTGAACACAGGCTTCCACCGCGGTGTCGATATCAGCATCAGATAACACCACAAAGGCATCGTTACTCCCCAGTTCCAGCACGGTTTTCTTCGACAGACCGGCTGCGGTTTCGGCCACCGTTTTACCAACGTTATCACTGCCTGTGAAAGTCACGCCGCGCACCTTATCGTGCTCAATGAGCTTGCTGGCAGTTTTGCCGTCAATCAGTAACGACTGATACACGTTTTTCGGGAAACCGGCGTCCAGGTACAGTTTTTCAATAAACTCTGCCATACCAAACACATTGGCGGCATGCTTCATCACCGTTGTATTACCCGCCATGACATTGGCTGCGCTGTAACGGATGACCTGATAAAGCGGGAAGTTCCAGGGCTGGATACCCAGAATAACGCCAATCGGCTGGAAAGTAATAATGGCGCTGCCACCGTCATATACCCGGTTTTCATCTTCCAGCACTTTTTCGCCGTTTTCAGCGGTGTAGCGACAAATAGAAGCACAGAGCGCAATTTCCTGCTTACCGTGTTCAGTCACCTTACCCATTTCTTTGGTCATCAAATCAAGAATGGTGTCCGCGTTATTCTCAATCTGATCAGCGAGGTTATTCATCAATTTAGCCCGCTCGTCGAAACTGGTCTTCTTCCATGACAGAAAGGCTTCATGGGCATTATCAACGGCTTGATTCGCGTCCGCTTCGGACATCAGCGTATATTCGGCAACGGTTTCTTCTGTTGCAGGATTAATCGTTTGTACTTTATCAGACATGCTCTGTCTCCTGTTTTCAACATGGACAGAAGGCGGTGCAAAGGTGAGGCCAGGGTAAGATTAAATTATTAAATTGATTTATTTTCAGCCAGTTAGCGCTTAGGGAGAGGCAATCATCATCAAAGGCAAGTGATAACCAATTATCAGATAAGAAATTTTTTCACATCCGTTTAAGTAAACTTTCCAGCGGTTTATTACGCAGAAAACAAATCCGGATAATTAAATTTCGCCATGGCCAGTGTGATGGCAAGTTCGTAAACACTCTGGCGGGTGGCGAGGTGGTTGGTCAGCAGGCCGATTGCCCCGCCTTTCTGTTTAATGTTGTCCGTATCGAACAGCTTATCCATCAACGGGCCCAATTCTTCACCGGCCTCTAGTGCGGTGAAGACTGATGGAGGCAAAGGCAGGTTTGCACTGCGTCCCACAGACCAGATGCCCTGATGATAAATGGCAACAAACGCAAACGTGGCCGGACCGTCATCAAACATATCGACACCGCCTTCAATGGCGATGAACCAGTCCTGTGATTTAGAGCGCTCGTCCGCTTCAGCAAGACAGGCTTTGACCCTGTTTACAGCTCCGTCGCGGGTTTGCGCGGTATTCATGGGCTGGTCCGGCACACCACTTGGCACATTCACGCCAATGGCTTCAAGGGCAGGCAATTGCAGGGATAAACTTAACGCATTACGGGCTGCATTCAGCTTTACCGGATTTTTCGAACCCACAATGCAAACCGTCATGTTATTTCTCCACCGGAAACTGGCGAATTTCGTCCAGCAAGGTGCGGTAATCGGTTACGGAAGGGAATGCATCAATGTCCCGGACTGGTTGCTGACTGTCCGGGTTACTTACGGCCAGAAGGTGGCCGATCCCGAACTTTTTCGCCGCCTGTAAAATAGTGATGCTGTCATCGACAAATAATGTGCGGGCGGGATCAAATTGCAGTTTCGCCTGAAGCTGCTTCCATAAGTTCTGAGACTCTTTCGTCACACCAAACTCATGGGTACTGATCAACGTATCAATGTGAGCATCCAGCCGCGTATGTTCCACCTTTAGTGAAAGGCTGTCCGGATGAGCATTGGTTACCAGCACCACATTCCGGCCGGTTTCATGAAGAGCATCAAGGAAAGGCAGCGTATCATCGCGCATGGAAATTAAGTGCTCAACTTCCCGCTTAGCCGCCATAATGTCCATATTTAACTGCTCAGCCCAGTAATCCAGACAATACCATTGGATCTGCCCCATCACCCGCTGGTAATGCGCCATCATTGTGGCTTTGCACTCTTCAACGGGCTTTCCGCTCCGTTCAGCGATTTTCTTTGGTAAATGTTCGATCCAAAAGTGATTATCGAAGTGTAAATCCAGTAAGGTTCCGTCCATGTCGAGCAGAACTGTGTCGATTTCACTCCAGGGTAGAAATGGCAAGCGATTTTCCTTCAAATACATTAAGCTTAAGCATTGGTTGTCATCATAACGAAAGTTGTAACGGATAAACATGAGTAAAATCGATCCCGCCAAAACATTGCCGCAAATCAAACACCGGGAAATTGTTGCCCGCAGTCGTTTATTTAAAGTCGAAAGGCTGGATCTTACTTTCTCAAACGGTGCCGAACGTCAGTTCGAGCGCATGGCTGGTAGCGGCCGTGGCGCTGTAATGATTGTGCCGATGTTAGATGACAATACTATGGTGCTTATCCGCGAATATGCGGCGGGCACGCATACCTACGAGCTTGGTTTTCCGAAGGGTTTGATTGATCCGGGTGAAACGCCCGTTGAGGCAGCAAACCGTGAGCTCCAGGAAGAAGCAGGTTACGCCGCCCGCGACCTGAACGTAATTCATACCGTCAGCATGGCCCCCACATTTTTCAATGCAGAAATGACCATTGTTCTCGCCAGGGATTTATATCCGCAAACACTTGAAGGTGATGAACCGGAGCCGCTGGAGGTGGTCAACTGGCCTCTCAGCCAGGCAGATGAACTTCTCGGCCGGGAAGATTTCAAAGAAGCCCGCTGCGTCGCCGCCTTGTTCTTAGCTCAGAAGTGGTTAAAGGAGCAATAACATTATGCCAGACGACACCCGCGCCTCCTTACTGGAGATAGCCAAACGTATTGCTGTTGAAGCCGGCGAAGCGGTACTTAAAGTTTACGACAAAGGCGATTTCGACGCCTACACCAAAGATGATGAGTCACCGGTAACCAGTGCCGACTACCTCGCCAACGACATCATCAACAAGCGCCTGATTGAAGCTACCCCTGACATTCCGATCCTGTCTGAAGAAAACAAACACGCCAGCCTCGCTGAGCGCGAAACATGGGAGCGTTACTGGCTTATCGATCCCATTGACGGCACGCAGGAGTTTATCGCCCGAAGCGGTGACTTCGCCGTGAATATTGCCCTTATCGAGAACAATGAACCTACTATAGGTGTCATATTCTGGCCTCCCGGACAGTCGCTTTATTACGCCAGTAAAGATGCCGGCGCATTCAAGGAAAGTCCGGATGAGCACAAACAGATCCACGTCAGGAAGCTGGATGATCCCCATGAGAGTGTGGTGATGATTGCCATCAGCCGCCGTCAGTCACGGGACAAAGTGTTTTCCCGCATGTGTGCAAAACGGGTTTATCAAACGTTACCTCTGGGTAGCTGCTCGTTGAAATCATGCTTTATTGCCGAAGGTAAAGCTGATGTATTCATGCGTATAGGCATTACCGGCGAATGGGATACAGGTGCATCGCAATGCATCGTGTCGGAAGCCGGTGGTAGCATCCTGGCAGCGAATTTTGAGCCACTGACTTATAACCAGCGTCATACGCTGGAAAACCCGGACTTTGTGGTGCTTGGTGATCAACGGGTCCCCTGGCAGGACATTGTCCAATATGAAAAAGGAGCGAAGGAATGATGAAACGAACGTTACTGGCATTATCGGCGTGTATTGCTTTACCGGCCTCAGCGGCATGGACTTTAGACAGCGATACGTCCAGCCTGCATTTTTTGTCTACCAAGAATGCCCAGATAACGGAAGTTCACAGCTTCGATGAATTATCCGGCACGCTCAGCGATGGTGGTAAGTTATCTGTTACCGTTCCGCTAACCAGTGTGAACACCAGCATTGAATTGCGTGATACCCGCATGCAGGAAATGCTGTTTGATACCCCGAACTTTGCTAATGCCACCTTCACTGCAGATGTTCCTGCTGAACTGATGAAGCTGAAAAAAGGTAGCAGCAAGACTGGCTCTGTAACCGGTGAACTGGATTTACACGGCGTAAAAGCGCCCGCTACCTTTCAGGTGATTGTCAGCAAGCTGGCGAATGACAAGTTAACGGTATCCACAACAGCCCCGACTGTGATTAACGCTTCTTCTTTTAAACTGGAAGGCGGCATTCAGGCACTTCAGGATGTCGCCAAGTTAAGCAGCATCACACTGGCTGTCCCGGTGACATTCTCGGTCACGTTTGAAGAGTAACATTCTCTTTTTGCCATTTATAACGGACAAAGCCGGCAACACGCTTTGTCCGTTACCATTATTTACGCATCTGGCTTACTGAGCCCTGTCAGAACGAACTTCTGAACCCGCTGTCCGGTAGACACTTCAGACGTGTACAGATTGCCGTCCTTATCCGTCTCAATGCTGTGTAACCAGGTAAACTCACCGGCATAACGACCGTTTCTGCCAATACTTCCCAATACCTCGTAGGTGTCGTGCCAGAGGATCCAGATACGCCCGTTCATCATATCTGCCACGTAGAGATACTTATTGTCGGGAGAGAAAGCGACATCTGTGGCGGTGCCCAGACCGCCCGTTTCAGCGGCAATTTCCAGATTTTTTTCGAACAGAACCTGTCCTTCTTCATTTTTTCTGAAGATCTGAAGGCGGTTGTTTCGCCGGTCGCACACATAAATTCTGCCATCCTGAGATTTATCAACACAGTGGACAATATCACCAAAATGCTTAGCCCCCGTGGACAAATCTCCGTTTCCGGATGCTGCCTGAGAAGTATCAAAACTTCCTTCACGGGTACCGCCGCCGGGCGCGTTACCCCATGCCCCCCAGGCCTGTACAAAGTCCAGATCCTGTTTACCTAGCCTGACTACACGCTTGTTAATATAACCATCAGCAATCATCACATCCGTGCCATCAACCACAATGTCTGCCGGGTTGCCAAGATAGTGTTCAGACGTATTACCATCCGTTTTTCCTGCTTCCCCGAACGCCTTTACAAATTCACCGTCGCGGGTATAGCTGAAAATTTGATGATCGCTTTTCCCATTGCCGCCTATCCACACTTTGCCCTCAGCATCGACATATAAACCATGCACATTCTCAGGCCATGGACGGTCGCCTTCCGGCCCTCCCCATGAATTAAGTAACTTACCTTCAACAGAAAACTGCATGACGAAAGGTGCCGGCTCACAACAACTGGCAGAACCATTTGTCAGACCCAGTGACAGATTTGGAATAGATGCCGGGCGGTGCAATACCCAAACGGTATTATCATGTTTATCCACAGCCAGCCCCGGCACCTGGCCCGTTAACCAGGTTTCCGGTAATGCAGGCCATGCGGGATCCACTGCAAATTGAGGAATGGCATAACCGGGAGAAACATTATTTGAGTGACTGACAACGGGAATTGTCGTCGTACTTTCGCTTTGTAACGGCTGAGCCTGAACACTCAGCCACGCGCCACTGATGGCCCATAGCATAGCTGCAGGACGCAGCTTTGCAGGTGATGAAATTGAAACAGCTCTCATAAGCACACTCCCCCGAGGTTGACGAATTTTTAGCCTAAGGGTTCAGTCTGCTATTGTGTACAAGAATTCGACGAGTAGCCGGTTTCTTCTGCTATTTTATGAGTTTACTGTATTTGATGACGGAAGGGTTACCAGGCAGTAACCCCCGTCAGAAAGGATATCAGGCTGCGTGTTTCGCCTTCGGCCGGCTTTGAGCAAATTCCGCAATCTGGCCGTCTGTTAAGCGTTTTGGTAAAGGAGGGGCTTTGAGATCCTGCACGAACATGGTCTGATGGGTTTCGTCGGGTAAAACCGGTTGCAATGCAGGAAAACCTGCAATTTCTTCTGCTGAAATAGTCGCCATGTGCTCACGCACTTCCACCAGTACCGGAGCTTCGTTTATCTCTTCCTGAATCACAAAGATCCCCAACCTCCGGCAGGTTTTGCCAAACGACAAGCTGCTGGTTAAACGGATAATGGGCGCTGCGAACACCATACCGGTTAATACCGGCAGCAACCACAGGAACAGCGAAGGCGTGAAGTAGAAAGTCACACCGGCCCAGATTAACCCCAAAGTGGTCATTGTTGCGGCTTTAGAAATAGCGACTTTCCATGGCACCATACGTCCTTCACGGGTTTGCGCTTCCCACTTTACCTGGTGACCAATGAATACACTGATCACGAAGTAACTGTGGAAGAACATCATCATAGGTGCGATAAGTACGGCCATAAACAGCTCGATAAGCGCACCGGACATGAGCCTGAAAGCACCACCAAAATCTTTTCTGCGCTGTATAAGCGCCAGAATAACGCCCAGCATTTTCGGCATGAACAGCAAGGCAATGGTGCCGTAAAGCGTGGCTATCATTAACCCCTCGTGGACAATTTGCCATTCGGGGAATAACTGGTGGGCAGATGTAAAATAAACCGGGTCGATAAGCGCTTTAACCAGCGCATCGGCAGTCCCCGCCATGAGCATCATAAACAACAGCAGCGACGACATGTAAGCAAAGGCACCGAAAGCAAAGTGCAACCGGTTTGTAGCTTTAAGCCCCTTTGTGCTTAACAATCCTAAGTGCTGAATATTCCCCTGCACCCAGCGACGGTCGCGGATAGCGTAATCTACCATGTTACCCGGAACTTCTTCGTATGAGCCGTCAGTGTCGGTGATGAGATAACACTCCCAGCCGGCCCGGCGCAATAGTGCCGCTTCCACAAAATCGTGACTCAGTACATCGCCGCCAAACGGTGCCCGGCCTTTTAGGGTGGGTAAGCCACAGTGCTGCATAAAAGGTTGCACACGGATGATGGCATTATGACCCCAATAATTTGCGCTGTCTGTCTGCCAGAACGACAAGCCGGTAGCCAGCATCGGGCTGTAAAGGTGCGCCGCAAACTGCACAAAACGCCCGAAAAAAGTGTCCTGACGGACAGGCATGGGAATAGTCTGAATCATTGCCGCTTCAGGATTAGCTTCAATGCGGCGGGTCATATCCAGCACGCGATGTGCAGACATGACACTGTCCGCATCCAGCACCAACATTGATTCGTACTGATTGCCCCAGCGCTCGCAAAAATCGGTGATGTTACCTACCTTGCGGCCCCAGTTATCCTCGCGGCGTCGATAAAAAATCTGCTGGCTTTGTTCGCCAAGACGGGAAATAAGACGCTGCCAGGCTTTAAGCTCTGCTTCGGCTTTCGCCTTATCCTGGGTATCGCTCAACATATAAAAATCGTATTTGTCAGCGTACGGGGTATCAAGAATGGCTTCAACGCAGGCTTCGAACCCGACGATAATGCGGTCAGTATCCTCGTTGTACACCGGCATGACGATAGCGTGGCGTTGGGTGACGGGCGCCTGCTCATCAGAGGCCTTCAATTCCCGGCGAAGTGATAACGGGTCGATATGAAAAAGCTTCAGCAGAAAGCCGATAACAGAGGTCCAGAATGACCAGGTCAGCCAGATGAACAGCACCATGCTCAGTGCCAGCTGTATCATTTCCAGCGGCGTAAACCGGTTGGGCCTGAAAATTTCAAACAGGCTGTAACCGGCAAGGGCCGTAGACACTATGGTCAACAGCCCCATCAGCACCAGCCGCCACCGGCGGCCGTTTACTTTTAAAATTTTATCTTTCGTGGCTATGTTGTCCGGTGCCACGGTGCTTTCCCCGGGATCATTGTGGCTCATACACATAGCTCCAAATTTCGCTCATTTGCGTTTCGTTCTGATTTAAAAACATGCGCATATCGACAACCGCTTCGCCGTCAGGAATGACCAGAAATGTCACGCGAACGCTTTTATCACCATCTACCTTATACACTCTGGCCTGCTCGACCTTGCCGTTAGTGGCGTCTAAAATCAGATCTACCTCATCAGGATTCAGCTTCATGCCTTCCGGTAAAGTGAAATCAACAACAAACCGGCGCACATTTCGCTCTTCCGTTGTTTCAAAGCCGGGCAGTTGACTGAGCCCCTGACGGGTTCTTTCCACTGTCGCCAGACCATAAGGCATAGGCTGCTTTTCAACAGTCTTCAATTCATATTCAAAGTAGCGGTTTTCACCGGCATTGAACGGCTTCTCAGGCACCCAGTAAGCCACGATATTGTCGTTCACTTCTGAGTCAGTAGGAATTTCCACGATTTCCAGCTTACCTTTGCCGAACCCTTTTTTCGGGGTTACCCACAAGCTCGGGCGCAGATGATAGTTCGCCTCGGCATCGAGATAATTAGCAAAGTCTGTATCCCGCTGCAGCACACCAAAGCCTTTGGGAGCCACATCGCTCAGCGAAGTGATTTGTAATTTGGTCGGGTTAGTCAGAGGACGCCAGATAATTTCCCCGCTATTGTTGAGCATCATCACCCCGTCACTGTCATGCACTTCAGGGCGATAGTCATCGCGGCGGATTTGCGAGTTTTCGCCGTAAAGGAACATGCTGGTGAATGGTGCGACGCCAAGCTTACCCACATTCTCCCGGGCAAATATCCAGCTTTTTACCTGCATGGTGGTATCTTTACCCGGCATGATTTCAAAACTGTAAGCACCCGCAACAGACGGGCTTTCTAAACGGGCATAAATTTTAATGGGCTGGCCTTCACGGGGCTCAACCACCCAGAACTTGGTAAAGTGGGGAAATTCCTCACCATCCGGCATCGCCGTATCGATGGCAAGGCCGCGGGCTGAAATGCCATAAACCTGATTTTTGCCTACTAAACGAAAATACGAAGCGCCGAGAAAAACGGCGAATTCGTCTTTGTATTCTTTGTTTTTAATAGGGTAATGCAAACGAAATCCGGCATAGCCGGATTTTGCATCGGTCAGACCGGCCAGCGGCTCTGCATTCTTTTCATAGATAAAATTATTGCTGTCAAAGGGTACGGTATGTTCACTGTTGTCCGGAGCAATGGTGACCACTGTGACAGGTTGCTGATAGAGAAAGCCCGGGTGAAAAAATTGCATTTCATAATCATGCTCACCGTGCCACAAGGATTTCTCAGGGTTAAAGCGAATTTGACGATAGGTTTCGTAACCGATGTTTTTCAATTCGTCTGCCAGATTGTGATCATTAACCACATAATCACGTGTAGCATTTTTTTGCGCCGATTCAATAACGCGATTCAATATAGGTTTGCCTTCAGGCAGGTTTCCGGTAGCCGTTTCATCCGCCAGGCTTAATGTACTGAAGCCCACACAAATGCAATATACAAAGGCGCGCATTACCGCGGGACTGATTGAGAAAAAAGCGCAAAATGATGCGACGAATGAAGTAAAAGATGGTGTCGTAATTTCCGTGTTATTCGCTAACTGTAATTGCGGCAGCATGGTTGACTGACTCCGGTTCAAATTTTCCTAACGGGAATATTCCGTTTCTTATTGACCGGATGAGTGCAAAAGGTGATCCATGTCGTTCGGATCACATATTTACGATATTTTTCATAACCTTACCGAATCCGTCCGTAAAAGTGTGTAGAGAGTGCACAGCAAGTATTACAGACCACCGGGTAAAACAGGGGAACCTGTCTGCTCAGACAGACACTAAGGTAGTATGAACATTGAACACCATGCTTCAGACTTAGACGATCCCTCCTAACCTCACGTTAAAACACCAGCCTCCCGGCAATTAATATTGACATATAAAACATAGCCTTACGGAATTATACAAGTAGAAAATAGCGCCAACGATGACCGGATTGGCAAAAAGATTGCTGAACAGGCCACTGACAGTGGATTTTCTTTTTGCATATTTAAGGAGTTTTCTATGCGCTTCACTAAAACTTTTACCGCTTTTGTTGCTGCCACCACACTATCTTCTGCGGCAATGGCTGCATCACCGAACTGGCGCTTCGCTGAGGGCGGGTATACAAATGCCGAAATTGGCCGGGCAGATTTTGACGGACTTGACCTGGGTGCCACATATTTACTGGAAAACAATATTTATGTTACCGGCGATTACAGCATGCTGGATGAAAGTGGTACCGATTTGGACTTACTGACATTGGGTGCTGGTTACCGGCTGCCTCTGAACAGTTTCACCGATGCCTATTTCGGTCTCAACTATGAACGTGCAGAGGTGGAAAACAACGAAGACAGCGGTTATTCCCTGAATGCCGGCGTGAGATCCATGGTAACTGAACAGGTAGAGCTGCAGGGTGAACTGGGTTACTACGATATCGATGACGGTGATGTCACGGTAAAAGTCGGTGCCAATTACTACTTCTCACCCCGCTGGGCTGTGGGTGCAAGCTATGAAAAAATTGATGATTTGGACATTACGCAACTGAACGCCCGTTATACGTTCTGAGTATGAACGCAGTTTGACCGGAAGGACGTGTATTCACGTCCTTTTTTATTATGTGCTGTAGGAAATGTCCAGATCGTTCAGGTACGCGAATGACTGGATTTGGCAGCATCAGCGCAACTCACCGGCGAGATTTACAACCCTGTTTGCGAGTCTGAAAGATGCGTGAGGACGGACAGCTTCAGGCGTCTTCTTCACTTTCCCGGTAATCACCTTTTTCGCGGATATTTACCGAGTCGTGGAGCTCTGAATAAACCAGCACAACGTCACCCTGCTTCAGTGCTGCCAGTACCTGTTCCACTTTGTCTTCAAAGCTCGCTTCAACTTCGCCGTAATCAGTACCTTCACGAAGTACAAAGGATTCGACAATGTTACGCAGCGTGTCTTTCTCTAATGCGTCAATGGGGATAATCATGCTTGCCTCACTTTGCTGGCCGGACTGGCAGAAACTCAGAAAAATAGTCTACGGCACGCTGCTGCAGCCAGACCACCGGTCGCAGAAAGCCGCCTTGCATAAAGCCTACATGACCACCAAACTCACTGAGTTCAAGGGTTACATTGCGGGACAGTGCAGTAGCATCCGGCACAATCGACGGACTCATAAAAGGATCGTCCAGACTGTGGACAATTAACGTGGGACAATGAATGGCACTCAGGAAAGGATACGCACTGCATTTCTCGTAGTAATCCTGCGCATCCTTAAAGCCGTGTAAGGGTGCCGTCACTTTTTCATCGAACTCCCGGAACGACGACAACTTGCCTGCCTGCTCAACCGTCAGCGATAACAAATCTTTGTAGTCCAGCTTACGCATTTTACTTATCAGCGTGGCCTTCATACTCTTTAACAGGTAGTTCTGATAAACCTTCGAAAAACCCTCGCCAATGCTGTCACTGCACGCATCCAGCTTTACCGGCGCCGACACAGCCATGGCGGCCTGCAGCCATTTCTGACCGGGGTTTTCACCCAGCAATTTAAGTAACATGTTGCCGCCCAGCGAAAAGCCGATGGCGACTTTCGGCACGTCGGGGAAACGCTTGTCCAGCCAGTCTAAAAAGAACGCCGGGTCTTCTGTTTCGCCGGAGTGATAAGCGCGGGGCTGGCAGTTGACTTCACCACTGCAACTCCTGAAGTGCATCATAACCACCTGCCAGCCCTGTTCGCTGAGCGCGGCCATCATGTCGTTGGCATAGTGAGAACGGATACTGCCTTCAAGTCCATGAAACATCACAACCATGCCCTGCATATCTTGTGGTTCTGGTCCCCAGGCGAGATCAAGAAAGTCGTCGTCGGGCGTGTTTATACGCTGCCAGGTGTAAGAAACCGGTCTGCGTTTCTGAAAAAATCGCGGCCAGATAGTTTGAATATGACGGTTACGGGCCCACCATAACGGTTCGAAATGACTGCGGCGAACAACGCCATGACCATGTTCAGGTGTATGCATGAATTACTTCGCGGTGCTGTGCAGAGACTGAATCACTGACGTAAGGTATTTAACCGCCTGAGGTTGCTGGCGCAACTTAAATAAATTCACGAAACTGGCAATGCTGCCGTTCACTCCCTGAACCGGCACATATTCTATAGACAGCCGGTTGTACATGGTAGTAAGTGCTTCCTGCTGCTGCATTTCGAGATCCAGTTCTTCCCGCTTCAGGGCGTCATAGGCTTTTTCATTAAACGGACTGGTCTGCCTTGCTGCACGGCGTTTTTCACGGTGAGCCACAAGTAAACTCTCAGTTTCAGCAATAGCCGCATGCAGCACCTGCCACTGGTTTAATGTAACAATACCGCCGTTATCCATACACCAGCATAACAGCAGCAACATATTCACGTTTATGCCGAAGTCATCCTGCAACGCAATCGCTGTGGCAGCGACATTATCACGTCCGTAAACATCTAAACTGTATTGCCAGAAGGTGTCAGTATTCAGATTCATAAGTAGCTTTTGCCGCCTCCATTGCTTCCTGGGCGTCGAGCCATGCCATTTCATGCTCTTCCATCGCCTGTTTCAACGTTGTCTGTTCATCAAGCAGTGCCATCAGCCTGACCTTGTTTTGCTCTTCGTATAACGTGGTATCGCTTAACGACGTTTCCACGTCAGAGAGTTTGGCTGACGTGGCTTCCATGGCTTTTTCATGCTTCTCAATCGCTTTTTTCAGCGGTGCGACTGACTGACGAAACTCAGCTTCACGACGTTTTTCCGCTTTGCGATCCACCTTCGGTTTATCGGTTTGCTGCTTTGCCGTTTTCTCTTCATTTTGTTGGGATAAAATCCAGCTACGGTAATCTTCCAAATCACCATTAAAAGGCTCAACCTGACCGCTGTCGACCAGATAAAAGTCTTCACAAACAGAGGTCAGCAGGAAGCGATCGTGTGATACCAGTACCATCGCACCTTCGAATCCCTGCAAGGCCATGTTCAGTGCATGACGCATTTCCAGGTCGAGGTGGTTGGTCGGCTCATCGAGTAACAATAAGTTGGGCTTCTGGTAAACGATCAGCGCCAGTACCAGTCGTGCTTTCTCACCGCCGGACATGGGTGCAACAGGTTCAAGGGCCTGGTCACCATGAAAACCGAAGCCTCCCAGGTAATCCCGTAACTGTTGTTCGGTAGCCTGCTTATCTAACCGCTGAAGATGCAAAATAGCAGAGGCTTTGGGATCCAGCGTTTCCAGCTGATGCTGGGCAAAATAGCCCACGTTAAGCCCTTTGGCCGTAGTAAACGTGCCCTGCATAGGGTCGTGCACACAAGCGAGCAGTTTGATCAGTGTCGACTTACCCTGACCATTGCGCCCCAGCAAACCGATGCGGCTGCCCGGTACCAGATTCAGTTTGACGTTGTTAAGAATAACCTTATCGCCATAACCCAGTTGTATGTCCCGCATCTGAATAAGCGGGTTCGGCAGACCGGTTGGCTCTGCAAATTCGAAATTAAAGGCGCTGGCAGCATGGGCCGGTAAAATCTGCTCCATGCGCTCGAGCTGCTTGATACGGCTTTGCGCCTGTTTAGCTTTACTGGCTTTGGCTTTGAAGCGGGTAATGAAAGACTCAAGATGAGCGATTTTATCCTGCTGTTTCTGGAATTCGATATTCTGTAAGCGGAGTCGTTCTGCGCGCTGCTTTTCGTAGGAAGAGTAATTGCCTGTGTAGGCAATAAGTTGTTGCTGTTCGACACTGACGATTTGCGCCACAGTGTTATCAATAAATGCCTTATCGTGAGAGATAAGAATCAGCGTTCCTGAATAGCGTTGCAGCCATTTTTCTAACCAGATGACTGCATCTAAATCGAGGTGGTTGGTCGGTTCGTCCAGCAACAGCAGATCAGAAGGACAAAGCAGTGCCTGCGCCAGATTGAGCCGCATGCGCCATCCACCTGAAAAATCAGTCACCGGTGCTGACAGCTGAGCGGTTGAGAAGCCCAGACCAGCCAGAATGGTAGCCGCCCGCGCCTCTACATCGTAAGCGCCTGCATGTTCCAGCTGACCATGCAGCTGTCCCATAGCTTCGCCATCCTGCTTCGCTTCGGCTTCAGCCAGTTTAGCCTGTAATCCGCGCAGTAATTTGTCACCGTCAATCACGTAATCAATCGCACAGCGATCGGTGGCCGGTGTTTCCTGTGCCACGCTGACGATACGCCAGTGTGCAGGTACCTGACAATCGCCGGCATCAACCTGTAATTCTCCGCGAAGTAAAGCGAACAAACTCGACTTACCACAGCCATTGCTGCCGATCAGAGCGGTTTTGTGTCCGGGGAATATTTGTGTACTGGCGTTTTCAAGTAGCACTTTGCTACCACGCATCAATGTAACGTCAGATAAGGTGATCATGCCTGCGCAGTTGTCCTGTTATTTAAGCGGCGTATGATAGCAAACTCCCCCGGCGATGGCTTGTATTTCACTCATTAGTCGCCATAATCCAGCAAGAAGAAATTGTTGTAACCTGCGGAGTAATCATGGCTGAACGCAAAAGAAAACGTTTTATCGCCGGCGCAACCTGTCCCAAGTGTCAGGCATTGGATTCCATCATGTTGTTTTTTGAGAACAATGTGGAAAAACTGGAATGCGTTAAGTGCGGATATTCGCAATCGCAAACCGACGACAAAGTAGAAGCAAAAACCCGATCGGATGAAAATGTGATTGGTGTATTTAAGCCACACTGATTTGTTAAAGTTACCCGCCGGAGCAGGAAAAGGGTGTGCGTTTATGCCGCACGGACCTGCCCGGGTGCCTGCCTCACATTAGTTTTTCCTGCTAAAACAAACCGTTAACCCTATAGCCCTGCAGCATTTTCCTCTTTACATTCACTGGCACGCCACTTGAATTGTTAATAAATACCTCCGGATTATTTATTTTTCATTTAAGCGCGGACTGACCATGGCCAGACATAAAACCAGAACCACATTAAAAGCACTCGCGATCCTCGCCTGGCTGCTGATAGTCGTCCGCATCAGTTTGCCCTTTGCAGCTCAGTGGTACATCAACGACGTACTGGATGAAGGAGAAGAATTTACCGGTAGTGTTGGCGATGTGGACATTATGCTGTGGCGTGGCGCTTACAGTCTGGATGATGTGGTGATTCTGAAACGGACCGGTGAGGTAGAACAACCGTTCTTTGAAGCAAAGCAGGTAGAATTCAGCCTGTTGTGGAATGCCTTGCTGGATAAAGCACTGGTAGCGCAGGTCGACCTTACCGCACCGGAACTAAACTTCGTAGATGGCAAAAGTGATGCTGAAAGTCAGTCAGGTGAAAATGAGAACTGGCTTTATCTGGCGGATCAGTTAGTGCCGCTTAAAGTTGACCGCTTTGAAATCCGTCGGGGTATTGTCCGTTTCATCAATCCGGATTCAGAGCCCGCCGTTAACATTGAGCTGCACGATATTCATGCTGTAGCAAGAAATCTGGTTAACAGCCGCTCTTTGTCAAAAGATCTCATTGCCACCATCGAAGCCAGCGGAAATACAGAGCAACAAGGGACCATTACGCTGTCGGGCTCACTGAATCCGGCTACTAAGAATCCAACCTTCGATGTCAATCTGCAGGCCAACGATGTGGCGCTGGTGAATTTTAAAAACTTCCTCGATACCTACGCACCCTTCGATTTAGAAGCCGGTACATTAGAACTGGCGCTGGAACTGGCCAGCGACGACGGAGAAATTTCAGGCTACGCCAAGCCTATTCTGCATCAGGTTGAGGTTTTTTCATGGAAAGGAGACATCGAAGAGGATGATGATGGCTTCTTTCGCGGACTTGCCGAAGCACTGTCAGCTTTTATTGCGGAATTGTTCGAAAACCAGAGTGAAGATCAGATAGCCACACGCATTCCCATTTCCGGCTCACTGAATAATGTAGACACACCGGTTCTCGCGACCATAGGTGGCATTCTAAAAAATGCATTTATTCAGGCTATCAACGGTAATCTTGAAGATAGTGTGCAATGGAGCGACGCCGAAGAGGCAAAAGAAGAGAAAGAACAGGAAGCCGCCGGTGAAGAAAACCCGCGCCCTGATCCACAGTAACCGGCAGGGGTGAATCAGTTTACCATCACCCGCTCAGCTGCTCAGGACGTCACAGCCTTCTTGCGCGGACGACCGCGCTTACCTTCCGTCAAACGACGACCGGTAACCTGTTCAATGCGCTTGATGAAACCGGGATCTCCCATAGCCAGTCCCATTTTCAGTGACTTGGCAATATCTGCATCCAGATCGTTATTCTGGTGCTGCAAGTGTTGCAAATGCAGCGCTCTTCGTTGTTCCGGTTGTTTTGCTGTCCGTTCGTAGGCACTGTGAGGCGTCACCATGGTGTTGGGTAACCCCAGTGCATTGGCACTGACACTTGACCAGGCGTATTGTTCAGGCGTACTGCACAACGCTTCATTTACCGGCTTCTGCTCTATGAAGCGGTACACTTCCAAAAGCAGCTCATCATCTAAAACCAGTGCTGATTTATAACGATCACGCCAGATTGCTCCGCTGGTGCCATACCGCTGGTGAAAGTACTGCGCATAAAGTCGTCCGGTTGCCTGCAACATTAACGAGATACCGTCACCGGCCGCGGGAGTGCACAGAAAAAGAATGCTGTCTTTACTTGCCGACCAGGCATGCATTGCCACATTATAACGCTGTGCATAACGGCCGAGATAATCGAGATAGGTCAGCCTGTCTGTGTCATCCCGAAACGGGGACACACCTTTTCGTCCTGTTCGCTGGACGAGTTGCGGAATACCTGCCGGAGACGTTCTTAACTTTCTGGCCATGAAAAGTGCTTCGTTATGTCATTTAACGGGTCGTTTTCTTAGCTTAGACAAGATTCATGCAATTATCTAAAACAATCAACAGATTATTTCACTGCCTGCACTGACAGGTGTTGCAGACAGATTAATAGTGAGGAGGCGGAGTTTCGTCTGACAGCTTAGCAATATTAGACGGTTCAAAGCCTTTGACTTTCTCCATCATAAAACGCAACTGTACCTGCATTTTTTCGATTTGATATTGTTGAGACGTCAGTGCTTCATTCAACGTATCAATTGTGTGTTCCTGGAACGCTACCTTGGTCTGCAGTTCTTCAATTTCCTGCATGGCGTGTTCCAGCGTAAGTGTGTCGCTCATTCTTCAATTGCCCATAATTCAGCTAAACCACTGCTGCTTTCAGAGAGCAGTGTGTTGTTACCCATAAACCCGACGGCATACACCACGGCAGTTGCCGGCCTCGTGCCTTCTTTCGCCGCCACTTTCCATTCACCGGTCTGCTCACCGGTTTTAACATCCCACATGTAGATACTGCGTGAGGGTGAACCGGTAAGTAAATGCTTACCATCTTCAGAGAAGACGGCATCAGTAAATATTTTCTGGCGCGCAATATACTTCAGGTTGCTGATCTGCGCACCTGTTTGTGCATCCCACACCTTAGAGCCCTGTTTACTGTCTGCAGTAAATACGTAGCGTCCGGCATCATCCAGCGCCACTTTAGAAATACGGCTGCTGTGAGTAAAGGTATGGATAATTTGTCCTGTCTGCGTACTCCATAGATACGCCACATAGTCGTTACCACCGGTAAGGGCATATTCACCGTTGGGTGAAATATCCACAGAGTTGATGCGTTCCTGGTGACCCAGAAACTCAAGTCGCCGTCCGGTTTCCGGCTCAAAGTACATGACTTTACCGCTGGAGCGGCCAACGAGGATCCCTTTTCCATTGTTGGTTACCGCCACATCGCGGATTGTCGATTCATCAATGCGCCAGAACCCTACCGGCTCACCACTTTCAATGCTCCATAACGCAAAAGCTTCGCGGTCTGATGTCACCACAAATTTATTGTCAGCGGAAATATGAATAGCCAGGACCAGATTGTTGCCCTCGCTCTGGTGCTGCCAGTGAAACAGCACATTGTCATCTAAATTGTGCCAAACGTTGATACCGTTATCGACACCGGATACCACGCTGTACTCACCGTTCGGCGATATGTCAGCGGCGTAGGCGCCGTCTTCTGCATGCCACCACTGGTTAACCGGGGTGGTATCAGGCACAGTACATCCGGTTACTGAAAAAAGTAAAAACGCCAGTAATGGCATTGTTTGGAACAATCGTCGATGAATCATGTCTTACAGGTTTCGCTTTATATGCAGCCGTGTTTACCATAGCATGGAACAGTTAGGGTCGGATGACCTTAATATCAATTTAGCAAAATGATTTTACTTTGATCGGTTTGCTAAATTGATTAGTTTATACCTTATAACACAAGCCAGTCGTCCCCGTGCGGTGCGACGAACATAATATTAGAATGGAGAAGTTTATGCGTAAGTCGCTTGTCGCCTTATCAACCGTTGCTGCTTTAGGTCTTTTTGCCTGTCAGCCAAATACAAATGAGCAGTCTAAAGAAGCTGCGGCAAAAGAAGCACCTGCACAGGGTACAGCCGCTGCGGACATGACAGACGAACAGAAGCACGCCTACGCAATGGGTGCAAGCATGGGCGTATTCATCACGACCCGCGCAAAGCAGCAGGAACAGGTTGGTTTACCGCTGGATATTGAAACGCTGAAACAGGGTTTCACTGACGCTCTGGGCGAAAACATGAAGTTCAGCCGTGCTGAAATTCAGCAATTTGCTCAGGCCGGTGAAGAAGCCATGCGTGCAAAGCAGCAGGAAATGGCAGCAAAAGCAGCAGAAGAGAATATTCAGCTGGGCGCTGATTACCTGGCAGAAAACGCTAAGAAAGAAGGCGTGACTGTGACTGATTCAGGTCTTCAGTACGAAGTGATTGAAGAAGGCACCGGTAAGAGCCCTGAAGCCACTGACACAGTTAAAGTTCACTACCACGGTACGTTGATTGACGGTACTGTGTTCGATTCTTCATACGAGCGTAATGAGCCGGTTACTTTCCCGCTTAACCGCGTTATTCCCGGCTGGACCGAAGGTGTTCAGTTAATGAAAGAAGGGTCAAAATTCCGTTTCGTTATTCCAGCGGAACTGGCTTACGGCGAACGTTCTACCGGTCTGATCACGCCTAACTCAACGCTTATCTTCGATGTTGAGTTGATTGAAGTAGTGGACACTGAAGAAGGCGAAACAGAGTAATTTGTTTCTCTCTCCGGCCGCGCCGGAAACAGAATTGAAAACGGCCCTTAACGGGCCGTTTTGTTATTCACTGTAAAACGGATAATCGATATATCCCTTCTCTTCACCTGCGTAGAATGTATCCGGATCCGGCTCGTTCAACGCAACGCCTTTTTCAAGACGCAATGCCAAATCGGGGTTAGCGATGTAAGGCCGGCCAAAAGCAACGGCATCTGCGTAACCTGATTCCACAGCCTGTTTGGCTGACAGGTAATCATAGTCCCCGTTAGCGATATAAAATCCCTGCCAGAGTTCGCGCAAGGTGACGAGCGTCGCCAGATCTTCGTTACTGGCGGGCATACCCGGGAAGCGCTCAACCATATGCAAGTAAGCCAGATTCAACGGGTTTAAGAAGTTTATCACCTCTCTGAACGTCGCCAGCGGATCGCTGTCAGCGATATCATTCTGATTACCAACCGGCGACAGCCGGATACCCACCTGCGACGCATCCCAGACTTTGAGTACCGCACGGGTGACTTCTTTTAGAAAGCGCAGTCTGTTTTCGATACTGCCGCCATATTCGTCGTCCCGCAAATTCGTCTTATCACGGATGAACTGATCAATCAGATAGCCGTTGGCAGCATGTATTTCCACACCGTCGAAACCGGCCTCACGGGCATTCTCAGCAGCTTTCTGATAATCCGCAATGGTTGACTGAATGTCGCTGACAGTCATCGCCTCCGGTTCAGACGCCGGACGCTTTTCGCCATCAAAAAACACATCAACATCCGGTTTCACCGCTGACGGCGCCAGCGGCTTCTGATTATCAGGCTGAAAGTGGCTGTGGCTGATACGGCCTACATGCCACAGCTGAAGAAACACTTTTCCTCCCTCAGCATGCACAGCTTCTGTGATTTCCCGCCATTTCGATACCTGGTCAGCGCTGTAAATGCCGGGAGTCCGGATATATCCCTTACCCTGCGGATTGATTTGGGTGGCTTCGCAAATGATGAGTCCTGCCGTTGCACGCTGCAGATAATAAGTCAGGGCTATATCTGCAGGCACATCGGTGGTATCGTCAGCGCGACTACGGGTGAGCGGCGCCATAAAGATGCGGTTATTCACATCCACATTGCCCATACGGGCAGATTCAAATAGTGATTTCATATTAGCTTCCCTGAAATTAACTGTGATGGATAGCAGGTAATTTCCCTACGCACCTGATCATCGGGAAGTTTAGTTACAAACATTAAATCTGCCGGCGGCCAGAACGAAACAACCCCCTCACGAAGGAGGGGGTTGTTGTATCAAAAGTTATATCTGTCAGCCCTGTATCAGCTGTTACCTGACAATAAATGTCTGCGACGCTCCGGTCTCTTCCTTAACGTAGCGCAGTGGCGGATCATCATATGACCAACTTTATAAGCGGCGATACCACCCACCAGCAACGCTGCGGTTTTCACACTGTTAATGTGGACTAAAATATCTATCATCCCGATGGAGAACAGAATAACGCCGGTGAGAAACAGCAGAAAGCCGGCAATAGTAATACCGTTTGACGTGAAGGACTGACCACCACGTTTTACTTCTGTCTGAGTTTGCCCATGCTGCATAATGTTATTCACTCGATTTATTCCATGTTAATAATGGATATTACTACGACATTTTATTTACAAATTTGTTCAATATTCATGCAAACAATCTGCATAAGCTTGTAAAAGTTATGCACAATTACCACATTGCAAACTAGTTATCGACGTAATTTTAGTTTTGATTAGCTGAAAAAACAAAAACATAGCGAAAAAGGCAAATGCGAACACCGCTTATTACCCGGAATGGGTACCGAAAATTACAGGCAGAGCTGGATCATCTCTGGCGTGAAGAAAGACCGGAGACAACACGCAAAGTCACCTGGGCAGCGAGTCTCGGGGATCGTAGTGAGAATGCTGACTATCAGTACAATAAAAAACGTCTGCGGGAAATCGACCGCAGGGTCCGCTACTTGCGTAAGTGTCTGGAAAATCTCAAAATTGTGGATTACTCGCCGCAACAGGAAGGCAAAGTGTTTTTTGGTGCCTGGGTCGAAATTGAAAATGAAGACGGCAAAACCATGACCCTCCGCCTTGTCGGCTATGATGAAATTTTCGGCCGCAAGGACTATATCTCGGTGGATGCGCCGATGGCCCGCGCACTCATCGGAAAAACCACCGAAGATGAAATTTTTGTCAAAACCGAAGCAGGCAACTTTGAATGGTGGATAAATAAAATTTGGTACGACAAGACGGATAAGATATAGCAAACCCGCTAAATGAGACATGAAATGAAGTTTGCTGAGACAAAAGCCCTTCTGACATAAGCCATCGGTGATATACTTACGCCTCTTTTTTGCACCCTATTTAGGTAACAGCTGGCAGCGACTCGGGGCAGAGTGCTCATCTCCCTTTATTAATCCAGCAGGACACAAATTAAAACGCCACAGAGCTTATTTATGATTATCAACAAAATTGCCGAAGAACTTGCCGTTAATGCCAATCAGGTGCAGGCGGCTGTTTCATTACTCGATGAGGGTGCTACGGTTCCTTTTATCGCCCGTTACCGGAAAGAGGCAACGCAAGGACTGGACGATACTCAGCTTCGTAACCTCGAACAGCGACTGACATACCTGCGTGAATTAGAAGATCGCCGCAGCGTGATTTTAAAGTCCATCGAAGAACAGGGTAAGCTTACTGATGCGCTGAGAAAAGACATCACCACAGCGGACAGCAAAACGACGCTGGAAGATTTATACCTGCCCTACAAGCCACGTCGCCGCACTAAAGGTCAGATCGCTATTGAAGCAGGGCTTGAACCTTTAGCTGATAAACTGTTTAACGACCCGTCGCTGACACCGGAAGCCGAAGCAGAAGCGTTTGTTTCTGCTGACAAAGGCGTAGCTGATACCAAAGCCGCACTGGAAGGTGCCCGCTTTATCCTGATGGAACGGTTTGCCGAAGACGCTTCTCTGCTGGCGAAAGTACGCCGCTATCTGAATGACAATGCCTTCGTAACCAGTACAGTGGCTCCCGGTAAAGAGCAGGAAGCCATTAAGTACAAAGACTATTTCGACCATCAGGAAAAACTGAAAAGTGTGCCGTCTCACCGTGCTCTTGCCATGTTCCGTGGCCGCAATGAGGGCATGCTGCATATTCAACTGAACGCAGACCCGCAAAATGAAGATGCCACGGCACCGTCACACTGCGAATTCATCATTGCCGATCATTACAATATCAGTGATAAAGGCCGTGCTGCTGATGCGTTTTTAAAGCAGGTTGTACAGTGGACCTGGAAAATCAAAATTGCTCTGCACATGGAAACCGAACTGTTTTCGGGCTTACGTGAACAGGCTGAAGAAGAAGCCATCAGCGTATTCGCTAAAAACCTTAATGATCTGCTGATGGCGGCGCCGGCCGGCGCGAAAACCACCATGGGTCTGGATCCGGGCTTACGTACCGGGGTCAAAGTCGCGGTCGTCGATAGAACCGGTAAGGTGGTAGCCACAAATACGATTTTCCCCCACGCGCCGCAAAACGCCTGGGATAAGTCTATGCGCACACTGATTAATGTGTGCAAACAGCATAAAGTAGAGCTCATCAGTATCGGTAACGGTACCGGCTCCCGCGAAACGGATAAACTGGTTGCTGAAATGCTGAAAGCAGCGCCGGAGCTGGGTGCTCAGAAAATCATGGTCAGTGAAGCCGGAGCATCGGTGTACTCGGCGTCGGAACTGGCATCGAAAGAACTGCCGGATATGGACGTATCGCTGCGTGGCGCTGTATCAATTGCCCGTCGTCTGCAGGATCCTCTCGCCGAACTGGTAAAAATTGAGCCGAAGGCTATTGGTGTTGGCCAGTATCAGCACGACGTAAGCCAGAGTCAGTTAGGCAAATCACTGGATCGCGTTATCGAGGACTGTGTAAACGCCGTAGGCGTCGACCTGAACACCGCGTCTCCTGCACTGCTGTCTTATGTATCGGGCCTGAACAAAACACTGGCACAAAATATCGTTGCATTTCGCGATAACAACGGCGCTTTTGGCGACCGTAAATCCTTATTAAAGGTTGAACGGTTAGGTCCTAAAGCCTTTGAACAGGCAGCCGGCTTCCTGCGTATCACCGCAGGCACAAACCCGCTGGATGCCTCCGCCGTTCACCCGGAAGCCTATCCAGTTATAGACAGCATTGTTGACCGTACGCAGGTCGCCGTAAACGACCTGATTGGTAACACCGATCTGCTGCGTAAGCTGGCACCGGAGGACTTCACCAGTGAAGCATTCGGTTTGCCAACCGTAAAAGATATCCTGAAAGAGCTGGACAAACCCGGCCGTGACCCCCGTCCTGAATTTAAAACAGCGACCTTCAAAGAAGGCGTTGAAACCATCAGCGATCTGAAGCCGGGCATGATTCTGGAAGGTGTTGTCAGTAACGTGGCAAACTTCGGTGCTTTCGTTGACGTGGGTGTGCATCAGGATGGCCTGGTTCACATCTCGGCACTGACCAACAAGTTCATCTCGGATCCCCGTGAAATAGTAAAAGCCGGTGATATCGTAAAAGTGAAAGTGCTGGAAGTAGACGTACAGCGTAAGCGTATTTCCTTTACTATGCGCCTTGACGATACCCCTGCGCCGGCCGCTGAAAAGCGCCAGAGCGGCGCCGGGAAACCTGCCGGGAAGCAAGGTAAAGGACGTCAACCCGGTCGTAATAGCGGTGGTAATAACCGACAGGCGCAAGCGCCGGCAAATGCTGCCATGGGCAATGCATTCGCAGATGCATTTGCTAAAGCTAAACAGAAGTAATTGCGGACAGAACCTTCAGAAAGCCGGCATGATGCCGGCTTTCTTGCTTTTACCCGCCGCTCTGAGTAAATTTAATAAAACATTCTGGACAGGCTATATGTCACTGTGATCACCATTAAATTTATCTGGCGCCCGCTGGCTGTTGCGCTCTGGTTTATCAGCCTGACTGTATCTGCCACCAACCTGACTTCAGAACTGGAAAGCTTTGAACAAAGACTCCGGCAGGAAACCCCTATGCCGGTCGGTGAAGTGCTCGACACACTGGAATCCCGGTTACTGAGCGACGACTATACACAGACAGAAAAAGCCCGCATCGGGGCGCTTTACGTCGTTTACATGCTAAAGATTCATCATTCTGCGTCTGATAACGTACTCGCGGTGCTGGAATCTGTCTCGCAGGACAAAGAATCCGGCCCGGTTATCCGCGCGGGCCTGGCCAGAATGTATGGCATCAATGCTGAATACAGTAAGAGCTATTACCTGTTCGAAGGACTCCTGAAGCAAGCTTCCCTTGCACCTGATGTCCGTGCACTCGCCATCGCCTACCTGATTGTGACCTACAGCGAAAACCAGGTATTTGCCTCTAACGCCAGGCTCATTAATACACTCAGCGAGCTTATATTCAGTAATCAGCTGGAACAATTACTCCCCCTGCACAATTACATGGTTGCTGATTACTATCATTCCATTAATTCACTGGATATAGCGCTGGAGTATTATGAGAAGTCACTCAACGGGGCGCTCAGTCAGCAAGACTGGCTGCTGGTCAGCGACAACCTGTACGACATTGGGATATTGCACCGTAACCGGGGCAATTATGATGCCGCCATCAGCTACTTCAGAAAAGCGGAGGCCAACGATAAGAACATCGATATCAACTACTCTGAATACCTTGCTCTGTACGGTATGGCAACGACCTACTTCAATTCAGGACAGTACGATCTCGCACTACCTCTTTCGGAAGCCGTTACCTCTCATCCGCTGACATCTGCATTTTACGATACCGAAATTTATAAATGGCGGGCAAAAGCGTTTCTGGATATGAAGCAATATGCAGAGGCAGAAGAGGCTCTGGATATTTCCCGTAAAATGTACGACGAAGACAGAACTGCTGAGCAGACGACCTGGCGTGCAGAGCTGGAACAGATTGCTGCTCATATAACAGCGGCCAGAGGAGATTACAAAACCGCATTTGCTCAGTACGAACAATTTCATGAAGACTATCTGGATGCAAAGAAGTACGAAGACCTGGAATTAATTGAGAGTGCGAATCTGGTACATCAGATAGAGCAGGAAAGAGAGAAAGCCAGTGAACTGGAGAAAGAAAATGAGTCTATATCGGCACTTCTCACGGCCATAGAATCGGCCAGAGCAACCCAGCAACGTTACAATCAGTGGTTAGTTGTGGTTATCGTTCTGGGTATTGTCACACTGCTCATCATTCTCTATCTGCTTCGCAAATCACGCCACACTAACCAGTTATACGCAGATGCAAAAGCCAAAGCTGAACTTCAGGACAAGCTAAAAACCGATTTCCTGTCGAATATCAGTCACGAAATCCGTACTCCGTTAAACGCTATTATCGGTTTTGGACAGGTGCTGACCGAAAAACTGGATAATCCGAAACATAAACGCCTTACGAATCAGATCGTTAACTCTTCAGAAATGCTGCTGCAATTGATTAATGACCTGCTCGACTTCTCTAAAATTGAAGCCGGCAAGCTGGAGCTTGATGCCGAACAGTACAACATTCGCCATAGTCTGAAAAAACTGGCGGATATCTTCCACGGTCAGGCTCAGAATAAAGGGCTAAAGCTGGTTTTCTCTATCGATCCTGAATTGCCTCCGGTACTGATATTCGACGAATTGAGATTCAAGCAGATCCTGGCGAATCTGATCAGTAACGCCATTAAATTTTCATCTGAAGGCAAAATTGAAATCAGGCTGAAACTACTGCGTATTGATGAGGAAAGCTGCACATTTGAGGCCGGCGTGAAAGATACCGGCATCGGTATCAGTGAAGCACAGAAAGAAACCCTGTTTGAACCCTTTATTCAGGCTGAAAGCTCAACCGCCCGCAAATATGGCGGCTCAGGTCTGGGACTGCATATCTGTAATCAGCTGTTGTCGCTGATGGACTCTAAGCTTGAACTGGAAAGTGAAACAGGCAAAGGCTCTGACTTCTTTTTCACCGTCACCATGCCTTACGCAACACAGATAAAGCCCGTTAAACCAGTAACAAAAACGTCAGACAATACTTTTTCGGGGCAGCGGTTACTGCTGGTAGAAGACAACGATATTAACGTGGAAGTGATTCTGGCTATGCTTTCAACCACCAGCCTTCAAATCACCCGCGCTGCTAACGGCCGTGAGGCTGTGCTACAGATGGTAGACAACACCTTTGATATTGTACTGATGGATATTCAGATGCCGGAAATGGATGGCTATGAGGCAACCCGTCATATCAGACAGGAAATGGGTATTACCACACCGGTTATTGCCCTGACGGCAAACGCCATGAGTCAGGACATTGACGCCTGCTGTGCAGCGGGTATGAATGACCACATCAGTAAGCCGGTGCAGAAAGACACCTTACTGGACACAATAATGAAGTATCTGAGCAACGACTAAATGCCGGTTAAAAATAAATACCGCTAAAACGCATCAGGCGCTGGCGGAGAAACCACCTGCTTTCGGAGTCACAGTGGCCTGATAGAATTGCTGAATTACGCCAATACGTGACTGTATGGCCGGAGACTGGTAAGCATCGCCGCCAATTTCCAGCGAACGGTCAGCAACAGCATCGACAGAAAATGCTTCTGCACTATCCCCGCTTTCAGTTTCTGTTGAGCCCGGGTTACCACCGGATGACAATTCCTGACGGGCTTCATTTGCTTTGCGGGATGCCTCTGCGGCCACTTTTAAATCTTGCGAAGATGGCTCAGCCGGTGCTAAAGCGGCAGCGCGCACTTGCTCCATTTTCTGAACGGTCTGCTCAGGCGTTTCAGCATCGGACACATCAATGCTGACTTCCCCGTCAGTTACGTATCGCTGACCATCCGGGCCTGTTT
Source organism: Alteromonas sp. ABV2_168 (assembly GCF_056161165.1). Taxonomy (NCBI): domain Bacteria; kingdom Pseudomonadati; phylum Pseudomonadota; class Gammaproteobacteria; order Alteromonadales; family Alteromonadaceae; genus Alteromonas; species Alteromonas sp. ABV2_168. Next base: position 155,323 of record NZ_JBSWYQ010000001.1, on the reverse strand, counting down.
CATACTGATATTGAGGAGAACCTGCATACTGGCCACCACGGGCTGCATGAGCCTGCTCGTGCTGACGCACTTCCTGGTCACGGGATTTTAGCTCTTCAACTTCCTGCTGCTGAGCCTGCTGTTGCTGCTTCTCTTCCGCCGATTCTTTACCTGCGCTTTCCTGATTAGCGTTATCGGTAGCAGCTTCAGGGTTGTCTGCATTTTCATTCTGCTGCAGTGCATCAGCACGGGCATCAACCTGAATTTGCGGACGTTCATAGGTTACGGGAGCAGGTTTCTGACCGGGCAGTCTTGCACGGTCTGATTCAGAACCTAACCCTTGCTCAGACGCGCTCTGATCTGCGTCCTTAGAAGGAGGTATGGTGTCTTTCAGTAAATTGTCACGGCGTGCAGACTCGGTGTTCACATTTGCGGTGGTGAACACTAACGAAGTCGGAACGGGCGTGACAATATTCATGATATTGAAGCTGTGATCAGGTCAGCGTATCAATAATGGTGCCGACGGTATCAAACGCCGTATCGACCACTTTTGCAGAAGCGAGGGCATTGTTGCGGTTGTACTGCAATGACATTAAATCAGACGTCAGGCTGTCACCACCGGTGGGCAATGTGTTGCGGATATTCGACAAATTGTTCAGCGATGCATTATTCAGCACCTGACTGGTGCCATTTAATTCAACACTGGTTTGCGCTGCGCGCTGGGCAATATTCACGGATGCCTGTGTCATGCCCTGATAGGCATTCTGAATGCCGCTCATGCCAGACACGATCGCCGAATTGATATTATTACCAATAATACTCGACATGACTGATACCTCTTTTTTGCATATTGGCTACCACACCAATCTGCACCTCATACTCTCTCACGGTTAATTATTGACCAAAATGAGTAAAATGAGAAGTACCGGAGATAAAAAAACGCGCCTCCTGTAAACCGCTGGAGGCGCGTTTCTCATTAAGATGCTGATATCACATCAATATATAGCTCAAGGTACTTCAGAAGGTCGCCCCAATGAACTGACGAATAATATCGGCAGACTGTTGCGGATGAGAAATAAAAGGGGCGTGAGATGCGTGGGGCAATACAACCGTGTCACTTTGCGGGTGCAGCTCGCAGATACGGTCAATCCCGCTGGTCGGTACCAGACTGTCCAGCCGTCCGTATATCCGTAATGTCGGCTGCCTGATACGCCCGATATGTTCGCGGAGATCTTCACTGGAAAGCAGCGCCAGAGAAGCTTTCAACGCCTCTTCTGCCGGTGAAGGCCATGCGGTAATACTTTGTCTGATGGCTTTCATATCCTGGCGGGCGGTATCACTGCCCATGGCCTGAATGGCAAGAAACCGCTCGAGAGTTTTACCGTAATCTTTTGCCAGTTGAGTTTCAAACTGGGCAAGCAATTCGGCATCAATACCCGGCCAGCAGGGACCGTTAACAAATCTGGGCGTTGAGGCAATGGTGATGAGGGCACTTACATGCTCCGGTAAATCCAGAGCCAGTTGCTGTGCAACCAGACCGCCCAGTGACCATCCTGCGACCACGCAGTTTTCCGGCAGATACGGCGTGATTAATTTTGCCACAGATGCCACGGTGTAGGGCTCTTTTGGCAGTACACTATTGTTTTCACCAAAGCCCGGCAAATCAATGGTGGTCACTCTGAATTCGCTTTCCAGCAACGGAATGAAGTGTTCAAACACACCACTGTTCATGCCCCAGCCGTGAAGCAAAACCAGATCTTTTCCTGTACCCCGGGTACGGCTGACGAGATTTTCTGAGACGTTAGCATTTAACACTGATGACATCCTTTGACTATGCCTGCAATTTTGCCGCTGCAGAGCACCACTGCCGGGCTGACAGAGTACTAAACCATGCGACTTCCCAACTTAGCTTGTTTGCTGTGTAATCAGTACAGTGACTTACCTGTGTGTACGTTCTGCAAATTTGATACCCGCTTTTTGTTACAGCTTGGCTATCAGGGTAATTTACTGCGCTACAAAAAAATCAGCCAGCAATTTTTACCGCCCTCCTACAGTGCTTTAAGGGCCTGCGGAGAATATCGCTGGCCATTTGACCAGCTCATCAAAGCCATGAAATTCCGGCGCTGCCAGATAAGTCCGGCCATTCTTGCCAACTGGTTCACCTCACAGTGTATCGATGAAGACACACTGTTACCGGATGCCTTACTGCCCGTTCCCATACCACTACACCGCTTTTTTCGCCGGCAGTTCAACCAGGCAACAGAACTGGCCCGTCACATTGGCCGCAGAATTGACAGACCGGTCATCGCTGACTGGGCCCACCGCACCGGCGGACGCTCACAACACACGCTGAAAAAGGACCAGCGGATGTATAATTTGCACAGCGCTTTTCGGGTGAATCCCTGTAAGGAGCTGCGTCACGTAGCCATCATTGATGATGTTATGACCACAGGCGCGACGGCTAATGTACTCGCCGGTCAGCTGCGTCAACATCACCCTGACCTCATCATAGAAGTCTGGGTGATGGCGCTGACCTGCCGGTTCCCCTTAGCGGACTAAGTGACCTGACTGATAGATCGCGTTTGACATCAGCTTACCGGTACCATACCAGTAACCCCGGAAAAGCAGGTTGTCAGTAAAGCCAATCACCACGCCACGACCTTTTGGCTGAGTCAGCACAGATGCCGTGCCGCCAATCATGGTTTCCAGTTGTTTTGCACTGAATCCGGCCATTAACGGACTGCCGGAATAGTAACCGGGCCTGGTGAACGGGTCGGCGTCAGCATGCACAATCATATTACTGGTTTTAAATACCGGCAGTGTTTTACCCGTGTAACCAAAGAAAATTGGATGGGTCGGGTCAATACCGGTTTCGTACACGGCACCGGCAATAATTTTACTGGCACCCAGCGCAGATTTATCTGCATAGGTCAGCTTATCTACCGGAAAAACACTGTCGACTTTATCGCGGGATACGATTTCCGCATCCAGCCAGCCTTTTTGTGCAAAGAATTTTACCGCCGATTTCTGTCCAATCAGCACCCCGCCATTATTCACCCAGTCACTGATATCATTGTTGAGCTTGTCGCTCAGACCACTGTAACTGCCACTGACGAAAATAATATGGGAGTAGTCAGCCAGGCGGATAGTGCTCAGACGGTCCTGCTCCACAATGACCGGCGCGGTGCCTACACGGGTGTCCAGATAGTGCCAGATTTCTCCGGCTTCCGATGAACTGGTGCCGTTACCGCCCACCAGCAGAATTGATGGCGCTTTTACCGGTGCAAGAGTACGACCGCCAAGATCCGAGCCCTGCGGCGTCAGTCCGCTTTTTATACCAAACACTTCCACACCGGTTAAGGCCGACGCATCCTGTAACAGGCTGAGCAGATCATCAGGCTGTGATAATGGTGTAGGCACAATAATGGTTCCGGCTGCGAAATCACGATTCCGGCCATCAGTCAGTTTGGCGGTAAAGGGCGTTTCAGCACTGCGCACTGTGGCCCCGTTTTCCAGCAGCTGTTGCAACATTGCCGGCGCATAGTAACTTTTCCATTCAAATGCATAGGCGTACGCTTCACCGTCAACGAGCGGTACCGGCATTTTCACCGGCCCGGCTTCCGTTTTGATGCCACGCCCGGCGCGTTTGCTCAGCACGTCGTAATCAAGATTAAACGCCAGCGCGATATTCCAGTTAGACACGTCATAGAAGGTGTTCTCAGCAAATTGCTGACGGGTAGAAAACAGGCTCTTTACCAGGCGGTATTTTGGCTGATTAAAAGGCACAACCAGACTGCCTTTGCTGTAGCGCTTGTTATCAATTTCCTCGTCATCTCTTGCGTAACTGTATTGGATCTCATGTTGATTGAGGATCGACAGTAAAGCCTCTTTACGGCCACTGTCATCCGGCATAGCCACAATCACCCCGAAGTGCTCATCCTTATCAATCGCGTCAGCCGTCTCAGAGAAAAATGTATTCTGGTAATTCAGAATGGCTGGCTTATTGGCCAGCGAACCGGCAATCGTACTCAGACTGGTAGTCACATGGTTCTGGATAGTTTGTGCAAAGGCCAGCTCTCCGTTCACCGTATCCTGTACGTGTCCGCGGCTGCTTGCCTGTTCAAACAGAATACCGATGCTGCCCATGGAATCGGGATACGATGAGCCTTTCCCGTAGTAAAAATCGTCAAAACCTTCTTCCGAGAAGTATAACTGACCTGCGTCATCAAACGCTTTGGCGTGAAAAGCTGCCAGCGCTTCTGTAAGCCTCACATTGCCGTCAGGCGTATTCGGGTTTTTCCGCGACGGCACACCGGGCTGGAAGAAATAGGTGCTGTCCGGCCCCATCTCATGATGATCGGTCAGTACATGAGGACGCCATTTCTGAAACTGTTTGATCCGCGCCAGTGACTCAGGATGGGTCAGCAATAACCAGTCACGGTTTAAGTCGAACCAGTAATGATTCGTTCTGCCGGAAGGCCAGTCTTCCTTGTGCTCCCGGTTTTCTCCGTCAGCGACAAGATTTTTGCTTTTATGCATGTTTGCCCACTGTGCGAAACGGGACAAACCGTCAGGATTGAATGAGGGATCCAGCAACACGACATTTTTGCTGAGCAAATCTGTTACCGTTTCATCCTGCGCTGCGGCCAGGTAATACGCCATGACCAGTGCAGCGTTACTTCCGGAAGGCTCATTTCCATGAATGCTGTATCCCATGTACAGAAACAGAGGCGCATCTTTTGCGGCTTTAGCCCCGCTGTTCACTGTTTTAAGATGGTTTTCCCGCCATTGCGGTAACTTGCTGCGGTTTTCCGGTGCAGTAATGGTGAGCAGCAATAACGGACGGTTTTCATGGGTGCGGCCGGTTTCTTCAATGCTGATGCGGTCAGATGCTGCTGCCAGAGTATACATGTACCCGGCCAGCTGATCATGGCGTACATGCCAGGTACCCACTTCAGTACCAAGATAAGATTCAGGGGTCGGAATAGCAGGGTCATAGCTGGTATTTGCCGGCAGATAAGCGGTAACCGGTTTACCTCCGGTATCTTTAAATACCGGTGCTGCTGATGCTGAATACACGACAAAAGCAAAAAGGGCGAACACCCATTTTCCTGCGCGTCTGAAACTTGAATCCATTTTTCTTTTTCCTGTTGTTTTTTGTACTTTTGACCACACCTGTATAAAAGCATGCAATACTTGACTGTTTTAGTCAGGTAAATTTGTTATTATATGCGCTATCACGATGCAACGTAGGATTTGTTAATGATCAATATATCAGAAGACGCACAGGCTCACTTCGCAAAACTGCTGGAAAAACAAGATGCCGGGACGAACATCAGAGTGTTCGTGGTTAACCCCGGAACCTCAACAGCGGAATGCGGTGTGTCTTATTGTCCTCCGTCTGCTGTTGAACCCGGCGACATCCGTTTAAACTTCAACGGATTCGACGCCATTGTTGACGCAGAGAGTGCGCCGTTTCTGGAAGAAGCAGAGATTGACTACGTGACGGACCAGATGGGTTCTCAGCTCACTCTGAAAGCGCCAAATGCAAAAGCCAGAAAAGTGGACGACAATGCGCCTCTGGTTGACCGTGTAAGCTATGTCATTGAGTCGGAAGTTAACCCGCAACTGGCCAGCCACGGCGGTAAAGTAGTATTGCTTGAAATCACTGAAGAAGGTTTCGCCATTCTGCAATTTGGTGGCGGCTGTAACGGTTGTTCAATGGTCGATGTCACCCTGAAAGAAGGGATTGAAAAGCAGTTACTTGAACAGTTCCCGGGAGAACTGACAGGTGTGCGTGACGCCACCGAGCACGAAGCCGGCGAGCACTCGTATTATTAATCCGTCTGACGCGTCGCTGACTGCACTACACCGCAGCTGGCGACGGTTCAAAACAGGCCTGGCACTCTTTATCGCGGGTGCCACGGCGCTGATGACCATCAGCTCTTACCATCCCGCGCTGTATTTTATCTCGCTTATTGTTCTGTTCAGTGGTTTTGTCATCGCCATGAGTGGCTATCTGGCCATACTTTGGCAACGTCTTAAAGTGATGAATCCCGCCGCCAGAAAACGAAACCGAGAGTGATACCTCTCGCCAGCAGGAAAGCCAGCATGGCATACCAGAGCGCCACATTCCCCTGTGACTGACACACCCACCAAACCGGAAAAAACACAAAAGCCGCACTGACAAGCATGGTATTTCGCATGGCGTCTGAGCGGGTAAGCCCAACAAATACGCCGTCAAAGAAAAAGCACCAGTGTGCCACCAGCGGCAACAACACCATGAGGGGCAAATAAGCCTGCGCAGCGGTTTGCAACGCAGCAATCCCCGTGAGAGATGCGATAATAAAATCACCGGCAAGGTAAAACAAAGCGGCATACACGAGGGCAAAAGCCGAAGACCAGAATAATCCCCGCTTCACATGCCCGCCCAGGCGTTCCTTGTCATTTGCGCCGGCCGCTTCGCCGATAAGCGCTTCAACAGCATAGGCAACGCCGTCCAGCCCCAGTGCAATTAACACGAAAAACTGCATGAGAATGGCATTCACCGCTGCCGCGGTTTCACCGATCCTCGCCCCCTGAATGGTCAGAAATGCAATGCAGGCCTGAAGCGCCAGGTTCCGGATTAACATATCGCTGTTAAGCTTCAGCAGAATTTTTTGTGCTGCGCGGTTAAACCAGTCTGCCTGCGGACGCCACCCTGTAGTGAGCTTAAGGGCGCACACCACGCCCGATAACATCATGGTGTATTCAGCCAGCACACTGGCCAGCGCCACACCACCAACAGACATATCAAGGCCATACACAAACAGAATATCCAGCGCAGCATTCAACAGGTTGCCTGCCACCTGTATCCATAACACATGACGGGTTTTCTGTTGACCTACCAGCCAGCCGGTTAATGCCATGTTGAGCATCGCAGCCGGTGCGCCCAATACCCGGATATTAAAGTACTCCCGGGTATAAGAACCCACTTCAGCACCGGATGAGGCTAACGCAAGCCCTGCCTGCAATACAGGCACTTGCAGAGCAACGATAAGTAAGCCGGCAACGAAGGCAACCGCGCCTGTTTGCCACAGTACTTTTGCGGAGAGTAAGCCGGGCTGTTTAGGATCGCCTTTTGCCTGTGCACTCAGGCCAGTGGACGACATTCTGAGAAAGCCGCACACCCAGTAGATTTGCGTGAGGATCAATGTTCCAATAGATGCACCGGCCAGCATGGCAGATGAATCCATATGCCCCATTACGGCCGTATCAACCAGCCCGAGTAAGGGAGTGGTAATATTGGCCAGGATCATGGGAAAAGCGATGGCCAGTAAGGTTTTATGGGCTGGCCAGCCAGCAGTGGCGGTCGTGGTCAAAACGGAAATAACACAGTTTAAGGAATATGCATGCAGCTTATCAGAAACCGCGCAATGAAGTGGGGAAAAGGTGTGTTTGCCAGCGTTGTGACGCTGTTAGTGATGGCACAATCTGCGGCCGCTGCCGGGCAGGACAGTGCAGTGGTTTTACTTTACCACCACGTATCTGAAGACACGCCGGCAAGCACCAGTGTTACACCTGAACAATTTAAAACCCACATGACCTGGCTGGCGGAAAATTACAAAGTCATGCCCCTTCAGGACATTACAGAAGCGCTGAAAAACAAGCAGACATTGCCGGAAAATGCCGTGGCGGTCACCTTTGATGACGGTTACCGGAATATTCTTGAAAACGGTCACCCTGTGATGCAGTCATTGAAACTTCCCTACACCGTATTTATCAATCCTGATGAAATTGGCCGCTTGAAAAACCAGTTAAGCTGGGATGATGTAAAAGCCATGCACAAAGACGGTGTGGATTTTGCCAACCATACACTGGACCATTTGCACATGCTGGACCGTCAGCAGGATGAGTCCAAAGAGGCCTGGTTAGAACGGGTATGGCAAAATGTAGAAGAAGCGGAGAAGAAACTCACGGCACAAACCGGTGAGTCACTGAAATACCTGGCGTACCCCTTCGGTGAATACAATAAAACACTGGCTGATAAACTGGCAAAAGAGGGATACACCGGATTCGGACAGCATTCCGGCGGCATCAGCAGTTACAGTGATTTTACCGCATTACCACGCTTTCCCGCGGCTGGCCGTTTTGCAAACATGGCACCGTTGAAAGTGAAAATTGCAAGTTTGGGTATGCCGGTGACACACAACGATATCGATAACCCTGAGCGCACTGCCAGAGTTATCGATGAAACATTGTCGTTCACCACCAATAGCGACGATGTGGGCTTGACCCGCGCCGCCTGTTACTACCAGGGTGAATCACTGCCGGTTAACATCAACGGCAAAACCTTGTCATACACGCTGAATACCGTGCTGCCGGTTGGCCGTTCACGTATTAACTGTACCGCACCGTCGAATTCGCAAAACGGTCGCTACTATTGGTTTTCGCAACCGTTCTTTATTTCCGGCGAAGACGGCACCTATCCGGATTAAGTGATAACCGGCGCAATACCTTTAGTGAATTGAATGAAAGGCGGGATCCCCTGCCTTGATTTGAAGCCCATGGATTTATAGAAATCGATGGCTCTGGTGTTGTGTTCCTCTACGTCCAGGACGAGAGATAATTTGCCCAGTTCACGTGCCATGCTTTCCATGTACCTGACGAGGATGGTGGCAACACCACTTCGTCTGGCTCCGGCTGCTACAGCCAGATGTCCGATAGACATTTCCAGCACCATAGGCGGGTTAAGCGCGATGGTGTAAGTTTGACTTCGCATCACCACATCAATAGCCTCATCAAGACCAAAGAAATCGGTAATCGATGTCAATGTATCCCGATCAAAGTGCTGCGGAAGGCTGTCATGCCAGCATGAAATAATGCCGACAATTTCGTCTTCTATACACGCCAGCCAGTGATTGGCAAAACCATATTGTCCCGTGCCGCGAAGCCAGGCCGCTGACAGGAAAGCAAACGCCGTATCACGGTCGCCGTCCCCATATATTTTCGTAAGTAAATGCTCTCCCGCATCCAGTAACAACGGCACCGCATAAGTCGCATCCCTTGCGGTTGCCTGACGTACTACTACTGTCATGAATACTACCGGGTGATAACCACCTTAGGCATATCTGCAAGAATTTGCTCGCTGTCTATGATCGCTAACTTCCCGGGCTCCATTATTGGTTTGAACCTTCCGAGCACTTCCGCTTCGGGGCTGATGAGAACCACCGACGCGCTATGATCGACCAGATAGTCAGCTTTATCAGTGTCCTCAGTTAATGAGTACATCAATCCCATGTTCCTGACAAGGGGGAATATTTCGGCGTGCGGACCGGTTGCAGCGATGAAGTCTTTATTAAAAAAACTTATATAACTTTTAAGCCTTTGAAAAGTATCCCTTTTGGGATCTACAGACAAAAATAGTACTTGAGTATTAGCCCCGGGTTTTATATACGAAAGTTCAGGCCATATTTTATTTAAAGACGCCATCGTTGTGGGGCACACATCCGGACAATAAGTGTAGCCTAAAAATACTAATGTCCAGGCGCCGGTCAGATTTTCCCTGGTAAAAGGCTGTCCGTCAGCATCTGTAAGAGAAAAATCGTCCAGTGGTTTGGGCTGAGGATAAGCCTGAAAGTACTCCGGTGCCCGGCTTTCACCGGAAGGCGGAGCGATATAAAGGGCACCTGCAATGCCGGCGATCAACGCTACCACAGCGATGATGCCGGTTAAGGTTCTTTGAGTCATAGTGTTACGGGTAAGTAGTGGTCAATTAAGAGCACCACAAACAATAACATGAGATGGTAAATAGAATAGCGGAATGTTTTCATTGCCGTGTCGGGCTTAGCCGCAAACTTTAACCTGCATGCCCACAAACAGAACCCTGTATTCAATACCAGCGATCCCGCCAGATAAATTAGGTGAGACATACCGGTAAGGTAGGGCAGCAAACACACCAGAACCAGCAGCACGGTGTAAGCCAGCACCGAGGTTTTGGTGAACGATTCCCCGTGGGTAACCGGCAGCATAGGCACGTTTGCCCGTGCGTAGTCCTTTTGCCTGTGTATCGCCAGCGCCCAGAAGTGAGGGGGGGTCCAGGTAAAAACAATTAATACCAGCAGCAAAGCATGGGCGTGAATCTCGCCGGTAACCGCTGTCCAGCCCAGCAGCGGCGGTGCTGCACCTGCCAGTCCGCCGATAACAATATTCTGAGGCGTCGCCCGCTTGAGGAACATGGTGTAGATAACCGCATACCCGACCAGACTGGCCAGTGTTAGCATGGCGGTAAGGGCATTCACGAAAAACCACAGTAATGCGAATCCGGCGAGCCCCAGTACAGCGGCAAAAAACAGCGCCTGAGATACACTCACCTTACCCTTCACGACCGGCCGGTTAACAGTCCGGGCCATCATACCGTCGATGCGGTGATCAACCACATGATTAATCACTGCTGCTGAAGAAGCCAGCATGCCAATCCCCGCCATACCGGCAATAAGTGCATTTGCCGGCACCAGCGACTCGGTGGCCAGGCACATACCGACCAGGGCTGTGAGCAACAGCAGCATAACCACCTTAGGCTTGGTTAACTCATAATAGTCACGCCAGCTGACCGGCTGAGATGTCGCTAAGCGGCGCTGATGAACAGAAACAGATTTAGCCATGTGCTCCTCCCTGTTGCGGATCACCCTGATAACGGGACACCTGATAAGTGATCCATACCATTACTAGTAATAAACAGGCAGCGACGATGTTGTGAGCAACGGCCACAATGACGGGCAGACTCAGCACGACGTTGCTTACGCCCAGTGTTACCTGAATCATCAGCACCCCGATGAGCAGCAGCGCGGCACTTTTCACCGGCGCAGCCACCTCCCGGCTGTACAGCCTGAAGCCGAGCCAGAGTAAATATAAAAACGTAATGACCGCGCCGGCTCTGTGCACAATATGCATTGTCATGCGTTCACCGTATCCGTGGGCGCCATATTCGTAGGTTTCGGCATAAGGCACACTGAATGCACCGGAAAAGTCGAGCCTGGAGGCCCAGCCATCTTCACACACCGGAAAGTCAGTACAGGCAAGTGCGGCATAGTTTGCTGATGTCCATCCCCCCAGGCCAATCTGCATCAGCAGAATAGCCATGCCAAACAGTGCAAATTTGGTGATGCTGTTAATACGCCGGGGCTTTCGTTTACTCTCCCGTAATTTGAGATGCAGTAAAAACAGGCACGCCAGTATGGTGAAGCCGCCGAGCAGATGCCCCATAACCACAACCGGCAGTAAATTCAGCGTCACCGTCCACATGCCCAGGGCAGCCTGAAAGATAACCAGTGCAACAAGCAACAGTGGCAGGCGTACGGTACGGCCGCTGTGACGCTGCTTCACAGCGATGGCAGCGATAGTAAAAATACATAAACCCAGTGCACCGGCAAAGTAACGGTGAATCATTTCATTCCAGGCTTTGGCCGCTTCTACCGGACGTTCGGGGAAAGCGGCATTCGCCGCCTCAACATGGTGGTCTTGTAACGGAACGGTGAGCAACCCGTAGCATCCCGGCCAGTCAGGACAGCCCAGCCCGGCATCGGTGAGCCGCGTGTAGGCCCCGAGAATAATAACAACCACCGCGAGGATCAGACTAAACAGGACTAACTTTCTCATGCTTGCCTCCCGGATTATCCGATACGTGACAGTTTCAGCAGTTTTTTCACGTCAGCCAGAATGTCCCGGCTATGCTGTATTGCCATTTGCTTGTCGGTAAAGGTGGGGTAACGAAGCATGGCATTATTCAGGGTGTCGACGAGCAGAATAGACCCTGCATCACTGACATTAAGCGCTGCCTGCTGACGACTGTCTGCCACCTTTACAACATGCAGGTTTTGTTCTGACTGCAACTTCTCAGCAATGGCGGCATCACTGTTACCGGTAAGCAGTACCGTTGCCTCAACTCTGTCAGTCTCCCTGCCAAGGGCAATCCACACCTGATGAATACTGTAAATCGCATTCTGGCAGGCGGCATCGCACTGCTCCGGCACAGAGTACACAATGCGCCATTTAGGCTTTTCAGCGGCAAACACCGGGGTCAGATCCCTCACAGGCTGCAGCAGCTCTCCTTTGTTAGTGGCTGCATTGGAAAACCACTGATTGTCCAGGGCCAGCTTTGCCAGCATAACCGGAAGTACAAATACGGCGGCAACGCCTAACATAGTCAACTTGCTGTTTTTTCCTGCCATACTGATCATCCTTTTTTATTCGAATTCATTGAAAAGTAACTGACTGCAGCCGCAGCGATGGCCAGCCCGAACCATTGAATGGCATAACCCAGGTGCTTCTGCGGCGGCATTACAACGGGCTGCCAGTTGCGGACAAACGCACTTTTTTCCGGTGCAGTTAACTCAACCACAAAGGGTTGCAGAGGCTGTCCGGTCAGGCGGCGGATAAAGGGGATATCCAGCGCCTGCACCACCACGGGAAACGTAGCATCAGACGACAGCGTTTCGCGCACCACCGGATTGTGTCCCGGCATAGTTATACGGCCATGGAAGTGCTGGAACTTGCTTTCTACATCCACTCCGGGCAGTTCATTCCGGCTTAACGGCGCCTCCACCCATCCAAAATTCACCAGCACCGTGCCTTCACTGCTATGTACAGGCACGATAACGTCATACCCCACGCGCCCGTTTTCCACCCTGTTATCCAGAAACAGGATCTGAGTTGTATCTGCGCGGCCGTTAAATCCCACCTGATAATCACGGATATCTTCCCGCACAGGATCCAGCTGACTGAGAGAGATTGACCCTTCGCTGCTTTTTTGCGCTATGCTAGCCAGACGCTGTTCTTTCTGGTGCATCCGGTCGAGTTGCCAGAAGCCCAGCGAAATCATGCAGATAACCGCTGTCAGTACCACCACAGCGAGAGGTAAGGAACGGAACCGGTTTGCCTGATTCATAATTGGCTCCCCTTATTGACGGAGAAAAAAATGATTATAAAAATCGTCCTTGTATGCTTAGTGATTTACATGATCGCTAACTTGTTTCTCGCCATGCGGGTAATGATGAAAGATGACCCGGACGGCGAACCTATGAGCAAATACATCGGCCGCCGTGTTTTAACTTCTGTCATCATTGTTACCCTGATCCTTGTCGCACTGGCTACCGGACTTATCAGTCCGAATCCCGCCCCTTACTGAGGCGGGCCGGTGCGCTTTCACTTAAAGCACATACACAAACAGATACAGCATTACCCAAACCACATCGACAAAATGCCAGTACCAGCTGCCGGCCTGAAACGCGAAGTGGCTTTTGGGTGTAAAGTGCCCTTTCAGCACCCTTAAAAACAAAACAATCAGAATGATGGTACCCAGCGTCACATGCATTCCGTGGAAGCCGGTGAGCATGAAAAAGGTGTTGCCGTACACGCCGGACTGCAGTGTCAGACCCAGCTCCTGATAAGCATGGATATATTCTTCGACTTGCAGTGTCAGAAAGCCCAGTCCCAGTAATATGGTTACACCCAGCATGACGGTCAGCTGTTTGCGTTTGTTCTGCTCAAGGCCCACGTGAGCAAAGTGCAGGGTAACGGACGAAATCAGCAGAATAATGGTGTTAATGGTAGGCAATCCGGCAGCACTCATTTCCTGAGTAGTCGTGCCCCCCGGCGTGGTAACAAGGGGCCACATGGCTTCAAAGGCCGGCCACAACACGTCATTGGTCATCGCATTGTTCGAGGCGCCTCCGAGCCAGGGCACCGAAATCATGCGCGCGTAAAACAGTGCCCCGAAAAAGGCGGCAAAAAACATCACCTCAGAGAAAATAAACCAGCTCATCCCCTGACGGTAAGAGCGGCCAAGCTGATCGCTGTATAATCCGCCCATGGATTCATCAATCTGATTTTTAAACCAGCCAAACAGCATCACCAGCAACGTGACGATGCCCGCCGCCAGAACATGCGGCCCGTAGCCGCCTTCCCCTTTGGTACTTTCAATGACGGTGTTGCCGGCTCCCACCGCAATCAGAAATAAGGCTACCGCCCCGACAATGGGCCAGGGACTTTGTGCAGGCACATAATACCGTTGATATTCTTGTTGCATGGCTACTCTCCTTCCGGCCTGTCAGCGGCTGCCGCTTACAGGCTGTCGTAAATAAGGGTTGTCACTGCCGCTCAGATCGCCGGCCCTGGCGGTCACGTCGTACAGTGTGTACTGCAAGGTAAAATAGGTAATATCCTCTGGCAGCCCGGCATCCACGTAGAACGACATAGGCATCCACGCTTCCTGACCAGCCTGTAAGGGCTGCTGGTTAAAGCAAAAGCACTCTGTTTTATTCAGATAAAGGGCCGCCTGTCCCGGACTGACAGAGGGAATTGCCTGAGCAATGATGTTACTGGCAGCCGGGTTTCTGACGTAAAACGCCACGGTATTCACTTCCCCGGGGTGCACCTTCACACGCTGTGTTTCTGCACGAAATTCCCAGGGCATACCGCTGTTTGTGCGGGTAATAAATTCTACGGTCACTGTGCGGCTGGTATCGATATCTTTGCCCTGCCACACTGCGGCCCGGTTAGCCGTTTTTCCGTTGATACCGGTGATATCACAGAACACGTCATACAAAGGCACCAGAGCGAAACCGAAGCCAAACATTCCCGCTACGACCACAAGCAGTCGCAGGGTAAGGGTGCGGTTACCGGCTGCGCGGTTGTCCATTTTGATAACTCACTTCACAACCGGAGGCGTTTCAAACGTGTGGTAAGGAGCAGGAGAGGGAATTTCCCACTCCAGACCTTCTGCACCTTCCCACACCTGTGACGTAACCGGTTCGCCCTGCTTTTTACAGGCTTTAATAAGCAGTACCAGGAAAATCAGCTGGGATAACCCGAAAGCAAACCCGCCGATACTGATCCACTGGTTGTAATCAGCAAATTGCAGCGAGTAATCAGGGATCCGCCGTGGCATACCCGCCAGCCCCACAAAATGCATAGGGAAGAACAGCACATTCACGGAAATCAGTGAGCACCAGAAATGCCACTTAGCCAGCGTGATATCAAACATCTTACCGGTCCACTTGGGCAGCCAGTAATACACCGCCGCCATAATGGAAAACACCGCTCCGGTCACCAGAACATAATGGAAATGGGCCACGACAAAGTAAGTATCGTGGTACTGAAAATCCACAGGGGTGATTGCCAGCATCAATCCGGACAGGCCACCGATGGTGAACAGCACAATGAAGGCAAGAGCAAATAACATGGGGATTTCAAAGGTCATGGAACCCCGCCACATAGTGGCCACCCAGTTAAACACTTTCACGCCGGTGGGTACGGAGATCAGCATGGTGGCGAACATAAAGAACATTTCAGCAAACACCGGCATACCTGTGGTAAACATATGGTGAGCCCAGACAATGAATGAGAGCAGGGCGATGGAGGCAGTGGCGTACACCATGGAGGCATAGCCGAACAGGCGCTTGCGGGCGAAGGTCGGCACAATCTGCGAGATAATGCCAAAAGCAGGCAAGATCATGATGTAGACTTCAGGGTGCCCGAAGAACCAGAAAATATGCTGGAACATCACCGGATCACCGCCGCCGGCAGCATCAAAGAAACTCGTCCCGAAGAATTTATCGGTAAGCACCATGGTCACTGCACCAGCCAGTACAGGCATTACAGCAATCAGCAGGAATGCAGTAATAAGCCAGGTCCAGACGAACAGTGGCATTTTCATCCACGTCATACCCGGCGCACGCATATTAAAGATAGTCACGATTACGTTGATTGCGCCCATGATGGAGGAAATCCCCATAATATGGACTGAGAACACAAACAGCGCGGTACTGTCGCTGCTGTATGTCGTCGACAGCGGCGCATAGAAGGTCCAGCCGAAAGCCGGGCCACCGCCTTCCATGAACAGTGAACCTAACAACATGGAAAATGCAAACGGCAGGATCCAGAAGCTCCAGTTGTTCATTCTGGGCAATGCCATATCCGGTGCGCCAATCATCATGGGGATCAGCCAGTTAGCCAGACCGGTAAACGCCGGCATGACAGCACCGAATACCATGATCAGGCCGTGCACTGTGGTCATCTGATTAAAGAAATTCGGGTCTACGATTTGTAAACCGGGCTGGAACAGTTCGGCGCGGATCACCATCGCCATCGCGCCGCCAGTAAGAAACATGATGAAGGCGAACCACAGATATAACGTACCGATATCTTTGTGGTTAGTTGTCAGCACCCAACGCATCAGGCCTGCCGGAGCGCCGTGTCCGTGGTGATCATCGTGATGTTCATCATGTGCCGCAGTGTGCTCCGGCGTCATAGTTTCAGTTGCTTTACTCATCGCACGCTCCTATTTACCGGTTGCTACTGCATTAACGTCTTTAGGCTGGATCACATCGCCGGTGTTATTTCCCCAAGCATTACGCTCGTAGGTAATCACCGCAGCGATATCTTTCAGGGACAGCATCTTGCCAAACGCCTGCATGGCCGTGCCTGCTTTACCGTTAAGCACAATATCGATGTGCGCTTTCTGATCCTCCAATACCATCTGACTGCCTTTAAGTGCAGGGAAAACGCCCGGCAACCCCTGACCGTTAGGCATATGGCAGGCTGCGCATGTCGCGTTGTACACTTTCTCGCCGGTACTCATCAGCTCTTCTTTGCTCATGCTCATGGCCAGCAGGCGCTGCTCTTCTTCTTTCGCCTGTTTCACAATGGCTTCCTGCTCTGTCATCCAGTTTTTATATTCATCCGGGCTCTTCGCAATCACCACTACCGGCATGAAACCATGATCCTTCCCGCACAGTTCAGCGCACTGTCCACGGTAGATACCGGGCTCATTCACTTTGGTCCACGCCTCATTGATGAAGCCCGGATTAGCATCTTTCTTTACTGCGAAATCTGGCACCCACCAGGAATGGATAACGTCGTCAGAGGTGATCAGGAAGCGGACTTTTTGTCCGGTAGGAATGACCAGAGGACGATCTACCTCAAGCAGGTAGTTTTCCCCTTTTTCGAATTTGTTCTCAATCTGCTCACGCTGTGTGGCCATGATGGAGTAAAAGGACACATCGCTGTCCATGTACTTGTAATGCCATTTCCACTGGGAACCGGTGACAAGAACCGTCATTTCAGGTTCACTGGCATCTTCCATCGCGATGAGGGTTTGTGCTGCCGGGACGGCCATAAATATCAGGATCAGGAAAGGAATGACTGTCCAGGCGATTTCTACTTTCACGTTTTCGTGGAAGTGCGCCGGTTTGGCGCCCCGGGATTTACGGTGCTTGAACATGGAGTAAAACATCACACCGAACACCACCACAGCGATGGCCACACAAATTGAGAACATCAGCATATGCAGGTCGTACACCTGTCCACTGATGTCTGTGACACCTTGTCTCAGGTTGATTTCACCTGCCCGGTCTGATGTTGCCATGGTTTCTGCTTGCAGCGACGCCGGAATAACAGACATCGCTAACCCCCAAACCATCATTGCGTTACATACGAGTTTCTTCACTCAACACCTCCGTGATGGAGGATCTTGTGTAATACCCTGCTCACAGGACCCTGTCGTATCAGGCTATCCGCCTGTTAATTTTTATCTCTTTTTGTTATTTTTTCGTTAACAGCGGTATAAGAATTAAACAGATTTCATCTTGTGTCTAGTCTTTCTGAAAAAATAAATGGCCGGGGTGGCCTCAGAAACAGGGTCAAAGCACTTCATTCTGATATTTCGAATGTTTCGTTCAGATCTTCGACACATCCGTATTTAAGGAACGCCGTATTATAGGTAAGTAAATCGTCCTCACACTTGTGACATCAACGTTATGAAAGGAATGTGTAATGAATAAATTTATCCCGGCAGTATTAGTTTCAGGTTTAATCAGTGCAGGCGCATTCGCGGCGCCTGTGAGCTATCAGATTGATCCTACTCACACCAGCGTTATCGCTTCATGGAATCACTTCGGATTCTCTAACCCGACAGCCGCCATCAACGGCGCTGAAGGCACCATCGTGTTTGACAAAGACGCGCCGGAAGACAGCAAAATCGATGTGTCGGTGAAAATTGATACCATTGATTCATTTGTTAAAAAGCTGAATGAAGAATTTGTCGGTGCTGACTGGTTCAATGCAGCGAAGTTTCCTTCTGCCACCTTCACCAGTACAGATGTTGAAATGACAGGTGATAAGACGATGGAAGTGACCGGCGATCTGACGATCAAAGGTGTGACTAAGTCCGTCACTATGGATGTCACTCTGAATGGTTCAGGTGTACACCCGATGACACAGAAAGAAGCGATAGGTTTTGATGCAATGACCACCATCAAGCGTTCTGACTTCGGGATTGATATGTATGTACCGAATGTGAGTGACGAAGTCACGCTGCACATCACCACAGAAGCACAAGCTAAATAAGTTTTCGCATCACCGTCCAGATGCCCGGCCCGCGCGAGCGGGCTTTTTTATTGGTAGCGGCCTGTTAACTGCGGTAGTCTGATTGTTTTTATTGTCAGGGATTGCTTCTATGTTGCGCCGCGCTGTTTTCTCCTCTTTTCTGTTATTTTTAACACCCTCTGTTTTTGCCAAAGATCTTCCTTCCGGCGCTATTAACGCTCAGTTTGAAGAAGCGGTAAGTCATGACACAGTGCCGGGTATAACCATGGCACTGGGCAACGATAAGGGCATGCTGATGGCTAAAGGCTACGGTTTTGCCGACGTGGAAAACCATGTACCGATGACGACAGATCACAAGGTGCGTATCGGCAGTGTCTCTAAACTCATCGCTACGGCCGGATTAATGCGTCTTGCGGAAGCGGGCAACATTGATCTGGATAAACCGGTAACTGAATACGTCAGCGCATGGCCTGCTGATAAACCGGTCATTACTCTGCGCCAGCTTACCTCACATACAGCAGGCATCAGGCACTACAAAGAAGGTGCCAATGAATTCCTTCTGAATGAAAGTTATCCGGATATCGACAGTGCACTGGCGATGTTTAAAGATGATCCACTGCTGTTTGCACCCGGCACAGATCACCGTTATTCAACGTTTGCCTGGACACTGGTCAGTGCCGCAATGGAAGGGGCTGACGCGTCCCGGGATTTCCGCGCCATCATAAACGAAGAAGTGTTCGCGCCGCTGAAACTGGACAACACGGTATTTGACGACCAGTACACCATCATCGATCACCGGGCGAGACCTTACACCGTACACGAAGGTGAGCTGATTAATGCGCCACAAACGGATCACAGCTATAAATGGGCCGGCGGCGGTTTTATTTCTACGCCGTCAGATATTGTCCGGTTTGCTGTAGCCCATGTGGCAAGCGATTACCTGAAACCAGAGACTACCCGCGCCATGTTTACTCCTGCCAGGCTTAACAATGGTGAAACCGTGGGCTTCGGCATAGGCTGGAAAACCGGTTTTGGCGATTACAAAAAACGTAAAGCGTATAAAGATAACGTGAGCGCGCTGGCTTTGATGGACGATATTCCTGATGCAGTGATGCACTCAGGTGGCAGTATGGGCGGCATTACAATGACCATTCTTTGCCGTGAACATAAAACAGCGGTTACTGTAGTAAAAAATGTCAGTGGTGAAGACAATGCTGATGTTTTTCTGCTGGCGCTCAAGACACTGCACTTTGCACATACCAGCCAATAGTAAAGAAAAAGGGCGATGATGGTTTATATCATCGCCCTTCCAATTTTTAGCGCTGTGGCCAGCGCACACAATAGTTATTGCACCGCGCTTAGCGAAAGGACTTACATCCAGTCAGCATTGCGGATTACACCTACAGCCAGACCTTCAATGTTGAATGGTTCAGCAGCAAGATCCACCTTTATGGTATCGAATTCTTCATTTTCTGCATGCAGCCAAACTTCGCGGCCGCGTTTTTCCAGACGTTTTACCGTGACATCCTCATCAACCCTGGCAACAACTACCTGCCCATTGTGCACGTCAGTAGTTCGGTGAACGGCAAGTAGATCACCATCCAGAATACCGATATCTTTCATACTCATACCGTTTACACGTAACAGGAAATCCGCACGGGGGTGGAACAGATCAGGGTCGACCTTGTAATGCATTTCCACATGTTCCTGCGCCAGAATAGGTTCACCTGCCGCAACACGGCCGATTAACGGTAAGCCTGCGTCTTCATCGTTTTCTGCTTCCAGCGGAATATTCAGCTTTATACCCCGTGAGGTACCCGCCAGAATTTCGATTACACCTTTACGGGCCAGCGCCTTTAAATGCTCTTCTGCTGCATTAGCTGATTTAAACCCTAATTGCTTCGCAATTTCCGCACGGGTGGGCGGCATGCCGGTTTCCAGCATGGTGGTTTTGATCAGTTCGAGAACTTCCGTTTGTCTTGGAGTAAGTGGACGCATAAACAGCCCTGTTTTTCTATACAGTTCCTGTGAGTATATACAGTTGCGCTGGTTTGACAAGGGCTGCCGGCGAAATTATTACGCTTATTCAGGGGGCGCAGTTAACAACGCCTGGTTTTCATTGCAACGATATGCATTAGTTGTACATTGTAATACGCTGTTTTAGTTCTCCTTGGGAATAAAAAGGTATCTTCTTATCAAGAAATTTTAGCCAGGGGCCTCCTAATCAGAACGCCACCGGCTAAATTTGAGGGAAATTATGCAAGTTGTTTAATCAAGGCTTGCGCGACAGCTTCGGAGCTGGCTGGATTTTGGCCTGTAATCAATCGGCCATCTTCAACTACGTGAGGCTCCCAGTCCGCACCTTTTTCATAGTGACCGCCAAGACGAATGAATTCATCTTCTATCAAGAATGGCACCACATCAGTCAACTCCACCCCCGCTTCTTCTCCGTTAGTAAAGCCAGTAACTTTACGACCTTTGATAAGCGGCTCGCCGTTATCAGTTTTTACATGACGCAGGACCCCAGGGGCATGACACACAAAACTGATTGGCTTGCCTGCCCGCTCAAACGCTTCGATCAGTGAAACAGACTGTTCTGACTCAGCAAGATCCCACAGGGGGCCATGGCCGCCCGGATAAAACACCGCATCAAAATCTGTGTGTGACACGTTTTCAAGTTTGACAGTGTTCGCCAGTACTTGCTGCGCTTGTTGGTCTTGCTTAAATCGCTCAGTCGCAGGGGTTTGAAAATCAGGCAAATCACTTTTCGGATCCAGAGGTGGTTGTCCCCCCAGAGGTGAAGCCAACACCAACTCAGCACCAGCATCTGTAAAGGTGTAGTAAGGCGCTGCAAACTCCTCCAACCAAAAGCCTGTTTTTTCACCGGTGTTACCCAGCTCATTATGCGATGTAAGTACCATTAAGATTTTCATATAAACCTCTCTATCTTTTAACAATATGGATGAATCAATGATTAAAAAAAAGCGTCTACGGCTGCTTGTTTGTCTGCATACGGTGCTCGCAATCGAAGATTTGATACACCCGCTTCGCTTTGTACTACCACCGCCCTGGCATGAGAGAACTGGCGGAAGCCATGAATACCATGGTAAGCCCCCATACCTGACGCGCCCACACCACCAAAAGGCAGCTCATCAATAGATACATGGGTCATGACGTCGTTGATGACCAGCGCTCCGGAAGTCGTTTGTTGTGCAAATACTTGCTGTGCTGTCCTCATTGAAGTAATAGGCGGCTAAAGGGCGAGGGTGTTGATTGATGTAATCAATTGCCTCGTCCTCTTATTGATACAGACGAATGGGCAATAATGGACCAAATATTTCTTCCTGTATGATTGCCATATCGTCGGTTGTCCCAATCACTAGTTGCGGAGCGATTTTACGGCTTGAGGCGTCATAAGCCGGTTCATTTTGCGGCGCAAGATTGATGATCTCTGCGCCTTTTTGACGTGCATCTTCTAATAGATCGACTAAGCGCTGGTAATGGTGTTCGTTAATGATTGCGGTGTAATCGGTATTTTCTTGAATGCTTGGGAAGGTTTGTCCCATAAATTCTCGCGCTTGAGCTTTGAACGCTTGAGTTTGCTCTGCAGGCAGCAAAACGTAATCTGGTGACAGGCAAATTTGACCTGCATTAAAGGATTTAATCGTTAATGTGCGCTCAACTGCTTTGCTCAGGTCAGCACCTTTAGCCACCATAACAGGCGACTTTCCACCCAGTTCCAGAGTCACTGGCACAAGGTTTTCTGCAGCAGCACGCATCCCCTAGTACTACGGTTAGCTCTTCAGGGCCGAAGTAACGGGCCACTAACTCAGCCAATAATTCTGAAGTCTCAGGCGTCAGTTCAGAAGGTTTTAACATGGCGCTATTACCCGCTGAAAATACACCAGCTAACGGTCCAAATGCTAAATTGATTGGAAAATTCCAGGGACTAATGACACCAACAATCCCTAACGGTTGAAACTGTATTTCAGTGTGCATTTCAGGATCAGGTGAGGCGGTTTGTTCTGCCTCCATCCAGGTATCGAGATTATCGATGGCGTGTTGCAACATATTACTGGTTGTTACCATATCGGCCACGTAAGACTGATATAAGCTACGGTGTCCAAAATCTTCGCTCATGGCAGAAGCAATGGCTTTATGGTTATCACGGATTAATTTTATACAGCGCGGTCACTTAACTTGACGCAACCTGCTGTATCACAACACATTGCAGGACTAGAGGTGGCCATTGGGCGACCTTTATTTGAGCGTTCTTCTAGTGGCGTCGAGCCTACCTCCACAGCGGATGAATTAGCCATGGACATTGGTGATAAGCTGGAAGTAGCTGAGGCGGCTTTGGCTTAAGCAAGAGCTCGATCAATGGACATCTCTGGTGTCTTGCAGATAGTCGGACATGCGGATTTTATAGCTGAGATACTCAGTGTACCGATGCTACCGTTATTGGAGTCGGGGGTGAAAATTCGTATGCACACCGGTAACGGCAGTATGGTGTCGGACATGTTACTTGAGGGGCACTGTGATCTGGGAATCTCAGCCCACCCAGTCTTAGATGATCGTTTAAAAAGCGAGCTGATTTATACCAGTAAATTACTCCCAGTGGCCGCTCCAAGTACCGTAAAGCGCATATTGTCAGCACAAGACTTTGGTTGGTCTGTTATGCCCGAGTTCTTATGTCAGCAGCAAATTGCTCAAAGCGAACTCATGGAGATCCCTTCGCCAGTTGGTACACATGAAATTCACTACTACCTAATTTGGTTACCCAGTGCTTTACGTCAAGTCCGCGTTGCTCACGCAAGACAGACCTTACTCACTCAATTATGGTCGTAATGTCGCCGTTTACCCCGGCGCCATTACTTATCTTTTTCAGTAGCTAACGCGTTATGCACCGCCCGGGTGAGAGGATAAAACCAGAGCACCACAGCCCCGAGCAGACAGCCTGCGCTGGCTACCAGCGAAATGATTTCGACAAACAGCACAGACTCAATATCAGCGTTTGCACTCTGCGCCGCATATTCCAGCGCACCGGCAATCACAGCAAAAGACAGCCCGTCGCTTATCCGCATCACCAGATGAAATGCGCCAAAGGTAAGCGCCTGATTAGGTATCCCCTGATCCCTCGCACCGTACTCAATGGTGTCTGGTAATGCTGACCACACCAGTACCAGCAGTCCGCCTGAGAAAAAACCACAAACAGCGAAATAAACACATGCACCGGTCATCGTGGCCGGGGTCAGCAGAAGAAAGCTAAGGAAAGTCACAGCCAGCCCGGCCAGCGCAAGGATCATGGCATGATGCTTTTCCATGCGCTGTGAGAGGTGGTTAAACCAGGGTAGCGCCACCAGCTTTCCTGCCGCCAGACTCATAATGAACCAGGTCGTCAGCTTCTCGTCGTGAAAAAGCATGCTTGCGAAGTAAACGCCGGATTTGTAGAACACCGGAATAAAGATACACGGCAGTAATGAATATACCGCCAGTACCATGAATGCCTTATTTCGCAGGAGTGCACGGAATGCTTTACTGAGCGGAGGCGGGTGTTTGACCGCTGTCAGATTACCTTCCCGCCAGACCGGCAAAATACATAAATAAATATTCACCAGCATGAACACGCTTGCCGTGATAAGCAAGATAGTCCGCATCCCGTTATCCTGTGACTCCAGCATAGCAAGTGTATCGCCGGCAAATGCGGCGAAGAGCAGGATTGCACAGGAATTATAAAAAATGCGGGATGAAGACAGACGTGTCCGCTCATGGCTGTCTCTGGTCAGTGACCCCATCATCGCGTTGTGAGGTATGTCTACCAGTGCATAACCAATGCGAAAGAGGATGGTCACCACAAGATAAAAAGTAAACAGGTAGTCCGCACCGGCCGGCAGGGGATAAAACAAAATAGCGAACGACAGTACTGTCAGCGGCGCACCTGAGGCGATGACTTTCTGGTAGTGCAAATTATATCTGTCGAGAAGCAGAGACAGCGAGATATCCAGCACGCCGGATACAAGCAGAGACACCATCAGGATCAGGCCCGCTGCCGCTGCCCCCAGTCCCTGTATATCGGCAAAATAATAAAGCAGCAGTAAATCAGTAAAGTTCCAGAGTGTACTTTTAGTAAAAGCACCGGATGCATAGGCCTGTCTCTGGAAAGATGTCAGCATGAGCAGCTTCCGGAGGGCGGGATAGCAACCGGCATATTCATATCAGAGCAGCGGCCCGCAGGAGCTTCGCTGCACGTATTTACAAGTCAGATCTTCTTTCTCTTCATAGGGACGATGCAACACAAGCTGTTGGATCAGCTTGCCGGCCGCTGCGCGTCCCAGATTGCCCACCGGCTGGTGCACAGTGCTGAGTGGTGGCCACAGATTCTTACTGGAAGGGTCGTCGTCAAAACCTATCACCGATACATCATAAGGGATCCGCAATTTCAGCTGGCTGGCCACTTTGTAAACCAGAGTGGCAAGATAATCATTGAAGGTAAAAAATGCGGTGGGGCGATCGTCCCCGGACAGCAGATGGCGGATAATCTTTTCATATTCTTCATCTGACGACATAGGGCCCTGAAAAACCAGCGATGTATCAACAGGAATATCAAAATCGCGGTGCGCTTCTTCATAGCCCTGATAACGCAGTAAGCCACCGTGTACATTGTTAAAATTAATGATCGCAACACGGCGGTGCCCCAGCGTAAGTAAATGACTCACCGCCTCTTTCACGCCGGCCACAATGTCACAGGAGACGCAGCTGTTGGCGTCCAGTGACATAGGCAGAATTTTAACCGCCGGTTTTTGTTCAGCTTCGATGACTGACAATACTCCCTGATCATCACACAGTGGTGGCGTAAGAATGTAACCGTCAGGGTTTGAACGTTCCGCCAGTGCCTTAACCTGTTCCGCCAGCGAGGTTCTGTCTTTTACCGGCCGCACCAGTAAATCGTAGCCAGCTTCGTCACACACTTCGATAGCACCGGATGTCAGTCTCGCCGAATAGGAGTTCGAGGCATAGTCCATATATAAGAGACAAATAAGATAAGACTGTTTGGTGCGCAGGCGCCTGGCATTGAGGTCCGGCCGGTAGCCGGTAACGGCCACTGCACTGAGCACCTTTTCTTTATTTTTATCTCTGACTGTCGGGTCATTATTTAATACACGCGATACCGTTTTAATTGATACACCGGCAACCCGGGCGACATCATGTACCGTGAGATTCTTATCCGTCTTCATTATGGCGAGCTTCGTTTATTTATGAACACATTGTGCCACAGAAGACACCTGACAGAGAATCCATCAAGTTGTAAAAAGTTTCGCAAATAGACAACGATAGCATATATTATATAAAAATAGATTTATAACCATTCAGAATATGTAAAATAAATATAAATTAAATCATAAAATTAAACTTAACTGATTTAACAAACAGTTAAAAGACAACGATAGACTTTTCAAATATCAACGTAGTATGATTGTTAAACATTTAACAGATATTAAACATTTGCCACACCGGAATCTGCCGTACCGGTGAGTGATAAAAATAAAAACCGTTAATTTGCCGGGTGCTGATAACAGCCCCGAAAGGACTACACTCTGAGGAGAAAATCCGATGTTTAACAAAAAACCACTGAATCGCGCATTGTTGCTCGCACTGGGCACGATGACATCCACTTATGCCGCGGCTCAGGACAACACCAATGATGACGCGAAAACGAACTCACAACTGGAGGTCATTGAAGTCACCGCACAAAAGCGGGTACAGGGCTTCATGGAAGTACCGGTTGCCGTTACCACAGTATCCGGCGAAATTTTAGATGCCGCTCAGGCCACAGAATTCCAGGACTTAGTTCAGGTAAGTCCGTCGGTGACATTTAACCAGTCCGGCGATATGCGTGGTTCCGGTGTGAACATTCGCGGGATTGGTACCACCGCGTTCCAGACTGCTGTTGAACCTACTGTCAGTACAGTCATTGACGGTGTCCCCCTTGGCCGTACGGTACAGTTTTTGTCGGATCTGGCAGATATTGACCGGGTTGAAGTACTACGCGGACCGCAGGGCACCTTGTTTGGTAAAAATGCTTCCGGTGGTGTACTGAGTATTTTTACTAAACGTCCGGAAGATTCATTCTTTGGTGAAGTCCGCCTTACGCTCACTGATGATGACGCCTGGGGCATGATGGGTCAGGTGACCGGCCCGATCAGTGACAATGTGCGCGGACGGTTGTCTTTTTATAACCGTGATTTCGATGGTTTTGTGGAAAATGTTACTAATGGCGACACCATCAACGGAGACGAAAGTAAAGGTGTAAGAGGTAAACTCGATATCGATCTGGGTATGAATGACAACGTTTATATTATTGCCGATTATTCGAAGCAGGAAAGGGACTGCTGTACGTCAGTTTTACAAAGTATTGGCCGGGGCTCACTGGCAGACTTGCATCAGTTAGGAGAAGACTATGCCGACGTGGATGTATCCTGGGGTAACAACAAGGTCAAGATTGCCAGTCCGGCATATTCCAACACTGAAACCGGCGGGATCTCAGTTGAATACAACCACAGCTTTGAAGACTTTGCGCTGACCTCAATTACTGCTTATCGCGGCTTCACCCTGGAAACAGCTCAGGATGCAGATATCAATCCGTACACGTCGCCGGTAACAGGCCATGTACTGTTCACCAAAAACGGCGCTTCCGGCGGCGGCGATCAGCAACAAACCCAGTTCTCACAGGAACTGCGTTTATCCGGCCAGGCCACTGATAATATTTTCCTGACAGCGGGTGCATTCTACTGGGAGCAAACCGTTGAGCGTTATTTCGAACGTGAAGTGATGCGCTGCGCCGATGCCTACGATCCGGCTGTGGGCACTGTCGCCTGTTCAGAAGAAGGCTCAGGCATCGGTTTTGCTGCGATGGACTCAAAAGTTGATACCCGCAACTACGCATTCTTTGGTCAGGCAGACTGGGATGTAACCGAAGATTTTACTGCGTCATTGGGCCTGCGCTACACCAAAGATGAAATATCTTTTGATTTCGCCCGCGGCGCTACAGTCATTACCGGCCCGTTCTCAGGATTACCGGCACTGCCTGCGTCAGCCGGGTATTTCACCAATGAAACCGAAGACGACGCACTGACAGGCCGCCTGGCGCTGTCGTACGATATCAACGATACCACCATGATTTTCGGTAGCTATGCCGAAGGTTACAAAGCCCCTGCGTTCGACCTGATTTTCTCGCTGAACGAAAGCCGAACCGCACCGGTACCGGCGGAAACAAACAAAGCCTGGGAAGGCGGCGTGCGTTCAGAGTTTTTCGACCGCAGATTGCGTCTGTCTGTCACCGGTTTCCACACTACCTTCGAGAATTTCCAGGGTCAGGCTTACAACCCGGAAACGGTGACCTTCTCACTCACCAGCGCCGGTGAAGTGATCACCGAAGGTCTGGAAGTAGAGTTTAACGCCAAGCCTGTCCCTGAGTTACTGATCAGTGGTGGTGTCGCCTTTATCGATGCAACCTACGGTGAATTCCAGGATCAACAATGCTATTTCAATCAAACAGCAGCACAAGGCTGTATTGACGGCTTCCAGTCGATTACCGGCGGAGATGTGCCTAACTCTCCGGATACCAAGTTTACTTTGTCCGGCAAATACAACATCTACCTGGACGGCGACATGGATATGTTCGTCAGCGCCAATTACCGCTGGCAGGATGAAACCCAGATGAATCAGAACCAGGCACCGTATCTTATTCTGCCAAGCTACAGCGTATTGGATCTGACTGTCGGTCTGCAGGCAGATGACGGTAAATGGGTCGCCAGTGTATTTGCGAAAAACGCACTCAACGACACCTATGTTGCTCAAATCGGTACCGCTATCTTTGATCAGAGCAACATTAACGCTCAGCTGACCAGAGACTTCCAGCGTTATATGGGTGTTGAATTTACATATCGCTTCGGCGCTTACTAACCCGGTGATACATTTCGCGGATAAAAGACAACGTTGCTTTTATCCGCACTTTTTCACTTTTTACAAATACGGAATAAGCAACCATGCCCGACACATTCACTAAGAAGCTGTTAACTGCTGCCAGCGCCATCGCCTTAAGCTTGTCGATGAATGCCAGCGCTGCAGAACAACAGCGTAACGTTATTTTTGTACTGATGGATGACCTTCGCTACGACGGTATGGGTTTTCTGCAGGAAGAACTGCAAACCCCGAACATTGATAAACTGGCTGAAACCGGTGTGTATTTTCCCAATGCGGTAGTGACATCCTCACTGTGTTCACCCAGCCGCGCCACCATTCTTACCGGCATGACCGCCCGTAACCACAAGATTGTTGATAACAATAACTCCAGTGAAGAAGGCCTGACCTTCTTTCCCAAATACCTGCAACAGGCAGGCTATCAAACCGGTTTTTTCGGTAAGTGGCACATGGGCAGCCATTCAGATATGCCCCGTGACGGATTTGATAAATGGGTCAGCTTTCCCGGACAGGGAGCGTATTACCCGACTGACGCCATTCCGGCTCCGATGCTGGCGAAAGGTATGGTGAATCAGCTCAACGTGGACGGTAAACACGTTAATCAGAAAGGCTACATCACTGACGAGCTGACGGATTACGCACTGGACTGGCTGAAAAATGATGTGAAAGGAAACCAGCCATTTTTCATGTACCTGAGCCATAAAGCTGTGCATTCCGATGCCACGCCGGCTGAGCGCCATAAAGGACAGTACGATGATGTGGATTTCAAATTACCGGACTCAGCGGTGGTGACAGAAGAGGACGCTAAAAACAAGCCCATGTGGGTACATAATCAGCGCAACAGCTGGCACGGCACAGACTTTTTCTATGCCAGCGACCGCACTATGGAAGCATACCTTAAGGAGTATTACGCCACATTGTCAGCCGTTGATGACAGCCTGGGCGAGTTAGTGCAGTACCTGAAAGACAACGATCTGTACGACAACACCATGGTGGTATTTTACTCAGACAACGGCTTTCTGATTGGCGATCACGGCCTTATCGATAAGCGCAATGCTTATGAAGGCTCAGTACGCGTTCCTCTGGTGATCAGCGCGCCTGGCCTGCTGCCACAAGGTGCGACCAATGAGGCACTGGTGAGAAACCTGGATATGGCTCCTACTTTCCTCGAACTGGCGGGCGCAGCGCAACCTGAACAGTTTGAAGGAAAAAGCTTTCTGCCCGTGGCATCCGGCAAGGTAGCAGAAGACGAGTGGCAGTCGCCTGATTTTGTTTACGAGTACTACTGGGAATGGTCTTTCCCCATGACGCCTACCACCTTCGCCATTCGTCGCGGCGATCTTAAATACATCCAGTATCACGGTGTCTGGGACATCGAAGAACTTTACGATCTGAAAAACGACCCGGAAGAAATGCATAACCTTATCCGCGATCCGAAATATGCTCATGAGTTACTGCCACTGCGTCAGGCGCTCTACGCCGCTCTGCGTCCTGCTGATAACAGCAAGCCCTCGGTACCCTTTAACGCAAGGCTGGCTGAAGGTATGAACCTGCGCAAGAAAGACGGGTTGAAGGCCGCTCCTTTCCCGGACTGGTGGCTGGTTGAGCCCAACCGCAAAGACATGTACATGGGACTGTTTCCTGATACGCCGATGAAAATCGACATGCAGCGCAAAGGTGAAATGTACTTCCCGTGGATGGAAAAAACGGCTGACAAGCCGCGTCACTAAGGAGTTTGGTAAATGCGAATGTTACGCTGGTTAACTTTCTCCGTTGTTGCCGGTTTATCCCTAACCGCATGGGGAAAGCAACCCAACATCTTGTTCATCGTTGCCGAAGATCTGAGTCCGCGCATAGGAACCTTCGGCGATGAGATTGCTAAGACCCCAAATATTGATGCACTCGCTGAGCAAGGCATTCGCTTTACCAACGTTTATGCAGCGGCCGGCGTGTGTGCGCCGAACCGTTCTGCACTCATATCCGGTATGTATCCCATTTCCATGGGAACCCATCAAATGCGTACCTCCCAGTTACCTTTGCCGAATGGTAGAACCGGGTACGAAACCGTTACTCCCGCGCAGATGAAAGCATTTCCTGAACTGCTCCGGCGGGCCGGTTATGAAACGGTGAATTTCGCCAAGAAGGATTACCAGTTCGGCACACCTTCGACCCTCTGGGATAAAGATATCGGATACTATTTTTCGCCACTGAAAGCAGATTTATGGAATGAACTCTCCGGCGGGAAACCATTCTTCGCAATGATAAACCTGATGTCGACTCACGAAGGACACCTGTTAACAGAAGACGGTAAAGCCGCAGAAAAATTTAAGGGCTTTACGGATTTAATCAAACAAGATCTGGCAAGGGTGCAGGCCGTCACCGACCCGGCTTCCGTTACCGTGCCGCCTTATTACCCTGACACACCTGTGGTACGCCGGTACACAAAACGATAAGTTAATTTCTATGGTGGATTTTGCGCCCACGTTTTTATCCTTTGCCGGTGCACCGCTCCCTGATTTTTTGCAGGGCACCGGTATCTTTTCCGGCGAACAGAGAGAGTATATCTACGCAGCCAGAGACCGCATGGATATGGTGCCGGATAAAGTGCGCGCCGTAAGAGATCTCCGCTTTAAATACATCAGAAATGACATGCCTGAACTGCCGTACTTCAGACCACTGGTTTTCCGCGACATGTTTCCTGTGATGATTGCCTGGCGGGAAGGGCTGGATAAACAAAGCCTTAATCCCGCACAGCAGTTTTACTTTGAAGCTCCCAGGCCCGGTGATGAACTTTACGATACAGACAATGATCCCTGGGAAACCCGCAACCTGGCAGACGATCCGTCACAAAAAGCACGCCTGAGCCGGATGAAGAAAGCGCTGAAAAACTGGGAGGTACAGGTTCATGATAAAAGCACTGAGCCGGAAACCAGTATGGTCGGGGCCATGTGGCCGGGGTTTGAACAGCCGGTGACCGCCAGCCCGCAATTTAAATTGACTGAATGTCACCGGCAGGTGTGCGTTGCGATTACCTCGTCCAGTGACAATGCATCCGTTGCCTGGCGAATGGCAGCCGGGGAGCCCTGGCAACTGTATACCCAACCCGTTCCTGTTCAACCCAACAGTTATATCGAAGCAAAAGCCGTCCGCTATGGCTATCAGGAAAGTAATGTGGAGCAATATCATCATGACTAAGTTTTCTGTAGCAACACTGTTATCTGCCACCATCGGCGCAGCATGTTTGCTACCTGCATTTTCAGCCAGCGCAAAAAGCACTGAGCAACCCAATGTCATTATCATTTTCGCTGACGATATGGGATATGGCGACATGAGCAATAACGGTCATCCCACACTCACCACGCCTAATCTGGATAAAATGGCGATGGAGGGACAGAAATGGACAAATTTCTACGTGGCTGCTCCGGTGTGTTCCCCCAGCCGCGCCGGTCTGATGCTGGGACAATATCCCGTTCGTGCGGGATTGGCATCATCCACGCCGATGCGTCAGGTTTTCCGCGAAGACTCCTTAGGGGGCATGCCGGACAGCGCAACCACCATACCTGAAGCACTCAAAACACAGGGCTACGACACGGCGATGATTGGTAAATGGCATATTGGCCATCTGCCACAATACCTGCCGGTCAATCACGGGTTCGACAGCTGGTTTGGTATTCCTTACTCCAACGATATGGATCAGGATTTTGAGAAAATTCAGCAGTTAAATGGTCCGGACTGGAGCGTTAAAAACTGGAATAAAGGCAAACAGTGGACAAACCCCGAATCAGAATACTTCCGTGTACCACTGATGCAGGGAGAGGAAGTCATTGAACGTGCGCCAGACCAGCATCAAATCACCAAAACCTATACCGCAAAGGCACAGGATTACATTAAATCTCATAAAGACAATCCGTTCTTTTTGTATATCGCCCATGCGATGCCTCATGTGCCACTGTTCGCATCGGAGGAATTCGAAGGACGCAGCACACAAGGTCTTTATGGCGACGTGATAGAAGAACTGGACTGGTCGGTAGGTCAAATTCTGCAAACATTGAAAGATGAAGGTATCGATGACAACACGCTGGTGATTTTCAGTTCGGATAACGGCCCCTGGCTGTGGTTCGAAACCATGGGCGGCAGTGCCGGACTGCTTCGCGGTGGTAAAGCCGACGTTTTTGAGGGGGGAATGCGTGTTCCCGGCATCTTCTGGTGGCCAGGACATATCAAACCGGGGATACGTCACGATATTGGTTCCACCATTGATTTACTGCCCACACTGGTCGATTTAGCCGGTGGTGAAATTCCCAAAGACAGC
Source organism: Alteromonas sp. ABV2_168 (assembly GCF_056161165.1). Lineage (NCBI taxonomy): Bacteria > Pseudomonadati > Pseudomonadota > Gammaproteobacteria > Alteromonadales > Alteromonadaceae > Alteromonas > Alteromonas sp. ABV2_168. The sequence goes on along the minus strand of NZ_JBSWYQ010000001.1, from coordinate 122,688 downwards.
GACGGTTATTCAGTTAAAAGCACACTTCTGGACGGTGAAGATGCAGTCCGTGATGTGTATTTTTACTACCGCGGAGCAAAAGTGTTCGCTGTCCGTAAAGGCCGCTACAAAGCCCACTTTATTTACAAAGAAGGCTATGGCGGTAACCCCGGAGAAACACTGGCAGAGCCGTTATTGTTTGACCTGAACGCCGATCCTTCCGAGAAATACAACATTGCTTCAGAGTCAAAAGCCATTGTTGCAGAGCTAGCTGCACTGCGGAAACAGCACGCGGCAAGCATTAAACCGGTTGAAAACCAGCTTGATAAGTGTCAAAAAGGGTCGCGACTTTGTCAGTAACGAAAAGCAGATAATAGTGAACAACCTGATAAGGGGCTGCCTGGCAGCCCTGTTTTTATGCATTACCTTTACCGCCACAGCCAGTAGCGATAAGCACTACACCGGTGCGGAAGCCTGCCTGTCCTGCCATCAGAAGGAAGGGGACGCCTGGCGTCAGTCTGATCACTATCACAGCATGCTGCCTCCCAGTGACAAAAGCGTGCTGGGAAACTTTAACGACATGACTTTCAGTGCGGGAGCCCGCACTTCCCGTTTCTTCAAAGAAGGTGATGCTTACTTTGTCGAAACGCTGAACGGGCAGGGAGAAAAACAAACGTTCGACGTGGTTTATACGTTCGGCTTCAGACCACTGCAGCAGTATTTATTGCGGACAACCGGAGGACGGCTGCAAGCTTTTGATGTGGCATGGGACAGCCGGCCGGCAGAGCAGGGCGGGCAACGTTGGTATCAGTTGCAGAACAATGAAGTCACCGATCCGGAACATCCTTTTTTCTGGACAGGATACTATCAAAACTGGAACAGCCGGTGTGCTTCCTGCCACTCGACCAATTTACAAAAGCACTATGACCCCGTTAATAATACGTTCGATACTACCTACTCAGACGTTAATGTGGCCTGTGAAAGCTGCCATGGCCCGGGCAGTGAACATATCAAACTGGCCGGTGAAGGCACGTTAAGCGCAACCAACACTGGCCTTAAAGCACTGGGCAAAGCCATCGCTTTTCATTTTAAGCCAGGAGACGCCATTGCACGGCCTCAGTCTTCTCCCGCCCCAATCAGTGAACTTGCCCTGAATACCTGCGGAGGGTGCCACAGCCGCAGAGCAGAATTAGGTGAACCGGATCTGACACAACCATACCACCAGCAATTCCAGTTAGATGCCATCGACGAACCGCTATATTTCAGTGACGGTCAAATCCGTGATGAAGTTTTTGTACTCGGTTCATTTATGCAAAGCAAAATGGCGCAGGCTGGTGTTACCTGCATCCATTGTCATGATCCCCACTCGGGTAAAACCCGCCTGCCCGGAGCACAGGTATGTGCAACGTGTCACCGTCCTGACGTATTCATGGCCGACACCCATACCTTGGGTCATAAAGACGCCAACTGCCTGGACTGTCATATGCCGGCACGCACCTACATGGGCGTGGATGACAGACGGGATCATAAATTCCACCGGCCTTCTGCCCTGAATGAAGACAGTGTAAGACCCTGCGCCACCTGTCATGAAGACAAATCTACGGACTGGCTGCGCGATGCTGTTGAAAAATGGCCAGCCCGTGACGGCGCATCGCCGGATACCTCAGGTGAATGGGCAAAGTTAAATGCGGCATTAACCACGTGGGATCCCGCAGCCATTGCTGAATCCGTATCACTGCTTACTGATCTAAAAATTACGCTGCCTGATTTACTCACCAGTGCCCTGACCAGAAAAGTGGCCGCTCAGGCGCCGCAGCAAGCCGCAAAACTGATAAAAGCCCATGCGGCTTCTCCATCTGCGGCTTTACGCCGGGGCGCTGCCATGGCAGCACCGTCATTATCAGCTCAGCAACAGGCAGCTGTACTGGCCTCACTTGCAGATGATCCGGCATTGTCTGTACGCAGTGAGGTGGCAGCGGCACTGCTGAATGCGCCGGCAGACAGTATTCTGCCGGAGGCGCAAATCAGCCCCCTTTTAGCAGAATATGAAGCAACATTACTGGCCACGCGGGATCACCCGGGCGCCAACACGGGTCTGGCCCAGCTGGCTTTGCGTAAAGGAAACATAATCGACGCAAAAATGTATTACGAGGCGGCGCTTCGCATTGACCCTGCCAACTTACCGGCTCTGCTGAGCTTTGCCGATTTTTTACGCAACATGGGTAATGAGGACGGCGCGAAAAAATATCTGACAAATGCACTGACCATCGCACCGGATTCCGGAGCCGTGCAGTTTGCCTACGGACTGATGCTGGTGCGGGACAAGCGATATGAAGAAGCGACGACGCATCTGGAAAAGGCCGCCCGGGCAGAAGATGCCAGCCCGCGTTTCGCCTTTGTTTACGGCGTATCCTTGTGGCAGCTCAAACAACCCGAAAAAGCACTCACGGTGCTGGATGACGCGGCGACAAGATGGCCGGGCGATTATGATTTGCTGACAACACGCGCTAAATACGCCTATTTAAGCAAAAACGCCGTGATGCTCCAGAAAGCAGTCACGGCACTGGGTAAGGTGTATCCGCAGGACAGCGTATATCTGCAGTTAAAACCGCTTATTCAGCCTTAGCGGCAGACGGCGCCTCGATGTGATGTGCCGTTACTCCCGCCGGATATAATAAACTACGACGAAAGGTCGAAGTTACCGTTACATCGTCAAATCCGGCATCTTTCAGTACGGCTTTAATGGACTTGTTCGAATAGCAACGCAGGCTCGATACAATGCCGTCCCACAATAACATCACCGGTACTACCGGGATCAGATAGGTGAAAATGGCAGTCACCAGCAATAGCCGGCGCTCGGTGATAAACGGTAACATGATCATCGCCACCAGCGGGCCTAACAGCATAGACACGTAACTCATAAAGGAGTTATCACAATACTCCAGCACCAGCACATCGTCACCGTGTGACAGATTGAGCTTGAAGATCTGCGCCACCTGTTCGTTGTCAAAGTGGTGGAAAGAGTTAATAAAGATTTTCGGGCAGCGGAAATCCGGATTGTCTTTCAGCACGTCAATGGGTTGTTCCAGATAATGAATACGGTCATCACCCAGATTGTTAATGCGTTCACGAAATTCCGGGTTTTTATCAATCATGAAATCCGACAGGTAAAAACGCAGATCTTTCTTATTCAACTCCTTCATCAACAGTTCGTTGACATAGCCACTGCCGGCACAAGGATCCATCACTGTGCCACCGGCTTTGTTGATAAAGCGGTTCAGCTCAGGCAACCATAATCTGTGATAGCCGAATACTTTATACAATGCGCCCATAAAGCGACGCAGAAAGGCGTGATAAAACTCCGGAACCCAAAATAAATCACCGAATTCAAACAATTTTTTCTGCATGGTATCCCCGCGTTCTGTCCTTTTATCGTTGTAGGGTGAACAGTAAATAAACCTGTCATCGCCACAGGGTAAGTCTGTTTAGTATGGCTTATGTTGCGATAAACGGTTGAGCTATTTTTTCGCTGAACCTTTTACGCGCCTTTTCCGTTTATGATCTTATGCATTATTCTTCTAAAACACTCACCGGCGCATACATCGCCGTACTACTGGCTTTTGCCTGCCTGGACGCAGTCTGGCTGGGCGTTATTGCTATGCCGTTGTATCGTGAAGCGTTTGAAAGTCTATTGCGACCGCAATTTATTACCTGGCCATGGATCGCATTCTATCTGCTTTACTGTGCTTCGGTCGTCTGTTTAACGATACGTCCTTATGCCGGAAAGAACCTGATTCATACTTCATTAGCGGGCCTGGCCCTGGGGGCTACCGCCTACGGCACCTACAATCTGACCTGCTATTCCATTATCCGGGACTGGCCATTGAATATGACTTTGATTGACTGGATATGGGGAACCGTGGCCACAGGAATCATTGCCACCTGCGGCGGTTTTGCAGCACAAAAAATCAGCGATAAACTGGCGCACTGAGGGTGACTCAGGCCCAAAGACCCCCTATCATGGTAACCCCGTCTTATGTTCATCTGGATCGCAGTAAATTTATGGTAGACTGCGCCCGTTTTCTCAACACAGGATTCCATTTTCATGTCGTGGATGCGCAAAACGCTTTTGTCAGTGTTTCATTATCCCGTAAAGTTGCTGGTGAAAGACCACAACATTCCCGCGAATGTCGAAAAAGAACTGGGTATCGACCGCACTAAGCCGATCATTTATCTGCTGCCCACCAACTCTGTGACCGACCAGCTTGCGCTGCGTATGTGCACACAGCGGTTAGGTTTGCCCAGCCCTGTGAAAGATGTCGAACTGGCCGGCAAAACCTATCCCGCCAGTGTCTTTCTGCGTAAAACGGAACCCTTGTTCGGGCAGCCGTCCCAGACGGATGTAGAATCAATATTCTCAGATCTTTTCCACTTGCATCGTGACCATGAAGATGTGGATGTGCAGGTTGTACCGGTATTCGTTACCTGGGGACGTGCGCCGGGTAAAGGTAAACCCGGTCTGAGTGATTTAATTGCCCATCATGCCTCACCAAGCTGGCTGCGAAAATTCTTTATCGTGATGTTTCTGGGCCGCGATAACTTCATTAATTTTAGCAAAGCTGTATCAGCGAGAGAAATGTCGACCCAGCGGGGTACGGATGACTCGATTGCTCACAAACTTGTGCGCGTAGCAAGTACTCACTTCCATCGTAAGCGCCAGAGTATGACGGGCCCGACATTGCTCGAACGTCAGGAACTGCACAATGCTATCCTGGGATCGGAAGCGGTTAAACGGGCCATGGCTGAAGAATCTGCGTCGAAAAAGGCAAAGAAACAGGATCCTAAAGAAGCTGTCAGAGAGTATATCGATGAGATTGCCGCAGATTACCGTGAAGGCCTGATCCGGTTCGGCGATCGCATACTTACCCGAATCTGGAACAAGATTTACAACGGTATCAGTGTGGGCCACAGTGAGCGGATCCGTGAACTGGCTGCCAACGGTCATGAGATCATCTACGTGCCCTGTCATCGCAGTCATATGGATTACATGTTACTGACCTATGTGATTTACCACGAAGGTATGGTGACACCTCATATTGCTGCGGGTATCAATCTTAACTTCTGGCCGGCGGGTCCCATTTTCCGTCGTAGCGGCGCCTTCTTCCTGCGCCGCAGTTTTGCCGGTAATAAGCTTTACACTGCGGTTTTCCGTGAATATCTGGAATTACTGTTTAATAAAGGCTATTCCGTTAAATATTATCCGGAAGGTGGCCGCAGCCGCACAGGTCGTCTGATCCCGCCTAAAACCGGTATGCTTGCCATGACTATGCAGGCAGTACTTAAAGGTGTTCAACGTCCTGTGAGTATTGTGCCCGTGTACATCGGGTACGAAAACGTGATGGAAGTAAAAAGCTATCTCAGTGAACTGAAAGGCAGCGGCAAAAAGAAAGAGTCTAATTTGCAGGTGTTTTCTGCCATCAGAAAACTGAAAAATTATGGCCACGGTTACGTAAACTTCGGTGAGCCGATTCAGTTGAATCAGTTCCTTGAACAAAGCGTTCCTGACTGGCGTGAAACCTTACCTGCAGACCCGGAGAAAAAACCAAACTGGCTGACGCCACTGGTTAACGATCTGGCCCACGAGGTAATGCTGCGTATTAACCGAAATGCTGCCATTAACGGTATGGCGCTGATTTCTTTATGTTTGTTGTCGTCTAAAACACAGACCATGACGGAAAAAGAGCTGGTCAGGGTGATGGACAACTACCTGGCTTTGCTGCGCAGTGCGCCGTACAGTGATGACGCCACCATTCCCGCCAGCAACGGCAGAACCATGCTGGAAGAAACCCTGGCGTTGAAACGTTTTGATATCAGTCAGGATGGCTACGGCACGATGATCGCGCCACTAAAAGATGCCGCTGTATTCCTTACATATTACAGAAATAATATTCTTCATTTGTTTGCCTTGCCCGGCGTTATCCTTTCAGCTGTCTTCGGCCGGCCCGGCATTCACCGTCATGAGATATTACGCCTGATGGCAGCACTGTATCCTTTGCTGCAACGTGAGCTTTTTATCTACATGACTCAGGATGAGGCGCTGGCTTACACCGACAAGCTCATCACCACTTTGCTGGAACAAGGCATGCTGACAGAGATGGAGCAGGGACTGTTGCATCCGCCGGCATCATCAGACCGGGCGTTCCATTCAGCCTGGCTGCTGAGCCGGTGTATGCAGGAAACTTTCCAGCGCTACGCGGTGGTACTTACCATTATCGAGCGTGATCGGGTGATAAGCCGCAATAGTCTGGAACGGACCAGCCGTCAGGTGGCGGAACGTCTGTCAACCTTATACGGCATGAACTCTCCGGAGTTTTACGACAAGAATGTGCTTTCTTCTTTCATTTCTGCCCTGCGGGAGAACCACTGGCTGGATTCTGCGCCGGATGGCAGTCTGAAGTATTCTGAAGAAAGCGATGCGCTGCGCCAGGATGTGTTGTCTCTGGTGTGGCCTGAAATTACCCAGCACTTGCAGAATGTGGAAGCAACGTGCGGGTAACGGATCCACGTGTAAAAGTGAAAAGGAAAGTTATGATACAGGGCACTTGTCGATATTTATTTGCCTTCGCAGTGACACTGATGCTGGCGTCATGTTCATCTGTACCGGATATCAGTGAATACCGGAAACCGGCAGGGTTCAAGCTGGAGAGTCCCCGTCTTGGTGCCGGTGCAGCTACCGATCAGAAAACCATATTTGTGTTTGGTGGCAGTAACCAGAAGGGTCTGCTGAATGATGTGGAAATTCTCGACCCGGCGACCAAAAACGTGCAGGTACTGAAAAACCATATTATTCCCCGCCGCTATTTTTCGTCGGTTTACGATGACAATAACCACGTGTATCTGATTGGCGGGATCTCTGCGTCAAAACAACGGGCAAACTATGAAAGCACCGTCGAGGTGTTTAATACCGTAACCCGTAAAGTGACTAAAGCGGCGACATTACCTTACCCTACGCGTACTAACACCGCAGTATATCTGGATGGCAAAATCTATGTGCTGGGCGGCTCTCACCACGACTGGCAGACCCGCAAGCTTAAACCTACAGCACTGATGGCAGTTTATGATATCAGCAAGGACGAGTGGTCTCTGGGCGCGCCGATGCCCACAGCCAAGTCCACCTCTGCTGTCACATGGCAAAATAAAATTTATGTCGTTGGCGGTTACACTGGTGAAGAGCAACTGGATGTGTTTGAACAGTACGATCCGGCGACTAAAAAGTGGAAATCTCTGCCTCCGCTGCCGGTGCCTGTCAGTGCACATACCACCACTGTGTGGCGTGATTACCTGATAGTGTTTGGTGACTACAACAATCTTGATGCTGTGTGGACTTACGACTTTAAGGCTGGCACCTGGCATCAAAGCGACTTATCCATGACCGGTGTCAGACACGCAAAAGCGGTTACCTACAACGACGCTGTTTATCTGATTGGCGGCAATCAGGACTCACCGGGCCCTGTGCTCGACACTATTCAGATATTTGATGCGAAGCAATTGCGTCAGGCCGTTGGTAAGTAGCCTGTTCCAGTTCATTCAGACATAAAAAAGGGGCTGTTCAGCCCCTTTTTTATGACAGGAAGAATTTATACGCGGGGTCGTCTGTGACCTCTTTAAACTCGTAGCTTAACTGCTGCAAGTGAGCATTAAATTCATCACGGCTTTCCGGTGGTATTTCAAAACCGGCAAGTACCAGGCCTTCAGCGGCACCATGATTACGGTAATGGAACAGTGTTATATTCCAGCGTTCACCCAGCGTTCCAAGGAATTTAAGTAACGCCCCCGGGTGCTCAGGAAACTCGAAAGTAAACACCGCTTCATTCAGCAACGCCGGCGGTCTGCCGCCAACCATATGGCGTACATGCAGCTTCGCAAGCTCGTTGTCGCTCATATTGAAGCAGTCGTAGCCCTGTTCAGTCAGCGAGTCATTAAGCGCAGAAAACTCCTGCTTACCGCCTTTAAGATTTACACCCACAAAGATGTGCGCGTCTTTCCCGTTAGCAAAACGGTAATTGAATTCAGTGATAGCTTTACCGCCAAGGACTTCACAGAATTGCTTGAAAGCCCCCTTACGCTCGGGGATCTTCACTGCAAAAACAGCTTCTTTCTGCTCACCTAATTCACAACGCTCAGACACATAACGCAGCGTGTGAAAATTAATGTTGGCACCGCACAGAATACCACCCAGCTTCTTGCCCTTGATATTATGCTCTGCCACATATTTCTTAATAGCCGCCACAGACATCGCACCGGCAGGCTCTGCGATGACACGGGTGTCATCGAAAATATCTTTGATTGCCGAACATATTTCGTCATTGGTAACAGTGATCACGCCGTCCAGCAATCTTTCACACAGACGGAACGTTTCTGTCCCCATAGTTTTTACCGCAACACCGTCGGCGAAAATACCCACCGAGGGCAGAGTCACGATTTCACCGGCTTCCATGGCCGCCTTAAAGCAGGCTGATTCTTCCGACTCAACACCGATGATTTTGATGTCCGGCTTCAGTTGTTTGAGGTATACCGCGATACCCGCAGCCAGACCACCACCGCCGATAGCCACAAACAGAATATCCAGGTTAGGATTTTGCTCCAGCAGCTCCCGGGCTACAGTTCCCTGGCCGGCAATAACATCAGGGTCATCAAACGGAGGAATAAAGGTGTAGCCGTGAGTTTTCGCCAGCATCTGCGCGTGCTTGCTGGCCATATCGAAATTTGTACCGTGGAGCACAATGTTGGCGAAGTGGCCGCCGAAGCGACGTACCGCATCCACCTTGATGTCCGGCGTAGTTTCCGGCATTACGATGGTGGCATGTACGCCTTTCTTCTTTGCACCGTATGCAAGACCCTGAGCGTGATTGCCTGCAGATGCTGCAATAACACCAGCATCCAGTTGCGCTTTGCTCAGCGCACTTAATCTGGTGTAAGCACCGCGCAGCTTGAATGATTTAACTGGCTGCTGATCTTCACGTTTCAGATAAATATCATTACCTGTTAACTGCGAGAGTCTGGATAACACAGACAACTCGCTGTTAACCGCAACTTCATAAACCGGCGCTAACAAGACCTTTTTGAGGTATTCGTGATCGCTGACGGTCATATGTCTTCCAGTTTAGAGGCATCCCGCACAGCACCTTTGTCTGCACTGGTAGCCAGCATGGCAAAGTTCTTCAGTGACAGAGACACTTTACGTTCGCGGTTCTTCGGTTTCCAGGGCTTGTCGCTGGCTTCCATCGCCGCACGGCGGTGAGCCAGTTCCTCGTCAGAAATCGCAATGTTGATAGTCCGGTTAGGGATATCAATTTCAATCTTATCGCCGTCTTCCACCAGACCAATGCCGCCACCGCTGGCCGCTTCCGGTGAACAGTGACCAATAGACAAACCGCTGGTACCGCCAGAGAAACGTCCGTCAGTGATCAGTGCACAGGCTTTACCCAGACCTTTCGATTTCAGGTAGGAGGTCGGGTACAGCATTTCCTGCATGCCCGGGCCACCTTTCGGACCTTCATAACGAATGATAACCACATCACCGGCTTTCACTTCGTCACCCAGGATGCCTGCTACCGCATCATCCTGGCTTTCGTAAATTTTCGCAGAACCGGTAAATTTGAGGATAGATTCATCCACACCCGCAGTTTTCACGATACAGCCATCAACCGCCAGGTTACCGTACAGTACCGCCAGACCACCGTCCTTGCTGTAAGCATGTTCAAGATCGCGGATACAACCTTCGCTGCGGTCGGCATCTGCTTCATCCCAGCGACAATCCTGACTGAATGCCTGCGTAGTACGGATACCTGCAGGGCCTGCACGGAAGAAAGTATCAGCATCTTTGTTTTCCGGATTAGTGATATCCCAGTCGCTGATCACTTCCGGAAGCGTCTTACCCAGAACATGATGCACGTCCTGATTCAGCAGACCGGCTTTATTCAGTTCACCAAGAATACCCAGTACGCCACCGGCACGGTGCACGTCTTCCATGTGATATTTAGGTGTAGACGGTGCAACTTTACACAAATGCGGTACTTTCCGTGACAGACGGTCGATATCTGCCATGGTGAAAGGCACTTCACCTTCCATCGCCGCTGCCAGTAAGTGCAGGATGGTGTTTGTAGAACCACCCATGGCGATATCCAGACTCATAGCATTCTCAAATGCCTTGAAGGATGCAATGTTGCGTGGCAACGCAGTTTCATCATCATTTTTGTAGTAACGCTCACACAACTCAACTACCAGCTTACCCGCCTGCTTAAACAGCTTTTCGCGGTCAGCGTGGGTAGCCAGCATAGAACCGTTACCCGGCAGAGACAGACCCAGCGCTTCCGTTAAACAGTTCATCGAGTTTGCGGTGAACATGCCTGAACAAGAACCACAGGTCGGGCAGGCAGAACGCTCAATCTGGTCCGTGTCTTCGTCGCTGACGCGGTCATCCGCAGCGGCAACCATGGCATCAACCAGATCCAGCTTAATCAGTTGATCTGACAACTTGGTTTTACCGGCTTCCATGGGGCCGCCGGACACAAACACCACGGGAACATTCAGGCGCATAGACGCCATCAGCATTCCCGGAGTGATTTTATCGCAGTTAGAAATACACACAATGGCATCAGCACAATGGGCATTCACCATGTATTCAACGGCATCTGCAATGATTTCCCGTGAAGGCAGGCTGTACAGCATACCGCTGTGGCCCATAGCGATACCGTCGTCTACCGCGATGGTGTTGAACTCTTTAGCAACACCACCGGCTTCTTCTACGCTGCGGGCAACAAGTTGTCCGAGATCTTTTAAATGCACATGCCCTGGCACAAACTGCGTGAAGGAGTTGGCAATAGCAATAATCGGCTTACCGAAATCAGTGTCTTTCATACCGGTAGCGCGCCACAGCGCACGTGCGCCGGCCATATTTCTTCCCTGGGTGGAGGTTGCAGATCGTAACTTGGGCATAATGCTTTCCCGTTTCTTAATTCAATTCAAAAAAAATTACTTATAAACCGGCGTTAACCAGTTCCATTTATCTTCGGTCTTGCCGTTGAACAAGCCAAAGAACATGTCCTGTACTTTCTCAGTGATCGGGCCGCGGGCACCGTTACCTACTGAAATACCGTCAACGCTGCGAACCGGCGTTACTTCAGCTGCTGTACCGCACATCAGAATTTCGTCAGCCAGGTACATCGCTTCACGGGGAATATTTTCCTCACGGACTTCATAGCCCATTTCTTTCAGCAGGGTGATCACTGTGTCACGGGTGATACCCGGCAGAATGGCTGCCGTCTTCGGTGTGGTGGATACGATACCATTGCGGATAACAAAGATATTCTCACCGGCACCTTCTGAGATATAACCGTTACGGTCCAGTGCAATACCTTCACCGTAACCATGACGACGGGCTTCCATAGAGATAAGTTGTGAAGACAGATAGTTACCACCGGCTTTTGCCCCCGTAGGGATGGTGTTGGCCGCCAGACGGTTCCATGAAGAAATACCGGCATCCACACCATTCTTCAGTGCTTCTTCACCTAAATATGCTCCCCATTCAAAGGCAGCAATGGCCAGCTCAGTTTCAGTACCGAAAGGTACAGCCAGACCCATACCGATATCGCCGTAATAAGCGATTGGACGGATATAAGCTGACTTCAGTTCATTCTTACGAATGATATCCATCGTCGCTTCATTGATTTGGTCCAGCGTGTAAGGAATCGTCATGCGGTAAATTTTCGCAGAGTCCAGCAAACGCTTGTTGTGCTCGTCCAGACGGAAGACGCAAGTTCCTTTATCTGGCGTGTTGTACGCACGGATCCCTTCAAAGACAGATGAACCGTAATGAATAGCATGTGTCATTACATGCACAGTTGCATCTTTCCAATGCTTGATTTCACCGTTAAACCAAATAAATTCTGCTGGTTGCTTAGCCATGTTAATTCCTTCCTGTAGCAGGCTGTTCGCCTGAAACCGTTAGTTCGGTACAAAATAAGTGACAAGACAAATGTCTTAAGACGAATGATACATGACCGCAGTGAAGTGCCCAATAACCTCTCCGGACTCTGCTTGCGACTGGACAGGAATATTTACACCTTTTGTAAGGTTGCAGACACACCTGTTCACGCCTGATTTCGCCTGTAGGTCGACACAGAAAAGGATAGTCCCTGAATACGGACTTGTTATGACTGGATTGTTGATAGTTCGGAATTTTATAAAGGGCCGGAACGGGCCCCCGGATCGTGGCTGGCTGACCACGAATCTGTATGGTGCGAAGAAATAGCATGAAACCCATGCCATAATCAAGTATTTTGCGCCCTGAACGCCGATTTTCCGTTTAACAGGCGTGCGTGTTAAGCAATAAAAAAAGCTGAGTAAAGAAATGACAGACTGGTTTCACTGGTTAAACCTGGCGGGTGTGGCTGTTTGTGCCATTTCCGGCACCTTAATGGCTTACCAGAAAAAAATGGACGGCTTCGGGGTCGTTGTACTGGCATCGGTGACTGCAATTGGTGGCGGTACGCTGCGGGATATTATGCTCGATTTGCCGGTATTCTGGATTCAGAATACAGACTACATCTATACCACTTTAATTGCTGCGCTGGCGACCATTGCCTGGCTCAGAGTCAGCCCGCGATTCCCCTATCACTACTTATTGATTGCCGATGCTTTCGGCCTGGCGTTATTTAATGTCGTGGGCATGGAAAAAGCACTTATTCATGAAGCACCCATGTCTGTAGCCATTGCTATGGGGACGATCACCGGCGTTTTTGGCGGCCTGCTGCGCGATGTTATTTGTCGTGAAGTCCCGCTGGTACTGAACGGAGAGCTTTATGCCATTACCTGCATTACCGGCGGATTAAGTTACGCATTGCTGCTTTATTCTGGCTTTGATCAGCATTACTGCCCCTGGGCTGCTTTGCTTGTCACCGTGGTCATGCGCCTGTGTGCCATGCGGTGGCACTGGCAACTGCCGGTATTTAAGCCCGACTGAGAACTGTTCACCGGTTCAGTTATTCCCGTTCCGCCACCTCTGTAAACTGCACGGCAGAAGAACACAGGAGTGCGGACATGGGAATGGCAGTGGTTAAGACCCGCGCCGGTACGGGAATCGATGCCCCGCTGGTAAGGGTGGAAGTGCATCTGGCAAACGGATTGCCGGCATTTCAACTGGTGGGTATGGCAGAAACCTCAGTGAAGGAGGCCAGAGACAGGGTTCGCAGTGCACTTGTTAACAGCGGCTTTGAGTTTCCGGCCAGACGGATCACGGTAAACCTGTCTCCGGCAAGTATTCCCAAGCAGGGCGGCCGTTACGACCTCGCCATCGCGATAGGTATTTTAATGGCACATGGTCAGCTTAATGACAGCGCCTGTGACGGAATGGAATTTACCGGCGAGTTGTCGCTTACCGGCGAGCTGATGGCTGTCAGCGGCATTATCCCAGCTGTCATTGCCTGTAGATCTGCAGACCGCACACTGTTTCATCCCGCTGCAAACAAAAATGAAGCCGCACTGGTTGACCGTGCAAGGCGCTTTGCTGCCGATTCTTTAATTTCCGTTTTTCTGCACCTGGCAGGGCTTGAGCCCCTTGCCGCTGATGAAAACCATCCGGTAAAGCCTGTTCATGGCTCCGCACAGCCCGTGTGGGAAGGTATTCATGGCCAGCATCAGGCGAAACGGGCACTTATGATCGCAGCGGCCGGCGCGCATAATTTACTTTTCACAGGACCACCGGGCACCGGCAAAAGTTTACTTGCCAGCCGGCTGCTCCGCTTACTGCCGCCACTGTCAGCGGATGAGGCTCTAGATGTGGCGGCGTTGTATTCAGTCAAACATACCGTTACCCGCGACATCATTGCCGGTTGTCGTCCTTTCCGCTCTCCCCATCATACCAGCTCAGCCGTTGCACTTACCGGTGGTGGTGTATCACCGGCTCCCGGGGAAGTTTCACTGGCACACCACGGTGTACTATTTTTAGATGAACTGCCAGAGTTCGGCAGGCGGGCGCTGGATGTACTCCGCGAACCGCTTGAAACCGGTGAAGTGCATATTTCAAGAGCATCCGGGCAGGCCACCTTCCCGGCACGTTTCCAGTTGATAGCCGCAATGAATCCCAGTCCTACCGGCGATGCAGATGACGGCCGAACGCCACCGGACCAGATATTGCGATACCTGAGCCGCATATCCGGTCCGCTGCTTGACCGTATCGACATACAGGTGGAAGTGCCCCGCTTACCGGACTATCAGTTAACTTTGACCCCGGAAAACCACGAACCGGAAGACATCCGCCAGCCACGGCAAAAAGTCAGTCAGGCGCAGACTATACAGTATGCCCGGCAGGGGAGCCTGAACGCCATGTTGCCGGTAAATACACTGGCAGAAATGTGCGCGCTGTCTGCACAGGACACGCAGTTTATTCAGATGGCGGCTGAAAAATTGTCACTCTCTATGCGGGCATTTCATCGTGCTCTGAAGGTGGCCAGAACCATTGCCGATCTTGAAGGGCAGGATACGGTGCAGCGCAATCACCTGTCAGAGGCACTGGGCTACCGTGCGCTGGATAATCTGCTCCGTCAGCTTAGCGGGATCTGAAATAAAGCATCAACCAGTGGCTCGTTCCGGCGGGAAGACAAACAGCTGATCCCCAGCTCATAAGCTTCAATATCGCCAACCTGTATTTTGCTGACACTGCCTGCCATAGAGGAATGATCCAGCACAACCTGAGGTACAAACCCCACACCGCATTCCAGTGCGACCATGCTCACAATGGCTTCATTGCCTCCCACAGAAGCATAGACATTAGGTCTTATACCGTGTTCTGCAAACCAGTGATAAGCAATCCGTCGCGTGGGGCCGTGTTCCGGCATGATCACCTGATGCCGCCGCCAGTCTATCTGAGCCAGTTCAGTAAGCCGCCAGTCACGGGGAGCAATCAGTACCAGCGGCACTTTGTCCAGTGGTGTGAATGTCATATCGGTAGGAAAATCAGGTGCATGGATGGCGATCGCCACGTCGCATTCCTTATGCTTCACCTTTTCGTTAGCCAGCGCCGGATCACCGGTCACCAGCCTGATATCCACACCGGGATAGCGGGAGCGGAACTGCCTGAGCAGGGCCGGCAGATGGCTCTGGCTGGCCGTTACCGAGCAAAATACACTGAGCTCTCCTTGTAATGCTTCGCTGTCATCGTGCAGTTCACGTTGCAAAGATTGCCAGTCTTTCAGTACTTCCGTAGAGAACGCCAGCAGCTTATGGCCGGCATGGGTAAGGACCACAGAACGGTTATTCCGCTTCAGCAACACTGCACCGCACTCTTCTTCAAGCCTTTGAATACAGCGACTTAGCGTGGACGGTGACACATACATTGCCTCAGCGGTGTCACCGAAATGTAAACTGGATGCGAGATGATTGAAAAGTTGAAGTGAACGGAAATCCATAAATATTGCAAAAAATGAAATACTGTTTTGCGAATATATCATTTTCCAAAACAAAAGTGATCAAGTAATCTTCGCAGCAAGTCGTCATCGACGAGGTCATCGACTGGCTTTGAGCCCGTAGATAATGACTAGATTAATGATGTTCGGAATTTTATATGGCTAATTATTTTAATACTCTGTCTCTACGTCAGCAACTCGACCAGTTAGGTCGCTGTCGTTTCATGGAGCGCAGCGAATTCACAGACGGTTGTGAGTTCTTGAAAGGCAAGAAAGTTGTTATCGTCGGCTGTGGTGCTCAGGGCCTGAACCAGGGTCTGAACATGAGAGATTCAGGGTTGGATGTTGCTTACGCATTGCGTCAGGCAGCAATCGACGAAAAACGTGACTCTTTCCAGCGTGCAAGCAGCAACGGATTTAAAGTTGGTACCTATCAGGAACTGATCCCTGAAGCCGATCTGGTATACAACCTGACTCCTGATAAGCAGCACGCAAGCGTTGTTGAAGCGGTAATGCCGCTGATGAAAGAAGGTTCTGCATTAGGCTATTCTCACGGTTTTAATATCGTTGAAGAAGGTCAGCAAATCCGTAAAGACATCACGGTAGTGATGTGTGCACCTAAGTGCCCCGGTACTGAAGTACGCGAAGAATATAAGCGTGGTTTCGGTGTACCTACACTGATTGCGGTTCACCCTGAGAACGATCCGAAAGGTGAAGGCTGGGATATCGCAAAAGCACTGGCAAGCGCTACTGGCGGTGACCGTGCAGGTGTTCTGGAATCTTCTTTTGTTGCAGAAGTTAAATCAGATCTGATGGGCGAGCAAACCATTTTATGTGGTATGCAACAAGCCGCCGCTATCCTGGCATTTGAAAAAATGACTGCTGATGGCATCGACGCCGGCTATGCCGCTGCGTTAATTCAGTATGGTCTGGAAACCATCACCGAAGCACTGAAAATCGGTGGTGTAACAAACATGATGGACAGACTGTCAAACCCTGCGAAAATCAAAGCGTTTGATTTGTCTGAACAACTGACCGATCTGTTACGTCCGCTGTTTGAAAAACACCAGGACGACATCATCAGCGGCGAGTTTTCCCGCACTATGATGGAAGATTGGGCAAACGGTGATGCCAACCTGCTTAAATGGCGTGAAGAAACTGGTCAGTCTGGTTTTGAAAACGCACCTAAGTATGATGGTAAAATCACTGAGCAAGAATTTTTTGACCACGGCATCCTGTTAGTTGCCATGATCAAGTGCGGTGTAGAAGTTGCCTTCGACGTAATGGTTGAAGCAGGTATCTTACCTGAGTCTGCCTACTACGAATCACTGCATGAAACACCATTGATTTCAAACACTATCGCACGTAAGCGTCTGTATGAAATGAACGTGGTAATTTCCGATACTGCTGAGTACGGTAACTACCTGTTCGCAAATGCTGCAGTACCGCTGATGCGTGAGAAGTTTATGCCGTCTATCGATACCAGTGTTATCGGCAAAGGTTTAAATGTCAGCTCTAATCAAGTTGATAACCGCCGCCTGGTAGAAGTAAATGATGCCATCCGTAATACCGGTGTAGAAGCTATCGGTAAAGAATTACGCGGCTACATGACGGACATGAAAGCCATCATTGGTGTGTAACGATTTCTGTCGTTAGGTGCTTAACCAAGCCCTCTTGCCCGACCATTTTGGTCGGGCTTTTTTATGCCTGAAATTCCATATCTGCAAACAAAAACACCGGCAGAACGCCGGCGCTTGAATTGAGTAAGCCATACCGCTGCGCTGATTATTTACCAGGCCCTGCAATATCGATTTCCGGTAACGGCTCTGCAGTATCAAAGCCCAGCACCTGAGAATAGAAATACAGCTCAGCATTCAGGGCTGTCACAATATTCTCAGACTTTCTGAAACCATGCCCTTCACCTTCGAACGACACGTAAGCTGTCGGAATTCCTTTGTCTTTCAGTGCTTCGAAAATCATCTCTGACTGATTTGGAGGTACCACTTTGTCTTCCAGGCCCTGTAGCAGCAGTAGCGGCGCATTGAAGCCATCGAGATGATGGATGGGTGAGCGTTCAATGTACAAGTCCTTTCGCTCCGGATACGGTCCGATCACCTGGTCAAGATAGCGGGATTCAAACTTGTGGGTATCTCCCGCCAGCGCCTCAAGATCGCTGACACCATAATGACTGGCACCCGCTTTGAACACGTCACTGAACGCCAGGGCCGCAAGCGTCGTATAGCCACCGGCACTGCCACCGCGAATAATGAGCTTTCCGGCATCTGCCAGCCCCTGATCCGCCAGCCACTGCGCGCCGGCTACAGCATCTTCTACATCGGTTACACCCCATTCACCGTAAAGTGCATGACGATATTCACGGCCATAACCCGTACTGCCGCGATAATTAAGGTCGAGAATACCGAAGCCCCGGCTGGTCCAGAAATACTTACTCACTGAATAGGTGGGTGACGCTTTTGATGTCGGCCCGCCGTGGATCATCACAATGAGTGGCGGCGCACAGCCTTCTGGTGCTGACACGTCCGGATTCGCCGGCGGGAAATACGTGCCGTATGCTTTCGCGTTTTCACCCACCGGGAAACTCACTGCCTGAATGGCTGGCACCCACGCCGGGGGCAGCGTGGAATCACTGGAGGTTGTGATCACACTGACTTCAGGGGAGTCAGCGGTTAAATCAGATAAGGCAATCAGTTCACCCGGGCGGGTTTGCGGATCCTGAATGACATACAATGCAGAGTCCGACTCAACAAAGTCTTCAATAGCCGCACTTTCCGGCGTCAGCACATGCATTTCGCCGGTTTTTCTGTCAAACAGATAAAGCTGGCCAATGGCTCCCTGAACCACATTCGCCAGAATGGAGCCATCCTGACGGATGCGGTAGTAATGCTTACCCACCTGCCAGGCCGGTCCGCCTGTCTCTGAATTCTGCGGCTGCGGTGACAACAGAGTAAATGCAGTGCCCGACACCTGGTACAGTGACCACCAGTTATTCCGGTCGCTCAGCACGTACAGGTTACCTTCAGCATCCCACTGGGGATCTATAGCCGATTCACCGGTATCCGGGTTATGTTCTGTCAGCCCTTCCAGTTTGCCGTCAGCGGCAAAGGCAGCCGACCACAGCGTAGTGTTATCCCAGGGCATATCCGGATGATTCCATGCGATAAAGGCAACGGATTTGCCATCCGGGGACAGGCCGGGTGCAGACACAAAGCTGCTGCCTGAAAAAAGCACGTCGCCTTCTGACATCCCTTCAGCCGGAATGGCGACCAGCGTATTCTCCGGCTCACCGGATACGCGATGATCTTCGCGGATACAAATCAGCCGGTTACGGGGCGCATCAAGCTCAAAGGCTCCAAAACGAATGTTTGCTGCCGGAGTGATAGCCACCGGCGCTGCGCCAATGACCATGCGGTAAACACGCTGATCATTAAAATGCGTAAACCAGACCACGCCGTTATTAACCAACATGGAACGGCCACCGTATTCGTGTACGCGTGTTCTTGCATTCCACGGTGCAGGCAGCACCTCTTGCGGCTCACCTCCACTTTTTCCCTTTTTTCTGCGCATGATGGTACACCGGCCACCTTCTTCAGGCCGGGACTCAACCCAGTAAACAAAGTCACCATCGACGGCCAGAGAGGACAGACCGCGGCTACCCTGCACAACCGCCTGAGCGGAGACAGGAGATGGCCAGCCGCCATACTTAACGGCATCGGTTGATGATAATTTCATAAACTACCACGTCCAATATTGATTCTTTGAGCTGACGAGCAGTAAAGAAAACAGCCAACAATATAAGCAAACAACATAACGGATATTCCCGTTCAGAAACGGCATGAATAAGGGATTAATGTAACTTAGAACAAATGAAACTGCTATTTATCAGAAGCTTTTTAACTTAGCAAAGATGTATAGTTATAATCAGCGATTGATAACTTTTTCAGTAAGTTCCTATTTAAATATAATAAAAAATCATCATTGTTCAGCTCAAAACAACTGACTATTATTTAATCAAAACAAAAGGAGTTTGTTTAATGGTTAAATTAGTTTGGCTTGTACTAATTTCAGTCATGCTAACTGCGTGCGCATCTAATAATTATTACGGTGCCCAACACGAAGAAAATGTAGCTAGGCACATTCTTCGGGTATCTGGCCATGGCTACCTTATTAATTCAGATAATCAGTCAGACTCGCTCGTTTTTAATGATGAACAGCTTAAAAGTCACATGACGCTTTCAGAGGTAAACGAAAGATTCAAGCATATTTTTTCCAGCGCACTGCAATTAGCCTGTCGAAATGAATACATCCTTGAAGGTGAGATGGGCGAGTCGAAGCTGTCACATTGTACTCACACTAGTGATCAAGCTATTCAAACATTAGATGAGTGCGCCCAAATGGGCCTTACTCTTAAAGCATGTAATCAAACAGTCTACGAGTCTTTTAAGAGCATGTTTATAGACAGGAAAGTTCCGATAAAATTCTTAGTCTATTTTCATGGTGGTCTAAACAATTACGACAACTCAGACGAGCGGCTATCAAAGCAGTTAGAATACATTAAATCGGGCTTACCGCTCGGCCACCCCACTAGTAATTACCCTAACCCAGGGTTCAAAACTGTCACTAACGATTGGCAATATCCAATTTTTGTATCTTGGCCGTCGAGCGCCCTTAGTACATATGAAGAACACCTTCTTTCAATCAGGGAAGGTCGACGAGTTAACCCAAACCTGTCGTTTGCGTCCACACCAGTTATTTTATTTGAAGACATAGTTACCTCCATTGGCGAATTTCCTGCCAACATGTACTATCAGTTCACCAATGACAAAGACAGGATGGCCTCTAATCCTAGCGTACTGCTATCTCATGTATGGAAAGAAGCTAACTTACAATTCAATAACCTTCAATGTAAGCCCAACGGAAAAACAGATGCATCAGATTTCGAGGCAAAAAAAGTACGATTAAATGCGAAATCGGATACTGAAGACAAAGAGAGTTTTTTATACATAAATCGCTCTGTATACAAGAGAAGCTCTCTAAAGCATAGGGGCAAGGTTGGAGTTTTTATACTGTTAACTCCAATCAGATATGTAGTTGGCGGCATTTGGAATGGGACATTCGCAGGTAACGCATGGCAGGTTATGAAACGAAGGGCAAGGAATATGTTTGACCCGACCGGCGATGCAGATGCCAGACTACAAAAAGAACTCGAATTCCAACAAGATTATAGAGATGGTGTTGGAAGCTCCCTAGGTGCCTTTTTCGAGAGCTTGCTTGCGCTCCAAAGTCAATTCCCTGAGGCAGACATCCGGCTTACGTTAGTCGGACATAGTATGGGTACTATCGCGATCAATAATTTACTGCAACGCTATCAATCAGAATGGCAAAAATCAGATATCTTGCGTGATGTTATCTATATGGCAGCA
The DNA here is from genome assembly GCF_056161165.1 of Alteromonas sp. ABV2_168. Taxonomy (NCBI): domain Bacteria; kingdom Pseudomonadati; phylum Pseudomonadota; class Gammaproteobacteria; order Alteromonadales; family Alteromonadaceae; genus Alteromonas; species Alteromonas sp. ABV2_168. The sequence continues at coordinate 101,804 of NZ_JBSWYQ010000001.1, read as the reverse complement.
GCAGCAAGCACACAGGAAACCCTCTCTATCGTGCCGGAAATTATGAAGAATTCACCCCAAACTAATTTTTACAACCTTACACTGAACCGAGTTTCTGAGGTTGCTGAAGATTACCTCTGGGGTGCAGGTCCTTCAGGCTCACTATTGGTCTCCATCGACAAATATCACGATCAACCAGAACATCATCTCAAAAGAACATTTGGCTCGGAAGTAAATGTTCGCTCTTCACTACCAGCAATATTGAACGCCTTCGAGGGTGTTAACGGTAATGTAACACTTAAAGCTTTTAACAATATTGAATTTCTTCCAAATGGTATAGAGCCAATATTGCCAGTTAAACATGGAGATTTCGGAGATCTTAATTACTGGCTACCCACCACATGGGAAATAACCAATGAAAACAATCAGTTAGTAAAAAAGAAGGACATAGTCGCATGCACCCCAAAAGTTGTCAGACCATTACCTATTGAAACCACTAAAGAGGGTAACGAAAAAAGCGAGGGCTACGTAGAACCTGTTGTCAGCGACGTATTATTTAAAACAAATTCCGTCAATTAACGAAGGTGTTCAAGGATGAAAAAACATTTTACGCTTACTGGATTAATTATTTTCTCAGTACTTACTGGCTGCTCAACTATTCACGAAGGCAAGGAAAGTCATATCCTTGCAGTAAACCCTGTACCAGCTTATGACATTGGTACTATTCAAAACCTGAAGAACTTTAATGTTGATTATTCAATTAATGACAAAAAAGTATTTCTATTTTCACATTATCTGAAAGACACATTGCGTAAAAAAGTCAAGCAAGGGCGAGTCGGAGAAGAAGCATTTGCCAGTTTTCAGGTTATTTTTGCAGCTCTTGCTTCTGCTTTTTCCGCTTCTACTGGTGTTCACCCTGATGTTGTCACAGGCTTAGCCGGCTTAAGTGCATTGTCACCCGACATGGCCAACATTATTAATGCTGGGGAAAAAGCCAAAGCATATTCGCAGGCTCTTGAGCTCATCGAAGCAGCTGAAGCGTTATATCTACAAAGTCGTGCACAGGTTGCGAATGATAAGACAGACCTGATTCCTGAAGATCAATTGACCCCACAAGGCGCCGCCCTTATTGTAAGTTCTTCGGCGGCTCTGAAAGTTATGCGAGATACACTACTTGGTGCAATCCCGAAAATAGAGGAACTGGAGAAAGCAATGGGCAAATATGCGCGTTTTTCCATGACTGATAACCTCATTAAAGTTGAAGTGACAAGCGCAGACCTGACGATGAAGAAAATTAGCAACAATAAGGATAACTATAAGCGCGAGGTTCTAGTTTACAAAGGTCAAGCAATTTCCAATTGCTCATCGTCTGCTCCATTAGTCGCATCAGTTTCATGTGATGATCCCAATGATCGGATTACGATTTCCCCTATTGCTATTGGTGATTCAGTCATTTCAGTGATCAGCGATAAAGGGGAACTAACAACAGTGCGGATCACTGTCGCTATAGATTCAGAAAATGGAACTGAAACGCCTCAAAATTCGACTAATTCTGTAACACCTCAGCAAGACAATTCTGATGATAAAACGTCTGCGCAAACAAATGACAATCCCAAAGCTTCAGAAAATTCCAAAGAGTAAGCAAAACAATAACGAACAAACACAGTAGCGGTATGGAATCCCTTACATATCTTCTGCCCTGCCGCCGGTTTCAGTGCACCGACTTTTCCGCAAATCTCACGCTCACAAAAGCGAGGGAGAAGAAGATCAGGAAGCCAAAACCGATAGGATATAGGGTGCCGTTTAAGAAACTGTCGATAGACAAGGCGATAGGAACAGAGAATATACTCGACATGGAGCCGATGATGGCTGCGCCAAGGCCGGCCATCTGTCCCAGAGGCTGCATTGCAAGGGCGTTCAGATTACCGAACAGGATCCCCACAAAGAAGAATCCGCAGAACATAACCGGCAGAAGCAAGGTCAGAGGAGGTAATCCGCTGAATACCGTGATAAGCGCCAGGAAAACGACAGAGAAACCCACAACGCCGTATAACGCAATACCCACCAGCTTTTTCATACCAAAGCGGACTACCATCGTGCCGTTAAAGAACGATGCCAGGCCGATGGAGAACGCGAGGAATGCAAAGATAAACGGGAACATGGTGCCTGTGTCGTAATATTCCTGAAAAATGGTCTGTGAAGCACTCAGGTATCCCAGGAAAGCACCGAACATAAAGCCCATGGCGACGGTATAACCCATCACGTTTCCGTGGGTCAGAATAAACTTCGAAGACTGGAAAAATTTAGACCAGGCGAAGCGGCCCCGCCGGTCAGCAGGCAGTGTCTCCGGCTGACGGGACAAAAACCATGTGCCGGTGAACACAGAGACAATCAGAAACAGCGTAAAAATATGCGTCCAGTGGAAGAACGTCAGGACAGCCTGACCCACCATCGGCGCAATCATCGGCACCAGAATGAAAACCATCATGATGAATGACATCACTCTGGCCATTGCATCGCCCACATACAAATCGCGGATGATCGCCATTGCAGCCACACGGGGACCGGAAACACCGAATGCCTGTATTAAACGGCCGGCCAGCATGGTAGACATGTCGTCTGCCATCATACAGACCACAGTACCTACAACGAAAATCGAGATGCCAAGTAAAATGGCTTCCCGCCGGCCACGGGTATCAGAATAGGGGCCAAAAAAGAGCTGACCGAAAGCCATGCCGCCGAAGAAAATAGACACAATCAGATGCGCATCATGGGGATCGTCTGCATGCAGCGCTTCGCCAATCTGGATCAGAGCAGGCAACATCGCGTCGATGCTCAGGGCAACCAATGAAGTCATTAACGCCATCAGAGCAACAAACTCGACAAGGCCCAGCGTTGGCTTAATTGGGGAAGGGTTTTCTGACATGTGTGTTGTCTACTCTAATCGACATAAAATAAAGGGCGCATAGTATAGCCTGAATTTGCCGGAAATTGCGTCAGTCTTTACCGCCGGAATGTAGAAAATTTACACCTTTTAAAGCATAACCGGTTTGATAAAACGCATACCCCGGCAAAATAGCGCCTTTTGAACTTTGCAGTCCGGGATATACTCTAACGCCTGTGATAATGCAGGTTTAGTTTCAACGGCAATTTTACGCAGTTGATAGCGTCTGAAAGATGATCGTTTTGCATCGTTTCTACGAATACCATTATCATTGTACGACCGTTTTTTTAGGGTAGGCATCCATCAATACTGTTTTCCGGCTTTTGCAAGAGAGCCTTTCTATCACGGGGCTTTAATGCACACTTTCCATCTGCACCACAGGAAAAGGAAATTCGCCCGGTTATGATTCACCGTTTTACTGTTAACGCCTGGCAGCGCTTTGTGCTGTCCTGCGCCCTTGTGTTACCTGCATTTTGCACCTTCGCCATCGATGTGGATATTGAAGGCGTAGAAGACGGGAAACTGGAAGATAATATCCGTTTACACCTTAACAGTCTGGATATCAGCAAAGATGTGTTGTCAGACCCGTTCTGGCAGGATGAGCTGGGCACGACTGTGTCAACAGCGGTTGAGCCTTTCGGCTATTACAACAGCACGACAACCGTAGAAGTATCCGGCGATGATGTGATCCTTCATGTGAATCTGGACACGCCGCTAACAGTGACCAATGTTACCCGTGAGATCATCGGTACCGGCCGTGAAGATAAAGATTTCCGTGACCGCTTTAATGCCTTTTCGCTGAAAAAAGGCGATGTATTGAATCAGCCGGTATACGAAAACTTTAAATCGTCCATGTTTAATTACGCGTTGTCCCACGGTTATTTTGACTTTAACTGGCAGGCAACGCGGCTCGACCTGGTCAGGGAAGAAAGAGCAGCCAATATTCTGCTTATCGCACAGAGCGGCCCCCGCTATAAGTTCGGTGAAGTAAAGCTGATTGGCGATCAGAAATCTGAAGCCATCCTCAACCGGTTAAAGCCCTTTGAATCCGGCGAGTATTACTCGTCAGCGAAACTGACAGAATTTAACCGCCGTCTGAATCAGTCGGGTTACTTCTCCCGTGTTATTGCCCGTCCGGTGGTCAGCGAAGCGGTGGATCTGACCGTGCCCGTTGAGATTACACTGGTACACAAGCCCAGGGATACCTTTAACGTGGGCCTGGGTGCAGCTACAGATACAGGTGCCCGGTTGCGGTTAAAATGGGAACGGCCATGGATCAACACCCGCGGGCATTCGGTCACCTCTGAACTGTTTTTATCTTCACCGGAGCAGTCGTTTACGGTGGACTACCGTATTCCAATGCAAGACATCACCAATGACTACCTCAGTATTGAAGGCGGTTACCAGTTTATTGATTACAGCAATACCAATACCGAGGCTGAAACCCTTACCGTTGCCGCTCACCGTTACTGGCAGGAAGCCAATTCCCCCTGGCAGCAGGACGGCTCGCTGACTTATCTGCGGGAAAATTACACCCAGGGTACGAGTGTGGAACAGACAACTCAGTTGGTCATGCCGGGGTACGCCATACGTTATCTGGATCGTAACGACCCGCTGAATATCACCAAAGGCACCTACCTCCAGGCGTTTTTCCAGTTTGGCCGTGACAACGCCGGTTCTGACATCAATATCACTAAAACCGTTTTGGAAGGCGGCATGATCCGCACACTCAATAAACACTGGCTGATGCTGAGAGCAGAGGGCGGTGCCATTGAGACCAATGACTTTTACCGTGTACCTGCATCACTGCGGTTTTTCGCCGGTGGTGATCAGAGTATCCGGGGCTTCGCTTACCGTGATATCTCACCGAAAAAGAATGTTTATATTGACCCGGAGACTGGTGAAGAGGTTGTTGACGTCATTATCGACCCGGAAACCGGAGAGGAACTGACCGACGTGTCGGTGGGCGGCCGCTACCTGGTGACGGCCAGTGTTGAATACGCCTACCGTGTAGCCGAAAACTGGCGTGCTGCGGTCTTCACTGACGCCGGTACGGCAACCAACGACTTTGACGAAGGCCTGGCTTATGGCTTTGGTGTGGGTTTTCACTGGTTATCGCCTATCGGACCTGTGCGGGTTTATGGTGCCAGAGGTCTGTCTGAATTCGAAAACAGCTGGCGGCTTCACTTTATTCTGGGGCCGGAACTATGAGCAGACGGAAGTTCACTTTCTGGTTTTTTACCATTCTGCTGCTGATTGTACTGATTGCAGGCCTTATCATCAGTCCGTTAGGTACGCCTGTGATCCGCTATATTGCGAACAAGGCTGTCGACGGATTACATATCGAAAATATCAACGGAACGGTACTCAGTGACTTCTCTGTAGAAGGCGTAAGCTGGCAGAACGAACAGTGGTCGGTAAACGTTAAACGGGCTGAAATCAATGTAGTTTTGGGCTGTCTCATCACATCCAAAGTGTGTATCGACTACCTGAATGTTGATGGCCCCCGTGTTGAGCAACTCTCCGGAGCACCGGCTGAGGATGAGCCGGAACCGGAAAGTACAGAACCGGTCGAAATTCCGGTTCCGGTGAAAATCAATGCATTAGGTATTACAGATGTGTCGGTTAAGTTGCTGGCAGGTCACATCACTCTGCAGTCTTTGTCACTGGAAGGTCAGGCCTTTAAAGAGGTGACGCTGTCACCAGTAAATATTGAAGGACTTATTGTCGCACTGCCAGAAAGTACAGAGAAAGCAGCAGATAAAACGGGTGATGACAAACCGGTGAGTTATGCACTGAGCTATAAAGCGCCGGAACTGCCTGAAATCGTCATCCCCATCCCGGTCACCGTGCAAGACTTCACCCTGCGTAATACACAGTTAAAGCAGGGCGACGCAGTGACGCAGGAAATGGCGCTGCTGAGTTTCAGTACCCTTACACTGGAATCAAGCGACATCGCACTGGATAAGCTCCACGTGGAACATACGCTGGCCAAACTCGATGCGGATGCAAAGGTGACCTTGTCCGGAGATTATCCTCTGTCTTTAGCAGCCAGTGCTGATGTTAATGCCGCCGGTGTGGAGGAGCAGGTCAACGTGTCTGCCGACGGCTCCCTGAAAGCTTTAGCACTGGATGTTGATGCCAGCGGAACATATTCAGCCAGCGTGACCGGTAACGCCAGCATTCTGGATGATACGCTGCCCCTTGAACTCTCTGTTAGCTGGCCGGAGCAACCTGTACCTGACGTTAAGGACACCAGATTGTGGGAAGGTGCGCTGGATCTCACAGGTACCATGGGCAACTACCATTTTACCGCCAAAACCGGTGCAAGCTTGCCGGATATCGGCGATATTCCCGTTGATGCCGATGTTGTACTCAACAGCAACAACATCACAGTGAATGCCCTGACAGTGGATATCCTGGAAGGGAAAATTACCAATACCGGCACACTGTTTTTAAATGAATCTGTCAGTTGGTCGGGAAAAACCAGACTTAACGGCATTTCAGCGCGCAGCTTGTCGCCCTATGCACCATCGCAAATTGAAGGCGGACTAACCAGTCTGATGCAGCTCACCGACAAGGGCGTTGAAGTCAGCGTTACCGATCTTGCAGTGGACGGCATCAGGGACGGTAGTGAGCTGAACGTGACAGGATCACTGGTGTACTCTCAGGCCAGCGATTTAATTGTTACCAACTTAGGTGTTGTACAGGAAAAAAACCGGGTTCACGTTGCCGCGCAAGTATTTAACCAGCGTTACATTAATGCAGATATCGACCTGGACGTAGACGCCACTGAGCAGCTTTATCCTGATGTATCCGGTCAGATAAAAGGTCGTATCAAAGCCAAAGGTGAATGGAGCGATCCGGTGGCGGAAGGTGACATCACACTCACCGGCGTAAAAGTATCGCCGGTACTGAGTGCGCTGGCCGCTGAACAGGGGGAAATGAACGGTAATCTGGGGATCAGCGGCTCTTTATCAGCACACAATTTTAATGTGGATCTCACCCTGCCTGATCATCATCTGAAACTGGAAATGGACGGCGCGTGGAAAGATGAACGCTACACCGCCGACATCACAAACAGCCAGCTGGGATTGCTGACAACACGGTGGCAGTTAAATCAGCCTTTCCGGGTTGCAGTGCGGCCAGAACCTTTCAGCATGAAAATATCTGAGAATTGTTGGGAGTCCCGTGAGAACGGTGAGCTTTGCATCGAAGATGTGCTGTTCAAAGATGAACGGACAAAATGGATTGTCAAAGCGAACGGTCTGCCACTCGGGTTGTGGGCCCATGAGCTGCTGCCCGACACATTTACAGCCAGTTCTGATGCGAAGCTGTCGGTGAATACAACCGGTGAATTTGGCAAGAATGCGCCAATGACAGCGAATTTTGATCTGGCAGTCACTCCGTCTGTCTGGACAATGGGGCCTGAACAGCAACTGAAGCTGAACCTTGATGAAGTCTCCGCCAAAGGCCGGTATGAAGATGATTTGCTTACCTCCACACTGAACATTCTCAGCGAACAGCTGGGGGCGGTAAACGCCGACATGAAAGTCAGACCCGTTGAAGAAAACATTCCGCTGGAAGGAACGGTGAATATCGACAATATCCGCATCGCACCGTTCAAACCCATGTCAAAAGCGATACGGGAACTGGAAGGCGCACTGAACGGCCAGCTGGCAATTAAAGGCACGGCAAGCTCACCGTCGCTCACCGGCAGCGTGAAGCTGACAAACGGCAATGTGGATATTGAAGATATGCCGGTGAAAATAGGCGACTGGGAACAGACTATCGAATTCGTTAACCGCAGTGCCACCTTTAACGGCGCGTTTTTGCTCGGTGAAGGAAAAGGGACGTTGTCCGGCGATGTTAGCTGGGAAGATGAGCTTACCGCTAATGTGAACCTTAAAGGCAAACGCTTCCAGATTAACCAGCGTGATATCCGCATGCAGGTGTCGCCTGACATTACAGCCAGCATCAAACCCAACAACGTAAAGGTGACCGGTAATGTGAACCTGCCCTGGGCCAGAGTAAAAATTGAAGAACTGCCTGCCAGTGCGGTTTCGCCATCCAAAGACGTGCATTTACGGGGCGAACCGCCGGTTGAAGACCCGCTGGATATTATTGATGCCACTGTCATGGTAAACATCGACAAAGACAAAACCGGCGAAGTAAAGTTGGATGCTTTCGGGCTGACAGCTAATCTATACGGCGGCATTGAAGTCAGAACCCATCCTGCACTGGTGGGATACGGCGATTTGCAGATCCTTGACGGACGCTACCAGGCCTATGGTCAGGACTTGATTATCCAGACCGGTGAAGTGCAGTTTAACGGCCCGTTGGATCAACCTATGCTGCTGGTTGAAGCTATCCGCGACCCGGACAAAACTGAAGATGGTGTGGTTGCAGGGATCCGCATTGACGGCGCGGCTGACAGCCCGAATATAAACTTATTCTCTGAGCCGGCAATGAACCAGAGTAACAGTTTGTCATACCTGTTAACCGGCTCCGGCCCGGGGTCATCCAGTTCTTCTTCGCCAGACTACAACGCCTTGCTGCTGGGCTTCGGTTTATCCAATACAGAGAAGCTTCAAGGCAAAGTGGGCAGTGCGCTGGGGATTGAAGATTTCAGCGTCGGCACCACATCAAGTGCAGGGGGCGGCGCAACGAAGTTATCATTGAATGGCCGCATAAACGATCGTCTTACTGTGCAATACAACGTTGACGTGGGCCTGAGCGGAGACAACAGCAGTACGCAAACACTGAGACGACGTCAGGAGCCACCCGACCTGGCACTGCGTTATCGTCTGTTACCCAAACTGTTTGTGGAAGGTGTACAGACAACCATTGAAGAACAAACGGAATTTGCTATCGATTTTTATTATGAGTTCTTTCTGGGCGGCCCGCAGGAAGCAGAGAAAAAAGCTGATGATGAGGCTGACGAGGAGTAATCATGCAATCTGTACCGTTTTCCATTCTTGACCTGGCGCACATCGGTGAAGGCCAGACGGCAGCCGATGCCTTTGAAAAAAGCAAAGCCATTGCGGCAGAAGCAGAAGCACAAGGCTACCAGCGCCTCTGGCTGGCAGAACACCACGGCATGCGGGGCGTAGCCAGTGCAGCAACAGCAGTATTACTGGCGGCCATCGGTAATGCCACCCGCCATATCCGTATCGGCTCCGGCGGCATTATGTTGCCCAATCACTCACCGCTGGTCATTGCCGAACAGTTCGGTACGCTGGCGACACTGTTTCCGGGCCGGATTGATTTAGGCCTTGGCCGGGCGCCGGGTACAGACATGGCGACGGCCATGGCGCTTCGCAGAAATATGCACGCCAGCGTGGATGACTATCCCGCCGATGTGCAGGCTCTGCAGGCGTATTTGTCTGATGACAAAGGTGGCAAGGGAGTTATCGCCATGCCGGGCGCAGGCACTCGTGTACCACTTTGGCTGCTGGGCTCCAGCCTTTACTCAGCAAAACTTGCCGGTCAGCTCGGTTTACCCTATTCATTTGCCTCCCATTTTGCACCGGAAATGTTGCAGGATGCCATAAGCGTTTACCGCGCCAGCTTCAGACCCTCTGAACAACTGGAGAAACCTTTAGTATCCGCCGGTGTGATGGCTGTAGTCGCTGATGACGAAGACGAGGCTGCCCGGCTGTTTACGTCGGTCCAGTTGCAATTTGCTAACCTGAGAAAGCAGGCCAACAAACCCATGCCAGCTCCGGTGGATCATATTGAAGCCGTATTGTCTGAATACGAAATCGCGGCCATCAATAACACCCTCCGCTTTGCCATTACCGGCACGCCGCAGCAGGCTGAGCACCAGATTGCACAGTTTATTGAGGCTACCGGCGTAGATGAGATGATTTTCTCATTCCCGGTCACCGATACCGGAAAATGCTTACAGGCAATCCGTCATGTTGGCAGCCTGACGTCAGTGATGACGAAGCAGGACTGGGCAGCCTGAACAACGCCTCAGGACTGGTTTTTAATCAAAGCCAGTTCCTGTAGCCTGGCTCTGAAGCGGCGTTCACGGCGCTGTCCCCACAGGTAACAGTGCAAAGAAAACACCACTCCCAACCCCAGAGCCCCGTAGAACCGCATTGAAGAAAAGTCCGGTTGAGCTGCTTTTTCACCGGTCACCAGTTCCCATCCCAGTATGCCGGCCAGATACAAAACAGCAAGCCAGCAGGAATGCTTCGTTAACATGGCAATTTTCACATTGTTGGCTATCTGACGGTAAAGCACATCCACATACGCCTGCGTGTTCACGGCATTACTGAAAGCTGCATGCCGGCGCAGCCAGAGCAGGTATCCCACCATCGGAATAGTGATGATAAGCAATCCCCAGATCACAGTACGGGAGAAAGACGACAGCTCATCTGCCATGATGTACAACATCAGTATGAGCGGCACCGGGCTTAGGAGATCGATCAGGATGTACAGCCGCTGCTTGCGACGCTGACCGGTGAGTTCACGCCGTAGCTTGTCGATGTCTATAGTCTGCACGTCCTGCGTCTGCCACAGGGCTGCCAGATCATCCGTATTATTCGTCATGATTTAACCTCCTCACCACTTCTTCTTTTGTGCGTTTCAGCAGCACACCGGCGTGGCTGGTTGTGATCCCGCAAACATCTGCAATTTCCCCGTAGGACAGCCCTTCAAGGGATAAAGTCAGCACCTGACGCCCCGGCAAAGGAAGGGTACGTACCACTGAGAGGAGCGCTTGTAATTGCTTGTCCTGTACGGTGGCGTCTTCAGGGTTTAATAATGCAGACACACCGTGTTCAGTGTTTTCATCCAGTTCATCAGTGCGGGGAAGCCGGGCGTTTGAAGCAACATGCGTGACCGCACGGTTGTGGGCTATTTTCAGAATGTAAGTTTTCAGGCTGCTCTTGTGTTCAAAGCGCTGCAGTCCCTGCCACACTGCAACAGCAATCTCCTGCAGCAATTCCTGACGCAGTGCATCATTGGCCTCGTAACCGGCGGCAACACGGCTCAGTAATCCGTTGTACTGTTTTAATATGCTGGCGAAATCTTCGGCCAAAATGGGTTCCCGTTCATACAAAAATTCCCTGTTTCCAATGTCATAGTCGCGGGACAAAGAAAAAAATTACAGTGATTTGTAATTTTTTTTATTCCGCCAGGACTACCTGATCAACACGCCGCCATTGCGGTTAAAAATAACCCTGATTACCCGGAGACAACCATGACTATTACCGCTGTGATAATTATCCTGAGTGTGCTGTCGGTTTCCCTGACCGTATGCTTTCTTGATGCCCGCTATAACCTGAAACTGGTCGCGTGGATGAACGGAGAGGTCACCAACCCGTTTATGCAGGCTTCATTCAGTGAAAAAGTCTCAGCAAAAAAACGGGATGATTCAGAAATGGCAGCCCTGAAAGCCCGTATCGCAGCCCTTGAAGCCATCGTGACAGAGCCTGCCTACGAGTTGAATCAGAAACTCAACCGGCTGTAACTGTTCTTACTTTGACAGGAAGGCAGACAACCGTCCGGCAGCAATATTCACCAGTCTTTGCCGCGCCTCTTTTGCCACCCATGCAGAATGGGGAGTGATAAGCAGGTTAGGCAGACCGGTATTTAACAGGGGATGATCTGCCGGGGGCGGCTCTGTCGACAGGCCATCAAGTCCGGCGCCGGCAATGTCCCCGTTTTTCAGCGCCTGTAACAACGCGGCTTCATCAATCAGCGCACCTCTGGCGGTATTAATAAGAAAAGCCGACGGCTTCATTTTACTCAGGCGCTGCGCATTGATGAGATGATGGGAATCCTCTGTCAGTAAACAGTGCAGCGACACCACATCAGCATCAGGTAACAAGCTGTCCAGCGACGGTCTGTCGTCATCCGCCTTGCCCGGTCTGGCAGCAACCGTGACACGCATACCCATCGCTTTTGCCATTTCAGCAAAACGCTGACCAAGTTCGCCATAACCCACAATCACCAGATGTTTGCCCGCCAGCTCCATGGCCGGATGATCCAGCAAACAAAAGTGCGGCCCTGCAGACCACTTGCCGGCGTTAACATCGCGGGCGTAAGGGGCAAACGAGGTAGACAAATTTAACAGCAGCATCAGTGCGTGCTGGGCAACGGCGTCAGTGCCGTAACCTTCCACATTGGCAACCTCGATACCGTGCTGCCCGCACCAGTCTTTATCAATATTATTGGTACCGGTTGCCAGAACACCTATGTACTTACATTGCTTTGCATGACGCAACACATCAGCGTCCAGCACCACTTTATTTACCAGGATGATATCAGCATCGTGCACTCTCTCTTTGCGCTCATCCGCTGTTGTGGTGGCATACTGTGTCAATGACACAGGCAGGTCAGTCAGGCAGGAAATATCAAGTTCTTCCGGCTTCAGCGTATCAGCATCCAGCAACACGGCCTTCATTCAGAATTCCTCCCTGATGGATTCCAGTGCGTCTTTGATATCAGCGGGAACAGGCACGGCATGATCGGTCTGCCGTTCAACATAAACATGGACAAATTGTCCGTGTGCCACGCGGCGCTTAGCATCGCCGGCATACACAGACAGCCCGTAAGTCACTGAACTGCGACCGACTTTAACCACACGCAGTCCAACAAAAATACTTTCCGGATAAGAAGCGGGAGAAATATACTGACACTGGGAGCTTACCACATAGGCAACAATATCCCGCGAGGCATCCGGACAACGCTCTTTGAGAAAACGGCTCACGCCCGTATCAAAGAAGCTGTAAAACGCCACATTGTTGATATGGCCATTTTCATCGTTATCCTGTAACCGTGTGGTTAACTCTACATGCCACGGGTAGTCACTTAATCCCGGTGTAAAATCCGTCATCCGTTCACTCCTTCTGCTTCTCAGCTAAACCACCTGCGGGCTTATATGCGTCTAGGGCAACAACACCAGGTCGTCGCGGTGGACAATCACCTCTCCATAGTCATAACCGAGAATATGGCGGATTTGATTGCTTTTCTGCCCTTTTATCTGGGCCAGATCTTTGGCGTCGTAAAGTGCCAGACCTTTCGCCAGCGCTTTCCCGTCGCAATGCAGCTCCACTGCATCTCCGGCAACAAATTTACCTGAAATGCCGGTGACACCGGAAGGCAGTAAAGAAGCGCCCCGGTCTGTGATAGCCCGGCGGGCACCCGCATCAATGTTGATAACACCGCGGGTTTTTAACGTATGGGTTAACCATAAAGATCGGGCGGTCTGACTGGACTGCCTTGCAGTAAATAATGTTCCCGGGCACTGGCCTTTGAGCAATGCATCAAAGGCTTTGCCATCACGGCCGTTGACGATAAGCGTTTGAATACCGCTATGGGTACATTTATCCGCTGCCTCAATTTTCGTCCGCATTCCGCCGGTGCCCATGGACGTTCCCGCTCCGCCGGCTAGTGCATAGATGTCCGGAGTAATGGAATCAACAACAGGGATCAGAGTAGCCGAGGCATCTTTGCGGGGATCGGCGGTGTACAAACCGTCGATGTCCGAGCACATGATCAGGGTATCAGCCTGTGCCACCAGCGCAGTATATGCACCAAGATTGTCGTTATCGCCGACTTTAAGTTCGGCCACCGCCACGGTGTCATTTTCATTCACAATGGGCAGCGCTTCATGTTTAAGTAATTCGCGCAGGGTGTTTTTAATATTGACGTACCGGGTACGGTCGCGAAGGTCATCCGCAGTCACCAGAATCTGGGCACAGGGACAGTCAAAAAAACGCTGCCAGTTCGCCATCATCTGCATCTGCCCGATCGCGGCCATGGCCTGTTTTTCGGCAATAGAAGCCGGATGGTTGATGGTTACCCGTCCACGTCCGGCAGCAATACTGCCTGATGACACGACAATCACTTCTTTTCCTGCAGCACGGCTTTCGGTAATGAACCGCGCCAGGGGCAGTAAATACTTAGCACTGACATGTAAACCATCAGGTGCGATTAACGCGCTGCCGACCTTTACGACGGCACGCTGCCAGGTGAAATTACTCATGAAGATAACTGATAAACAAAGAGAGTTTGAGAATACTGCAAACCCATTCAGAAAAAAACGCATATCCGCGCTTTCCCAAAGAACAATTTGTCATGCCGCAGTTTATTCTGATCTGAAGGTCTGTGATGTAAGCTTCAGTTTGCGGTGAGTACATAGCTATCTACGGCTAAAAACTGCATTACTTTTGAAAAAAGATATAACATAACAAATCAGACTCGTCAGAGTTAGATTCAAGTTACAAGGATATATATGAGCACGCGACAAAAGCGACTGCTTTGGCTGGCTCCTGTACTGGGTTTACTGGTTCAGGCTCCGTTTGCCTCCGCAGCGATAAAACAAACAAAGGGCGACTTCGAAGATAAATTCAGACAACTCGACGAAGTACTTCCTACCCCTAACGTATACAGAAACGCCGCCGGTGAAGCTGGTCATCAGTACTGGCAGCAGCAAGTCGATTACGTCATTAATGCAAAACTCGACGAAGAAAAACGCCGTATTGATGCTTCTGAAAAGATTTCTTATCACAACAATTCACCTGACACGCTGAAGTATCTTTGGATCCAGCTTGATCAGAACAAATTCCGTGATGATTCCATGTCAGCCCTCACCACTACCTTTGGCGGCATCGGTAACCGTGGTCCGGCGACGCAGTCAGCCAGCGGCGACAGCCCGGCTAAACTGAGTATGGGTGCACTGCGCCGTCAGCAATTCGTTGACGATCACGAACTGGGCTATCAAATTAAAGCCGTTGAAAGTGCCGGTAAAGCGCTGCATCACGTGATTGTAGGCACGCTGATGCGTGTAGATCTGGCAACACCGCTGAAACCCGGCAAATCAGTCGATTTCACCATCGAATTCGGTTACAACATCGTTGAAGAAGACGCAGTCTCTGCCCGTTCAGGTTATGAACACTTCCCTGATGACGAACGCGAAGGCGGCAACGACATCTTCCTGCTGGCGCAGTGGTTCCCCCGTCTGGCGGCTTACACTGACTACGAAGCCTGGACGAATAAAGAATTTATCGGCCGCGGTGAATTTACCCTGGAATTCGGTAACTACGATGTGTCTATGACCGTACCGGCTGACCACATTGTTTCTTCTACCGGTGTGCTGCAGAACCCGAAAGACGTACTTACCAGCACTCAGCGTAAGCGTCTGGAAGAAGCGAAAACCGCTGACCGCCCGGTCTTTATCGTAACCGCCGAAGAAGCGCTGGAAAACGAGAAAGAAGGCACAGGCAAAACCAAAACCTGGCGCTTCAAAGCTGACAACGTGCGTGACTTTGCGTGGGCATCTTCACGTAAATTCATGTGGGATGCCAAAGGCGTAGAGCAGGACGGCCCGCAGAAACACGTTATGGCCATGTCTTTCTATCCGAAAGAAGGTGGCGACCTGTGGAAGAAATATTCTACAGAGTCAGTGGTGCATACGCTGGACGTATATAACCGTTTCACCTTCAGCTACCCGTACCCTACAGCCCAGTCTGTTAACGGCCCTGTTGGCGGTATGGAATATCCGATGATTTCCTTCAACGGCCCGCGTACTGAGTTACAGGACGATGGTTCACGTACTTACTCGCTGTCTGAAAAGCGCTTCCTTATCGGTGTGGTTATCCACGAAGTGGGTCACAACTACTTCCCGATGATCGTTAACTCTGACGAACGTCAGTGGACCTGGATGGATGAAGGCCTGAACAGCTTCCTGGACGGCGTTGCCGGCCGCGAGTGGGATCCGAACATTCCATGGGGTGTTGAACCCCGCGATGTTACCGGCTACATGAAGTCTTCATCTCAGGTACCCATCATGACCCAGTCTGACTCGGTACTGCACCTGGGCCCGAATGCTTATACCAAGCCGGCAGTTGCACTGAACATTCTTCGCGAGACCATTCTTGGCCGTGAGCTGTTTGATTTTGCCTTTAAAGAGTATGCACAGCGCTGGATGTTCAAGCGTCCAACGCCATCAGACTTCTTCCGGACAATGGAAGAAGCTTCCGGTGTCGATCTCGACTGGTTCTTCCGTGGCTGGTTCTATACTACCGATCATGTCGATATTTCACTGGACCGTGTGTATAAGCTGCGCCTGGACACGAAAGATCCTGACATCGACCTGGCCCGTCAGCGCGAAGCTGAAATGGATAAGCCTCTGTCTCTGACCGACGAGCGTAACCGTGAAGAAGGCCGCAAGCTATGGGTTGAGCGTTTCGACGACATCAAAGATTTCTACGATGACAATGATCAGTACACACCAACTAACAAAGACCGCAACAAGTACCGCGAATTCCTGAACAAACTGGAACCGTGGGAACGTGAAACCTTTGAGCGTGCTGTACGTGAAGACAAAAACTACTACGTCATGGACTTCAGCAACCTGGGCGGACTGGTTATGCCAATTCTGCTGGAAATGGAATTTGCAGACGGTACCAAACAGTCAATGCGTATTCCTGCTGAAATCTGGCGCCGTACACCGAAAGCTGTCTCTAAGCTGGTCGTGACCGACAAAGATAAAGAGCTGGTAAGCGTTACTGTGGATCCCCGCTGGGAAACTGCTGACGTAGATGTGGAAAACAACTACTACCCGCGCCGCATTATTCCTTCACGTATCGAAGCGTATAAGGCGAAGAAGAGCGAAGCCCGTACCTCAATGGATCTGATGCAGGACAGCAAAGCTGAACTGAAAACAGATGACGGAGAGGGTGATGACAACTAAGTCTCACCGCATGATTCAGTGGAGCTTTGCGGCTCTGCTGATGATGGTTTGTCAGGCAGTCTCTGCCCATCAGATTAAAGCGGCAATCACCACGGTTCTGTTCAATCCGAGAACAGAAAATATTGAGGTGATGCACCGGTTTAATCTGCATGATGCGGAACATGCTGTAAAAGCACTGTTCGATAAGCGTGCAGATATTCTGGATGACAAAACCACTCAGCAGGCTTTCACTGATTACGTGATGGCCCGCTTTGCATTACTGAATGCAGACGGCGAAAGTCTGGGGCTGAAAACCGTAGGTTATGAAGTGGATGGTAAGTTTTTCTGGGTTTACCAGGAAACCGAACAACCACCTTCGCTGGAAGGTCTCAGTATCCGTCACGATGCACTCAGAGACTTGTGGCCCGCACAAATTAATACACTTAACGTGGAAGGACAGGGCGACGTAAAAACCCTGACATTCCGTGATAACGTGGAATTACTCAGTGTGGAGTTCGCTAACAGCTCTGCGCGCCACCACTAAAGTCTTATATCTTCACATTGACCCGCTTGCCCGTATTGCATCATAGTTAACCACACTGTTTTCGCGTTACGGGTAAGTGTTATGTCTGAAACGACTCCTCAAACCAACAGCTTCACTGACAAAAAGAATATTATGTGGGTGTTGCTATCCGGCGCTATGGCCATTCTTTTCGTTGCGCTGTTATTTATTCCGGGCGCCACCAGCCCCGACAGCACCCTTTCAATTTATGCCGCCATGATCTGGTGCGGTATTTTCTCCGCTACGGTTTTCCGTTACCTGGGCAAAAACGGCTGGACCGGATTTGCAGCAGGCAGTGCAGCCGGATTCTGCATTCAGCTCCTTTCTGCATTCGTGACACTATGAGCGATGAGCCGGACGGCAAACCCGTCCCCTCTGGCAGACTGTCGCGGGTAATAGGTCTGGGCTCTCTGGCTGGGCGCATTGCCGGCAATATGGTGACCAGTGGTGCCGGACAATTACTGAAAGGGCAGCGGCCTGCAATGGCTGACTTGTTGCTGACGCCGGCCAACATCACCCGCATAGCCGACAAACTGGCCACTATGCGCGGTGCCGCCATGAAAGTAGGGCAACTTATTTCCATGGACGGCGGAGATTTTCTTCCTGAAGAACTGTCCGCAATCCTTGCCCGTCTGCGGGAAGATGCCAGTCCGATGCCCAAAGTCCAGCTTACTGAAGTGCTGAGCAATGCACTGGGTGAAAACTGGCTGGACAACATGCTGTATTTTTCTTTTGCCCCTGTCGCCGCCGCGTCTATCGGTCAGGTCCATAAAGCCATCACTCCCGACGGCACAATGCTGGCGTTAAAAGTCCAGTACCCCGGCGTACGTGAAAGCATCGACAGTGATGTTGATAATGTGGCCACACTGGTTCGGATGAGTGGTCTTATCCCTAAAACGCTGGATATTGCACCGGTGCTGGAAGAAGCGAAACAGCAGCTTAAACAGGAAGCTGATTACCTGCGGGAAGCGTATATGCTGGACACCTACCGTTCCCGTTT
Source organism: Alteromonas sp. ABV2_168 (assembly GCF_056161165.1). Lineage (NCBI taxonomy): Bacteria > Pseudomonadati > Pseudomonadota > Gammaproteobacteria > Alteromonadales > Alteromonadaceae > Alteromonas > Alteromonas sp. ABV2_168. The sequence continues at coordinate 83,629 of NZ_JBSWYQ010000001.1, read as the reverse complement.
GCAGGATGATGATGCGTTTATTGTGCCCCACAGCTACCCGTCGCTGTGTACTGAAAATGTCCTTGCCATGTCTTTTGAAAAAGGGGATGACATAGAGTCGGTACTGCAACTGGAACAAGACCTGCGTAACGGGATCATGAGCGCACTGATGAGGTTGTTTTTCAGAGAAGTCTTCGATTTTAAACTGATACAGAGCGATCCGAATCTGGCAAATTACCGCTATGACCCCGTTTCCGGAAAAATTATTCTGCTGGATTTCGGTGCCACCAGAGAAATTGCCCCGGCTATGGCTGAAGGATACCGTTCGCTTTTGCGCGCGGCGGCAAACAATGATGCTGACGCCATGCTCAGTGCGGCTTTGTCTATAGGACTTGTCACGAGTGAACATACCACTCAGCAGCAAACCAAAGTCGTTGAACTCGGAATGACCGCCTGTGAAGCGATACATGTTGACGGCAGCTATGATTTTGGTAACAGTGACCTGATAATGCGGTTACACAATATGGGTACCGCACTGACGTACCGGGAAAATTTCTGGCATGTGCCGCCGGCAGATGCTCTGTTCATTCACCGTAAACTGGGCGGATTATTCCTGCTGGCCAGACGGTTAAAAGTACAGATGAATCTACGCCATATTGCTTCACCCTGGATTCAGTAGGGTAATGCCATAGTGAATGGTAACGCTACAGAATGTGACGCTTTTGGCGGATTGCCAATCATCTCATCGTAGGGGGTGTCATGCTTCATCACCGATTTTTCTACATGACAATGAGCGAACAACTCGCGGATCTGTCCTGCGCTGTAAAAACGCATGGGCTTGTCTTCGTTATCGTAAACCTGTCCCGAACGCTGGCCGATGCAAATAAGTACCAGATATACGTTCATTTCGAATGACTGCACTTCAAGGTAATCAATGACTACAGGGTCGTTTTCGATATCGCGAAAGTAGAATTTGTTCATCGCTGCTCTCCGTTAACCTGTCTGAAGTGTACAAATACCATTCAGAAAGGACTACTTTTACAGACGGAATTCCCATTAAGATGTTGTAATGAAGCGCTCCGTTTTTTCGCATTTTTTCTGGTTATAGCAAAGATAATGCGATCAAAATCAGGCTTTTCTGAGTAGAAAAGTGTTAGAAAAGAGGAATTTGCTATTAGTACGGAACAAATTGATCCATTGATTCTCAAAACAGAGAACACATCTCTGGTAGTATGATAGCCGTGCTATCTCAGGACAGTTGAATTCAGCCAATTTCTGAGGCGAATGTCCTGAGGTAGCACGGGTTTATGATCCAGAGGGAACATTACAGGGTGAAAAGTTTATGAGTGATGATTCAGAAAAGAAAACGCTGGCGCCGCATATTTTAATTATCGCGGTGATTGTAGTGGTCATAATTGCAGTTCTGTTGTGGCCGTCGAAGGAAGAACCTGCACCGGTTACCGAAGAAGTGCCGGCAGAAGAAATGCCAGTTCTGCCTGACGAGCCGGACGATTTTCAGCCCGCCCCGCCACCGGAACCGGTAGATATTGATCCCGTTGACGAGCCGGAACCTATGCCGGAACAGCCAGAGCCTGAACCGGAACCTCTGGATGTGTCGGATAAGGGCGTAGAAGAAGCCTTAAATGCTATTTCAGGTACGGAAGAAGCGAACAACCTGATTGTGAATGAGGGTCTTATTCAGCGCTTTGTTGTTACAGTGACCAATCTGGCCAATGATGAAATGCCTGCGACCCAGCAGGTACCGTTAACCGCACCGGAGCAAACATTCAAAGTTTACCGTCAGGCTGATAAAGAGTGGATTGATGCCGCCAGCTACAAGCGTTACACGCCGTACGTTACCATGATGGAAAGTTTTGATAATGAAGCTCTGCTAGATCTGTTCAAACGTTACAAAGGGGAAATCCAGTCGAAGTATGACGAGATTGGACAGCCCGGCCAGCCGTTTGAATCTGTCGTGGTGGAAGCTATCGATCAACTGCTCGATACCCCGGAAGTACCTGTTCCTGTAGAAGTATACTCGGACTCAGTTGCCTACAAATATGCTGATCCGCAACTGGAAGAACTCAGCACGCCGCAAAAGCAATTGCTGAGAACCGGCCCGGACAATATGCGCCGTATCAAGGCGAAATTACGGGAATTGAAATCTCTGCTTGCAGACGATGGATTTTAACCGGTTTCAGGCTCAGATAGAGTCGCACCCGTCAGATGACGGGTGCAACCTCCCTCCGGTAGAACAATGGCATCCGCCATTTTGCGGTAACATCGATATGTGCATCACTGCCTCCGGTGAATGGCAATATCAGCAATCTTCTGTTAAACGATTATCCCTTGTCAGACTTTTTTCCTCTGTTTTAGTAAAAGAAAATGACGATTATTTTCTGGTAACACCGGTGGAGAAAGTCGGTATACAGGTAGAGGATGTGCCTTTTGTTATTATTCAGTGGGCAATGGAAGATAATCACCTCAGATTAACCACACAAACCGGTGATACATTCACTGTCAGCGCCTCTCATCCCGGCACACTGCGGGCTTCTTTAGACGGCACCTTTTTACCTTACGTGAATGTACGGCGTAACTTGTGGGCCAGACTTCATCAGAATGTTTACTATCAGTTACTCAACGAAGCTGAGGAAAAAACAGCGCCCGACGGCACCACCCGCTTCACAGTTCAAAGCGGTGATTATGAGCTCATTCTCGGAGAAATCAGCGAATAACCTTTGCCGTACTGGTATCCGCACAGTCATTTCATTACAGTAGAAAACCCACACACTGATAACGATAATGACAATGAAAAAACTCTCTTTATGTATAACAGCCCTGTTGGGACTGAACACTTTACCCCTGCAGGCAGACACCCTCATTCATGCCGGCAACTTATTTTCTGCAACTGACGACTCTCTGCAAAGCCGGATGACAATTGTGGTCGACGGCAACAAGATAACCGCGGTGAAAAAAGGCTATATCAGCGCTGAAGACGGCGACACAGTGATTGATCTTAAAAATCATACGGTAATGCCGGGACTGATGGACATGCACGTTCACCTTTCCTCCCAGCAGGGCCCGTCTTCTTACATGGAACGCTTCACGCTCAACGAAGCTGACTACACCCTGAAAGCGGCACACTTTGCGGAGAAAACCCTGTCTGCCGGCTTCACAACCGTGCGTAATCTGGGTGACGGATACAACGAAACCATCGCACTGCGAAAAGCCATTGATAAAGGCCTGGCACAGGGGCCGCGTATTTTCTCTGCCGGTAAATCGATTGCGACAACCGGCGGACATGCAGATCCCAGTAACGGGATGGCACACAAACTTCGCCCTGATGTCGGACCGGAGCAGGGTGTTATAAACGGCGTTGCTGAAGCCCGCGATGCAGTGCGCCAGCGCTATCAGGATGGTGCTGACGTGATAAAAATTACTGCCACCGGCGGCGTTCTGAGCGTAGCGAAAAGCGGCCAGAATCCGCAGTTTATGGACGATGAACTGGAAGCCATTGTTGCTACGGCTAATGACTACGGCATGACAGTGGCTGTGCATGCTCACGGAAAAGAAGGTATGAAGCGGGCCATTAAAGCCGGTGTGACGTCTATCGAGCATGGTACTTACATGGACGATGAGATCATGGATTTAATGAAAGAACACGGCACCTGGTATACCCCGACAATTCTCGCCGGCGAGTTTGTGGCTCAGAAAGCGAAAATCGACGGATTCTTTCCGGAACTTGTCAGACCCAAAGCTGCCGCCATCGGCCCGTTGATCCAAAACACCTTCTCCAAAGCGTATAAAGCGGGTGTAAGCATTGTGTTTGGCACTGACAGCGGCGTTTCTGCACATGGCGATAACGCTCAGGAATTTGCGCTGATGACAGAAGCAGGCATGCCTGCTGCTGAAGCATTGCGCAGTGCAATGGTTTCACCGGCAAAACTGCTGAATATCAGTGATGAACTCGGCACTATCGAAAACGGTAAACTGGCCGACATCATTGCAGTTGAAGGTAATCCCCTTGAGGACATCAGGGTGATGGAGAAGGTTGTCTTTGTTATGAAGGACGGGGCAATCTTCAAACAATAACGGAAGATTATGCCCATAACGAAAAAGTTAAAACGTACGACGAAGAAAATGGTGGATTCCAGGCACATGCTGAAAGGCATTACTTTGGCGTCATTTCTGGAATCTACCATCGTACCTGTGCCCCTGGAAGCGATCCTCATACCGCTGATGCAGACAAGGAGGGAAAAGCTCTGGAGCATTGCCCTGATGGCCACTCTGGGGTGTGTTGTTGGTGCATTATTCGGTTATGCGCTGGGGTATTATCTTTTCGATTTAACCGGCGACTGGATCATCAATACCTTTTCTGACCCGGAACAATTTAAGCAAGTTTCAGCTAAAATGGAGCAGCAGGGTTTCTGGTTTGTGCTGACGCTCGGGATTGCCCCCATTCCGTTTCAGATAGCCATGCTGGCAGCGGGTGCAACAAAATACTCCCTGCTGTTGTTCTTACTGGCCACGGTCATCGCCAGGTCCATACGGTATTTTGGTCTGGCACTGGCGGTATATGTTGCCGGAGACAAAGCTGAAGCGTTAATCAGGCGATATAAAACAAAGGCAATACTTGCACTGACTGCTGTCGTGCTGTTGATCTGGTATATCACTACATTGTTTTAACCGGGCAACAGCATTAAATTTAATTTGATAATAATTCTCATTTGCATTACTTTTAATTCAGGAGGTGCGTATGATGAAAACCCATTATCTTAGCCCGGAATACTGGAAGTGGCTGCAATCCCACCCGGAGCATGCCCGCAACCATTTTACACAAACCAGTCAAACTGCGCTGGAAAAGGCAAAGTCCGGTGAAATGGAATCCGCCCGTCAGACAGCAGGGGAAGCTTATGAGATCGCGCAGGCGGTATTGCTTTCTTTGCAGGCACCGGAAACCTCCCCGGCCTCACAGAGAAAAGATTTGACCGCTTATGGTGCTGCTGCCATACAGCTTGCACGCAGCCATGCTGCTACAGGGAACATTGAAGATGCTGCCACCTGTCTTGATGCGGCATCACAGCAAATCTATGCGCTGGCCCCGCTGTTTGCATTACACCCTGAGTTACTGACGATGCTGCAACAAATTACGTTTTCACTGCAGAAAGGGCTGGCCTTCTACCAACGGCAAACATTATCTTCAAGGGTACTTCACTAGTGACCTTACCGGTGGACAGCCAGTCATCCACAACCATAACGCTGGAAGTGGATATCAGGCTTCTGAAGCATATGCTACGGCAGAGGATTTTGCACATCAGCGATCTCCGCTGCCAGTCTCATGATGACAAAGTGCGCTTACAGCGGCTCTTACTTCAGGCCATCACGGAAAGCCATTAATTTTAGCAACAGATAAATCGCTATCAGCAGTTATTTGCGTATTCAAATAATATAGGAAAAAGCTTGCGGGTTTTCCCCCTGCCAGCGTAACGAATACCGGATAAGATACTGTGATCGCTTCAACCACTATCAGCTATATTGCCCGCGCCGGATATGGTGCAAAAACCGTTGTTTATATTCTTCTTGGTATTTTCGTTATAACCACAGCATTTACGTTCCTGCAATCTGAAGAACCCACTCAGGACCATGTTTTCAGAACACTCCTGGAGCAGCCTTTAGGATGGTATCTGCTCGCCGGCGTAGTATGCGGGCTCGTCTGCTATATGTTATGGCGTCTTATTCAGGCCTTTCTGAATACCGAGAACCTGGATATGTCAAAAGCCGGCGATGTGATCACCAGAGCTTTCTTTGTATTATCAGCGACGATTTACGGAGTCGGGGCCTGGGGTGCAATCAGAGTGCTGATTGGTACCGGTAATTCAGATAAAGACAGCAGTAAACAGGTTTCACAGGAATTAATGCAGCAGGCGTGGGGAGAATGACTGGTTGCTGCCATCGGTACGGGTATTCTGATATTTTCTTTCATCCAGCTAAAGCATGCCTGTAAAGCCGATTTCATGGAAAAATTTAATACTCATCATATGCGGGACAGTGAGATTCATATCAGCCGTATTGCCGGCAGACTCGGCTATCTCGCGAGGGGTGTTGTTTACATTCTGGTAGGTGCTTTTTTTATTCAGGCGGCAATTGAACTGGATCCGTCAGAGGCAGGTGGAATTAAAGAAGCATTCAGTACTATTTTAAATCAGCGGTACGGGCAGTATGGACTTGCTGCGACAGGTGCCGGCATAGCCATGTTTGGCATTTTCTGTGGTTTTGAAACAATTTACCGCACCACGCCGGGAAACCGGTAATAAAAAGCCGGCGTATCACCGGCTTTAAAAACTGTTTGTATGAGATAACGGCTACAGCCCTTTCTTAATCAGAAACTGATAAGGCAATGCATCAGTCTGACTTGCCACCAGCGTGTGTTGCATAAACCGGCAAAACCCCGGGATATCCCGCTCTGTTGCCGGATCATCTGCGGTGATCAGAACCGTTTCACCTTCTTGCATTTTCCGCACTTTCAGACGCACCATCATCACAGGTTCCGGGCAACGGAGGCCCAGTGTGTCCAGTTCGTGGTCCGGGCTGGCGAAGAGGGGATTATCCAATCCCATATGACTCACGGTACTGACGAATTGACGCCATGTGCTCTGCGTGCGCACCGGTTTCTTCCAGATAAGCAATTACGTCATTCAGAGACACGATAGAAACTACCTGTGTACCAAAATCACGTTCCACTTCCTGAATAGCAGACAGCTCGCCTTTACCCCGTTCCTGGCGATCCAGCGCAATCAGTACACCGGCCAGAGAGGCACCGTTCTGAGCAATAAGCTCCATTGACTCACGGATAGCTGTTCCGGCAGTGATCACATCATCCACCAGCATAATACGGCCTTCCAGCGGACTGCCTACCAGATTACCGCCTTCACCGTGATCTTTCGCTTCCTTACGGTTAAAGCAATAAGGCACATCCATATCATGATGATCAGCTAAGGCTACTGCTGTGGTTGTGGCAATAGGGATCCCTTTGTAAGCAGGGCCAAACAGTACATCGAAGCCTATGCCGGAATCCGCCAGTGCTGCCGCGTAGTAACGACCCAATTTGGCCAGATCGCCACCTTTGTTGAACAACCCGGCATTAAAGAAGTAAGGACTTGTACGGCCTGACTTCAGGGTAAACTCGCCAAATTTCAGCACGCCACGGGCGATGGCAAACTCAATAAACTCTCTTTTAAACGCTTTCATCTGCTCTCCTTACGCAAGAGCCGCTTTCTGAACATCAAACAGTTCACGCAGACCGTGCTTAGCGATATCCAGCATTTCGTGCATTTCATCAAAGGAGAACGGTTCGCCCTCCGCGGTACCCTGGATCTCAATCAGCTTGCCGGTTTCGGTCATTACTACGTTCATGTCGGTTTCGGCTGCTGAATCTTCGGTATATTCCAGGTCAGCAATTGGCGTACCTTCGTAAATACCCACAGACAATGCTGCTACCATGAATTTCAGCGGGTTAGTTTTGATAATGCCTTTAGCACGCATGAAGGTAAGGGCATCCACCAGTGCAACACAGGCACCAGTGATAGAAGCGGTACGTGTTCCGCCGTCAGCCTGAATAACGTCACAATCCAGTGTTATTGTGTTTTCACCAAGCAGTTTCAGATCAAGTGCCGCACGCAAAGAGCGGGCGATCAGGCGCTGAATTTCAAGGGTACGGCCGCCTTGTTTACCCCGTGCTGCTTCACGCTGGCTGCGGGTATGCGTTGCCCGCGGCAGCATACTGTATTCAGCCGTTACCCAGCCCTTTCCCTGACCCTTCATAAAACGCGGTACACCTTCTTCCACCGTCGCAGTGCAAAGTACCTTGGTATTACCGAATTCGACTAAAACCGAACCTTCAGCATGACAAGTGTAATTGCGGGTAATCGTAACGGGACGGATCTGACTGGCGGTTCTGCCGCTTGGACGCATAGGAGTCTCCTGAGAAAAGGTCATAAATCTGTATTTTTTAACAGGCGCAAGTATAGCGTAAATACACCGGCAAATTGAATCCGGCGGGAAGGGAATTAAGGCGTAAAAAAGTAAAACGCCGCATAAATGCAGCGTTATCAGATTATTTTAATGTTTCAGAGAGGAAATTCACGACCTTCTGATAGTACTCGCCGCGGTTGGTTTCATCATAGAAACCATGTGTTTCCGAGTCTTTCACGAACCACTCATAGGATTTGCCAGCTTTGTCCAGGGCACTTTTCAGACGTTCGGCGTGCTCAAGGGGAACCCGGCGGTCACGGGCACCATGGGCAATAAGTACCGGACCGGACAGTTTGCTCACGTGGGACACAGGGGAAAATGCAGTTAACTGAGCGGGGTCAGTACCCAGCACTTTTTCCAGATAGGCATCACCGGTGAGGAATTCAGTAATGTCACCTTTCTCCAGTGCCAGATTAAGATCATAGACGCCGGCATTAGCAACAGCACACTTGAACAGGTCGGGTGCCAGTTCTGCAGACATCACCGCAGAATAGCCACCAAAACTACCGCCCATGATACACACTTTGTCTTTATCGATATGTCCCTGAGAAATGATGTAGCGTGTACCGTCGATAATATCCTGCTGAATATCGTCACCCCAGTGCTTGTAGCCGGCAACCTGATAATCGCCGCCATAGCCACCGGAACCACGGTAGTTCACCTGAAGAACAGCATAACCTTCGTTCGCCAGTAACTGAACTTCACGGTCAAACCACCATAAATCACGTACATAGTGCGGACCGCCATGAACAAGAGTTACCAGAGGAACTTTCTGTCCCTGTTTCATCGTAACAGGGTAGGTAACGAAACCGTGAATTTTCATTCCGTCTGACGCTTCAAAACTCACCGGTTTGGTTTCAGAGAAGTCGTCTACGGAAATGTGTTCAAGGTTAGCGAACAGCTGGCTCAGGCTATTGGCAGATTTGTTGTAAAGATAATAGGTACCGGCATCAATATCGCTGGTGGCATAGATGAGCCACAAATTGCCGTCTGCTGAACGGCTGACCATATTCACGTTGTAACCCGGCAGGGCACCCAGCAAGTCTTTAAAGATTCTGGCTTCTTCACCGGCACTGTCGAAAACCATGTACGCCGGCATACCGTCATCCACGCGGATAGCATAGGCAGAGGACTTATCGGTTGTCAGATTTACCTGAGACAAAGACACTACATCATCGGTGTATATTTCTTTTCGCTCACCGGTCTTGAGATTCATCCGGAAAAGGCCGACTTTGTCCTGTTCGAAATTATCCAGGTAAATCACTTCCGTGGCATCTTCGTTCAGAGATACCGGATGGAAAGCCTGCCCGAATTGCTCACTGATTTCTTCCCAGTCATCGCCTTTACGACGAAAAATAAGCGTATCGTCATTCTTATTTGTGCCGGTTGCCATGATCAGGTTACCACTGTCATCAGTAAAAATGTCAGATTGTGGCGCGGGCGCATAAGCCTTGGCGGGGTACAATTTGCCGCTGTAAACGTTCAGACGGTGAATTGATGCGATGCTGTCGTAGCTGGCAGAAAGACGCTGAACGAAACCAATCCGGTCTACGTTCATCGGCTCTGATGCAATCAGGATCTCATTGTCGTTATCCGGCATTGTACTGATCACGCGGGCCCAGCCATCTACGCTTTTCTTTCTTTTAATCCGGGTATTCTGACGCTCTTCGACGTTGAATCCATAGATAATCTCGCCGTTAGTACCGTCGTAATTAATAGCGTAAAGTTCGCCCCAGAACTGAGGTTCAGATTGCCATGGCTCTTTACGCCAGATTTCCATTACCAGGCGATCATTATTCGCCCAGTAAAAGGTACCGACCTCATTTCCCCCGCGCATGGCCATTCCGCCAACCGTTGAGAAATCTTTCATGTCCAGCACGGCAAGGTTTCTGATGCCATCCTGTACAACCACGATGGCCAGACGGTCTCCGTCCGGTGATATTTTGGCATCTGCGTAAATAGCATTTTTAGCTATGTCCTGCGGTGTGAAAGCCGCAAAAGCAGAAAAAGAAAGGAACAAAAATGCGACCAGCGCACCTAATTTCTTATACGACATGTGGGTCATCCCTGAGTAAACATACTTCTGATAATGAGGCATTATCTCTGAAATCAGAATCCATTAAATGTAACAAATTTATCCGGTAACAGAATAGCCAGCAACACAGTTACAGGCAAGCAGGGACGATCAAAACCTGTCTGAACCTTGTACTAAAGTATGAACACAGTGAACATTACCACTGACAACCCGGTGATTCCTGCGTAGACTTACGCATAAATCCATACGGAGATTGAAAATTTATGATTTACAGCATGACCGCGTTTGCCCGCAGTGAAGTGAAAAAAGACTGGGGAACAGCCGTGTGGGAAGTCCGCTCGGTGAACCAGCGTTTTCTGGAAACTTACTTCCGTTTGCCTGAACAATTCCGGGCACTGGAACCGGTGCTCCGTGAGCGCTTTCGCAAGCGTTTACAGCGGGGAAAGGTAGAGTGCGCGCTGCGTTTCAGCGCTAACGATGCCGCTGTAACCAAACTCACGCTTAACGAAGCACTTGCGAAAGAAGTCATGCATGCTGCAGACTGGGTGCAGTCACACGGTCAGTCCACCGGAGTTAACCCCCTTGATATTCTGCGCTGGCCCGGCGTTATCGCTGCCGAAGAAGCCGATATGGATGCCATTCAGGCGGATATTCTGGCGGCATTTGACGATACCCTTACTCAGTTCATCGAAGCCCGCGCCACCGAAGGGGATGCGCTTAAAGCACTTATTGAACAGCGCCTGGACGGCATTGAAAAAGAAGCCGCAGCAGTTGCTGAAAAAATGCCGGCTATTGTTGAGTGGCAGCGTGAAAAAATTCAGTCCCGTTTTGAAGAAGCCAAAGTAGAACTTGATCCCACCCGCTTCGAGCAGGAAATGGTCATGCTGGCGCAAAAGATTGATGTGGCAGAAGAACTCGACCGCCTGAATGCTCACGTTAAAGAAACCCGTAATATCCTGAAAAAAGGCGGCGCCTGCGGCCGTCGTCTGGATTTCATGATGCAGGAATTCAATCGTGAGTCGAATACGCTGGGTTCCAAGTCAATAAACTCAGAAATCACTCAATCAGCTGTTGAGCTGAAAGTGCTGATTGAGCAGATGCGCGAGCAGATCCAGAATATTGAATAGCGTTCACATATTTATTGCAACACACTTATATTACATATTTTTATTACAAATAGTCAGTTTGATACTGCTTACCCACCAGAATCCAAATGATTTGGTGGGTAAATCAAGTTTTGAATTAATAGTTAGGTAGTATCCGATATTCATCACTATCCGGAATGCTGCAATATATTGAGTGATTTTTTAGTTCACTAATCGTTTGAAATTTTTCATCCAACTGTACATTTAGAACCTCTTTTAACGTAGATCCGATACACTTTGCTAAAAATGATCTACTCGAATAAATTTCTAACGAGTATTTATTCTGAAAGTCATTAGATGACATTGACCGTTCTCTACTTTCATTTCTCTCAACTATTTCATCTACTGTATCTATTAATTTTTTATATACCTCATTTACTCTTGGATCTCCAAAAACTACAAATGACTCATAGTAAATATTCTTTAGCTTTAGATTTGAATTCTTTAACTTCTCAATATCTAGTGGATTCTTTGCTGCAGGCAAAAGTTTTGCAGATTCTATCAAAATATCTGAATACATCTTCACCCTTAAATCCATCAATGGCTTTTTCAATTCGAACTCGGTTTGGATTTTAAATTGCGAATATGACAATATAATAGTTATTGTAATTATAATTGACGTTATAACTTTGGTAATATTGTCAATCAAAATAGAATTTTTTTCATCGCCTAAAATTAGCATTATTCTTCTATACATCACTTGCCTTATAAATTTTTAATAAGTACGCTATTCATTACTCATCTTGGGTGTGATATTCATAAAAACCGGATAGCATTCCAATTTTTCAAGGAGTTCAACTTATTCTTTTAGTCGTCTCGAATCAGAGCTTTTTTATCTCTTCCTCATAAACGCTACCATTTCGCTGGCGACGGCCCTGATCACATTTACACAGACTGAGTTGCCAAACTGTTTGTAGATTTGGCCCTGAGATACAGCATCAACGATGAATGCCTCGGGAAAGCCTTGTAATCGAGCACATTCTCTTGGTGTCAGTTTACGCGGATTCTTGTTCAGTGCGCTCTGGTCAATCAGGATCTCGGACCCGTCTTTATAATAGCGGGCACTGATCGTGTTGGTGTAGGCACTGTCGGGCGTAAACAGTGAATAGCCGAACCCGTTACCTTTTTGTTTATGCTCCGCTTTACGCTTCTGATGGCCCGTCCAGAGCCTGTCTGACAAGGTGTAACGATCATCTTTGGCTGCCAGTTCGGACGCACTCTCAAGAATATCGCCCACACGGGTTGGTATGTTTGGTGGTTCCGGCCAGCGAAAATGTGCATTGATATCTGCTTCGCTGAAATGATCTTTATCGAAGCCGATGATAAATACCCGTTCACGGTTTTGCGGGGCACCGAAATCTGCCGCCCGCAGCACTTTATAGTCCACCCAGTAATTCAGCTTCTCAGAAAGAGCATGGCGCGCTTCCTCACTGAGAGGCATATCATCCGGTATACTCTGATCAAAATCTCCCCGCAGGATAGCCTCAATGGTTTTAAGTGTACGACCTTTATCATGGCCTTTAAGCTGCTTTACGTTTTCCAGCAGGAATGCTTTCGGACGCTTTTCAACAAGAATGCGCTGAATTTCAAAAAACATGGTGCCGCGGGTATCGCTGAACCCTTTTTTCAGACCTGCCTGCGAAAATGCCTGGCAGGGAAACCCGCCCAACAGCACATCGTGATCCGGAATATCTGCCGCGCGGATTTGGGTAATATCGCCGTGTGGCATTTCACCGTAGTTCGCAAGATACGTTTTTTGTGCAAATTTATCCCATTCTGAAGTAAATACACACTTACCTCCCAACTCCTGAAATGGAAGTCGTATGCCACCCACTCCGGCAAAGAGATCGATAAAGTTAAAGTGGTATTCTGAGCCGGTAGCTGCGAAAGGGGCTTCTTTGGCCAGTTGCACCATGCGTTTTTCCAGGGTTCTCACTGCTTCTGCTTTTTTAGCCGAAGGCAGGTGCTCGCCATTTTCCCAACCGCGAACTGTCCGCTCGCCCTGATTGCCCAACCCCAAAAGATTTGCAAATTCTGTTCTGCCCAATCCCAGCCGTTGACGTATACACCTGATATCATCAGCGCTAAGATTCTGGTTTTGTTTACTCATGGGGAGACTTCTGCTTATCCGGTTTTTATCCCTGCGAGGTTAGCATCAGAACAGATCAGCTACCAGCGCTTTGTCATTTAAAACGGAAGGAAACTTTTATTGGCAGACGTACACGACAAAGCTACACGAAGTAAAAACATGTCTGCGATAAAAAGCAGAAATACAAAACCGGAACTACTGGTCCGGCGGGCGCTGTTTGCCAGAGGGTACCGTTACAGGAAAAATGTTAAGCGGTTACCGGGCTCGCCGGACATTGTGTTACCCAAATACAGAACCTGTATTTTCGTGCACGGCTGCTTCTGGCACATGCACGAACAGTGTCATCTGGCACACTTGCCGGAAACAAGAACAGCATTCTGGCTCACCAAACTTACGCAGAATACAGTGCGGGATAAACGCCACCAGCACGACCTGCTTAGTCAGGGATGGAAGGTAATTATTGTCTGGGAGTGTGCCCTGAAGGGGGTTGGCAAACTGCCTTTTGAAGAAGTCATATCGCGACTTGAGAAACTTATCCATATGAAGCACGGCTTTAAAAGAGCACTGGAAATACGCTGAAGGCAGAGACGTTTGTGACCACCCGCAAGTAATGTACTATACCTGTTTAGCAAAAGGAGAATGAGATGAAACGGTTAAGTTGTTGCTTGTTGTTTATGCTGTCACTGTCGGTGTCAGCCAGTCCTCAGGAAGAAGTCAGCAACGTGCTGGATAAGTTTCATCAGGCTGCATCTGATGCCAGCTTCACCACGTATTTCAGCCTCTTTTCAGCCAATGCTGTATTCATCGGTACCGATGCGGGAGAAACCTGGCCGGTTGATGAATTTAAAGCCTATGCGAAGCCATATTTCGATAAGGGGCAGGGTTGGACCTATCATCCCCGCGACAGGCATATTTATTTTTCTGCTAACGGCAATACGGCCTGGTTTGATGAACTTCTTGATAATGCCAGCTATGGTGTAACGCGGGGAACCGGTGTACTGGTGCTTGAAAACGACAAATGGAAAATTGCCCAATATCATCTGACCATTCCTATTCCTAACCAGTTAGCCAGTACAGTCACCGAAATGATAAAGCTTTCCTCTGCTGAGATACCTGTAGCAAATTAACTAAAAGGACTGGCGATAGCATGATATGGACAGTATTTAACATACTTTCACCATTCTGTTTTTTACTTTTTAACATTAGCATCTTCTATCGCCTTCAACTTTAGGAAATTACCTGATGCGCACAATTTTAAAGGTTATTACTCTAACATTGTTGTTTACAGCTCTTCCCGGATGCAATTTTTCCGGATCAAACGGTAAGTCTAAGAATCAAGTGGACAAAATTATCCCAGCCTATAATGTAAAAACACTGACTTACAAAACGATCGGTAGTAAAGCTCTTCAACTGGATTTATATATACCCAAACAGAGTAAAGCGGAACATACGCCTCTTTTGATATGGGTTCATGGAGGAGCTTGGTTCAGGGGCTCCAAAGACGAATTTATTTCCAAAAATGGTACCTTGGCTGATAAATTGGTAAATGAAGGTTACGCAATTGCCGCGGTCAATTACCGCTTGAGCGGAGAAGCCGTTTTTCCTGCGCAAGTAGCAGATATCAACGATGCAATTAACTATTTGGTAAATCATGCCAGTCAATACAATATCAGTACTGATAAAGTTGGTATTATGGGACGCTCTGCAGGTGGTCACCTGGCCTCTCTGATTGCTACATCTAACAACGATACTGAAACTGGCTTCTATGAGGCAAGTAGACAGCCCGAATACGATATTGCTGTAGTTCTCGACTTCTTTGGCCCCAGTGATATTAATGCTATGAGGGGAAACAGTGGAAATGTTGACCATGACGCACCAGATGCAGCAGAAGCAAGGCTCCTTGGCGCCTCTCCTGTTGAAAGACCAGATCTAGCTAAATGGGCATCATCTACTACATATATTGATACAGATACCCCACCTTTCATCATCATGCACGGAGATGCTGATGGAGTTGTTCCGGATAGTCAAAGTAGAATTTTGAAAACCAGGTTGGGGGAATCAGGAGTATCAAATAAGTTAGTTGTTGTACAAGGCGCCGGTCATGGCGACCCGGTATTTGATACCGAAGAATACGTTGATATGGCCGCTGAGTTTATTAAAAGTTATCTTCCGGTTACTCAGTAATTATTGGCTGCTCTTGCTTTGTGTACGAAAAGCAAGAGCAGCTAAAGCTGTGACCGCAAAAAACTCTATGTCTAACTCGCTATCTTTAGTTCGTTATGTAAACGAGAATGGCAGGCGTTGACTCATATGCAATTGAAACTTTGAGGATTTACTATTCGTCTATAGTCTTCATTCTGTATGCTCTGGGCGTGTCTCCCGTCCATGATCTAAACGCCCTGGTAAACACAGCGGGATCGGAATATCCAACCCTTTCAGCAACTTCATTTATTGAAATTGTCGTCTGCGAAAGGAAATGCATTGCTCTGTCACGACGGATTATATCTTTCAATTGTTGGAACGAAGTCCCTTCATCTCTGAGCTTCCGCATTAACGTCCTCGGAGTCATATGCATTTTGTTTGCACAGTACTGAATCGTAACAATGCGATTTTGCAGGCCTGATTTGATAAGAGGTTTCAATTCACCACTCAAACTATAGTCCGCTTTGTACTGCCGGAACAGCTCGAGAGGACAACGGTTCATAAAGACCTTCAGACTTGCACTGTTTTGCCTGACTTCTCTATCCAGGTAATGGGTTGGGAATATCAATGAAAGTTCTTTGCTTTCAAAATTGTGCGGCCCTGGGAAGAGATAACTATATTCACCGACATGAGCGGGCGTAGGATAAGGAAAGTGGCTTTCAATAATGGGCAGTTCATCGGCAATTAACCACGCGGCGTAACGATGCCATGATAAAAGACAAATCTCAGCGAACAGATGGTGATAATCCAACTCAGGTTTATGCAGAACAAGGCGCAGGGTGACCGATTTACCATTTTCTTGCAGAGTTATTTGCTCACGTCTGAATAACAGGTTGTAAAAACGAATTCCTAAAATAAGGGCTTTTCTCAAGGTCGGCTGATTTACGGTTAACTGTCCCATCATGTAGTAGGAGCCGTACGGAATGACCATGTCATTAAGACCCATACTTTCATCATTCATCCACTGCCAGATAGCTTTTTGCAAATCCGCCAGCTTTTGTGTCGGAATACGATGTTCAGGCCGGTATAGATCCTGTCGCGATAGACCGATACCTTGCATCAGAATATCAACGTCAACACCTTTGAGCGCAGCGGCCTCGACCAGTGCAGTCAAGTAATGATTAGCAGCGGACCCATACTCCATTTTATCAGTGTTCACCGTCTGACTCTCTTAATTCCCTGATAATTTTTTAACTAAAATAAGAAGGCAAAGTCATTTAATTCACAAGAATAATGCGTATGTCATTCACATTAGTCAACGTTGGTCCGGTGATAAATAAATCCCCCATCTCTTTAAAAAATGAATAGCTGTCATGCTTCGTAAGATATTCTTCAAGATCCAAGTTATTTTCCATAGCTCTGAATTGACTATCTGATAGTAAAAATGCTCCTGCGGCATCTTCGGTACCATCTATGCCATCGCTGTCCACCGCAATTGCACCAACGCCATAACAATTCTTTAATTCTTTCATCAACGCCAGTACGAATTCCGTGTTTCGGCCACCCCGTCCATACGATTTACCTGAAATGGTAACCGATGTTTCTCCACCACTGATGATAGCCAAAGGAGGTTTATCAGGAAAACCTGCTGTTTTAGCGGACTTCACAATGGCAGCCATGATACTGGCCAGGACTTGGCTATCGCATTCAAATTGATCACTTAGCACGACAGGCTTATAACCGTGTTTCTGTGCTTCTCTCGCGGCGCGTTGCAGGGCCTGTCGGGCAGACGCGACAATCTTGTACTCTACGCTTACATCATCATTCGACTCCTTATGCTGATAAAGAGGAACGTATTGCTTCCATTCGGATAGCCCATATTTTTCTAGTATTTTTTGTGCACACAACGGTCTTCTTGTGTCTGGTATTGTTGGGCCGGAAGCCACATCTTCCGGTACATCTCCGGGTATATCACTTACTATCAGGTTAAATACGCGGGCTGGAGCGGCAGCTTTTGCAAGCTGGCCGCCTTTGACCTGACTCAGTGCTTTCCTGACTGCATTCATTTCACTGATAGATGCGCCACTTCTCAATAACGATTGGGTAATTTTCTGCTTCTGAGAAAGATGAATACCTTCAACAGGTAATGCACAGCACGCTGAGCCACCACCGGATATCAAACTAATGACCAGATCATCTTTTGACAAGTTAACTACGGCATCCAGCATTGCCCTGGCAGCACGTTCGCTATTCTCGTCGGGTACCGGATGTCCTGCTTCGATTACTGCAACTCGTCCCGCACAGACACCATGTCCATATCGGGTTGCAACTATGCCAGAGAGCGGCACACCCTCCCAGTAGCAGTTTAATTCCGCCGCCATCAATGCGGACGCCTTACCTGCCCCGATTACAACACACCGCCCCTTGGGCGGTGCGGGCAAACAAGCAAACCAGTCAGCGGATGGAACCACGCTATCAATAGCTACCTGAGCAATAGCTGTTAATGTTGCTTTTTGTACATCTGCATTCATTTCGCGTGATCACGAATATAGTGAATGACGGCTTCAGTAACGTCTTTTGTCGTTGCTTTACCACCTACATCAGGAGTCAGTTTTCCTACACCCGTGGCGTACTCTATTGCTTCCATCAGTAAGGCTTCGAGCTCAAACTCCCCGAAGTGATTCAACATTTGTGCTGCACTCCAGAAGCATGCAACCGGGTTAGCTATTCCTTTTCCGGTAATGTCAAACGCTGAGCCGTGAATTGGCTCAAACATCGACGGAAAGCGACGCTGAGGATCGATATTGGCAGTCGGTGCAACACCCAGACTTCCCGCTAAAGCACCGGCTAAATCAGATAAGATGTCTGCGTGAAGGTTCGTTGCAACAATGGTATCCAAAGATTCTGGTTTTAGCGTCATACGCATTGTCATAGCATCAACCAGCATTTTGTCCCAGGTTACATCGGGAAATTCCTGCGCCACTTCGGCCGCTATTTCATCCCACATAACCATACCATGTCGCTGTGCATTGGATTTGGTGACGACCGTTAACTGCTTCCTTGGACGGCTCTGAGCCAACTCGAAGGCATAACGCATAATACGGGTCACGCCCACACGGGTAAATATGGACACTTCTGTCGCAATTTCCTCTGGCATTCCGCGGTGAGATCGCCCTCCCTGACCCGAATATTCACCCTCAGAGTTTTCCCTGACTATTACCCAGTCCAGATCCCCGGGCTTACAATTTCTTAACGGAGAACTAATTCCGGGCAATACACGGGTTGGTCGCACATTAGCGTATTGATCAAAATTCTGGCAAATATTTAATCGCAGGCCCCACAGAGTTATGTGGTCTGGTACGTCTGGTGCCCCCACCGCTCCGAATAATATGGCATCGTGTTTCTTTAACTTTTCTAAGCCATCATCTGGCATCATTTCGCCGTGCTTTTTATAGTAGTCTGAGCCCCAGTCGAAAAACTCAAAATTAAAGGTCGCTTTTTTGGTTTCCTCCTGTAATACATTGAGAACGTCAACGGTTTCGTTGATGACTTCTATACCTATACCGTCCGCCGGTATCGCCGCAATTGAATAGTTTTTCACATTTACCCCTTATGCACTTACTTAAGCGCTGTTGAATTAAAAGAAGTATGGGTTTGGGTTGGCTTTCCTGCTAAAAACAACACGATACATGCTGAGACCACCAGACTAATACCAACGCCAATCAGTCCCCACGTATAGTCTCCGGTTGACATCTTGATGTAGCCGATTAACGTTGGCCCGAAAAAGCCGCCAAGATTGCCGATAGAATTGATTGCAGCAATACCCGCTGCAGCCCCTGAGCCTGTCAAAAACTGAGTAGGAATTGCCCATAAAGGTGGTTTAGCAGAACTCACTCCCACGTTGACGACAATGAGTGCCAACACCGCAGCCAGCAGAGATGTTGTAAAAGCTGCGGCAAACAGGCCTACGGAAGCAACAATACACGCGACGAATACGTGGGTTGTACGTTCGCCCGTTTTATCTGAGTGTTTTGCCCAGAAAACCATTGCTATTACAGCAAAGACAGGGGGAATCGCATTAACCAAACCAATTTGGGTTAAGGTTAGTTCGTATTGCGCCAGTATTTGTGGGGCCCATATCCCTATTGTGTAAAGCCCGGCAGATGTGCCGAAATAAACCAGTGCCAACGCCAGAATTCGCGGGTTAAGCAGCGCAGAGAAAACGGCTGAAGCACCATGACTTGCTGCAACGGCTTTTCTCTCTTTGCTCATTTCTTCCACAAGCCACTGTTTTTGCTCTTCAGGCAGCCATTTCGCCTTTTCCGGCCTGTCAGTAAGAAAGAGAAGAACTGCAGCAGACAATAACACAGCAGGTAGGGCTTCAATGAGAAATAGCCACTGCCAGCCTTTCATTCCCATGATGCCGTCGAAAGACAGCAGCCATCCGGATATTGGCGAACCAAGGCCGATTGAAATTGGCACTGCTGCCATAAACATTGCCGTGATCCCCGCGCGATATCGACATGGAAACCAATAACTTAAATACAGAATTATGCCGGGAAAAAAACCCGCTTCTGCAGCCCCTAGTAAAAATCTGAGTATGTAGAAACTAATGGGCCCCTGTACAAAGGCCATGGCGCCGGAAACAAGACCCCAGGTTAGCATAATCCTCGCTATCCACCTGCGGGCGCCAACCTTGTGAAGAATGAGATTAGAAGGGACTTCAAAAAGAAAATAGCCGATAAAAAAGATACCTGCCCCCAATCCAAACGCAGCCTTGGACAGGCCAATATCATCGTTCATCGTGATTGCAGCAATTCCGACGTTTACCCGATCCAGATAAGCAACAAAGTAAAGCAACATAATGAAAGGGACGATTCTCCAGGCAACCCTTTTCATCGTTAATTGTTCAGTTGACAACACCATCACCATTTTCATTAATTTAACAATGAAAAAGGACATTACACTTAAAATAAAAGCTGAACAATATGCAATTTTTTTTGCAAAAAGGTAAACGAAATGCCAATTATTTCAAATTTAGCGTATTTGTAAATGTGTAATAAAAAGTTGCAGAAATAACATTTAACCAAACAATTTCAAATACTTATAAAATATAAAAATTGAAATTCAATAACTTTTTACACACCTGAAATTTCTTTGCATAAGATTCCCAATGTCACATATTGCAAAAAAAATAGTCATCATCTGCCATTTAATAATTTAAACATTTAATTAACACTTCAGCTTATAAATTAGTCTGCCCGAGATCACTGGGATAGAGGACTAAGACTAATTATATGAAAAGACACACTGGAGCATTTATGACTGAATCACACGCTAAAACGAGAATTGCCGTATTAATTGGGGCTATGTTAAGTCC
Source organism: Alteromonas sp. ABV2_168 (assembly GCF_056161165.1). Lineage (NCBI taxonomy): Bacteria > Pseudomonadati > Pseudomonadota > Gammaproteobacteria > Alteromonadales > Alteromonadaceae > Alteromonas > Alteromonas sp. ABV2_168. The sequence goes on along the minus strand of NZ_JBSWYQ010000001.1, from coordinate 62,828 downwards.
AACAGTAGTTATCGCACAGGAGCCGCAAACGACAGAAGCTCAGGAAGAACAGCAAGTCGAGACAATTTCCGTAACAGGTACCAGAATTAAGCGTAAAGATCTCGTCTCTTCCAGCCCGACAGTGACAACCGACGCAGAAGATTTTGCCCGTGCCGGCGACGTAACGCTGGACAATTATCTGCGTCAGCTTCCTCAGTTTCAGCCTGGCCAGGGTAGCTTCAGTAACAGCAGTTCCGGGGGAACTGTTGGGCAGTCTACACTGAATCTCCGCGGCTTAGGGCCTCAGAGAAACCTTGTGTTACTCGATGGTCGCCGCATGCAGTCTTCTAATGCAAACAGTGCCATTGACATAAACACGCTTCCTTCCAATGCTATAGGTGGTGTAGAGATTGTCAGTGGCGGGGCTTCTGCAACTTACGGCTCAGACGCAATGTCAGGTGTCGTAAATTTCCAGACCCGAACAGATCTTGACGGGCTGGAACTATCTGCGAAACTAACTCAACCCAAAGATGGTGATGGCCAAACCACACTATATGGTATCGCTTATGGTTCGGATTTTTCTGATTCTAAGGGTAATGTGTTTATTAGTGCTGAATGGGTAGACCGGGAAGGGATCTCTATTCAGGACAGGCCGTTCTTCTTAGATCAACCAGCTAGTGGATTTACACCTTTCAGCAGAACGTTACCTGACGCACCACCAAGTGCAGATGCTGTTAATGAACTGTTCGCCGGCTATGGGTTTGAGGGCGTGAGTAACAGAAGCTTTTTCGGGGTTAATGATGACGGCTCAATTTTCGCAGTCAGTCGCGGCCAGGCGATCAATTACCGAGGCCCTACAGAAGCTCCTTTCCTGGTGAGTGATTCTGGTTATGGTTACCACCCTGGTTACTATAACTATGTGCAGGTTCCTCTTGAAAGAAAAGCCATATTTGGTAAAGCAAATTATATTCTGGATGACGACCTAACACTTTATGGGCACTTCCAATACTCAGATAGTGAAGCTCAAAATATAGGGTCAGAGCCCGTACTGGCAGCTCCCTGGAGTGTGTTCGTTCCGGTAACCAATCCGTATATTGTTGCAAATGAAGCCTTCTCTGATTTGCTTGCTTCAAGGAGCCAGCCGGATTTACCGGTAGAATATCAGGTACGTTTAGGTGCGGCTGGCCCGCGAACCTATAATACCGACTCAACAGTATGGCAAGGTTTAGTAGGGTTGAACGGCTATGTTGAATCCATGGATTTGTCCTGGGACGTGTTTGTTTCCAAAGGCCGTACCAAGAATACCGACTCTACAACATCTGGTTCAGTGAGTTATGTTGCAATGCAGGAACTGGTTGATGCACCTGATGGTGGTAACAGTATTTGTAGTGGCGGCTACCAGGTATTTAACGGCCTCAACCAATTATCTGATGACTGTCTGTCATATATCTCCCGCACACCAGTCAATGAAACGATAATGGAGCAAACAGTTATTGAAGGTGTCGTCGAAGGTTTGATAACCGAGCTTGATGCCGGTGAGGTACGATTCGCTCTTGGTGCCCACTATCGCGAAAACACATATGACTTTAACCCGGATGATGACATTGCAGCTAACAGGCTCGCTAGTTTATCCGCAACACAACCTACTTCAGGTAGTATTGATGTAAAAGAAATTTCCGCGGAAGTTTATGTTCCTTTATGGGCATCGAGTGATATGGACCAGGCAGTGAATATGACTGTCGGTTACCGTTTTTCTGACTACAACCTGGCTGGTACAGCAAACACATATAAAGCAGAATTAGACTGGCGGGCGAATGAACACGTGTTGTTCAGAACTGGCTTCCAACACGCATTACGAGCTCCAAATGTTGAAGAATTCTTTAACGCAGGAACTCAACAAGTTTCCGGAATAGGCTCACCAACTAGTGGCGGCGGTGATCCCTGTGACTACCGCCATCCGGGTCTGAGCGGTGAAAATGCAGACGCGATAGGGGCACTTTGTATAGCAACAGGACTGAATCCATCACTTCTGGGTAGATTCAGACAACCCTCAAACGCGCTGGTTACAACAACTTTCGGCGACAGAACTCTGGATCCGGAAGAAGCAGAGTCATTCACGTTAGGTATGGTGCTGGAATCCCCCTTTGACAGTGAATACTTCGAGGATATGTCGTTAACCCTGGATTATTATGATCTGGAAATCGAGAAGGCAATTGCGGCTATACCGGCCGACCAGTCATTGGCGAAATGCTATAACCTGGACGGCTCAAACCCTGAATACAGCACAGAAAACTTTTTCTGTCAGCAATTCGACAGAAATAATAACGGTATTTTCCAGTACGTTAATCAGCCATATCTAAACCTGGGTGGTTATAAAACAAGTGGTCTGGATATATCTTTCAACTGGACGGTGCCAGCTAAGTTCGTAAACGACTCATCGAAATTAGTCTTTAATAGTTTTGCCAACCACTTAACTAAGTTTGACATTGCCGTATTTGAAGACAGCCCTTATCAGGATTACGCCGGAACAGTTTCGGGTACAGAGAGCTATCCTGAATGGAAACTGGTCAATAGCCTGACGCTCGTTAGCGAAGATTTCTCTGTTACAGCGCGCTGGCGTTATGTTTCAAGTATGGATGACGTTAGCGTGGTTTCAAACCCGGCGTCGACAACGCCTGGCAGTAGCAGTTATAGCTATATTGATTTGTCTGCCAGCTATACATTTGATGAATCAGTAACATTCAGAGCAGGTGTTAACAACTTATCAGACAAAGCACCTCCAGTTATAGGTGGTACCAGCGGTACAACAAACCAGGGTGTATTTGACGGTATAGGTCGCACCTTGTATGTCCAGGCAAACTGGAAAATATAAACATAAGGGGCGCTCAGGCGCCCTTTTTTAAGGAAACTACAATGTTACTTCGTCATACGTTTTTTTTTACTCTCTTTTATATATTCAACTCTTCTGTTTTCGCCCACGAAAACTCAGGCACCGATGCTTTCCCGGCTCCTCATATTCAATCTGCGCCAGTGCTACAAATACATGTTGAACTCGGGACTAAAATTGACGTCGGTGAAACTGACGACGGCCACAGATACATAGTTCCTATTACTGGCGGGCATTTCACAGGTCACAATATTTCAGGAAGCGTAATTCCCGGCGGCGCCGACTGGCAGGTGAATCGCCAGGACAATGTAAAGAATATTGAAGCTATTTATGCACTTAAGACAGATGATGGTGTTACTATTGTCGTTCACAATAAAGGTATTGTTCACACACTGACCGGCCAGCGATACGCATTTACCCGTCCAGAGTTTCATGTGGCTACCGGAAAATATGACTGGCTCAATAAAGACTTTTATATTGGAACCATTGAGTCAATTAAATCCCCAAGAGCGGTAAATATTCGTATATACCGCGTGGAATAACTACATAGAAGGATCCTGTATGCAAGCTCATCGTTCGCTGCTATTCGTTCTCCTCATTGGCGTAGTGTTTTGCAGCCAAGCCGAGGAAGCAAAAACCAAAGCGGAACAACTTGCAAAAAAGGGTATTTCTACCGGCTCTTACTTTCCTGGTTATACCAATCTCTGTGACTTAACAATGACCTTTCGCGATGTAAATGCCCCCAGAGACCGGGCTGCGACCCCTCGCAGGAAAGATAGCGCCGATGCTAAAAAATCTCCGCGAGAACGTTCTCCCGGAAAAGAGCCAGGGCCCATGCAAGTCTTCGACAACTTGTATTTTGTTGGAAACGCGGGTGTATCTGCATGGGTCTTGGGAGATGAAGATGGCTATATTTTAATTGATGCCCTGACCAGCAATAAAGAAGCACGTGAAACCATTATTGGCGGGATGAAAACACTGGGACTTAAACCTGAGAAAATTGCGTATTTAGTAATTACTCATGCGCATGGCGATCATTACGGCGGTTTCAGATACCTGACACAAGAATATGGTATGCCCGTGGTTATGAGTGAATCAGATTGGAAGCTTGCTGAAATCATGCCTGAGCATCCCAAATTCGGGCCAGCTCCGGCGTTAGAAGGTAACATTGCAGTAACAGATGGTACCATACTTTCAGCAGGTAACGCTGAGATGGAAATTCGAGTGACTCCGGGACATACAATGGGTACGATTTCTCCCCTTTTTACGGTGTATGACAACGGACAACCATTCAGAGCCGCATTATGGGGTGGAACCGGATTTAACTTTGGCGTTAAACCAGCCCAATTTGCTGCTTATGCAAAGTCTGCGAGTAACTTTAAAGCGCTGGCGGAAGAGCAAGACGTGACTGTTTTTCTATCGAATCATGGAAAAAGGGATGGCTCGATAGAAAAGATGGAGCAACTTGCGCGGCGCCCCCCCGGAGCTCTCCACCCGTTTGATATGGGCAAACATGCAACAGATGTATTTGACGTTTTATCTAATTGTGCAATGGCGCAATATCACAGGGTTAAAAGCGGGAATTAATCATATTAACAGAATCAGGGAGGAGTGGTCCTCCCTGATTCTATTCACTCAGCGGTTGTATTTTCAGCTCAACACGACGGTTAATCTGACGGTTTTCAGCCGAGGTATTAGGCACTTTTGGCTGATACTCTCCCAGACCCACTGTGGTTACCCTGGTAGGATTAACATTGAACGTGGTCAGCCGATTCTTAACAGATTGCGCACGGCGCTCTGACAACGTCTGGTTGTAAGATTCTGCGCCGGTGTCATCGGTATGACCTTCGATAAGCAGCACCGTTTTCTCGTACTGATTTACCACCGTTGCCACATCCTGCAAGACAGGATTGAAATTAGGACTGATAGACGCACTGTTGGTGGCAAACGTAATATCACCCGGCATAATGAGGCGCAGGTTATCCCCTTCCCGAACTACCTGTACGCCGGTGTCAGCCAGTTGCTCGCGCATTTCTTCTTCCTGGCGATCCATATAGTTACCAATCGCACCACCGGCAATAGCACCGACCACGGCACCCCAGGCATAACGGCTTTTGTCGTTATCCCCGGTCGCTTTACCCAACAATGCACCGACGACAGCACCAATCCCTGCACCTTTTTGTGTATTGTTAGGGCTTGTTGCACAACCACCCGCGATTAAAGAAGCGGTGATGAGTCCGACTGCGAAGACTTTCTTCATGATATCCCTCTTAAGATAATTACAACTGTACCGGTCAGGACAGCAAGACCTGTTCCATCATCCGGTTTAACGCCAAAATACGCGCCGGCAAATGAATACAAGCTGAATGGCCTTGCCCGCAGGGGATAAACGGGAAGTTAACTGCGATGATTGCACACACCGGCGGGTAAAATGTTCCCGGTGGTGTATGCAATTAAAGACAAATCAGGGAGAAATGTTCTGTGCAAAAAACTGGTTGAAGTTAATTTTGTAGTCACTGGCTTTTACCGCTTTTTCAATTTTTACCCGCTTATCATGGGAAAGGTCGATATCCCGCGGGGTAACATAATGATTACCGGTCAGCGAATAGAACACTTTAACAACCGGTGTCAGCGGAGAGTCGTTCTGCGACAACACCATAGCCAGTTTATCGTTAGACAGAAGCACCAGACTGCCTACGGGATAGACGCCCATACATTTGATAAATTGCTGAACAAGTGCCTGGTCAAGCTTATGAGGACATTCCCCGATAAGGATCTGGAAAGCCCGCTGGCTCGGCATACCGGCTTTGTAACAACGGTCAGCAGTAAGCGCATCGTACATATCTGCAACTGCCAGCATACGCCCTGCGGTGCTGATGTTGTCACCTTTTGTTCCTGCCGGATAACCATATCCGTCAAGACGCTCATGATGTTCACTGACGGTTCTGACGAGGTCCGGGTTCAGATTTACCTCATGCAGGGCATCCACGCCATATTCGACATGCTTCTTCATCACGTCCATTTCTTCATCAGTGAGTCTGCCTGGTTTATGCAGGATCTCATCCGGCACACGAATTTTGCCCATATCATGAAGGAATCCGGCAAAAGCCAGTTCCTGTACCTGGTCATCAGTCATTCCCATATGACGCGCAAAGTTAGCGAGAATAATAGCTACGTTTAACGAATGCTCCAGCAGGTAATCATCTTTTTCACGGATGCGGGTAAGGCAAAGCAGTGCGTCAGGATTGCGCTCGACTGATGCCACAAGGTTCTGTGAAAACTCACTGGGAATGCGATCGTCGAAAGGTAGACCCTGCTGAACAGCTTTAAGTAAGGTTCTTTGAATTTCCTTACCCTGTTTATATAAATCTTCTGCCCGGACCAGTTCGGACGTCAGGCTCATACGGGACTTTTTCTTCGCCGGAACCGGCTCCTCTGCCGGCACAGGCACAGCGTCAGGTTCGAATTGCTTCGATAAATCGATAACGAGTTTGAGGACGCCGCGTTTTCGTAAAGATTCCACCACAGCCTTACGGGCAACGCGCCCCTGGCTTTTGATTTTCACTTTTCCTGACTGCTCAATGATTTCATTGACGTACATGCCGGGCGCTAATTCGTCTATAGTAATCGTTTTAAATACGCTGTCGGTCACTTGCTATCACACCATGGAATAAATGAGTCTGTACACTGAAGTTTAAAGATTAGCTTTAGCTCTGTGGCCACATTCAGTACTTCAGTGTATAGAGTATAGTTGCCATATCAGGTTGCCACTGACAATTTCGCAGTTTCACCCGATTATCTTTTACCATGATTCCTTCGGCCATAAGCAATTCTCTTTGCTCCTTCGCTTTTTCAGAGCCGGGCGGAAAGGCTATTTTCCCGTCAGCCCGTAAAATACGATGCCAGGGAACCGGTTCTCCATTGAAATCAGCACGCAATGAACGACCTGCCAGCCGCGCTCTGCCGGGCAGACCGGCAAGATCCGCAATCTGCCCGTAGGTAGCAACCGACCCTTCCGGCACGGCCATAACGGTTTGCAGTATTTGCTTCACTTTGTCGTTGTTGCCAGTATCGGCCATAATGCGCTTTTATTTTCCAATAGAGTGTTCGAATGCGTCCATATTGCTCAGTTTGCCGCTATCCGCAAAAAACCTGTGTATGCAGTGCAGTGACGCAGATTTGTACACCTGTTCAGTTTCTCATCATTCAGCATGATAAAGAAGCCATTCACGCAAAAAATACCGCTAAATTAGTACAGCTGTGTTTACCTGATACACCCATACTTTCCGCAGGCGCTGATGAGGCGGAAATGGCCGTGGCAGATGCTCTTAATAATGCGGGATCTCCGGCGGTGATTTATCCGTCTCCGGAAAGCGCTTCTTTAGAAAAGACACCACAATCAGACACACACGATCTCTTCATTCTGCTGGATGGAAGCTGGCGTCAGGCTTACGGATTGTGGCAACGTTTTACACAACTACACCCGCTCCCCCAGTATCATTTCAGTCATGCCGGCCCGAGTGATTACCGTATCAGGCACACCCGTTCAGATTCAGGATTATCTACGCTTGAAGCTGTTGCCCATGTGATGAAGGTAACGACAGAGACAGATCCGGTGCCGTTATACCGCTTACAACAGTTTATGCAGGCGCAATGGCAGGGACCTGCGGCACACCTGCGCCGCAAGTAAAGAGGGTTCAGCCGGCTTTCATCGGCGTGTAGCCTTTGTGATCTTCAACCAGTTTCAGCCAGTTATTCACCGCCGGATAGGCTGTCAGATCGAATCCGCCTTCGTGGGCCACATGGGTATAAGCGTATAAACTGATATCAGCCAGTGACAATTGTGACCCGGTCAGAAAAGGGGTGCGGGAAAGCTGCTCTTCCATGACTGCCAGTGCTTTGTGCCCGCCAGCCTGTTTAGCTTCATATTCAGCTTTACGTTCTTCCGGTAACCCCAGATATAAATTAATGAACCGGGCTACCGCAATATAGGGCTCATGGCTGTATTGCTCAAAGAACTGCCATTGCAGCATCTTAGCCAGATCGAAAGATGAGCGGGGAATGAGTGCGGAACCTTCAGCAAGGAAGTTTAAGATGGCATTTGATTCGGACAGCGTGCGGCCATCTTCCATTTCCAACAGCGGGATTTTACCATTCGGGTTCTTCTGCAAAAACGCGGGGGTTTGCGTTGCCCCTTTTAAAATATCGACTTCTTCCCAGTCGACTTGTTTACCCAGTATGGAAAGTAATAATTGAATTTTATAGCAGTTTCCGGAACGGCTATCTCCATAAACCAGCATGACCAACTCCTTTTTATCTACAGCACTTCAGCTTACTGACGTTTCTATCAGGTCACAAGATGTTCAATATAAATTAATGTCATCCAGGAAGCAGGGATTAGAAAGACGACGCTCAGCATGCGTTTACACTGTTCAAACGTAACCGGTGTAGCAGTAATGTTTTCCACTTCTTCGATTTCCTGCTGAATCGCGTTGCGCCGTGCGTGATTAATGCGATCACTTTCATCTTCACAGTAAATGGACGTCAGCCCGCGGGTCAGTTGATCCATTATCTTTTGCTTTTTTGCGCCGATAAGCCGGTACACCTTTACAGCAGGCATGATGAGATACACAGTCAAAGACGATGAAAACAGGGTCACTATGGCAAGATCGATTGCCGGTATATCTTTTTTAAACCAGAAAACGGGAATGATGATCAACGCAGTGATACTGAACAGGGCATTCTCCATCGACAGTAGCGACACTCTTTTCAATGCTTTCAGTTCGCTGCTGGTGGCAATATTAATATGAATGAAATGCTTCATCATGTAGTGAGTGGAATAGATCATCTGAAACAGGAAAAGCCAGAAAAAGAACCAGAAAGGTACTGCAATCAGATCAAGCACCAGAACCTGCATGTTCATATCGAAGGCAACCAGTTCTTCACTCATGATATAGACAGCCGTCATGGAAATAGCGAGGGTGGCGGAGGTCAGAATGTGGTGGCGCAGTTTCACCGCCAGACGGGCACGATGCTGTGCAAATAAACTCAGGGCGTTTTTATCCAGCAAATAACTCATGATGGCACCAGCCATTTGCTGTTGCTGAATGCGCAGGCTGATCCAGAAAAAGGTCGTCAGCAAGGGCATGCCTAAGGCAGCATTGAAGTCGCGTTGGGCCCGGAAATCATTGATAAGCTGGTAATCCAGCGCACCGGTGAAGTAATTGGCAATACAGCAAATTACAAAATAAAGAACCGGCATGTGCCAGAAAGAAGCGGCAGAAGTTGAGGGATAATTAAATTCAGTCGTCATACGGCCTTCACGATAATACTCAGTAAAGTCCTTCCCACTGTTGTTCAAATTTTGTTTTTATTATGCTGCTAGTTTAATCATCCGCAGGCGCAATGCAACCTCTGCAATGCCGCAATTGCGCCTTTGTTTGTAATAGTTTGTATCACTCTTGCTGATAGCAGTCAGACCATGCTGCGAATTCACTTCCGCCGGGTTCTGTAAAATGAAACCGGTGACCGCCGGGAAAAGCAAAAACAGGCTGAGTAATAGTTCCACCCGCGCCAACAATTTCAGCTTCAAGACTGGTCAGATCGTCACTGTAAAACACGGTGAGAGCTGCACCCCGGGACGTAGTGCTGATTTCTTCACTGGCATAAAAGCCGCCGTCCACATTATCCAGAGAAAAAGCACAGTAAGCCTCACCGTAATCTGTGAAGGACCAGCCAAACACAGAAGCGAAAAACGTCCTGGTCTTTTCCAGTGATGCGGAAGGATACTCCAGATAATTTAATGATTTATTTTTCATCATCGCCTCCCTGCTGAAAAGCAGCCATGACTTCAGCTCCGGTCATTTTCCTGCTGGTGGGATGTAGTTCGTAGTAAGGCCCTTTTTCATCGACAAATATTTCAGTTCCCATGGAAAAGTTATCACCATCGAACAAACCGGCAGGCACGAAATACTCACCGCTTTCTTTGTATAGATAAAATAAATGGGTACCGCAGCGGTGACAAAAGCCTCTGTCAGCCCACGGAGACGACGAGAAGCGGGTGATGGCATCTTCCCCTTTAAAGGTTACCGCAACACCACAGTGAGCACTGTAGAAGGGGCCTCCGCTCCATTTCCGGCACATGTCGCAGTGACATACACCGACTTGTTCTTCTGCCTGCGTTGCATGCACTTCCACTTCGCCACACAAACAACGTCCGGTTAATCCTTTATCTGACATCATTGTTCTCCGGTGAATATAAACTGGATAAATACACAGTACACCGGTTTACAGCAAAACAGCAAGTAGCAGACACAAAAAACCCGGCATGTAGCCGGGTTTTTCAATTTTTTGCTGATGTATTACTTACGCAGTTTTTGAATCAGACGCAATTGAGCAATAGCTTCTGCTAACTCTTGTGCCGCTTCTGCATAGTTGAAATCAGCGCCCGGGTTGGCGATATGCTCTTCAGCACGACGTTTTGCTTCTTCTGCAGACTGCTCGTCCAGATCTTCTGCACGAACAGCAGTGTCAGCAAGAACAGTGACTATACCGGGCTGTACTTCAAGTACACCGCCGGCAACATAAATCATCTCTTCTTCACCGTGCTGCTTAACCAAACGCACCATACCAGGTTTAATTGCAGTAATAAGTGGCGCGTGACCAGGGTGGATACCCAGTTCACCTTCACTTCCTGTTACCTGTAATGTTTCAACCAGACCAGAGAAAATCTCTTTTTCTGCGCTTACTACATCCAGATGAACGGTCATAGCTGCCATTGTAAACTCCTTAGTAAGGAACGTGAATCAAGCACGGGCAGACGTTAAGGCCTGCCCGGCTTCACTCTTATTTCTTGGCTTTTTCCAACGCTTCGTCGATCGAACCAACCATGTAGAAGGCTTGCTCTGGCAGGTGATCATATTCACCTTCCAGGATGCCTTTAAAGCCACTGATAGTGTCTTTCAGAGAAACGTACTTACCAGGAGAACCGGTGAATACTTCTGCTACAAAGAATGGTTGAGACAGGAAACGCTGAATCTTACGAGCACGGGATACCACTTGCTTATCTTCATCAGACAGCTCGTCCATACCCAGGATCGCGATGATATCTTTCAGCTCTTTATAGCGCTGAAGTACAGTCTGTACGCCACGCGCTGTGTCGTAGTGTTCCTGACCGATTACCAGTGGATCCAGCTGACGTGAAGTTGAGTCCAGAGGGTCTACCGCAGGGTAGATACCTAAAGACGCGATATCACGGGACAGTACTACCGTTGCATCTAAGTGAGCAAAGGTGGTAGCTGGTGAAGGGTCAGTCAAGTCATCGGCTGGTACGTATACCGCCTGGATTGACGTGATTGAACCAGTCTTAGTTGATGCGATACGCTCCTGCAGAACACCCATCTCTTCAGCCAGGGTAGGCTGATAACCTACTGCTGAAGGCATACGACCTAACAGTGCTGATACCTCAGTACCTGCCAGAGTATAACGGTAGATGTTATCTACGAAGAACAGAACGTCACGACCTTCGTCACGGAATTTCTCTGCCATCGTCAGACCAGTCAGAGCTACACGCAGACGGTTACCCGGTGGCTCGTTCATCTGACCGTATACCAGAGATACCTTATCCAGTACGTTTGATTCGTTCATTTCGTGGTAGAAGTCGTTACCCTCACGAGTACGCTCACCAACACCAGCGAATACTGAGAAACCGCTGTGCTCGATTGCGATGTTACGGATAAGCTCCATCATGTTTACGGTTTTACCTACACCGGCACCACCGAACAAACCAACTTTACCACCTTTCGCAAACGGACATACCAGGTCGATAACCTTGATGCCGGTTTCCAGCAGTTCTACTGAACTTGACTGATCTTCGTAGCTGGGCGCTGCACGGTGAATAGACATACGCTCTTCTTCACCAATTGGGCCTGCTTCGTCGATTGGATTACCCAGCACGTCCATGATACGGCCCAGAGTGGCTGTACCAACAGGAACCATGATAGGTGCTTGCGTATTTTCTACTGCCAGGCCACGACGCAGACCGTCAGTGGTACCCAGAGCGATGGAACGAACTACACCACCGCCTAATTGCTGTTGCACTTCCAGGGTTAGCCCGGATAAGTCACCTTCGGTAACTTTCAGTGCGTCATATACTCTTGGTACCGCATCTTGTGGAAACTCGATGTCCACAACGGCGCCAATGATTTGGACGACCTTACCTTGACTCATAATTAGTCCTCGTTATCTCTTCTAAACCTTTGCCTACACCGCTGCGGCGCCGGATACAATCTCACTGATTTCCTGTGTGATTGCAGCCTGACGGGCCTTGTTGTATACCAGTTGCAGATCATCGATAAGGTTGCCGGCGTTATCTGTTGCCGCTTTCATTGCAACCATACGTGCTGCTTGTTCTGACGCTGCGTTTTCCACAACACCCTGATATACCTGGGATTCTATGTAACGAACCATTAAGGATTCCAGAATTTCTTTCGGATCCGGCTCGTAGATGTAATCCCAACGATGCTTCAGTGTCTCATCTTCTGACTTTGGCAAAGGCAATAATTGATTCATCACAGGCGTTTGCGACATGGTGTTAACGAAGTTGTTATACACCAGATAAACTTTATCCAGTGTGCCTTCGTCGTAGGCGCGTAACATCACGCGTACCACACCCACTACATCGCTTACCGAAGGTGCATCACCTAAACCTGTTTCTGCGGCAAGTAGCTTACCACCAAAACGGTTAAAGAATGCACAAGCCTTCGAACCTAACGCTGCAAAATCTACTTCAACACCCTGATCGCGATACGCTTTCGCTTTCTGGGTTACCAGCTTGAACTCATTAGTGTTCAGGCCGCCGCATAATCCGCGGTCAGTAGAAATTACGATAAAGCCAACCCGTTTCACGTCACGCTCTTCAAGATAAGGGTGACGGTACTCAAGGTTACCGTTAGCAATGTGACCAATCACTTTTAGCATGCTTTGCGCGTATGGACGGCCATGAGCCATACGTTCCTGCGCCTTTTTCATTTTCGACGCAGCAACCATTTCCATCGCACTGGTAATCTTTTGAGTATTCTTGATACTCCCAATTTTACCTTTAATCTCTTTACCGCTGGCCATGATTATCTCTCCGATTACTCAACGAATTGTGCTGACCACGAAAGCCAGCACCATTGATTACCAAGTTTGAGTTGCTTTGAACTTCGTTAAAGCGTCTTTCAACTGAGAATCAATATCGTCGTTGTAGTTGCCGGTTGCATTGATAGACTTCATCAGCTCAGCGTGTTCGCTGTTCATATAAGCGTGCAGGGCTGATTCAAAATCAAGGATTTTGCCCAGTTCTACATCTTTTAAGAAGCCTTTCTCAACGGCGTACAGAGACACACCCATATCAGCGATTGACAGAGGCGCATATTGCTTCTGCTTCATCAGTTCGGTTACACGCTCACCGTGTTCAAGCTGTGCACGTGTAGCTTCGTCAAGGTCAGATGCGAACTGAGAGAACGCAGCCAATTCACGATACTGTGCAAGCGCAAGACGGATACCGCCACCCAATTTCTTAATGATCTTGGTCTGAGCAGCACCACCAACACGTGATACAGAGATACCGGCGTTAACAGCAGGACGGATACCTGCGTTAAACAGGTCAGTTTCCAGGAAGATCTGACCATCGGTGATAGAGATAACGTTTGTAGGTACGAACGCTGAAACGTCACCGGCCTGAGTTTCAATGATAGGCAGAGCCGTCAGTGAACCCGTTTGACCTTTAACTTCACCGTTAGTGAAACGCTCTACGTACTTGTCGTTTACACGGGCAGCACGCTCCAGCAGACGGCTGTGGAGGTAGAAAACGTCACCAGGGTATGCTTCACGACCAGGAGGACGCTTCAGAAGCAGAGAGATCTGACGGTAAGCAACAGCTTGCTTAGACAGGTCATCATATACGATCAGTGCATCTTCACCACGGTCACGGAAGTACTCACCCATGGTACAACCAGAGTAAGGTGCCAGGTATTGCAGAGCAGCAGATTCAGAAGCAGAAGCCGCAACAACGATGGTGTGAGCCAGCGCGCCGTGTTCTTCCAGTTTGCGAACTACGTTAGCAATAGTAGAAGCCTTCTGGCCAACTGCTACGTAAACACACTTAATGCCTGAATCTTTCTGTTGAATGATGGCATCAACAGCCATGGCTGTTTTACCACACTGACGGTCACCGATGATAAGCTCACGCTGACCACGACCAACAGGAATCATCGCATCAACAGACTTGTAGCCAGTTTGTACTGGTTGATCAACCGATTGACGGTCGATTACGCCAGGGGCGATTTTTTCTACTGGCTCATAGCCTGCCGCTTCAACAGCGCCTTTACCATCAATAGGCTCACCCAGGGTGTTTACAACACGACCTAACAGGCCAGGGCCTACAGGTACTTCAAGGATACGACCGGTAGATTGTACTTTAGTGCCTTCTTGCAGGTCCGCATAAGGACCCATAACTACTGCACCAACTGAATCTCGTTCAAGGTTCAGTGCAATAGCGTAGCGACTACCAGGAAGCTCAATCATTTCACCTTGCATTACATCGGCAAGGCCGTGAATGCGGATAATACCGTCAGTTACTGCGACGATAGTCCCTTCGGTGCGAGCTTCACTGGTTACATTAAACTGTTCAATTCGCTTTTTGATCAGTTCTGCAATTTCAGTGGAATTAAGTTGCATACTCTTATCCCCGTTATGCTTGCAACGCGTCTGCGAGACGGTTCAATTTCGACTTCACGGAACCATCAATAACTGTATCACCGGCTTTGACTACAAAGCCTGCAACCAGGGCAGGGTCCACGTTACAATTAAGCTTCACTTTACGTGCCAAACGTTTTTCTAACGATGCACTGATTTCAGCAGTTTGCGCATCAGACAATGAAGAAGCAGAAGTCAGCTGGACTTCAATTTCTTTGTCGTAATCCGCTTTCAAAGCATTAAACAGCTCTGAAATGGCTGGCAGGGCAACTAAACGTTTATTCTCAGCCAGAACCTTAATAAAGTTCTGACCATGTTCGTCGATCTGTTCACCGCACACATTGATGAAAATCTCAGCGAGTTGGTCAGCGGCAACAGCACCAGTCATTAACTGATGCATGTCTTCGTTGTCAGCAACTTCGCCGGCAAACACCAGCATGTCCTGCCATTTGGCAACGGCGTTTTGTTCGACAGCAAAATCGAAAGCAGCTTTAGCGTAGGGACGAGCAACGGTTGTCAATTCAGACATGGCTCATCTCCCTCTTATAGCTCAGCGACAAGTTTTTCAACAATGTCGTTTTGTGCGTTTGCGTCGATTTCACGATGAAGAATTTGTTCTGCACCAGCAACAGCTAAAGCTGCTACCTGAGCGCGTAATTCTTCCTTGGCACGATTGCGTTCAGCTTCAATTTCGGCATAACCAGAAGCAATGATTTTCTCACGCTCTGAGTAAGCTTTTTGCTTTTCACTTTCTTCAAGTTGACTAGCACGCTTTTTGGCTTGCTCGACAATTTCAGCTGCTTGCGCTTTCGCATCTTTCAACTGGTCAGTAGCTTTCTGCTGAGCCAGTTCCAGGTCTTTTTCAGCGCGTTCAGAAGCTTCAAGGCCATCGGCAATTTTCTTCTGACGCTCTTCAATCGCGCCCAGTAATGGTGGCCATACGTACTTCATGCAGAACCACACGAATACGATAAACGCGATTAATTGACCAATTAGAGTGGCGTTAATGTTCACGACCGCTCCTCCTCATATGTTCGCTAAAAAATGGGTTTAAAAAATTAAGCACCAACAGCGAACAGAAGGTATAGCGCGATACCAACACCGATCATTGCGATGGCGTCGATAAGACCCGCTACGATAAACATCTTAACTTGCAGTTGAGGAGCCAGTTCTGGTTGACGAGCAGCAGATTCTAAGAATTTACCACCCAGCAGACCGAAACCAATAGCGGTACCCAGGGCACCAAGACCAATCAGTAGTGCAACAGCGATGTATAACATGTACGTCTCCGATTTAAGTTAAATTTAAAGTTAAAGTGTAAAAGTAAAACAGTTTGAATCGTTTGCTTTCTTTTCCAGGGATTGCAAAAGATCCGGACTACATTAATGGTCTTCGTGAGCCAGGCTCAGATATACAATGGTCAACATCATAAAGATGAAGGCCTGAAGCACGATTACCAGAATATGGAATACCGCCCATGGGAAGTGCAGAGGCAGCTGCCATACACCCAGGGTCGCAATAAGAATAAAGATCAATTCACCGGCATACAGGTTACCGAACAGTCGCAGCGCCAGAGAGAACGGACGTGCCAGCAGGGTAACGGATTCCAGAATGAAGTTAACCGGAATGAAAGCCCAGTGATTGAAAGGCTGGAATGTCAGCTCTTTCATGAAACCACCAATGCCTTTTACTTTGATGGAGTAGAAAATAATCAGGAAGAATACGCCCAGCGCCAGTGCCAGCGTCATGTTCAGGTCGGTGGTAGGTACCACTTTCATGTACACGTGATGCGGGTCCACACCGGTGGCTGCGTTAGCAATCTGACCTGCAGCTGAAGGCAGGAAGTCTACCGGAATCAAGTCCATCAGGTTCATCAGGAACACCCAGACGAAGATGGTCAGCGACAGTGGCGCAATGAGATTATTTTTACCGTGGAAGGTGTCACGAACGTTGTCGTTTACGAACTCAACAACCAGCTCGATAAACGCCTGGGTTTTGCCCGGTACGCCGGAAGTAGCTGATTTAGCCACTTTACGGAATAACCACAGGAACAAAATACCCAGACCGATAGACCAGCCCATCGTATCGATGTTCCAAACCCAGAAACCCGCTTCAGCACATACTTCAGCGACATTATGCAGTTCTTCACCGTGACTAAATTTCACCCCGTCGTCTGTGACGCACATGGTGGCATTGGTCAAATGGTGGAGAATATACTCTTGTGTTGTAATCTCAGATGCCATGTTTCAACCTAAAAAAATTAAAGTGTAAAAACTTTCCGGCGTTTCGTCTGTAAGACCCTGGTCTTGCTACCAAGGTACCACTCTGTCTTTTTGTTATCGTTTTTGTTGACGAAACATTGCCAGCCAATAGCTGACAGTTGTGACGGCGAATGCTGCAAAAACCGCTTCGGGTATCGCATGCAAAAATTTAAATGCCACCACAAATAAAATAACTGCTAAAACCAGGCGCAGTTTGGCTCCCTGGCTGAAGCTCCGTACTACCAGTTCATTTTTACTGGCACCGGAGTAACGAAATGCGAATAACGCAAAAATCGCGTTGGGCAGAATGCTGATTAACGCGCCAATAGCAGCTGATTTCGCTACTTCAACGGACATCGCCCAGGCGCTGATGATGACCAGCAGAGTCATGACAATTGCCTGAATCTGCAGGGCATGTCTGGCAAGTTTTTTACCGGCCCCTGCCAAATCTCTGTTCACCATTGTTTTATGCTTATTTGAGCCCAAATAAAAAGCGTCAGAAGTATACTGTTTTACCGATAATTTTCAACCATACATCGCGTTTTGAAAGTTATTCTGAAAATTTTCTTATCGAATAACAGGACGAAACGCATTGTACGCGAAAAGTGCGGGAATAACGACCACCGTTAACATTTTGCTAACCACGGCCGTAAAGTGGATTAGTGTATTTTAGAAAGGATACCGTCCAGCTGTTCTAAATCATTGAAGTTAATAGTAATTTTGCCTTTCCCTTTGGCGTTATGGTCAATCACGACCGGCGCACCAAGGTTATCAGACAGGCGGGTCATCAGACTTTGCACATCCGGATCGACGGTTTTTTCCGGTTTCGGCTTCGCCGGCTCCAGACATTTGCGTACTAACTTTTCTGTATCCCTTACCGTTAAACCTTTTCCGGATACGACTTGAGCCACTTCAGATTGCTGACCGCCGGTGAGTCCGAGCAGTGCACGGGCATGACCCATTTCAATATCGCCGTGCTCAAGCAAGGTTTTGACATCATCATTGAGGTTATTCAGGCGCAATAAATTTGTTACCGTCGCCCGGGATTTACCCACCGCCTCAGCGGTTTGTGCATGGGTAAGTTCAAACTCGTTCATTAAACGCTCAAGGGCCTGTGCCTCTTCCATGGCGTTTAAATCTTCGCGCTGAATATTTTCAATCAGTGCAATGGCCACAGCCGCTTCATCCGGCACGTCTTTGATGAGACAGGGCACAACGTCGAGTTGCGCAAGCTGTGCAGCCCTCCAGCGTCGTTCACCGGCAATAATTTCGTACTGATCTTTACCCAGTGTACGCACCACAATCGGCTGAATAACGCCCTGGGAACGGATAGAAGACGCCAGTTCTTCAAGCGCTTCTGGAGACATGTCTTTACGGGGCTGATATTTCCCCGGCTTCAAAAATTCGACCGGCAGCTTGCTCAGTTCACTTTGCGATGCCGCAGTGCTGTCAGTTTCCTGTTCACGACGGGCAGCGGAAGACTGACTGGTCGCCAGCAATGCATCCAGGCCCCGACCGAGTCCTCTTTTCTTAGCAGACATATTTTCCTCAATGACTCAAGCGATTAAGACAAACCGATTTTTGGCTAGTTTAACAGATTAACTTGCTTTTGCGGGCTGTAATGTCTTCTCACGGCGGCGAAGAATTTCACCGGCCAGAGACAGGTAGGCTTTTGCGCCTGCCGATGACTTATCATAGTACATGGCGGGCATGCTGAAACTAGGCGCTTCGGCCAGTCTCACGTTGCGGGGAATGACCGTGCGGTAAACCTGTTCGCCAAAATGACGTTTCAGTTGCTCAGACACATCATTGGCCAGACGGTTTCGGGGATCGTACATGGTGCGCAGTACGCCCTCAATTTTCAGTTCAGGGTTTACCACCGACGCCAGTTTCTGAATGGTATCCATCAGCGCCGTTAAACCTTCAAGGGCATAGTATTCACACTGCATGGGTACCAGTACTGAATCAGCCGCAGCCAGCGCATTAACGGTAAGCTGGTTAAGAGAGGGCGGGCAGTCAATAAAAACGAAATCGTAATAATCCATCACCGGCTTGAGTGAATTACGCAGACGGACTTCACGGGCAAACATTTCCATCAGTTTGATTTCAGCTGCCGTGACATCACCGTTTGCGGCAATAAGATCGTATTTTCCTGACGTATCTTTGATGATGACTTCATCAACAGGCTTTTCTTCAATCAGTAATTCAAAACACGTGCATTCTGCTTCGTATTTATCAACACCGCTGGCCATGGTGGCATTGCCCTGAGGATCCAGATCGATAAGCAGCACTTTACGTTTGGTCGCAGCCATAGACGCCGCAACATTCACTGCTGTGGTTGTTTTGCCCACACCACCTTTTTGATTCGCTATTGCGATTACCTTCGCCACTGTGCACCCGTCAGACTTTTCGAATAGTTACTAAATGACGCTCTCCGGTCAGATCCGGCACGGATAACGCCTCTACAGACCCGATCTGGAAGTGATCACTTACTTCGTCTATCTCACTTTGAGGAAATTGTCCCTTCAGAGCAAAAAAGACTCCTGATGAATCTACCAGATGCTGGCACCAGTGCAACATATCTTTCAACGACGCAAAAGCACGGCTCAACACAATATCGTAAGGTTGTGCAGGTTCATGCTCTTCTACTCGACTGTGCACAGGAGTGACGTTTGTCAGACCAAGTTCGAATGCACATTGTTTCATAAACCGGACACGTTTGCCTAAACTATCCAGTAACGTGAATTCAATATCCGGCAACATAATAGCCAGAGGCATGCCGGGCAGACCCGGTCCGGTGCCCACATCGATAACCCGCTTACCACTGACAAACCGGGTAACGGCCAGTGAGTCAAGAATATGTTTTACCATCATCTGCTCAGGATCGCGCACCGAGGTAAGGTTGTAGGCTTTATTCCATTTATCGATACGCTGAACATATCCGGTGAGCTTTTCAGCCTGTTCAGTAGTGATGTTCAGCGCTAACTTTTCGCAGCCCTGCAACAAAATTTCATTGAGTTTTACAGTATCGACGTTACTCACGCTGTCTTTAATTCCTGTTTACGTAACATGCCATGCTTTTTCAGATACACCAGCAACAACGAGATAGCCGCGGGCGTAATACCCGAGATCCGCGATGCCTTTCCGATGGTTTCGGGTCTGGCTTCGGTAAGCTTGGCAACCACTTCGTTCGAAAGACCGGATATTTTACTGTAATCAAAGTCCATTGGCAGCAACGTATTTTCATGGCGTTGCGCTTTTGCGATCTCATCCAGCTGCCGGGCGATATAACCGGCATACTTGATTTGAATTTCCACTTGCTCAGCTGCAACAGGATCGTCAATACCCGGGCCGATACCGTCAATGTTCATCAGCGCGTTATACGTCATTTCCGGACGCCGGATAAGCTCTTCAAATGAGTGTTCACGGCTCACCGGATTTTTAAGCAGCGTGTTGAGCTCCGGCACCGCTTTGTGATCAGGATGCACCCACTGGCCACGCAGACGTTGCAGCTCGAGTTCAACGGCTTCCATCTTCGAGTTAAACGCTGCCCAGCGTGCGTCATCAACCAGTCCGATTTCACGGCCAAGCGCTGTCAGACGACTGTCTGCGTTATCTTCCCGTAACAGCAGACGATATTCAGCACGGCTGGTAAACATGCGGTAAGGTTCTTTGGTTCCCATGGTCGCAAGATCATCTACCAGTACACCCATGTAAGCCTGATCACGACGTAAAATCATCGGATCTTTCTGTTGAACTTGCAGTGCTGCGTTAGCTCCCGCCATCAGTCCCTGTGCACCGGCTTCTTCGTAACCGGTAGTGCCGTTAATTTGTCCGGCAAAGAAAAGTCCGCCGATAAATTTAGTTTCCAGCGTTTGCTTCAGATCCCGCGGATCAAAGAAATCATATTCGATGGCATAACCGGGACGGATGATATGGGCATTTTCAAATCCACGGATCGAGTGAATAAGCGCCTGTTGAACGTCAAAGGGCAGACTGGTTGAAATACCGTTCGGATATACCTCGATACTGTTAAGCCCTTCCGGCTCCACGAAGATCTGGTGCGAGTCCTTATCAGCAAAACGGGTGATCTTATCTTCAATACTCGGACAGTAACGCGGGCCAACACCTTCAATGACACCGGTAAACATGGGTGAGCGATCCAGACCTCCACGAATGATATCATGGGTTTTTTCGTTAGTATGGGTGATGTAGCAGCTGATCTGCTGCGGATGCATTTCACGGTTACCCATAAACGAGAATACCGGTACAGGGGTGTCACCGGGTTGTGCTTGCATAACGCTGAAATCCAGCGTCCTGGCATCAAGACGGGCAGGGGTACCGGTTTTCAGGCGATCCACTCTGAAGGGTAATGCACGCAGACGTTCTGCCAGAGCCAGTGACGGCGGATCACCTGCACGGCCACCTCGATAGTTCTCAAGACCAATGTGAATGGTACCGCCAAGGAATGTGCCCACTGTCAGAACAACCGTTTTGGCTTTAAATTTAAGACCCATCTGGGTAACCACACCGGCCACGCGATCGTTCTCTACGATCAGGTCATCACAGCTTTGCTGGAAAACCGACAGATTTGGCTGGTTTTCTACCACATTACGGATAGCCTGACGATACAGTGCCCGGTCAGCCTGGGCGCGGGTTGCACGCACAGCAGGGCCTTTACTTGAATTCAGAGTTCTGAACTGGATCCCGCCCTGATCAATTGCCAGTGCCATTGCACCACCTAAGGCATCGATCTCTTTAACCAGATGGCCTTTTCCGATCCCGCCGATAGCAGGATTACAGGACATTTGTCCGATGGTTTCCATGTTATGTGTCAATAACAGGGTTTTTGCACCCATACGGGCAGATGCTAATGCTGCTTCGGTGCCGGCATGACCACCACCCACAACGATGACATCGAATGCTTCCTGATAAAACATGTTGAACCTCACATAACACGGGGAATGTAGTTAATCGTATATTTCTTTGGCTTTACGGGCTGTCAGAAAAAGGGCGCGTATTTTAGCTGACTTATTGCCTGATTAAAATGGTTAAATTTTCTGCAATTTACTTTGGATCCGGAAAAGGCTACCGGCTTATAGAATATAAGATCTCTTTTAAGATCTTTATTTTTATATTTATTAGGATCGCGAAGATCTGTGAGTAAGTGCTTTTTCGTTCTTTAGATCATGATCTTACAGAAAGAATAAGTTCGGTACAGAGCCGATCATAACCCACCCGGGATCATGTGCATAACCAGGTATATTATCCACAATCCAAATCTTGAGAAAAGTTATTCTTTTCGTGATCAGAGCTTATGCACAGTGGTTTACAGGATCCTATCCACAGGCGTGATCAAGATGTGATCCGATTGGGGATAACTTGTCGGCAACGATCACTTGATGATCGCATATATCCCTGTTTTACGTGTGTTTGAAGGGTGATCTTCCTGTGATTAGATCTTTTCCACAAGATCACATGATCGCACACTTATCCACGATCCTTTTTTCTGTTTCGATTAGTAACCCGCAGGCAAAAAGAAATAAAAAAAGCGTCATTATGACGCTTTTCCTGGAAAACTTAGTACGGTCAGTTCGCCTCAGCGTACCTGATTAGGCTGATAACGCGTCTGCTGCGTCTCAGAAGGCTGTTCATCATTAACCAGACCGTCACGGCGGCTGGGGCCGGAAAAACGCACCTTATAGGTGTCATACTCTTTAATCGACTCAAAACAGTACTTACCTAATGCCAGCTCGAGCTCTGTCAGATTATGGTTGGTGATCAAGATACAGTTTTTCTTATTCACCAGGCGCTGTCTGAGCAGATTACCGAGCCAGCTTTGCTGGTTTTTCTTGAGCATACTTTCATTCACACAGACTTCATCAAGGATCAGCAAGTCCACATCCAGCAATTCCTGGTGGGCTTCGCGGAAGCGCTGACCTATATTATCCTGTGAACCGAAATCGAAGGAGAAATGACGCATTTCCATCAGTGTGGACAGCTGACGGTATAACACCGTTATCTCGTACTGCTCAATGAGTTCGTGGGCAATAGCCCCGGCGATGTGTGATTTTCCGCGGCCATAGTCACCGTAGAATAACATCATGTGAGAACCGGCCTGACGCCACTCTCTGTCACTGTGCGCAGCAATAAATGACTGGGCGATGCTTACCGCTTCAATCACGTCTTCACTGTCTTCAATCAGGTTTGCGAAGGTCCAGCGGGGATTCAGATCAGAGCGGCCGTGCAGATCTGTGATGCGTTGTTTTTTACTGTCCTGCTGTAACTGGCGGACTTCCTCATTCGCCTTACGCTCATACTCTTTTCTGAGTGTTTCGTATTCTGTAAAACCGTCCTTAACTTCCGGTTTGCCCATGGCGCGGGCCAACTGATTAAGCTTATCTTTTAACGATTGCATGACATTCAGCTCTTCTTTTGTGAGGCGTATTTTTCCACCAGCTTTCTGGCATTATCGTCTGCTTCTATGCCTGCTGCAACGGGTACAGTCTGACTTCCCACTTTTTTGGTTGTAGTATGGCCGGTCGTCATCCGTTTTCTCTTGATGGCATAAGCAAATTTCTGTGTCCACTGGAAGTGGCTGAAAACAGCATCCGGCCGGCCCAGCCAGTAGGATACAAATTCACCGATATCTTCATCACCGAATTCACGATCGATAAGCCCGATAAGGTTTGCCATTTCTTCAAACAGCGCAGGATCAGGACGCCAGCGTCCGTGGATTGCTGTGTATTGTCTGTGAAGATGGGTGAAGTCATCCTGTGCGTGACGACACAGTGGCAACAACACGTGCTGGCCGCTCAGAGAAGTCTCAAAGGTTGCCTCTCCCTCAAGGGCGATAAGGCCGGCCTGATCCAGTTCGCTGAGCAGCGTATTGATTTGCTGGCCACGGGTATAGGTGTCTTCCTGCTGATCGTTGCCGTTTAACAGGGTGATAAGAAACTTATAATTGAGGACATCTGAACGGGCGGCGTTCAGATCGGCTGTCGGCTTCAGACCGAGGCAATATAACACTCTGCTGTCGTTAGAGAGCGGCGAGGTGAGGGCGTGATATTCTGCTTCGGTAAACATAAAACGTTATTGCTTAACTTGTTGTTCAAACCATTCTACCGCTACATCTTCAGGGATAGGATGGTTAAGTACATCAATATGCAAAGGCGGCGCAATTAACGTTGCACCGGCGTCAGTTAAGCGCTTTTCCATTTCCATGGCACCATAACAGAAGGTGTCATAGCTGCTGTCGCCCAGCCCGACAACCCAGGCGTCAATACCACTCAGATCGGTTTCTTCCAGAGCCTTCGCAAAAGGCTGAATATTCTCTGGAAGCTCGCCGGCTCCATGTGTTGAGGTGCAAATTAACCATGACCCCTTTTTTTCCAGTGCATCCAGATCCGGCTCGAACTGCAGTGTGGTAGCGAATCCGGCAGACTGCGCTACCTGCTCCAGCGCTTCAGCAACGTACTCTGATGCACCCAGTACAGATCCGACGATGATTGACAGATGTTTAGACATAATTATTTACCGATACAAAATGAAGAAAAAATACGACCCAGTAAGTCGTCTGAAGTGAATTCACCGGTAATTTCAGTGAGTGCCTGATGAGCAAGACGTAACTCTTCGGCCAGTAATTCTCCGGCCAGATGTGAGAGCAATTGTTGCTGGCCGTTATCCACATGTTCTGCTGCCTGCGCCAGTGCGTCAAGGTGACGGCGGCGGGCAATGAACTGTCCTTCTGTGGTGGTGTCCAGACCCATGGTATCGGCAAGGTGCTGACGCAGTAATTCCACACCCTCACCGGTGCTGGCAGACAGGCCGATCACGCTGACGTTGCCATGTTGTGTGGTGAGCTGTTGAATGCCCACAGTCTCTGCTGATAAATCGGCCTTATTGCGGATTACTGTCGTGGGTATGTTTTCAGGCAGTCGTGCCATGAACTCAGGCCAGATCTCATACGGGTCGATTACAGCGGTGTCTGTACTGTCGACGACAAATAACACGCGGTCTGCTTCCGCAATCGCTTTCCACGCACGCTCAATACCGATCTGCTCAACTTTATCCGGACTTTCCCGTAAGCCGGCTGTATCGATGATATGCACCGGCATGCCGTTAATGTCGATATGTTCTTTTAAGACATCACGGGTAGTACCGGCGATATCTGTGACGATAGCGCTTTCGCGACCCGCCAGCGCATTCAGTAAGCTTGATTTGCCTGCGTTAGGACGACCGGCAATAACCACCTGCATGCCTTCTCTTAAAAGCGAGCCTTGTCTGGCTTTTTGCTGTACCGCTGCAAGGGATTCAACAATATCAGCCAGATCCCCGGCGACTTTACCATCTGACAGAAAATCGATTTCTTCATCAGGAAAGTCGATAGCCGCTTCTACATACATGCGAAGATGAATGATTTGCTCAGATAAAGCGGTTATTGTGCGGGAGAACTCTCCCTGCAATGAGCGCAGAGCACTTTTCGCAGCCTGTTTAGAGCTGGCATCAATCAAGTCTGCTATGGCTTCGGCCTGAGCGAGATCCAGCTTATCATTCAAGAATGCCTGTTCACTAAATTCCCCGGGCCTTGCCAGGCGTACGTTCCCGCAGGCCAGGATAGCATCAATGAGCATATCCATGACGATTTGTCCGCCATGGCCCTGGAGTTCAAGCACATCCTCACCGGTAAAGGAATTCGGCCCTTTAAAATAAAGTGCTATTCCCTGATCGATCACATCGCCCTTTTGATTATGAAAAGGCGTATAAGTCGCTGAGCGCGGAGCCAGTGTGACAGGTACCAGTGCCTGCGCAATCTCCATTGCTGCGGGCCCTGATACACGCACAATACCCACACCGCCACGGCCAGGTGCTGTAGCTTGTGCGACGATGGTATCTTGTGAGGAGGCAATAGGGTGCATATCAGTCTTTCATATTCTTAAATTGGAACGGCTGGCCTAAATCGGAGCTGCGCACCAGTGCAATAACCTGCTGTAAGTCATCACGCTTCTTACCGGTGACCCGAAGTTGATCACCCTGGATGGCTGTCTGCACTTTGATTTTATTGTCTTTGATAAGCTTTACAATTTTCTTGGCAGTATCCTGCTCGATACCTTCTTTGAACGTAATGACCTGGGTCACCGTTTTGCCGCGGTGATCGTAATCTTTTAAATCCAGAATACTGGTATCCAGATTGCGTTTGGAGCAGGCGTTACGGAACATTGACTCAAGCTGCTGAACCTGAAATTCACCCTCAGCTTTCATGGTCACGGCTTTTTCTTTAAATTCGATGCTGGCTTCTACGCCGCGAAAATCAAAACGGGTAGCCAGTTCCCGCTGGGTGTTTTCCGTTGCATTACGGACTTCTTCGATATTGATTTCAGATACGATGTCGAAAGATGGCATTATTTGACCTCTCTTAGATGAATCAGCCCGCTATAGCGGGCTGATAATGATGGGATAGTTACTTAGATTTTAGCCCTTTCTTTTCCATTGCGGCATAAATCAGTTTTGCCTGGATGAGGGTGATTATATTACTGACTAACCAATAAAGTACCAGACCGGCCGGGAACCACAGGAAGAACACACTCATGGCCACAGGCATGAACTGCATGATCTTCTGTTGCATTGGGTCGGTTACGGTTGTGGGTTGCAGCTTTTGCAGTAACCACATACTCGCACCGGTCAGTACCGGCAGCACGAAATACGGGTCTTTCACAGAAAGGTCTGTGATCCACAGGAAGAAATCTGCGTGACGTAATTCAACACTTTCCAGTAATACCCAGTAAAGCGCGAGGAAAATTGGCATCTGCAGGATGATTGGCAGACAACCGCCCATCGGGTTTACTTTCTCTTTGCGATACAGTTCCATCATCGCCTGAGACATTTTCTGACGATCATCACCAAAGCGATCTTTCAGTTGCTGCATCTTAGGTGCGAGATTTCGCATGCGGGCCATGGATTCATACTGTTTCTTCGTCAGCGGATACATAGCACCCTTAACGATAACAGTGATGAGAATAATGGCGACACCCCAGTTACCTACCAGGCTGTGCAGGAATTGAAGCAGTGCGAATAATGGCTGTGATAACCACCATAAAATGCCGTAGTCCACTGTCAGGTCCAGACCATTTGCCAGCTGCGCGAGGTTGTCCTGATCTTTAGGGCCCAGATACAGCTCTGCACCGATTGTCGCAGTTTCACCGCTGGCTACATTTACCGGCGTACCGGTGAAACCGATAATGGCGTACTGATTCTGAACCAGTTTGGTATAAAGGTTATTTACCTGAGAAGCAGGCGGGATCCAGGCTGAAACAAAGTAATGTTCGAGCATACCAACCCATCCGGCTTCCGTAGACACTTTCAGATTTTTATCTTCAATGTCGTCGAACGTGTACTTCTCATAACGATCTTCCTCGCTACCGTATGCTGCACCACGGTAAGTTGGCATGAACATGTTTCCGCCATCAGGTACCTGAGTGGTTTGTTTAAGCTGTGCATACTGCTGGTAAGTTGTCGTATTGCCCGAGTTATTCTCGATGGTATAGGTCAGGGCGATGTCGTGGCTGCCTTTAGTAAAATTAAAGGTTTTGGTAATTTTCACGCCATCTGCATTTTGCCAGGTCAGAGGCACAGACAAGGTATCGCCCTGCATGACAAATTCTTGTTGTGAAGCATCATAACGCGGACGCCCTGAACGGTTTCCGTCAGGACCATCACGACCAACCAGACCGCTTTGTGCTATATACAAACCATCCTGAGGGCGCAGCAGGCTGTAGTTTTCTGATGATTCCTGAGTTAACGGAAATTTCACCAGATTCGCTTTAACTACGTCACCGCCGACTAAATCAATTTTCAGATCCAGCGTGTCAGTAAGTACGTGAACTGTACGTGCAGATTCAGGCTTAGCTTCCTGCACCATGCCGGGCACGTCGTCCTGAGAAGCAACCGGCACATCATCGCTGCCTGGCAGAGAGGACGGTACACCGTTACTACCGGCATTCGTGCTACTTTGTTCAGATGCGGCGGGCTGAACAGGTTGCGGGCCATAATCTTGTTGCCATTGTTGCCATAGTAAGAAGCTCACAAGGGCAAGGCCGATTAACAGAAAACTACGTTGCGATTCCATAGAGGTCTCTTTATTCTGAGTGTTTATTATTCCGTGATTCCGGCACGGGGTCGTTTCCGCCCGGATTGAAAGGGTGGCATTTTAATATGCGTTTAATCGATAACCAACCGCCAATTAGCAATCCATGCGAATTTAATGCTTCAATTGCATAATATGAGCAAGTCGGGTGAAATCTGCACCGTTGTCCTAAAACCGGCGAAATGAACCACTGATAGCATTTAACCAGTAGCAGAGGAAGAGCGATGGTTATTTTGCGCAGCGTTTTGCTAACTTTTTCCATTGCTTATCCAACATAGAAAATATTTCGTCATTGGTGAGTTTATCTGCGCCGGATTTGCCAACCACAATAATGTCGACTGCAGGCAGTGCGTGACGACGGTGACGAAAACTTTCTCTGATGATACGTTTCAGTCTGTTGCGGTCATGGGCTTTTCGCACGCGTTTCTTAGCAATAGTAATCCCGACACGGGCATGTGCTAATTCGTTTTTGCGGGCAAGTAAGGTAAAAGCAGGGGATACAGCAGGAGTTGCGTCATTAAACACATGGGTAAAGTGGGAGGGAGTTAACAGACGTAACTCCCTGGAAAAATTATTTTCACCCACTTTTGGGTAGTACTCTTAAGCAGAAAGGCGAGCGCGACCTTTAGCACGGCGAGCTGCTAGTACTTTACGACCATTTTTAGTCGCCATACGAGCACGAAAACCGTGAGAACGCTTGCGCTTTAAGTTGCTCGGTTGAAATGTTCTTTTCATGACCAAAGTCTCACTTTTCTAGTTAAATATCAGACGTGCAAAATAGCAGTCTTACCAACAAAACATTGTGTCCATTGATAAGCATGTTACGCCGCCCATCCAAAAAGGACGCTGAATTCTAGAGATCCCGGCACCTGATGTCAATCCAAAACGCCTTTATACTGCATATTTTTTATAAAATAGTGCAGAAATTTTGTTCAGCTCTGCAAAGATATTTCAATTCATGATAATTTTGCTGTGAATAAATTGTCTGCAAATATAATTTTATCCACAAGTCAATAGATGATCGGTAAAGATCATAGCTTTTTTACCCGGATCTCACAGCCTGATCAAGCGTACAGTGTTTTAGCGATTATCTGTGATAGAGATATAACGAAATAAAATAAGGGATAAATTTCAATAGTTTAATCTTTGGATCCGGAAGATCGAGCCAGATCGTGATTTACTTTACCCACAGAAGATCAGATAATCCACAGCGATCACAATTAGAATACAACATACACCGCTGTTACCCAGAATAAATATTGCTTTTCCTTTTTCTCAATCAGGAATACGTATTCTCTTCGCCGTTTTTTGTCTTACTGGCGTCTGCAGCAGCTTTTGGAGCCTACATTATTATGTCTCTGTGGAATATGTGCCTCGAGCGCCTACGCCAGGAATTGCCGACCCAACAATATAGTATGTGGATACGTCCGCTTACTGCTCAGGAAGATGCAGACGTTCTGACGTTATTTGCCCCGAATCGTTTTGTTCTGGACTGGGTAAGAGATAAGTACAGAGACAAAATCACAGAGTTGTTCACCGAGTTTTGTGGGCAGGATTCCCCACAACTTCATTTAGATGTTGCTACCCGTACTGGCCGACCCACCAGCGGTATCCCCTCAGGTCGACCGGCTCCTGTTCAATCCGGTACTTTCAGCCGTTCTCAACCTCCTGCACAGTTTTCATCCGCAGAGACAGGGATGGGACGGCCGGAGGTGAATGCCTCAGCGCCTGTTCCACATGTACAACAAAATGACAACCTGTCTGCCCCGAACATCACTAAAGCCAGTTCTGGTGCCGGTGCATATCGCGAACCTGAACCTGTTCATCAGCAGACGGGGACTAATATACCTGCCGGACGTGGGCCAGCAGTTGTCCCCATCCCTGAAGCGATGAAGCACAAAAGCAATATCAATCCGACCTATCAGTTTGATAATTTTGTTGAAGGTAAATCAAACCAGCTGGCCAGAGCGGCTGCGACTCAGGTTGCTAATAACCCGGGAGGTTCCTACAATCCGCTATTTATATACGGTGGTACCGGTTTGGGTAAGACCCACTTACTGCACGCAGTAGGTAATGGCATTATTGCAAACCGTCCGGGTGCTAAAATTGTGTATATGCATTCAGAGCGCTTTGTACAGGACATGGTAAAAGCACTTCAGAATAATGCTATTGAAGATTTTAAACGGTTTTACCGCTCGGTAGATGCCTTGCTCATCGATGATATTCAATTTTTTGCGAATAAAGAGCGTTCACAGGAAGAGTTTTTCCACACCTTCAATGCATTGCTTGAAGGAAACCAGCAAATCATACTGACGTCAGACCGTTACCCTAAAGAGATTGACGGGGTAGAGGATCGCCTCAAGTCCCGGTTTGGCTGGGGCCTGACCATAGCGATAGAACCCCCTGAACTTGAAACCAGGGTGGCCATTCTTATGCGTAAAGCGGCAGAAAATAAAATTCACCTGCCTGATGAAGTGGCGTTCTTTATTGCCAAGCGATTACGTTCAAATGTGCGTGAGCTGGAAGGCGCACTTAATCGTGTCATCGCTAACGCGAATTTTACCGGTCGGCCTATTACTATCGATTTCGTCCGTGAAGCATTACGTGACCTGTTAGCTTTACAGGAAAAACTCGTTACAGTGGATAACATCCAGAAAACTGTCGCAGATTATTATAAGATTAAGGTTGCTGACATTCTCTCTAAGCGTCGTAGCCGCAGTGTGGCAAGACCAAGGCAGGTAGCTATGGCGCTTGCTAAGGAATTGACCAATCACAGTCTACCTGAATTGGGTAACGCTTTCGGTGGCAGAGACCATACTACGGTTCTGCACGCTTGCCGAAAAATAGAGCAGCTTAGAGAGGAAAGTCATGATATAAAAGAGGACTATAAAAACCTGATAAGAACCTTGTCCTCATAAAACTTTGACATTCCAGGCAGGAAAGTAAATCAATGAAATTTACCATTAGTCGAGAAAAGTTTCTTCAACCGTTACAGTTAGTTTCCGGTGCAGTAGAAAGAAGACACACATTACCTATTCTTTCTAACGTACTTATTAAAGTTAGTGAGGATGCACTCTGGCTAACCGGAACGGATCTCGAGGTAGAACTCATCGCCAGTACCCGTCTTGAAGGCGAGTATGAAGAAGGTGAAATTACAGTTCCTGCTAAGAAATTATTTGATATTTGCCGTGGTATTGCTGACGGTACTGATATCCAGTTCAGCCTCGATGGAAGCAAAGCGCTTATCCGTGCAGGACGTGGTCGCTACACTTTATCCACGCTGTCTGCCAGCGATTATCCAAATCTTGAAGACTGGGAAGGTGAGGTTGAGTTCGAGCTTTCTTCAGTTGACATCAAACGCCTGATCAACAGTACCCATTTCTCCATGGCGCAACAGGATGTGCGTTATTATTTAAACGGCATGTCACTGGAAACCGAAGAACATATTATCCGTACCGTCGCTACGGATGGTCACCGCCTTGCTTTATGCAGGCTGGATTATGAAAGTGCATCCTTACCGGCGCGTCAGGTGATCATACCCCGTAAAGGTGTACTGGAAATTTCCCGCTTAATCGGAGATGACGATAAGTCTATTAAAGTACAAATAGGTGCTAACCATATTCGTCTTTTCTCTTCCGATTTTATTTTCACCAGTAAACTGGTTGACGGGCGGTTCCCTGATTATCGTCGTGTGTTACCGAAAGACGGGGATAAAACTATTCTTGCTAGTAAGGCAGTATTAAAAGATGCGTTTGCCCGTGCTGCAATTTTATCGAACGAGAAATTCCGCGGTGTAAGACTCAACCTTTCCAGTGGTGAGCTCAAAATCACAGCCAACAACCCTGAGCAGGAAGAAGCGGAAGAAATTGTTGATGTGAACTATGAAGGCGACGATTTAGAAATTGGTTTTAACGTCGCTTACTTAATTGACGTTCTTAATGCTCTGACGACAGAAGAAGTGCAACTAACTTTATCTGATTCTAACTCCAGTGCTCTTATCCAAAATGCCGGTGATGATGCTGCGTTATATGTCATCATGCCGATGCGTCTGTAGGCCATCTTTAAGCAGGGGCGAAGGCTTTGCTTTCGTCTCTCTGTTTTATACTTCCCCCGGGCAACGCCTATGAAACTGGACAAAGTCCAGCTGACTGATTTCCGAAATATTCAATACGCTTCATTTATCCCGTCTCGTTCTTTAACGCTGATAAGTGGTAAGAATGGCAGCGGTAAGTCATCTCTTATTGAAGCGCTTTACTATCTTGGTTATGGGCGTTCATTTCGCACAAACAAGCATGAGTCTGCTATTCGTCATGATGCAGACCGTTTCAGCATTTTCACCCGCTGTGCGGGCGATGATGGCAACGTAAAAAACATCGGATTACAGCGTAGCAGGCATGAGCAATTTGTTTGTTCAATAAACGGCAACCATTCACACCGTCTCGCTGACTTAGTTAGTCTTATACCGGTTCAATTATTTACACCTCAGAGTACTGACCTCATTATCGGGTCACCCGGGGAACGCCGTCGTTTCATCGATTGGGGATTGTTCCACGTGGAACATGAATTCAATTTGCTGTTTCAAACATTCCAAAAGTTGCTAAAAACACGCAATACATTACTTAAGAGACAAGCAAATCTGAGTGCGCCCGAGAACGCTTATTGGGAGCAACAATTCCAAACCGTAGGGGAACACCTTAGTGAGAAGAGAAAAGACTACATAGGGCGGTTACAGCCAATATTTAATGCCATTTGTAGTGAATTTCTACCTGAGTTTTCTCTCGAAATCTCGTATTATAAGGGGTGGGATAAAGATGCTTCTTTGATTGAAAGCCTGACGCGAAAACGTGACTACGATACAAAGGTAGGTTACACAACTTCAGGGCCACACAAATCAGACTTACGATTTAAAGTGGATGGTTCTGCGGCGCAGGAAGTTCTCTCAAGAGGGCAACTTAGAATGGCTGTCGCTGCATTACAGTTGTCACAGACAACATTGTTCCAACAGGAAACATCAAGACGCAGTATTTTTTTACTTGATGATGTTGGAGCTGAACTTGATTTAGATAAGCGAGAGCGGTTTATAGACGGGTTAGTCGCGATGGACACGCAGCTTTTTGTGACTGCTATAGAGCGTGAACAACTCGAGTTTATAAGCAAATATAAAGACAAAAAAATGTTTCACGTGGAACATGGCCACGTGAACGAGGAGTAAAGGTTAGACTATGTCAGAGCAAAACAACTACGACTCGTCCAGTATTAAAGTCCTGAAAGGATTGGATGCAGTACGTAAACGCCCGGGTATGTATATTGGTGATACAGACGATGGAACCGGTTTGCACCACATGGTATTTGAGGTTGTAGATAACTCTATCGACGAGGCGCTGGCAGGCTATTGCTCTGAAATTGTGATTCAAATTCACTCTGACGGTTCAGTATCTGTTTCAGATAATGGTCGTGGTATTCCTACTGCCATGCACCCGGAAGAAGGTGTATCAGCGGCGGAAGTCATCATGACGGTACTGCACGCCGGCGGTAAATTTGATGACAACTCTTATAAAGTATCGGGCGGTCTTCACGGCGTAGGTGTTTCGGTTGTAAATGCGTTATCCAGCAAACTGAAATTGAAAATTCGTCGTGAAGGCAAAGTTCATGAGCAGGAATATCACCATGGGGTACCACAAGAACCACTGGCGATAACCGGCGATACGGACAAAACCGGTACTTCTGTGCGTTTCTGGCCAAGTTCCGATACCTTCACCGATACCTTATTCCACTATGATATTTTGGCTAAACGTTTACGTGAACTGTCATTTCTGAACTCAGGTGTGTCCATTCGCCTTAAAGATGAGCGTGACGGAAAAGAAGACCACTTCATGTACGAAGGTGGTATCCAGGCTTTCGTTCAGTTCCTTAATCAAAATAAGACTCCGGTCCATCAGAAGGTCTTCCACTTCAGCACTGAGCGTGAAGACGGCATTTCTGTTGAAGTCGCAATGCAGTGGAACGATGGTTTCCAGGAGAGCATATTCTGCTTTACTAACAATATTCCACAGCGTGATGGTGGTACACACTTAGCCGGTTTCCGTGGTGCGCTTACCCGTACACTGAACAACTACATGGAAAAAGAAGGCCTGAATAAAAAGGCTAAGACTAATGCCAGTGGTGATGATGCCCGTGAAGGTTTGACGGCCGTTATCTCTGTTAAAGTACCTGATCCTAAGTTTTCATCACAGACAAAAGACAAGCTGGTTTCTTCAGAAGTGAAGAACGCCGTTGAGTCTACGATGAACGAAAAGCTGGCTGACTTCCTGCTCGAGAACCCCAACGAAAGTAAAATCATTGCTTCGAAGATTATCGATGCAGCAAGGGCTCGTGAAGCCGCCCGCAGGGCTCGTGAAATGACGCGTCGTAAAGGTGCATTGGACCTGGCTGGTCTTCCCGGTAAACTTGCTGATTGTCAGGAAAAAGATCCTGCACTATCTGAACTGTATATAGTGGAGGGTGACTCTGCAGGTGGTTCCGCCAAGCAGGGTCGTAACAGAAAAAATCAGGCTATTCTGCCGTTGAAAGGTAAAATTCTGAACGTAGAAAAAGCCCGTTTCGACAAAATGTTGTCATCTCAGGAAGTCGCAACCCTCATTACTGCATTAGGTTGCGGTATCGGTCGTGACGAATACGATCCCGAGAAACTGCGTTATCACAGCATCATTATCATGACCGATGCGGACGTGGATGGCTCGCACATCCGTACGTTGCTGCTTACATTCTTCTATCGTCAGATGCCTGAAATCATCGAACGTGGATACGTCTATATTGCTCAACCACCACTTTATAAAGTGAAAAAGGGTAAGCAGGAACAGTATCTGAAAGACGAAGATGCATTGACTAACTACCTGACAAATATTGCTATTGATGGTTCAGCACTGTTTACCAGTGAAGATGCACCGGGCATTTCCGGTGTTGCTCTTGAGAATCTTGTGAAGCAATACCAGTCTGTTGAGAAGATGATCAAGCGTCTTCACCGTCTGATGCCGCCGGCGATTCTGTACCGTTTAATATATTCTCCAACATTGAGACACGAAGATCTGAAGAGCGAGTCAACGCTTAGCGCCGTGGCAGAAAGTTTCGTAAACAGCCTCAATGAAAAAGAGAATGATGGCGCAACGTATCGTTACGACATCCTGCCAGAAGAAGAAGGTAGCGAATTCTTTATTCAGATCACCATGCGTATGCACGGTATCGACTACTTCTACAAACTGAACCAGGAGTTCATCGATTCTACTGACTACGCAAAAATTCGTGACCTGAATGAATCTATCAACGACATGATGAATGACTCAGCATACATTCAGCGTGGTGAGAAGAAACAGCCGGTAGAGTCATTTAAAGATGCCCTTGAATGGCTGATGGGTGAAGCTAAGCGCGGTCAGTATATTCAACGTTATAAAGGACTGGGTGAAATGAACCCTGATCAGTTGTGGGAAACAACGATGGACCCTGACAGCCGCCGTATGCTTCAGGTTACCGTTGAAGACGCCATCGCTTGTGACCAGTTATTCACAACATTGATGGGAGACCAGGTTGAGCCACGCAGAGCATTCATCGAGCAGAATGCACTGAAGGTAGAAAACCTCGACGTGTAGTTTACTGATAATCAATACAAGGGTGGCATTAGTCACCCTTTTTTATTGTAAATATAAAATGCCGTGTGCATTTAAGAAGGTTAGTGGATGCACACTCAGTTAGACGGCGTCCGGTAAAAATGAGTCATAACCAGAACAGGAAGCGTTGAGATGCTGATGGAGCAGAATTTGAAACTACTTGATAGTAGGCAGGCAAAGAAAAAAACCGTCGTCTTTGACTTCGATAAAACCCTGTTCAATGGTGATTCCGGATATTTGTTTTACCGGTATCTGATATGCGCATCCAAAAGGAAGGTTGTTCTGTTTATTCTTTTATTCCCGCTGTTGCTTATTCTATTTGCGTTCAGAAAAACCAGGTTGATGTCGTTGCACCTCGTATGCTGGTTGGCTACGTTGGGCGTGACAGGTAAGGATCTCAAATTAAGATTGAGTGAATACTATCAGCAACTATCTGAAAGGCAGGATGTACTGATTTATGAAAGTGCATTGGAGGAGATACTAATAAGACAAAGGGAAGGCTACCGGATTGTTATCATTACCGGAGCCCCATCCTGGCTGGCAAGATATATCGCACGGCAATGCCGTATTCCTTTTGACAGGATCATCGGCTCGCGTCTCACACATGCATTCTATGGTCTGTTTACTTCAGAATACTGCTTTGGCAAAAATAAACTGACGATGGCTACACAGAAAAAAGAATGTTTTGAACAATGGGTGCACGGTTATACAGACAGCTTGTCTGACATGCCTGTTATGGATAAATGCACGGAAAGCATTACGCTTATCAATCCCTCTGAAAAGTTAAAAGGTCGGGCAGAGCAACTCGCCGGGGAGAAAGTCAGAGTGGCGGAGTGGGTGTAATTAAGGGTAAGAATGAGAGATAAAAAAACGGCTTCGTAATGAAGCCGTTTTTGTTTACGCTTTCGGTGTAACCAGCAGCATGACCTCACCGCCACTGGCAGGGGTGAAGGTAAAACGATACACACCGGTTTTCTCGGGTGTGAACTGCAGGTTTTCGGATTCGGTGCCGCAGACCATATAAATGGAAGATTGCATCATGACAACCTGACCTTTGTAGCGGGCACCACAAGTTTGATCCGGCGTCCAGAAACCGTCAGATAAACGGAAGTCATAGGGTTGACCATCAGCAATCAAATCAACATCTACGTACCAGCCTTGTGAACCTTCCTTTAACTGATATTTGGCATTGGCTTCCCACCAGTTAAAAACACCACGCAGGTAAAGGTTCTCAAATTTAATTTCCGGCGGCTCCATGATGCCGGGTAAACTGACTACGCTCCGGCTGCTACACCCGGAAAGGAAGACAAACATTAATAAAAAAGCGAACTTTTTATTCACTGTGACTCCACTAAAAAAATGCCCGACATTGTTGTAGCCGGGCATCGTTAAAAAGGCGATACCAGTTACTGTTTAGTCAGTAACGAAATATCAGCGGTTTCAAGGAACTGCTGTCTTAATACAGACAACAAGGCCAGCCGGTTGTTCCGTACGGATTCATCTTCAGCCATTACCATGACATTATCAAAGAAGTTATCAACAGCTTCCCTGAGAGTCGCCAGAGCGCTCAGCACAGCATTATAATCCTGTGAAGCAACACCAGCTTTCACTTCAGCCTGAACATCTTCCAGCGCTTCGTACAGTGCCTTTTCAGCATCTTCCTGAAGTAGTGCGGTATCTACAGACCCTGCAAGATTACCTTCCTGCTTGGCGAGAATGTTCGCAACACGTTTATTGCCTGCTGCAAGTGCTTCTGCCTCTTCCCGTTCCTTAAACGCGGCTACCGCCTGAACACGTGCTGCGTAGTCTGCAGGACGGGTAGGACGACGGGCTGCAACGGCCTGAATAACATCAATACTGACACCCTGGTCCTGTAACAGGGCAACAAAGCGTCCTAGTACGAAATCAACGACCTGCGTTACGGTGTCTGCATTGGTAAGCTTATCGCCATACACTTCAACAGATTTAGACACCAGAGTTTCAAGATCCAGTGCTAAGTCCTTTTCAGTGATGATACGTAGTACGCCAATTGCTGCGCGGCGAAGTGCGAAGGGGTCCTTATCACCTTTAGGTAACTGACCGATACCAAAAATACCCACCAGCGTATCCAGTTTATCTGCAAGAGATACTGCTGCGCTGACACCGGAGACAGGTAATTCATCGCCGGCAAAGCGGGGCATATATTGTTCATACAATGCGTCAGCTACAAGAGGGGCTTCACCATCATTGATAGCGTAGTACTTACCCATGACGCCCTGCACGTCCGGAAACTCCATGACCATCTGCGTCATTAAATCCGTTTTTGCCAGTAAACCGGCACGCGCAGCTGCTTCAGTGTCATCACCTGTCTGCTCAGCGATAAACGCTGACAACGCAGAGATGCGGTCAGATTTATCTTTAAGCGTACCCAGTTGTTTCTGGAATAACACGGTTTCGAGACTGCCAAGACGACTCTCCAGCGAAGACTTCTTATCAGTGTTGAAGAAGAATTCCGCGTCAGCAAGTCGGGGGCGGATAACCTTTTCGTTACCGGAAATAACCTGAACAGGATCCTGAGACTCAATATTACTGACGAACAGGAAACGGTTATCCAGCGCACCGTCTGCTGATAACAGAGGCACATACTTTTGATCATCTTTCATGGTGTAGATAAGTGCTTCTTTGGGCACTTCCAGGAAAGACGCTTCAAAAGATGCCTGCATGACTACCGGCCATTCAACGAGAGAGGCGATCTCTTCCAGCAGACTTTCATCATAGTCAGCTTTCAGGCCCAGAGAGTCAGCGGCCTTTTCGAGTTCGTTACGGATGTACTCAGCACGCTCAGAAAAATCAGCTATAACGTAGTGAGACTTCATGGCTGCAGCGTAGCTATCAGCATGGTCAAGTTCAAACGTAGCTTCACCATGGAAGCGGTGGCCCTGAACTACACGACTGCTGGCTTTACCTAAAACAGTCAAAGGTAACAGTTCGGCGCCGTACAAAGCAGTAACTGTGTGTACCGGACGAATAAACTGAGTTGTTGAACTTCCCCAGCGCATCGCTTTAGGTATAGGTAGCTTACTGATGGCCTGATTCACCAGACCTTCAATGAGTTCACCGATGCCTTGTCCTTTGACACTGGCGCGGTACAACAACCACTCGCCTTTATCTGTGACCATACGTTCTGCATCAGCAACTTCAATGCCGTTGCCCCGTGCCCAGCCCATGGCCGCTTTAGTCGGATTGCCGTCGGCGTCGAATGCTGCTGACACGGCAGGACCACGCTTTTCTACCACTTTATCTTCCTGCGACCCGGCAAGATCAGATACAGATACTGCCAGACGACGGGGAGCTGCAAACCAGTGAATGCCTGAGTAGGCCAGTTCTGCGTTATCCAGTGCTGCCTGTAGATTAGCAGCAAAGCTCTCACCCAATGATTTAAGGGCTTTCGGTGGCAATTCTTCTGTACCAATTTCTACCAAAAGATTTTCAGTGCGCACGATTACTGCTCCTTATTACACAATGGGAAGCCGAGGGCTTCGCGGGCCTGGTAGTAGCTTTCAGCACAAGCTTTTGCCAGCGTCCGGACACGCAAAATATAACGCTGTCTTTCCGTCACTGAGATGGCGTGACGGGCGTCGAGCAAGTTAAATGCGTGCGACGCCTTCATTACCTGCTCGTAGGCGGGCAATGGCAGATTCTTTTCAATCAGTAACTGGCTGGCTGCTTCACATTCATCGAAAGTCCTGAACAGGAAGCCTACGTTGGCGTATTCGAAGTTATAGGCTGACTGTTCCACTTCGTTCTGGTGGAATACATCGCCGTAAGTTACTTTGCCCATCGGACCGTCAGTCCAGACTAAATCGTAGATACTGTCTACGCCCTGAACGTACATCGCGAGACGTTCCAGACCGTAGGTGATTTCACCGGTAACCGGTTTGCACTCCAGACCACCCACTTGCTGGAAGTAAGTGAACTGAGTCACTTCCATGCCGTTTAACCAGACTTCCCAGCCCAGACCCCATGCACCCAGGGTAGGGGATTCCCAGTTATCTTCTACGAAACGGATATCATGCACCAGCGGATCAAAGCCCAGCTCTTTTAGTGAGCCCAGATATAAATCCTGAATATTATCAGGAGACGGCTTCAGCATGACCTGAAACTGATAATAGTGCTGCAGACGATTGGGGTTTTCGCCATAACGGCCGTCTGTAGGACGGCGGCAAGGTTGTACATAAGCACTGCTGATAGGCTCCGGACCTAAAGAACGCAGGAATGTCATCGGATGAAATGTACCTGCACCTACTTCCATATCCAGAGGCTGGATAATCACGCAACCCTGACGTGCCCAGTAATCCTGCAGTGCGAGGATCAAACCCTGAAAGGTTTTAATATCGTATTTCTGCATGTTTGCTGCTTATAACTGACCAATGTAAAGGTGGAGTAGTATACAATTTGTAAGCTGATGAATGTAGGCTGAAACAGCGAAAACTGATTAAAAAGCGCGTAATTAAAAGGAGAAACGCCATGACAGTGCCACCTGATGTTAACCGTTGCGGTTGGGTGTCTGATGATGAGGAGTATAAGCTTTATCATGACACGCACTGGGGGCGGCCGGAAATGGACGATATTTCACTGTTTGCGAAGCTTTGTCTTGATGGTCAGCAGGCCGGATTGTCCTGGATCACCATTCTGAAAAAACAAAAAAATTACGAAACACTGTTTCATCAGTTTGATCCGGAAAAAATAGCGCAAATGGGGGAGCAGGATGTTGAACGTCTGATGCAGGAACCCGGTATCATCCGCAACAGACTAAAAATCAAAGGCATCATTGCGAACGCAAAGGCATATCTGGCCATTACAGAGAATATCTCATTCAGAGATTACATTTGGCAGTTTACTGACCATAAAACCATTATTAACAGCTGGCAGAATTATAAAGATGCTCCGGTAAGTTCAGCAGAGTCCGTACTGATGGCAAAGACACTGAAAAAAGCTGGTTTTAAATTTGTCGGAGAAACGATTTGCTATGCCTACATGCAGGCGGTGGGAATGGTAAACGACCATACGGTCACCTGTCATTGTTACCAGGCTTGTTGCGAGGAGGCGAGGCGTTAGCCGTTGCAGGGCTGCGGCCGTGTTAAATACGGCCGCTGAGAGTTATCAGTTATTTCGATGCTGAAGTACGTTGGCTGAGGTTTTCGCTCCAGCTTCTTATCGCATCCAGTTCCCTGAGAACGCGGGATTCGTATTCAGATTCAATCTGCTCCCGTGCATCATCCTGCTTTTTACGCTCTTTTAACGGAAGCTGCTTGCGCTCTTCCAAAATAGCAAAGCCACTGATTTCCACGTACAAAGCATGAATGTGAGGAAACTCAGAGCGGTAATCAGGCGGGGTTTCCAGTGGTAAAGCGTTTAACAGCTTCGTGATCCGGATAGCACCTTCAGATAACTCACATTGTTGTTGCTGCATCGCTTTGCTGATGACAATAATGCTTTCTGTAATGTTTTCTATCCGTCCGTCGCGGGCCGCTTTATGCCGCTCATTTTGTTGTTTAAGCATGAAAAGCAAACGGCCTGCGTAAAAACCGAGGCCGAGAATAATGACTAAACCGGCAATGATAGCAATGGTTAACCACATAAAACCTGACACCTTTAGTCTTTAAATTCGTCCATACTCATGGCATCGAGACTGTCCATCGGATCGTCATCATCTTCATCGTCGCTTTCAGCAATACCCAGCAGATCACACAGGATACGATGTCGTGCCATTTTGTCATCAACGTATTGTTGTTCAGCTTTTGAAATGGCTTGTCCTTCATCCAGTTTATCCAGCAAATCAGATAAACGGTTATCTGCTTCCAGAGCTGCCAGTTCATCAGCCGGTGTTGCATACTTTTTCACTGTCGCACGGGCTACCGGTGCTTTAATCAATTGCACTGGTTTTTTACTGCCATGACGGGGATCTTTGTTCACCCGTACCGCCTTCGTTTGCTCTGGTTTTGACTCAACAACATTACGGCTTCCCGCTGGATTACCTTTATGTTTGTTTGTCTTTGAGGAATTCTCTGAGCCGGCGGGCTTCTTTTTCCGGAAGTCCGGATCTTTACGGACACCAATGCGACCAATTTTTCTGGTCTTCTTCGAACGGGACGACATAGTTGTCTCCTGCTAATAAAAACTAATTACCGGATTATACCAGGTATCTGTGATTGCTTCTTCAACAAAACAACGTCTTTGCTATAAAGAGTGACGTCATACCCATATTGTTTACCAATAAAGGCGAAGGTTTGATCAGAGAAAAATGATACGTGGGTGAGGTCGTTTTTGTAATGCCAGCTGGCAAATTTCAATGCGCTTTCAACACGCTTGGTCATAATGACAAGCACACCGTTAGCGGCTAACAACCGGGTTAACAATGAAATCTCACGGTGCGGCGTATGGAAATGTTCTATGGCTTCCGTACAGGTAATAAAATCATAGTACCCGGATGTTTCAAGGGCAGTGCTGTCATCAGCATAAAAAGGGTCGTATACCGACATATGATAACCGGATTCGCTTAACATACCGGCGAGCACCGGGGCCGGCCCGCATCCGAAATCCAGTCCCTTTGCCGGCGGGGTGACCGTGGCCGTTACAGGCTCCATCGCTCGCTGTAAAAATCGACGGTAGCCCTCATCTTCAGCGTTGTTTTCATGGAGATCATATTCCTGCTTTTCTCTTTCTGCGGAGGGCAGAGAGCGTCCGTCAACAAATACCAGATCACACCGCTGGCACTGATGAAACTGTCGACGTTTATCTTCGTGATAAAACTGAATGTCTGAATGCTGACAAAGAGGGCAGGTAAGTTTTGGCATCGGATTAAAAAGGATGAATGCTATTTGTGAAGTGTAACAGGCGCCGGAAAGAAAAAAAGGTGATGGCCTAAACCATCACCTCGTTTATCAGTGTCTGATGACACCTCTCCCGTATTTGCACTAAGTGCAAGGGTGTGCTCCCCTTATTCTTATTTTTCACAGAGCTGGAATTATTGTTCAAGGTCTTCCTGACACTTTATCCAAAATCCTATACTGTTGCTTTTTATTATTGTTGTATAGCTGGTGCGCTTTCAGGCAAAGCACCAAACTTGAAGTTGTATACTACAGAACAAATTTCAAAAAACAAGGTAATTTTTACAATTAATTAACAAGCGTTGTATAACAAGTACTTAGTGCAGGCCTGCCAGGTAGTTTGACAGTATTTCGATATCTTCATCTGTAAGTTTCATCGCTATATCCCGCATCATTGCGTTCATATCGTTGGCGCGCTGACCCGCTCTGAAACCTTTCAGCTGTGCGGCTACGTAATCGGTATGTTGACCACTGATATCCGGAAACCCGGCCAGACCCATGCCATTACCATCCGGACCGTGACATGCGCTGCAGGAGGGGATCCCACGTTTCTCATCACCGCCGCGATATAAAGCCTGACCCGCAGCAACATAATTTTCTGGCGTTTCGCCGGCTTTTGCTTCCTGAGAGGCAAAATAGGCGGCTAAGTCAGCCATGTCCTGTTCGGAGAGAGGTGCTGCCATACCATTCATGACTGCGTTGTTCCGACCTTCCTGACCACCGGTCTGAGAAGCCAGTTTGAACTCTTTTAGTTGTTTTTGCAGATACCCTGCATGCTGGCCGGCGATCTTCGGATTCATAGGAATCATAGAGTTACCGTCCATTCCGTGGCAAGCTGCGCACACGGCCGATTTCGCTTTACCGGCTTCAGGGTCGCCTGCCGCCATGGCATTTGTGGTGAAACCTAACGTCATACAAACAACTAAACACAGTTTTTTCATAACTAATCTCTACAAAGGACCAAACGGCTTCGACGATATACGTGATATCATTGTATTTTACACATTTAGCACGCCAGAAAAACCTATTCCATAATAAAACTATGGTTTTATAACCGTTTTCTGACAGGTGTCAAATAAATTAAAATTAAATGCAAAGTATAGACGGATATTCAACATGTCGTATTACACAAAAGCTAAGTTTCTGATGAGCGCGCCTGATATCCGCCATCTAAAGCAGGATGAGGGCATAGAAGTCGCCTTTGCCGGCCGTTCAAACGCCGGAAAATCAAGCGCGTTAAATACACTGACAAGACAAAAGAACCTGGCGAGGACCAGTAAAACACCGGGCCGGACCCAGCTTATCAATATCTTCGAACTTGATGAAACCCGCAGGCTGGTTGACTTGCCGGGCTACGGCTTTGCGCAGGTTCCTATTGCAATGAAAAAGAAGTGGCAGGCCTCGCTGGGTGAGTATCTGCAAAAGCGGAAGAGCTTGCGGGGACTGGTCGTCATGATGGATATCCGTCACCCGTTTAAAGATCTCGATCAGGATCTTATTTACTGGGCTGTTGATGCAGGGTTACCTGTTCTCGCACTTCTGACCAAAGCGGATAAGTTAAAATCTGGTAAACGAAAAGAAGCATTTATGTTTGCCAGAGATGCGGCACTTGCCTTTAACGGGGATGTTACTGTTCAGGCATTCTCGTCTTTATCAAAGATTGGTGTCAGCGAAGCGGCTGCTGTTCTGGATAAGTGGTTTGAACTGAATGAGGAAGAGGACGCTTAGGCGTTTTTTGGTTTTCTTGTAGCTGAAAGAAAAATCCCCGACCAAAGTGGCCGGGGAAAAGGACTGAGAGAAAACACATAAAAACCGAAGATATAGAGTGCCCCTTAAGCCGGTTAGTTCAAATTAATTGAAAAAAAATAGAAGTTTTTTTGAGATTTATTTTATTTTCCAATAAAAACAATTGCTTGGGTGCTTTCGGAATGACTTTTCTAAGGGCATAAAAAAACCCCGGTAAAACTACCGGGGTTAAAGCAAAGGTTTGAAAACAGCTTTCTCACCTCTGTACCCTACATCCATTAGGGTACAACAGAATGCTGAAAAGGCAAGTGAAATTGTAATAAAATTACCAAATATCGGTGATTATCACGATAAATACGCTAAATGCTGTAATCTACTTACTGTTTTAGTGTGCCTCGTCCCAATTTTCTCCCGTACCGGCTTCAACCTGTAAAGGAACTGACAGGGCGGCAGCCTGTTCCATCAGGGCTACAATGCTGGCAACGCGTTCTTCCACCACTTCTTCTTTAATTTCAAAAACCAGCTCATCGTGAACCTGCATCATCATAAATACGTCCCTGGCGGCTTCTTTTTGGATCCACTCATCAACACGCAGCATTGCCAGTTTGATGATGTCAGCCGCTGTACCCTGCATAGGAGC
Organism: Alteromonas sp. ABV2_168; assembly: GCF_056161165.1. Classification (NCBI taxonomy): domain Bacteria; kingdom Pseudomonadati; phylum Pseudomonadota; class Gammaproteobacteria; order Alteromonadales; family Alteromonadaceae; genus Alteromonas; species Alteromonas sp. ABV2_168. Next base: position 17,903 of record NZ_JBSWYQ010000001.1, on the reverse strand, counting down.
ATTAATTGCCGCACGTTCTGCACCTTTCCGGCGGGCACCGTTACTTGCTTTAATGTCAGGCAGATACAGTCTGCGCCCGAATACCGTTTCAACATAGCCGGTTTCTTTCGCGTGCTCACGGGTTTTATCCATATAGCGCAGTACGCCCGGATAACGTTCAAAATACAAATCCATGTATTTTTGTGCGTCGTTACGGGGAATATTCAGTTGTCTGGACAAACCAAAAGCTGACATGCCGTATATCAGTCCGAAGTTGATAGCTTTCGCGCTGCGGCGCTGATCTGCAGTTACTTCCTCAAGAGGCACTGAAAATACTTCAGACGCTGTGGCCTTATGTATGTCTTTGCCCTGCGAGAATGCATCAAGCAAACCCTGATCTTCAGAAAGATGAGCCATAATACGCAGCTCTATTTGAGAGTAATCCGCGGCGACAATCTTATAACCGTCCCGTGGCACGAACGCTTGCCGTACTCTGCGGCCTTCTTCAGTGCGGATAGGGATGTTCTGCAGGTTAGGATCTGTGGAAGACAACCGTCCCGTTGCGGTGACTGCCTGATGATAAGACGTATGCACACGGCCTGTACGGTGATTGATCATCTTTGGCAGCTTGTCTGTGTAAGTATTTTTAAGCTTTGTCAGACCACGGTATTCCATGATCATTTTAGGAATAGGGTAGTCCAGCGCCAGTTCCTGTAATACTTCTTCCGACGTAGACGGGGCGCCTTTGGGCGTTTTCTTGATCACAGGCAAAGACAATTTCTCAAACAGAATCTGTTGCAGCTGTTTAGTTGAACCTAAGTTAAATGTTTCACCCGCGGCTTCATGCACACTGGCTTCCAGTTCAGTTATACGCTTAGCCAGATCCTGGCTTTGCTGATTCAGCTTTTGTGAATCTATCAGCACGCCCAGCTGTTCCATCCTGGACAGTACGCTGGCCAGTGGCACTTCGACATCCAGTAATAAATTTTTCAGTGGTTCGTGCTGTTCCAGCCGGCGCCAGATTTCTTCATGCAACCTTAAAGTAACGTCTGCATCTTCGGCGGCATAGGGGGCGGCCTCGTTCAAATCAATCTGATTAAAGGTAAGTTGCTTCGCTCCCTTACCGGCAATCTCTTCAAAGTGGATTGTTTTGTGATTCAGGTACGCCATCGCCAGTGAGTCCATGTCATGGCGGGTTGCCGTGCTGTTAAGCACGTAAGACTCAAGCATGGTGTCAAAAGCAATGCCCTGTAAATTGATGTCGTAATTGGCCAGGACGTTTTTGTCGTACTTCAGATGCTGGCCAACCTTTTTAACTGAATCTGACTCCAGCAACGGCTTTAATGCACCAAGCACGTAATCACGGTCAAGTTGCTCCGGTGCATCAGGATAGTCATGTGCTACCGGTACGTAAGCGGCTTCTCCGGGTGCTGTACTGAAAGATACACCAACAATTTCAGCTTCCATATAATCGAGACTGGTGGTCTCAGTATCAAATGCAAAAAGTGGTGCCTGTTTCAGCTTCTTCAGCCAGTTTTCAAAAGCAGCTTTATCTGTAACGGTTTCGTATTTGCTTTTGTCGATGTCTGATAGTGCAGGAGTGTCGTCTTCACCGTTACTTTCGTCAGTTTTTGCGCTGGTAGCAGATTCCCCTGCGGCTGATTCGGATGAGACTTCAGAAAACCAGCGCTTAAACTCATATTCGGCAAACAGGGCGGCAAGCTTTGTATTATCAGCTTCCGACGGTACCAGCGTTTCCGGCTGGAAATCCATCTCAACATCCAGCTTTATTGTTGCCAGATCATAAGATAACCGCGCCTGCTCTTCATACTCACGCATCTTATCAGCCATGGTTTTGCTGCCACGGAATGAAAGGCCTGCGATAGCGTCCAGATTCTCATAAATGGCTTTAATTCCACCGATCCCGTTCAGCAGTGCCTGTGCACTTTTGTCGCCTACTCCCGGCACGCCCGGAATGTTATCGACTTTGTCCCCTTTAAGGGCCAGAAAATCAATAACCAGCTCTGGAGGAATACCGAATTTTTCCTTAACACCCTCAGTCGTCATGATCTGGTTGTTCATGGTATTGATCAGCGTGACATGCTCATTGACCAGCTGAGCCATATCTTTGTCACCTGTACTGATGAGTGTGTCGATCCCTTTTTCGGTGGCCTGACGTGAAAGGGTTCCGATCACATCATCGGCTTCTACACCTTCTTCCACGATGATCGGCAAGCCCATTGCCCTGATAATGTCATGCAAAGGTGCAATCTGAGATCGTAATTCTTCCGGCATCGGCGGACGGTTTGCCTTGTATTCTTTATACATGTCGTCGCGGAAGGTTTTTCCCTTGGCATCGAAGACTACCGCCATGTGAGTGGGGTTGTACTGACGGATAAGGCTTCTCAGCATGTTGATCACACCGTAAATCGCACCGGTATCCTGACCTTTAGAATTTGTCAGTGGAGGTAAACCATGGAAGGCGCGGAACAGGTAAGAAGATCCATCAACCAGAATAAAGGGAGGAGTTTTGTTTTCAGACATAAGGAAACTTAAATCGCAGGCATTAGTAAAGTGAGCAGAATGCCACAGGCCGCCTGTTAAAGCCATATAACCGTCTGCGGAGCTGTTCGATCCACAAAAGCGGATCGCCTGTGGATAACTTTGTGATCAAAATAAAAAGAAGTTGGATCGGGCACACAGATCTGATACGGCAAAAAAATCCGTAGATCTTTATATATAAGGTTTTGCAGGAATTCGAAGAGATGTCATTACCTTGACGAATTCTTCCCTGATAGTGTGGATAACTTGGTGAATTAAGAATTTGTTGTTTAACCAAGTTGGTCAGTTAATGTAGCATACTGATAACAAACAGTGACAGCAGAGTTTGATAATTTTTGTATAGTTTTTGTTTGTTTTTTAATCGCAAATGGCATAACGCCTGCTGTGTCTGGCTTGCAGAGCAAAGGAGAGTGAAACGTGAAAAAAGTAGCAGTGATTTTAAGTGGAAGTGGTGTATTCGACGGCACTGAATTACATGAAGCAGTGATTACTTTATTGGCGATTCGCAGCAATGGCGCTGAATATCAATGTTTCGCACCGGATGTCATGCAAATGCATGTGGTAAATCATCTTACCGGTGAAGTGGCTGAAAACGAACAGCGTAATGTGCTGGTTGAATCTGCCCGTATCGCCAGAGGGGAAATTAAACCTGTTACCGAATGTCAGCCTGACAACTTTGACGCCATCATCTTGCCAGGTGGTTTTGGTGCGGCCAAGAATCTGTGTACATTTGCAGTTGATGGTGCAGACTGCTCTGTGAATGAAGATGTACTCACTGTATGCAGAGCATTTGCAGAGGCGGGCAAACCGGCCGGTTACGCTTGTATTGCTCCGGCACTGGCAGCAGCTGTTTATGGCAGTCAGCGTAAGGTGACCATTGGCAATGATGAAGGTGCTGCCGCAGGTATTAATGCACTGGGTGCTGTTCACGTTGACTGTGCAGTAGATGAGATTGTAATTGATACCGACGCCAAACTGGTAACCACGCCTGCTTATATGCTCGCCGGGGACATCCTTGAAGCAAAGGCGGGGATCGACAAAATGGTCGAAACTGTACTGGCAATGAATTAAAACCTCCCCGCAAGGCGGGGAGTATCGGCGAATGGGACTTTCCCTTTCGCCTTTGTCACCGCATAATGTCAGCTATTGGGGTAGTACACACAACCATGCCTGGCATGGGTAAAAAAACAATAAGGTTCAACGGCACATGCACTATCGTGCAATCGTAAGGATTCTCGGATTACTTGTTGCATTGTTCAGCGTGACAATGATCCCACCGGCACTGATATCGCTGATGTTCGAAGATGGAAGCGGCCTGCCTTTCATCATTGCATTCCTGCTTTGTGTGGGCACGGGCATGATGATGTGGTATCCGAACCGCTATCACCGCAAAGAACTGCGTGCGAAAGAAGGCTTTCTTATCGTAGTCCTGTTCTGGACAGTACTGGCAAGTTTCGGTGCGATTCCGTTTATCTTGCTTGAACAGCCCAGCATGACCGTGACCGACGCATTTTTTGAATCTTTTTCCGGTCTCACTACCACGGGCGCCACCGTGATAGAAGGTATAGAGTTTCTACCCCATTCAATTCAATTCTATCGTCAGCAATTACAGTGGCTGGGCGGTATGGGTATCATTGTACTGGCGGTGGCTATCCTGCCAATTCTGGGGGTCGGGGGCATGCAGTTGTACCGTGCAGAAACGCCGGGCCCTGTGAAAGATTCCAAGATGACACCCCGTATAGCCGATACTGCCAAGCATCTCTGGTATATTTATTTATCTCTAACCATTGCCTGCATGGTGGCTTACTGGCTGGCCGGTATGGACTGGTTTGATGCGATATGTCATTCCTTCGCCACCGTCGCGATAGGTGGTTTCTCGACCCATGATGCCAGCCTGGGCTATTTCGATAGTCCCATGGTGAATGTGATTTGTTCTGTCTTTCTGCTGATTGCGGCACTGAATTTCTCTTTGCATTACGCAGCAGTAAGTTCCCGTTCCCTGAAAGGGTATTTACGGGATCCGGAATTTAAGGCATTTCTGTTTATTCAGTTTACGCTGATCATGATTTGCTTTCTGGTGCTTACATTATCCGGCTATTACACCTCTGCAGAGGAAGCGCTGGATCAGGCTATGATTCAGGCGGTGTCTATCAGTACCACTGCCGGTTTTGCCACCACTGACTTCTCATCCTGGCCGGCGTTCCTGCCTATTTTGCTGATATTCTCCAGTTTTATCGGCGGCTGTGCGTCCTCAACAGGCGGTGGTCTGAAAGTCGTACGGGTACTGTTATTGTTCCTGCAGGGTAAACGTGAAGTTGACCGCCTCATTCATCCTAAAGCTGTCTATTCGGTAAAGCTGGGCGAAAGAGCGATGCCTGACAGGGTGGTAGAGGCTGTGTGGGGATTCTTTTCTGCTTATGCCATTGTGTTTGTGGTGATCATGATTGGTATGATTGCTACGGGTCTGGATAACATTTCTGCTTTTACGGCGACCGCTGCATCATTGAATAACCTCGGCCCAGGTCTGGGCAGCGTAGCGGGTACTTATTCAGAGGTGAGTGACGGTGGTAAATGGCTGCTGGTACTGGCAATGGTATTCGGACGGCTGGAAGTATTTTCACTGCTGGTACTGTTCTCACCTACGTTCTGGCGCAGCTGACGCAAACACACTGCGCGGAACGTGGTATCAGTAGATCACTAGTTATCAGCCGAAGAAGAATGCGCTTGGCTGGAACAGCTTCTCTACATCATTGATGTATTTCTTATCTACCAGAAAAAGAATCACGTGATCGTTGGCTTCTATCTTCGTATCACTGTGAGCAATGATTACCGTATCTTCCCTGACGACAGCTCCGATTGTTGTGCCGGGCGGTAATTTGATATTGCCGATTTCACGGCCCACCACTTTTGAAGTGTTTTCGTCACCGTGGGCAATGGCTTCTATGGCCTCTGCGGCACCACGGCGCAGAGAATATACGTTAACGATATCACCGCGTCGAATATGGGTAAGCAATGCGGAAATCGTAGCCTGCTGGGGTGAGAATGCAATATCAATTTCACCTCCCTGTACCAGGTCCACATAAGCACTGCGCTGGATAAGCACCATGGCCTTTTGTGCACCCATACGCTTAGCCAGCATCGCTGACATGATGTTTGCTTCATCATCGTTGGTGACAGCAATAAAGGCATCTACCTGATCGATACTCTCTTCATTCAGTAATTCAGGATCAGAGGCATCACCACAAAATACGATGGTTTTATCCAGATTCGCAGATAAATACTGTGCGCGTTCAGGGCTGAATTCAATCAGCTTCACGTTGTGTTTGTGCTCGAGACGTTTTGCCAGGCCAGCACCGATAAGACCGCCGCCGGCAATCATAATGCGTTTGTAGCTGGATTCCAGTTTCTGCAGTTCACTCATTACCGCACGGATATGTTTGGTGGCAGCAATGAAGAATACTTCATCATCAGCCTCTATTACCGTCGTGCCCAGCGGGCGGATTGGACGGCCGCGACGGTAAATTGCCGCAACACGGGTTTCCACGTTGGGCATATGTTCTTTCAGGGCTGATAAGGCGTGTCCAACCAGCAGACCGCCATAGTAGGCTTTAACCGCAACAAGGCTCGCTTTACCTTCGGCAAATTCCACAACCTGAAGCGCACCGGGATAATCAATAAGACGTTTAATTGCAGTGGTTACCAACTGCTCAGGCGCAATGATGTGATCCACAGGAATGTTATTTTCCTGGTACAACTGTTCCTGATAAATGATGTATTGCTCACTGCGAACGCGGGCAATTTTAGTCGGGGTTTTAAACAGACTGTATGCAACCTGACAGGCAAGCATGTTACTTTCATCGCTATTTGTAACAGCGATCAGCATATCGGCGTCTTCAGCGCCGGCTTTTTTGAGAATATCAGGGTGGGAACCCACGCCTTCGACTACCTGAAGATCAAGGCGGTCCTGAAGGGCTCGCAGTATAGAGGGATCTGAATCAATTACTGTGATCTCGTTCTTTTCACCAACCAGGTTTTCTGCCAGAGTACCGCCAACCTGTCCCGCGCCAAGAATGATGATTTTCATTGATGTAATTCAGACTCTTACTAGTTTAATGAGAAGACTTTATCAGTCTCGCGTAATAGAAACCATCCATTTGTTCCTCACCGGTTGCTATCTGCCGGCCCGGGAAATCTCTGCTTTCACCCTCACAAAGCTCAGACAATTCAGCATCTGTAGTACGTGCCAGGAATTGCTTTATTTGTTCACGGTTCTCTTCAGGCAGAATGGAACAGGTGGCGTACAGCAAGGTGCCACCCGGCTTCAACAATGACCACATAACATCGAGAATTTCCGACTGCAATGCACCAAGTGCTGCAATATCAGCCGGCTTTCTCAGCCAGCGAATGTCAGGATGACGACGGATAACGCCGGTTGCAGAGCAGGGCGCATCCAGCAGAATGCGATCGAATAATTTCCCGTCCCACCATTGATCGGGACGCAATGCATCACCGGTTTTAATTTCAGGATGATGCTTTAACCGCGTCATATTCTCTTTAACCCGCTCAAGGCGTATTGCATCGCTGTCGATCGCAATACAGCGGGTCAGTTCAGGCTGAACTTCAAACAGATGACCGGTTTTGCCGCCCGGAGCAGCACAACAATCCAGTATGGTTTCACCGGGTTGCGGGTCCAGGTAAGGTGCGGCAAGCTGAGCTGCGCCATCTTGCACCGCAAACCAGCCTTTGTCGTAACCCGGCAGTGCAGTAATGTCGCTGCGGGTGATAAGTCTTACCGCCTGAGGGTGGGAAGCCACTGTTTCAAACGGGATGTTCATTTCAGTCAGGGCATCACAAAAGGTTTCACGTGAAACCTGGCACGTATTCACCCTTAACCAGATAGGCGCCTGATCATTGGTTTGTTCAATAATGCGGTCGGCCACCTGTGGGTAAGCATCCTGAATGCGTTTAAATAGCCATTTGGGTAATCCGCTTGCAATAATGGGATCGTCTACCGGCTTATCTGCCAGCCCCTGACGTTCGAAGTTACGCAGGATAGCGTTAACCAGTCCCTTTAAAGACATACCACCCAAATAAGAAGCAGCATTCACTGTTTCGCTTACTGCTGCGTGAGATGATACCCGGCTGAAAGCCAGTTGATAGAGACCAAGCAGCATCAGGTGCTCCAGGATCTTCTTATTCCCTTTCAGAGGCTTATCGAGTAATCCCCGCAACCAGAATTGGAGAACTGGTAGTTGACGCATGACACCCAGCGACATTTCCTGAATCCAGGCGTTATCCTTTCCGTGATGCCGGCGTTGTACTTTAGCAAGACATTCTCTGCTGGATTTGCCGTTTTCCAGGATCTGAAAAATTACCCAGGCAGTATCGGCGCGTAAATTCTTTTGTCTTGGAAGGGGAACCGGCTGAACCGAAGCCATTATGCTTCTCCGCCAACCAGTTTACCGGCCACAAACCATTGCTGCCGTGCATTCACAACATCGCCTGCCGGCAACGCTTTTTTGCCGGGGATTTGTAGTTGGGTGATGATTAAATCTTTCGTGGCAGTGGCAATAACGATACCGTGTTTACTGGCACTTACCACTGTGCCCGGTTGTTGTGTTGACGTATTGTCGCTCACATGTGCAGACCATACTTTCACGTTATCCTTGCCGATTTGCATCCACGCCACCGGCCAGGGATTAAACGCACGGATGTTTCTTTCAATTTGCTCTGCGCTGTCCTGCCAGTCGATAAGAGCCTCTTCTTTACTGAGCTTCTTCGCGTAGGAGGCCAGATTATCATCCTGCTTTTCTGCTTTTGCAGTATAGCTTTCCAAATCGTTCAGCACGTTAACCAGAGCCTCAGGCCCCAGCTTCGCAAGCTTATCGTAGAGCGTGGCACTGGTATCTTCCGGTTCAACAGGCAGCCTGGCAATATGCAACATATCGCCGGTATCTAAGCCAACATCCATTTGCATAATGGTCACGCCGGTTTCTTCATCGCCTGCCCACAAAGAGCGTTGAATAGGTGCCGCTCCGCGCCATTTCGGTAAAATAGAGCCATGTACGTTTATGCAGCCTGAGCGGGGCATATCCAGAACAGCCTGCGGCAGTAACAAACCATAAGCCACTACTACCATCACATCAGCGTTCAACTGATTCAGCGTTTCCTGAGCTTCCCGTGCTTTTAAAGAAGCAGGCTGATAAACATCGATGCCATTTTCTTCAGCTAATACTTTTACAGGGCTGGGCGTCAGCTTTTTGCCCCGTCCGGCAGGACGGTCAGGTTGCGTATAAACAGCAATAACCTCATGCTCAGAACCGAGCAGGGCGCGTAAATGGTCGGCAGCAAAATCCGGCGTACCGGCAAAAATGATTCGTAGTGGTGTGGTCACAAATAGTCCTAGGCCTTAGCAGCCAGTCTTGCTTCTTTTTCTAACTTCTTCCGGATACGCTGGCGTTTCAGCGGTGACAGGTAATCAATAAATAATTTACCTTTCAGATGATCCAGTTCGTGCTGAATACAGATAGCCAGCAGACCGTCAGCTTCAAGCTCAAAAGGATTCCCTTCACCGTCCAGTGCTTTAACAGTCACCCGTTCTGCACGGTCTACTTTGGCGTAATTACCGGGTACCGATAAACAGCCTTCCTCACTGATGGTGGAACCATCTTTCGCTGTGATTTCAGGGTTCACGAATACTCTGGGCGTATCCTGATTTTCAGATACATCCATCACTACAACCTGTACATGTCTGTCTACCTGCGTGGCGGCAAGGCCGATGCCTTTCTCATCGCGCATGGTTTCGAACATGTCCGAGATCAGTTGCTTAATTTCTTCATCTACTGACTCAACGGGCTTCGCTACGGTACGTAGGCGTTCGTCAGGAAAACTTAATACGTCTAAAATTGCCATCTGTCGTTCTGCTTCGCTTGCGTGTATGAATTAATATACGATCCAATAGCCAGCGCTATTTACACATTGGTTTCTGATACTATTCTATCGTATAACGGTAACTGCCGTGCAGTTTTTTGCTGGAAATAGCGGATACATGGCCGATATAGAGTCAATGTCGAAAATTTCAACAGGAGTGGTTGGAGCAAACATGACAACCGGATTGATTAAAAAGCGCTTTGCCGCTGCCCTGACCGCAGTGACAGTGATCTTAAGCTGCCTTACAGGGTTAGCTCAGGCAGTCACGTTAAAAGAAGATGCCCCGCAAACCTATACAGTGAAACGCAATGATACGTTATGGGATATTGCCAGCCTGTTTCTGGACAAGCCCTGGCTATGGCCGGAGCTGTGGCGTAACAATACTCAAATTATCAATCCTCATTTGATTTACCCCGGCGACGTTCTTGTAATACGTATTGTCGACGGTCAGCCGGTACTGGTAGTTCAGCGGGATAAAAAACACATCACCCTCGGACCGTCCCTGCGTAAACAAAATAAGCCTGACCCCATCAGTATGTTGCCCTGGTCCGTTATTGCTCCTTACATCAATCAAAATGAATTACTTGATGAAGAGGTCTATGAAAAGCTGCCCCATATTCTCGGTAATCAAACCGGCGATATCCGTTTTGTTACCGACGATTTAGTGATCAGCCGGAGTTACGGCCGATCTTCAGATCAGTATCGTGTAGTCCGCAGACAATCTACTATTGAAAACCTGGACGGAGAGATCCTCGGGATTCAGGTTCATCATGTTGCTGATGCCAATATGATTGACGATACCGTGCCGTTCCAGTGGCTGGTCAAAGTCACCAAATCAAACTTTGAAGCAGCCCGTGGCGACCGGCTGTATGACGGAGATTTCACAGACCGGCAGGATCTCGTGCTGCAGGCTGCAACGCCTGAACAGCGGGGTTTTGTGGTAGGAAACCTTCATCAGCATCAGTTGCTGGGTAAAGACGATGTGGTCATTGTGGATTTAGGTTCTGAGCAAGTGTCTCCCGGCACTGTGATGGGACTTTATTCTCAGGGGCCAGATATTATTGACGGTGAATTACCCAAATACGCTGGCGAAAATAATGCCATGTACAGCGTGTTTAACGATGGCAGCACGGTGCATCAGCCGGCCATTAAAATCGGCGAAATCGTCATTTTCAAAACATTTGATAAAGCCAGCTACGGCATCATTACCCGTGCCAGAGAACTGGTGAAGACGGGCGCTATTGTCGCTAATCCTTAACCGGGATAACCCATACCGTAGCTGAGGGGCTGCGGTATGCGGAAAAATCATCAAAACACTTCAATACATTCCTGGCTGACACTGGCTTCAGTGCCGGCCATGACTACAGCGAAATGGAATGCGCTACTCAATAAATACAGCATTTCAGCCCGGGCCTTTCTCCATTCCGATGAGTGGATGACAAATCCTGACCATCCTCTTACTTCTGAACAGCTGGCACAGATTCGCCAGTTACGGACATCTGCAAATGACAAGCTTCATGAACAGGCTTATCGCTGGCTGGACAGAGACCCGGCGAATCAGATCATTACCCGGGACATGCCGGACTGGCCATCAGGGTTCAGTAGTCTGACATCACCACCATTACTCTTGTTTGCCAGAGGGAATACTTCACGTCTTGGCGATCCGCAGATTGCGGTTGTCGGCAGCAGAATGGCTACCCGGGCAGGTCTTTCAAATGCTGCATTATTTGCCTCACAGCTGGCCGCTGCCGGCGTCACTGTGACCAGCGGCCTTGCCAGCGGAATTGATGCCGCAGCCCATAAGGCTGCCAATGCCATAGAGGGCAGAACGGTAGCCTTTCTGGGAAGCGGGCCGGATGTTATCTATCCCCGCCGGAACATTCATCTGGCAGAGGAAATCGTCAGTCATAATGGATTGCTCGTGTCTGAGTTTTCACCCGGCACACCACCGAAGCGTCATCACTTTCCTGGCAGAAACCGCTTAATCGCTGCCATTTCAGCCGGTACGCTGGTGGTCGAAGCAACAATAAAGAGTGGTACCTTGATAACTGCCAATCTGGCCGCAGATCTGGGACGCGAAGTGTTCGCTGTGCCGGGCAATATCGCAAATGTGCAGACAGAAGGTTGTCATGCACTTATTCAGCAAGGTGCTAAACTTGTGGTAACTGCAGACCACATCCTGGAGGAATTTAACCATCTTGCCAGATCGCCCGTTGCTGCCGCAGCTGAGCAACAACAAAAAAGTGAAGATCAAAACTTGGCAACCGATAAATTATTAGATAGTGTGGACTTTGATGTAACTGGCGTTGACATCATTGCCGAACGCAGCGCACTGCCTGTATCAGCGGTTATGGCGGCATTATTAGAATATGAACTGCGTGGTCTCGTAACCCCCGTTCCCGGTGGTTACGTCAAATTGAGGGGGAAATAAACCATGTTCGACATCCTCATGTATCTGTTTGAGAACTTCATTCATAGCGAAACGGAAATCCGCGTCGATCAGGACGAACTGACGGATGAGTTAATACGCGCTGGCTTTCATCATGATGAAATCTATAAGGCGTTAGCATGGCTGGAGAAACTGGCTGCGCTCCAGGAAACGGATAATAAGCCGTATTTCTGTCAGCGTATATCATCTGGCGTCAGCCGCATTTATACCCAGGAAGAGCAAATGCGTCTGGATGTGGAGTGCCAGGGATTCCTGCTGTTTTTAGAGCAGGTTGGTGTACTCGACGCTTCTACACGTGAAATGGTTATCGACAGAGTGATGGAAATAGACTCTCCTGAGTTCTGTCTTGAAGATTTAAAATGGGTCGTGTTGATGGTGTTATTCAACGTGCCCGGTAAAGAGAATGCGTATGCACAGATGGAAGATCTTCTGTTTGAAGAATCTGATGGTACGCTGCATTAATCAGGAGTAGTACCGGCATGGTCCCCGGGATGCCTCCTGAATTTGTGCTCTAAGGTATCAGGGGTTCATGTCAAAAATAGATCATTCCTTATTCAGTGCTCATGAGCATGCGCTTGAGCACGCCTTCGGTGACTGCCCGGAATGCGGCAGTCATCTTCAAATCCGAAATAGCAAGAGTGGCCCTTTCCTTGGATGTACGGCTTATCCCGAATGTCATTTCAGTAAGCCGTTACACGATCAACAAACCACAACGTTAAAAGAAATCGCCGGCACGATGTGTCCCGACTGCGGTAGTACGATGGCCATTAAAAAAGGTCGCTACGGTATGTTTATTGGCTGTACAAATTTTCCTGAATGTCATCATATTGAGCCGGTAAAACAGCAGGAGGACACGCAGATCATTTGTCCCCAATGTAATACCGGACACATCATTGAGCGCACAAATAAATACGGAAAGCGCTTTTATGCGTGCAATCATTATCCTCAATGCAAGTATGTGGTAAATTTCCCGCCCGTTCCGGGTAGCTGTCCAGATTGTGGCTGGGGCCTTTTGATCAATAAAAAAGGCAAAGTGTGCTGCCCGCAAGTTAAATGCGATTATCAGGCAGAGCCCGAAAATGAGTAATGAACAACAGATTGACCCTGTAAAAGAAGCGTTTGAACAGGGAGCGTTAATTGTTTATCCCACCGAAGCGGTAATGGGGATAGGGTGCGACCCTGATAATGAGCTGGCGGTTCACAAACTATTACAACTGAAGCAACGTCCGGTTGAAAAAGGCATGATCCTTATTGCTGATACCTATTCCCGTTTGCTGCCTTACGTTAATGACAATGCTGTTCCTCCTGATCGCAGAGCGCAAATTTTCTCATCATGGCCCGGGCCGAATACCTGGCTTTTGCCGAAGTCCAAAACAGCGCCCGGTTGGATCACAGGTTCTCACGAAAAAATAGCAGTTCGGGTGACAACACATCCGGTAGTGAAAGCATTGTGTGAAAAGCTGGGCAAGCCTCTGGTTTCTACCAGCGCCAATCCTTCCGGTGAAGAACCTGCAAGAACACAGGGTGAAGCAAGAGCATACTTTGCAGACAGTGTTATCTACATTGACGGCGATGTGGGCGGACTGGACAGGCCCAGTACAATCCGGGATTGCGATTCCGGCCGGGTGATCAGAGATTAAATAATGCAAACAATGAATATTGAAGACACAAACAAGGCGATAGAAAAAGTTAAAGCTTTCCTGCTGGCCTTGCAGGATAACATCTGTCAGACACTGGAGCTGGTTGATGGCAAAGGTCAGTTCGTAGAAGACAGCTGGGAAAGAGAACTGGGGGGCGGTGGCCGCTCAAGAGTGCTTAAAAACGGCGCGGTGATAGAGCAGGGCGGTGTCAATTTCAGTCACGTGTTCGGCGGAGCCATGCCGGCTTCAGCAACTGCATCACGTCCTGAGCTGGCCGGCAGAAGTTTTCAGGCAATGGGGGTGTCTCTGGTTATTCATCCCCACAACCCCTATGTACCCACCTCTCATGCCAATGTGCGTTTTTTTATTGCTGAAAAGCCGGGAGAAACACCCATCTGGTGGTTTGGAGGTGGCTTTGACCTCACGCCGTTCTATCCCTTTAAAGAAGATGTTCAGCACTGGCACGACACCGCTAAAAAGTGCTGTGCTCCTTTTGGTGATGATATTTATGCCAGATATAAGAAATGGTGTGATGACTATTTTTATCTGAAACATCGTGACGAAACCCGTGGCGTTGGCGGTCTCTTTTTTGATGACCTGAATGAATGGGGATTTGATAAAAGCTTCGAATTTATGCAGTCAGTAGGTAATGGCTATCTGGACGCATATGTTCCGGTCGTTGAACGCCGTAAAGGCATGTCTTACTCAGAACGTGAACGCCAATTTCAGCTTTATCGTCGCGGACGTTATGTCGAGTTCAATCTGGTGTATGACCGTGGCACGTTATTCGGGTTACAAACCGGCGGCCGTACAGAGTCCATTCTGATGTCCATGCCGCCCCTTGCCCGCTGGGAATATGGCTTCGAAGCGCCCGCAGGCAGCGCTGAAGCGAAGCTGGCTAACTGGCTGAAACCCACAGACTGGTAAGCTCTGCTTATCCTGACTATTGATTCAGATCAATGGTCAGGAAGCTGATTTTAAAACCATTTTTTTCTGTTGTTCCAGATCAACATTTTGATTCTCCTGAGGCGTACAGTACGCACATCAACGTTAAACACACGAGAGAATCGAAATGAAAACAACCACTCTGGCTACTGTTATCCTCGCAGCCCTCATTGCTGCTCCTGCCGCTCAAGCATATGAAAAAGGCGACTGGGTTGTACGTGGCGGTCTTACAACGGTTGCACCTGACGACGAAACATCCACCATTATTGCCGGTGGTGCAGATTTAGGCGTAGATTTGTCGGTTGATAACGATACCCAACTGGGTCTGAATGTTGCGTATTTCATAACCGACAATATCAATATCGAATTACTCGCAGCGACACCATTCAGCCATGACGTCAGTTTTGGTGTGTCTGACCCGCTGGGCACAGGTGATAAGCTGGGAGAAGTGACACACTTACCCCCTACATTAACCGTTAATTACTACTTCAATGATCCCGCGGCAGTGTTCCAGCCTTATATCGGTGCGGGTCTGAACTATACATTCATTTATGACGAGGAATTCACTTCAGCTAACGGGGATGCAGGACTGACAGATTTAGATCTGGATAACTCCTTTGGTGTTTCTGCACAAATCGGTGCGGATTACATGCTGAATAACGACTGGCACATTAATGCGTCGGTAAGGTGGATTGATATTGATACCGAAGCCACCTTCAATGTGGGTGAAGCTCAGGGAAGCGTAAACGATATTCAGATTGATCCCTGGGTTTACACTATTTCTGTAGGTTACACATTCTGAGCATCTGACATTTAGTTTCCATGCGTTTTTCGCACTTGCCTTTTGCCCTCCTTATCCGGAGGGCTTTTTTATTGTTCCGTATTAATCATATGTTCTGCGAGTTGATCCAGTGCTTCCAGTAACTTCTCTGCAAGAGCAATGTCGTGAACCGATTGCAACATTGCCTTTCGCATGCAATACATCCATTGACGCTTCAGTGCAGGTGTCACAGCAAAACCAAGGTGTCTGGCACGCAAGCGGGGATGACCAAATTGCTTTTCAAACTCATTGGGACCGCCAAGCCACATGGTTAAATAAAGAAAAAAGACATGTCTTATTCTGTCAATTGGTTGCGGATGTATTGCAAGTAACTCTTCAGCCATAGGATCTTGTTCCATGATGTCATAGAATCGGTTGGCAATAAGTTTTACCGTTTCTTCTCCCCCGATTGCTTCATAGGGTGTGGAGGGGGTTGTGTCTGAAGACGTTTTCTTTGATTTGTTTAATAAGCTAAAGAGACCCATGAAAAAATTCGCTGTATTTGGAAACCCGATTTCTCAGAGTTTATCACCTGCAATTCATCATATGTTTGCTGATTTAACCGGGGAGACCATTCAATATGAAAAGATTGAAGCGCCCATTGAAGGTTTCGAAGATACAGTTACGAATTTTTTTGCTGATGAGCGGGCTTTGGGATGTAATGTTACAGTCCCGTTCAAGGAAAGAGCGTTCAAATTAAGTGAAGCAAATTGTAATGAAGAGGCGGCAACCGCAAAAGCCGTTAATACCCTGCATAAAGTAGACGGCTGCCTGAATGGTTATACGACTGACGGCATGGGACTGGTTGCGGACTTACTCAGTACAATAGGAACTTTAAGCGGAAAGCGTATTTTACTTATTGGTGCCGGTGGCGCTACCCGCGGTGTAGCAGGGCCATTATTGAGAGAAAATCCGGAATCATTATTTATTGCTAACCGTACTTTTGCCAAAGCACAGGCGATTGTGTCAGATATAGCAAACCCTAAGTTTGAAGCGATAACGGCTGACGAGCTCGTCAGCGTTGAAGCCCATATTATTATTAATTGCACGTCAGCGAGTTTGACGGGCGATCTGCCAGTTGTGTCCGACAGTATGTTCGGTAAATGCGAGTTGGCTTACGACATGGTATACAGTAGTCAGCCAACACGCTTTATGCAGTATGCTGCTGAGAAAGGGGCTGCAGGAACCAAAGACGGATTTGGTATGCTGGTGGAACAGGCAGCTGCAGCATTCACCATCTGGACAGGTAAAAGGCCGGAGACTGCCGGTGTTATTCAGAAACTTCGTCCTTAAACGGTAGTTCAGATTCAGCCTTGTGTAAGGTATTCATCTTTCAGCCGGACATAGTTGTCTGCCGAAATCTTAAGAAAGGCCTGTTCACTCTCTTTGAGCGGGCGCTTTTTCACAATTGGATTGCCTACATATAAGTAGCCACTCTCAAGGCGCTTGTTTGGCGGGACTAATGTACCTGCTCCGATAAACACATTATCTTCTACAACAGCACCATCCATCACAATGGCACCCATACCGACGAGTATACGGTTGCCCAGTGTGCATCCGTGAAGCATGCATTTATGTCCTATCGTTACATCATCACCAATAATTAGTGGGTTACCTTCAGGATTACCGGCAGATTTCCTGGTGACGTGAAGCACTGAACCGTCCTGAACATTTGTGCGGTCGCCTATCTTTATATAATTAACATCGCCTCTGGCTGCAACCAGTGGCCATATACTTGAATCTGATCCTATAGCGATATCTCCGACAAGCACGCTTGAGTCATCGATATAACAGTTATCAGCAATAGAAGGGGAAACAGAATTGTACTTTCTGACAGGCATAGTAAAGCTCTCATAATCAATAATAACGGTACTATACCCGTGTGATCGCTCGCTTTATAGGCGTGAAAGTATAAGAAATAAGCGTTCAGATGAATTGTTTCAGTTTTTTGAAAATAACCGTTGACGTGCGAACTGAACTCCCTATAATGCGCACCACTTCGACGGGGAACGTCACTGACAGACACCGCGAAGTGCTTATAGAATAAGGCTTAGGGCTAAATTCAATAAGCAGTTTTCAGAAGCAACTATTCGAAATTAAATTCAAAAAGTTGTTGACACTGAAAACGAAACGCGTAGAATACGCGTCCCGCTTCAGGGAGAAACATTGAAGCAGCTGAGAAAATTCTTAGCATTGTTCTTTAAAAATTTATAACAAGACAATCTGTGTGGGCACTCGTTAAGAGTGTCAACCGACGATTCATAAAAGTTTTTCGATATATTTAATTGAAGAGTTTGATCATGGCTCAGATTGAACGCTGGCGGCAGGCCTAACACATGCAAGTCGAACGGTAACAGGAATAGCTTGCTATTTGCTGACGAGTGGCGGACGGGTGAGTAATGCTTGGGAACTTGCCTTTGGGAGGGGGATAACAGTTGGAAACGACTGCTAATACCGCATAACGTCTACGGACCAAAGGGGGCTTAGGCTCCTACCTGAAGAGAGGCCCAAGTGAGATTAGCTAGTTGGTGAGGTAAAGGCTCACCAAGGCGACGATCTCTAGCTGTTCTGAGAGGAA